>NZ_CP068083.1:0-641912 GCF_016725325.1 Sphingobacterium spiritivorum
GATATACCCCTCCCTTAAAGCATGCTGATCAATATATACCCCTCCTCTTCGAAACAGATGATAGCTGTGATGATCTTGTCCAACAGCTTCATCAGCATATAGGATTTAAAAAAGGGAATGAAGAGGTGATGCGTTTTCTGAAAGAGAGACAGCATTATTCCGGCACAGATGCTGCCGTTTTGCAGTCATTTTTTGACTCCTTTGAGCAGCGACCGGATTGGGTGAATGAAGAATTGCTCTGCGTTGGTGCTGAACTCAGCAGACGCCCGGGCATCAGTGCGCTGATTGTTCTTCGGGATTACTGCCTTATGGGTGGCTATGAATCTTCGGCTATTAACAAACCTCTTATCTATACCGGTGCACTCAAAAAAGGAGCTGTAAAGCGACTGACAGATACCGTGACATTCTGGGTCAATATTACCCGACCAGGCGCTTTTGATGCTGACGGAGAAGGTTTTCAAAATGTTATTCTTACCCGTATTATTCATTCTTTCTCCCGGGTCAACATTCTGCATTCTACTGACTGGGATGCGGACAAATGGGGAATGCCTGTCAACACATGGGATTTATTAGCGACCAATTTAGGGTTTTCGCTGGTCTTTATCGTTGGCTTACGCCGGATGGGGTATGCGCCCACAGCCCAGGAAGTGAAAGGATTATTTCACTTCTGGAAGTACATTGGCTACCTTATCGGCATTCCGCTTCATCTTTTGCCGGATACGGAAGAGCAAGCTATAGAAGCTCTTTATTATTGGACGATGACACAGGCTGACGGGGATGAAGATTCAAAATCCCTTGCTCTGGCACTGAAAGAAGAACCTGTAAAAGCTTTCTTTCCTCCCTCCCCTTTAGGGCGAATGCTGATGAAAGAAATACATCTTTACTACAATAACTTCTTACTTGGAAAGTACTCCTGCAAACTCCTTGGACTACGGAATACAGTATTCGGCAAGATAGCTTATCTCAATATCCTGAAAAACAAGAGACAGGAAAAGAAGATAGGCTTACCGGGCTACAGAGACCGGATGATCCGCAAAGGGAGTGAGGAGCAGGACAAAGTAAAGCAAATCTATCTGAAATATAATCACGGGTAGCAGACCTGAAGAGCACTACCCGTATGCTAATATTCTATTTTCCTTTCATAATCAGTGCTTCGTGCGCACTGCCGCGCATCCACAATAACCAATTGACACAGGATACAGCACAGATATTCAAAACCCCAAAATATACAATCCAGATCTGAAATCCGAAAAAGTAAAACATAGGGATCCAGTATCCGAATACACTCCAATAGGATGCCATGCAGATCGGACATTGGATTACGGGTTTACGAAGATATTTATTCACGACATATTCTTCATCTGTTTTGTAGCAGCGGATCAGTCCCTTATCATCCGTTTCTATGCTGATCTTATCGTCGATCGCTTTCAACGCCTGGTTGATCCTCTCCTCTGGCTCCGCTAAACTGTTTTCACAGATCAGACCATTACCGGAATTTATCAATGTATCGTCTTTCAGTTTTTGTTGCAGTTTACCGAACAGTATATTCCATTGTTCACCACCGTAATATACCTTTACTTTTCGTACACGGGTCAGGTATTTAAACAACGGATATAAGATCATTTCACTGTCTTTATCTCTTCCGTCAGGAAGAACTTCCGTCCCTCCTTTTGCAGCTATACGTACGCCAAGGATAAATAATGATTGCAGAATAACATATGCTAATGCTGCAAATACCAAAAAGAAAAGTTCATTTACTTGTATCTCCATAACAGATTTCCTTATTTTAAAATTTGTTCTTTATTTAACAATACAAAGTTCAGGATCACAGCCGGTTGTTAAAAGAGACACAGTACTGAAGAAATGGTACAAAGTACAGATTTTAGGTTGCTTGTATATGCTGCTGCCGAAACTGTGCCGGAGTGACACCAGCGTGCTTTCTGAAAAAACGACCAAAATAAGACTGATCTGAAAAACGGAGACGGGCAGCGATCTGTGCAATGGTATCATCGGATTGTACGAGATGCGATTTGGCTTCGGCCAGTAAATGCTGATAGATAAAATTACTTGCAGACTGTCCGGTGATTGCTCTGACCATATCATTAAGATAATGTGGATGAACAAAAAGCAGATCTGCATAATCGGATACCTGTCTGTAGGTTAAAAAATGAGCATGTACAAGCCGCTTGAATTTACTGACCAGCTGCTCCTGCCTCGAATGCGTCACTGTTTCTGCAGCTTGTTGTATATACATGCGTCCTACTTCCAGCAGAAGTGCATTAAGATAAAGCCGTGTAAGCAGATCATCGTTAAAGTTTTGACGGTTTGTGTATTCCTGTTTCAGCTTATCAAACAAGGGTACAAGTTGCGCCATTTCTGTTTCATGAAGAGCCACAAAAGGATCGTTATCCGGAAAAAAAAAAGGATATTCCATGAGTTTAATCTGATTTTTCAGGCAGAGTAAAAAATATTCCGAATCAAAGCTGCAATGATATCCTTCAATATCCGGAGACCAATGCTGTATTTTATGCAGCGTGTTTTCGGGAATAAAAAACAACGTTCCTGCTTCAAAAGTATAGGTTTTATATCCAATTGTTTCGGTAGCGCTGCCTTTAGTAATCAGAATCATGCTGTAAAAACCTTTTCTTGTGCTGTGAAATGGAACATTACGCTGACAGGATTTAATCATTTCCAGCGGTACAATGGAAAGAAAATTCTGGAAAACGGTATGTTTTACTGATCCGCAAACTTCGCATATATCTATACTGTTATTATGCAATTGATGTGCTGCAGCAAAGTTCTTCCCATCAGCATTTTTATTTTTTTGTATTACCTCCATATCTGCATCCGTTAAATAGCATACAAAAGTAACAATCACCAACATTAAAAGCAATTTAGTTGCTTTTAATAACTATCAGATCATCAATCTTTACTTCTTACAGACTATCCGGTCCTGCATATTCTGTGCGATATTCCGGAAAACAAAGTCTGCGAAGTCCCAGAGCACTTTTATACATAAAAATTATCTCGCACAGATTGAGCACATTAGTATTAAAAGCAATATATTTTTGATAAATAAATTTTGCAATTCCGTTTTTCTCTCTATATTTGCATCACCAAAACGGAAAGAGCTACTGCTCGGAACGTTACAAGCGAAAGTAGCTCAGTTGGTAGAGCACAACCTTGCCAAGGTTGGGGTCGCGAGTTCGAATCTCGTCTTTCGCTCCACAATATCACCTGCCTAGGTGGTGGAACTGGTAGACACGCAGGACTTAAAATCCTGTTCCCGTTAAGGGAGTGCGGGTTCGATTCCCGCCCTAGGTACAAGAAAGCTCATCTAACGATGGGCTTTTCTTGTTTATGATCAGGTATTACAGTTGTAGCGAAAATTCGCAAGGTTTATTCAAAATACATAGAAAAGTTCTTTTACTATGTCTATATATAACTTGTAGCCTTCCTTCTATCTAAAAAATCAAAATTTTTCAGATTTTATCACTTCAATTGCTTTATTCAGATACAGGGATTTCGCTTTTTTTACAGCCAGCAGCCACTCGTTATATGTTTTGATTTCTTTTAGGTTTAATTGTTGGGCCAGGTCAATTTCTAAAGGAATATCAGGTTTTATTCCTTCTTTGATTTTATATATTTTGCCCGTCCTGTCCTGAAGGACTGCAACAGTCAAATTTATCTGGAAATTTTCACCAAGGATATAGGGGTAGTTTGATGAGGTATTTCCTGAGGTCGTCTGACCAACAATTCTTACGTTCTTTTGTCCCTTAAAATGAGCAACCAGGAATTCCGAGGCACTGATTGTTAATCCACTTGTAAGAACAATAATCGGAACACGATTATTCTTGATAGCAATGGCTGGATTTTGCTCATATTGGAGATCAAATAATTTAAGTGTTTCTTGTTCTTTTTTTGAAAGATTATTTAGTTTTGTAGGAACCCTCTCTTCTTTACCTTTATTATCTATGTTAGAATAGGTATAATCGGTATCGATTAAATTGGCAAGATGCCAGATCATCGGAAATACACTTCCACCGCTATTATTTTCTGTTAAATCAATTATCCAGGCCTTAGGGTTCAATCGATCCAATGTCTGAATTTGCTGTTTTATAGTATCAATGTATTTCCTTTGCTCATAAAAAACATCTGGAAGTTTAATATAGCCATAATTTCCTTCCAACAGACTACTTGAAAAGACTTTTTCGGGTAGTCCGGCTTCTTGATCCGTAGTTTTAGCGAGCTTCTCAAACAGGTTTGATTCTGATTCGTTACCACTAACATTTTCATCAAAAAACAGTGATGAATGTGCATCATTCAAACTTTTTAGAATCTTTTCGAATATGGGTTTTAATTTACTTAATTCAGTTATATTTTTTGTTTCCTCTAATATTACCGGCCGTAGAGAATCCCAATTCACTGTATTGTTCATATAGGACTTGTTTTCAACAGTATCTAAAAACGACACAACCAATGACTGGATTTCTGATTGTTGTGCCTGGACAGGTAAGTGAAACAGCGAAGCAAAAAGAAAAAGAAAGTGAATACTGAATTTTGAAATACGCATTGTGATAGAATCTTGTTATTGTACTAATATATAAATTAGACATCGATTTTTAGACCTATCCTATTTTTTTGCCAATAAAACACATTCCCGTGGAAGTTCCATCTAACATCTCATATCAATCTAAACGTCGTAAATTAATCTATGTAACCCTCCAGTTTTTATTCTTTTTCTAAATTCTGGATCAGGTTACAGTTCGTTAACCTGACTAATTTTGATTCGACAATAACGTCATCATTTTCTAATTCATTTTACTATGAACAAATCAATTTTTTATCATGCCGGCTGTCCGGTTTGTGTGAGTGCAGAACAAGACATCATTAATCTTATCGGTGAAACTAATGTTGAAGTTGTAAATATCGGAGAAGACAGAACCCGAATCCCGGAAGCCGAAAAAGCAGGCATTCAGTCCGTACCCGCGTTGGTGACACCTAACGGAAATGTTTTGCATATCAATTTCGGTGCATCTCTTGAAGATGTAAAAGGTTAAATCTTATTAAAGCTGCAGAGCCATTCATGCTTTGCAGCTTTAATAATAGAATTCACAATCAGTCAGAGATAGCAAAAGTAGATACAACTAATCAGCAATTTAGGATTGCTGATTTCTCACAGGATCAGCCTGTGAGCCAAATAAAATCTAACAGGTCTTTAAATAGCGTTGAGCTCTTCCCTGGAAGAAAATAATATTTATGTGTATACGAGACTTGTTCTTCAGGAAAACGCCTCAGGATTTCCTTATCATACTCAAAAATGAACTTACCATTATAACCACTAACGTCATTTAACTCTACAAAGTGTCCCCAATAGGTAGGTTTCCCTTTATAAAGATTTATTGTGAAATGAATAGGCTCTATTTCTCCCATATCATAACCGATTTTTTCGGAGTCCTCATTTTCTAAGGTTAAAACAATTACATTCTCCTTTTTTATTAAAAATTCGATAAGTAATAAGATAACAAAACACAATAAAAAAGATATAAATAGATAAAGCAACACATCAATACTAAAACTCAGCTTTGATACTGTTTTTATAAAATAAAGTTTCAGTAAAAATACATCAAAGATTAATAACAGGTAAAACGGTTGTAAATAAAGACTTTACAGCCGTTTTATGATTTTTTGGTAATGAGGTAAAAAGCAGTAAAAAGCGAGGTTTGGCAAAAGTAAGGTTACTAAAACGTTACTTTTAAACATTAAAAACAATCGTTTTAAAATACTGTATTTCAGCTTTCTGCATAGTTTTTCATATTGTTCCGTAGCTCACATAGGTTTAATTTTATCATTAAGAATTGTGAGTATGGAAACGACAAAAAAATCAACGTTTAAGGTATTGTTTTACCTTAAAAAGAACGCCCCAAAGAAAAACGGAAAAGTTACTGTTATGTGCAGGATTACCGTAAACGGCAAACAGTCTGCATTCAGTACAAAGCTGGATATTTCCGCAACAAATTGGGATTTGAAGTACGGCAGGGTTTTAGGTAAAAGCCGAGAAGCCCAAGCCACGAACAGCAAACTTGACAAAATTCGTTCGGGTATTGAGGAATGCTATTCCAAAATCCTGAAGAACGAGGGGGCTGTAAACAGTGCTAAACTTAAAAATGCCGTTCTTGGTATGGAAAGCGGAGAACTGACCTTTTTCAAATTTTATGACCAGTTCCTATCCGACTATGAGAAAAAGGTTAATAGTGGACTTCGGGTAAATGGCACACGCAGTAAATACAAAATACTTTTGAAACATCTTCGAAATTTTGCCTTTGCAAAATACGGTTATTCCGATGTGTCTTTTAACGACCTTACTCCTGATTTTGTGCAGGACTTTGATTACTACCTTCGTGACGACCAAAGCCTAACACACAACACCATTTGGCTGTATATGATTGGGTTTACTACACTTTGCCGATTGGCAATGAGCAGAAAGCATCTTGCTTTTAATCCGTTCAGCGAGTACAAGAATACCAAAAAGGATAAAGACCGTGGTTATCTATTGCGTAATGAATTGGAACAGCTCGTAACGTTCAACTGTGATAAAAAGAAAGACGAATTGGTTAAGGATTTATTTGTTTTCAGTTGCTTTACAGGTCTTTCCTATTCAGATATGAAAGGGCTTAGAAACAGTAATATTCAAGACTTTTTTGATGGCAATCAGTGGATAATCGTACGCAGAAAGAAAACGGCAACATCATCCAATGTAATGCTGTTGGATATTCCAAAAATGATTATCGAAAAATATGCAGGACTGTCAAAGGACGGAAAGGTTTTTCCTGTCCCCTCAAATACGGTCTGCAATGACAGCTTGAAAAGAATATCCAAACAAATTGAGTGTCTTAAAGAGAAGAAAGTAACCTTTCATTTGGCACGCCATACCTTTGCCACACTATTTTTAAGTGAGGGTGTTCCATTGGAGAGTTTGAGTAAAATGTTGGGGCATAAAAACATTGCCACTACGCAGATTTACGCCAAAATACTCAACGAGAAAGTCGGAAAGGATATGCAAAAGGTATCGCATAAATTTAAAGGAATGGAACAGTCTTTTGTTTCTCAACTATGAAGTCTATAAAAGTAATCAAAGAAAGTCAATGTTATTATACGTTGGCTTTTTTTGTATTTTAGCAATTGGTAGAAACAATGACAAAAAATAGAATAATGAAAAAACTTATCCTACTTATAATTTCAGCAACACTTTTATTGAGTTGTAACCAAAATAAAAAGGAAGAAGAACAATCATCCAAAAAAGAAAAAGTAAATGATGTTGAGGATAAGTCTGTATCATTATCTATAGAGCCAAATGTTTTTAAACTTTCAGAAATCCCAGATACTATAAAGGTTACAATAATAAACAATACAAATGATACTATCACTACAGGGTTGCATTATCAGATTGAAAATTACGAGAAAAACGAATGGAAAGACATTTCGCCAAAGGGTATTGCGTTTAACGACCTTGGTTGGCGACTAAAACCAACCGATACAGAGAGTTTTGAAAAGAAATTATATAAAGACCAAATCAGTTATAAAGTAGGCAAATACAGAATTGTCAAATATTATCTGAACTCCGACTATCAAAAGACAAGGGAAAATAATAATGTTTACGGAGAGTTTGAGATTAAGTAGAATATAAACAACACAGCCCACCGCATTTAAGCAGTGGGCTGTTTTTTTAATTGACCGATATGGTTAAGTTTCAAAGCATTCATTTAATCAGCTAACGCTGATAGTTATCTTCCAATACCTTGACAATATCGCTTTCACGAAACAAGATTTTCCGTTCGAGCTTGATAAAAGGTATCAGTCCGTCATCCCTGTATTGTTGCAATGTCCGTTTGCTGATGTGTAACATCTCGCAAACCTGTTCGCCTGACAGATAGATTTCCCCTTTTAGTAATGGGTGGAAATATTCTCTGATATACAACAGTTCATTTTTGATGCCTACCACAGCTTCGAGCAGGGCAAGCATATCTTCGTTTGAATCTCCAATCTGTTTCATTTCTTTTGCTTTTTTAATGGTCGCTCTCCCTGCATAAGTAACTCCACTTCTGATAATCTGAAATACGTTTTCCGATTGATCTGCGTTGCTCCAAGAATGCCTTTTGCCCTATACGTCTGCAACGTTCTTTTGCTGATATTGAGCAGTTGGCAGGCTTCCTGTTGGTCGAGCCATTTCGTTGCCTGTTGCAATGCCTTGTAAGGCGTAGTGATTTTCTTAATCAATAAAGAAACTTCCTTTACTTCTCTGTGCAATGCTTTTAAAATCTGAATGTCCAAAACTGTTATTTCCATATCCGCATCATTTAATCCTCAAAAGTAAAAGCAACTTATAAAGGTTGCTCCAATGTTGTAGTCAGAAGTAGCATTTGGCGTTTAGTTGCCAAATACTCGGTTATAATCCCAACTTTGGTTTTTGGTTTTTTGGGCGAGCCTGTTGTATTTTGTTTGAATTGTCCATTTTTAAAGCAGGCTTTTTATTGGTCTGTACGTTCTGATTGTTTTCAGCATTTTTATAACCCGAACGCATAACCGTTTTGGTAGCGCCTATGATGCTTTCAGGTTCGGCAGTCTGTTTTTTTTGTTCAGCACGCTTGCCCCCGAACAGCCTGCCCAGACCTAAACCCTTTGTGTCTGTGAATTGGCGTTTAAAGTTGGCTATGAAATTGGAAATGGGGTCGCTGCCCTTATCGACCTGAATAAAAGGTATATTCTTTTTTTTCTCAGATTCTTCTTTTTCTTTACGCTCTTTGTCGGTTGTTATTTTTTGTGCCATAGGTTCAAAATTTCCCCCAATGTAAACCATAAAAGAATGCTTCATTTGCCTTTGGCTTTTAGTGGCAGTCTTTGGCGTTCAATTGCCAAATGCTTTGATATAAATTCATCTACGGTTAAGATATTTTGTAGTTTTGTATTAAAGAATAGGCAATGAAAGTCAATAAAACCGAAATATTAAATAATATCTGTTACACCGAACTTGTATATGGCAGAATAAATAAAAAGCTACGAGTAGACTATTCAAAATCTGAAATTGAAAAATTGATTTTTAATGCCATAAGCGAAACGGCAGAAAAATTCATTCAGAAAATCGGTAAAAATTATTATATAACAAACACTTACAAAAATATTAGGATTACAATCAACACATACACACACAGGGTTATCACTGTTGACAGAATTACAAAATAACAACTGCTTTAACCACAATTAATATAAGTTAAGCAAAGTATAAATCAACTTCCAAAAAAAGAATAAAAAGGCAGTAAAGATAAGGCAGACAGCCACCGCACCACCCAACCAAAAGCTTACGGCATAATGGCAGGGCAAATATGGTGGCTTCGCCGAGTTTGTTGTGTTGCCCTGCCACCCTTCGGGACTTATTCCGTTTCCTTTTGGTTTTTTCGCCTGTCCGCCTTGTTAAAATGGCTTTCTTTTTTTTCTTTTTTTTTGTTTTGGAAAATATTTTTTGATAGGGAGTTTCAGTACTATAATTAGCAGATGCAGGATACCCCTTGTATCTATAGGTTAGGGATAGCCCGATTTCTTTTTCTTGACAAGTTGCAGAGCAAGAAAAAGAAGCAAAAAGAACTCCGCTATTGGGGTTGGAACTGTTAAGCTAAAGCCGTTGGATGACAAAAAAAGATAGGCTGATTTCTCAGCCTATCCATCTATAAGATAATAAAAATTGTTGTTGTAACTTATATCCAATGGTAAGGCTTGTCCTTACGGTTCAGATAGCAGTACATTTCTTCCTTTTTAAGTTCTGGGAAGAACCTCAATGCCCTATCAATTGCATAGTTGGGTAAGAAGTAAATTTCGTCACGGATTGCTTTGATAACCCTGCTATGACCATAGAAACGGACAAGCTCATCAATTTCATTTTGACCGCCACGTTCTATGATACGGGCTATAATAGTCTTGTAGGCTTTCTTAAAGTCCATTGCTTCGATGTCGAAATCCCAAAAAAACACTCGGTCAAGATTTGGAATGTCGTTATTTTTTTCTCTTAATTCCATATAGTAAAGATACGATTTTTTTAGTTGTTCACTGATTTTTCAACGCCTAAAGCCTCTACCTTTTTTCGGCAGATCGGGTATTTGTCCAAATTTTAAAGACGGATTAAGAACCGCCTTGTTTAAGCGTTCATTAATTTTTTCCATATCGGTCTCTTTACCTTTTAACAACTTAACTTTTGCTTCGTGGTCGATATTCTTGTGATACAATAAGGCGTATGTAGCCATTGCAGGATTACCACCATATTTATTTTGATATGCTTCTAAATAGGTTCTAAGCGGATGGTGTTCTAATAGAAAATGCATATCTATAAAATCCTTAATCCGTGTACCATTTTGGAATATGGCGTGGAGTTTCATTGCCCCTATGTCCTCTAAGGATGCTAATCGTATCCCATCTTTTGTTTCAATTGGCTTTTGCCATGGATATTGATGCGAAAGAATATCAACTTTAATCTTATCTATATCAAGTAAGATTGTATTATTAAACATATCGTTTATCAATACCCGAGGATATTGAGTGACTAAATGTTTTAATAGCTTCTGTTCATCAAAGCCTTTGGTTGTAAAAAGGTCAATATCAATACTCAATCGGTGACCAATCTGTAGACTTAATGCAGTTCCCCCTACAAGGTTAAAATCTTTCAGCATTTCATCTTTCATTAGTGCATGGAGAAGTTTCCACATCTCACTGCTGACTGTTTCTTTGTGTAGCATGATTTTTCGTTTTTCGGGAATTTAATCCCGAAAACGAAGCCTTTGCCCAAAGTGGTAGTCAGTGGCATTGTTTGGCGTTCATGGGCACAATGAGGGATGAATATCCAAAAGATTATATGGCTCTTTGCCTACACAAACCGTTATCAGAACAACGGCTTGTGCTTATCGTTATAGATTTCCTTAATCAGCTCTCCGAACTCCTGAAAGTGGAATTCGATAATATTATCCAGATAAGCATAAATTGTCAGCTTGTCAATTCCCATAATGTTGGTAAGCCTGTTAAATGTTTCGTGATGTTCCTGCCGTACATAGACCGATTTGCCTTTGCTTGCATTTCTTTTAGGGATTCTAAAGAACGTTACGCAATAATCCTCTTTCGTCAGCTTCTTTGGTTTTGAAACGGTTCTTTTGGTATCGCCTGCAATCGGTTTTGTATCTTCTGGTTCTACAGATTTTTCGCCTGTTTCAATTGCAGTAAGCTCATCACTATGCGGTAAAGTGTTCTGCTCTTGTTCAGGTTCTTTCTTTTCATCAGTTAGGAAATTTTCAATAGAAAAACTCTCTTTTTCGGGTTGCTGATTTTTGTTTTCTTCGTGTATCATATCTCTTAATTTTAATATTATATCCAATTAGCTGTTTGGTTGGTTAAGTAGTCAGCTGTATGTTCTGTACCAATGTAACAACCTATCTACCTATGCACTTGCATACCCTTAATTAGCTGTTTCGCTAACTGAAAAATATGCAATTAGCCAGCAACCACGTATGTTGATTTGTTATCAGTCACCCTCATTTGCAATCAGGATTTATGCTGATTGGTTACATCGTTAACGATACAAGTAACCAGCTGGCTAAACATATACAAAGGACGCAAAAGCAGTCCCAATCTTAATCAGGGTGGCAGTCAGTGGCACAATTTGGCGTTCATTGTCATTGTTGTAAATAACTATTATTCAAATAGTCTTACCGAAATTTGTAATGGAAGCTATGGGTTTTTCCTGCTAACTACAATCCGTTGGCAAAACGGATTTTTCTGAACCCTTGTTCAGAGCAAGTTATCTCTTGAGGTCCTCGAAATAAATTCCCGTACCTCAAGAGCACTTGCCCTTGCAGGGGGCTGGAAACGGCTCCAAAGTCGCTCGTTTGTTTAAAAATTAAAATGGATTATTATGGAAGAGAAAAACAGAAAACAGATTAGGAAAACAGGACGAAAACCAAAGATTGACCCTGCGGTTCATCGATATTCCATCAATTTGAATGCGGAGGATAATGCCAAATTTCTTGCCCTCTTTGACCAGTCAAGAATGAAAGCACTTGCTCATTTTATTACAGCCTGTATCTTTCAAAAGACGGTAAAGACCGTGAAAATGGATATGGATGCAATAGAATATCACGAAAAGTTGACGCGATTTTTTAGTCAGTTCCGATCAATCGGAACAAATTACAATCAGATTGTGAAGATATTGTACCGTAATTTTTCCGAGAAAAAAGCAGGAACTTACCTTTTTAGATTGGAAAAGGAAACCATCGAATTGGTACAAGTTACTAAAGAAGTTATCCGTTTGACACAGGAATTTGAAAAGAAATATCTGAATAAAGAGTGAAATTATGATTGCAAAAATCGGAAAGGGAAGTAATATGTACGGAGCGATTTTGTACAATCAACAAAAAGTGGATAAGGAAAACGGAGCGGTTTTATTGCTGAACAAGATACCCGACACGGTGGACGGTAAGTATTCCGTTGCCTATTTTAATAAATGCTTTGAACCATATCTGTCTGCTAATATCAAAACGGAAAAGACGGTACGGCATATATCGCTGAACCCAGATCCTTCGGATAAAATCAGCGATGAGCAGTTTACGGATATGGCTCAGGAATATATGGAACGTATGGGCTACGGCAATCAGCCGTATATCGTGTTCAAACATACAGACATAGACCGCACGCATATCCATATCGTTTCTACCTGCGTGGGAATTGACGGCAAGAAAATCCCCGATGATTACGACCACCCACGCTCAATGGCTATCTGTCGGGATTTGGAAACTAAATATAACCTAAACAAAGCCATCGAGCAGGAGCAGAAACAAGTCAACAAAATTTTCAAGCCTATAAATCATAAAAATGGCGACATCAAAAGTCAGATTGCTTCGGTAGTTCGCCATTTGCCAAAGAATTACAGCTTTTCGACTATGGGTAATTACAATGCTTTGCTTTCTCTGTTCAACATCACAGCAGAAGAAGTCAAAGGCGAACGGAACGGACAACCTGTAAACGGATTGGTCTATTTAGCTTTGGATGAGAACGGCAATAAGGCAAGCAATCCTTTTAAAGCATCACTTTTCGGAAAAGATGCAGGCGTTGCACAACTGCAAAAACACTTCGAGAAATCCAAAGAGAAAATGAAAACCACGCCTGTAAGGGCAGTTCTGAAAAATACGGTGGAGCTTGCCATACACACTACTAGCAACGAAATGGAGTTTAGAAAACAACTTACAGAACAAGGAATTAATACGATTACCCGCAGAAACAGTGAAGGACGAATTTACGGTATGACCTTTATAGACTACGAAAGCCGTAGCGTTTGGAACGGCTCACAATTAGACAGAAATTTGTCGGCAAACGTATTTAATGATTGGTGGAATAACGGAAATAAACCCGAATTAAAGATACAAGATAACACCATTTCTAAAGGAAATGGAATAGAGAACCTACCGCAAAAAGACCTTTTTGAGTTTCTCTCACCGGAACATTCGCCTAATACCGATTTGGGATTGTTTAGCCTGTTACCCGATGCACAGGGCGAGGATTACGAAGAAGAACAGTTTGCTAACCAAATGAAAAAAAAGCAATATCCTCGGAAAAGAAGACATTAGAATTACCTAGAATTTTATTAACTATTCAATCACTATAGCGTATGATCTTTAAAATATCAGTATAAATCTGAAATGCTTAATATGTATTAGAGCCATTAAGGTTAAGTACAAGATATTTTTAATTTATTAATCATAAAATATACGTAACAATCTCTTATATTTGACAAAATAAGTCAAGTTATAAATTAAAATTGTCTTTTGACAAATGAAAAAAAATACAACGACAGGTGAAATACTCCGAGAAGCAAGGGAGCGTAAAGGATTACTTTTACGACACGTATGTGCAGAATTGGACGTGGATACCGCCATACTTAGCAAAATTGAACGAAACGAACGAAAAGCGACAAAAGAACAAATCATAAAACTTGCCGAAATTCTCGATTTAGATAGAGACGACCTCTTAATTCAGTATTTAAGTGACAAAATTCTAAATGAAATTAAGAATGAGGATTTGGGAACAAAAGCTTTAAAAGTAGCGGAACAAAAAATTAAATACAACAATAAAACCAATAACAACGATTAATGCAAATAAAATTAGAAGAACTCAAGTATCAGGAAGTTGCCATTCAATCGATTGTTAAAGTATTTGATGGCAATATCAAAAACACATTTGATAATGCTTGTTTTGATGGTATTCGCTCTAATAATTGTACCCTACTTGATGAACAGGTTTTAGAGAATAAGAAGGAAGTTTTAATAGAAAATGGAATCGAAGAAAATACAGCAAAGATTTCGAAGGACAGAGAGCTAACAATTGAAATGGAAACAGGGACAGGTAAAACACTAGTTTATGTTAAAACCATTTGCGAGCTATATAAACATTATGCTTTTACAAAATTTATCATTCTAGTACCATCAGTCGCCATCCGTCAGGGTGTTTTAAAGACATTAAAAACATTTGAGAAGCAATTGGAAGATATTTACGGCTTTATTCCAAAATCATTTGAGTACAACAGTAAAAAACTGAGTAACGTAACAAATTTTATTGAGGAGCAACATCCTCAAATAATGATTATGACATTGGCTTCGTTTAACTCCGAAGATAAAATCTTAAATCAATCAAAACGTGAAGATTTATTTGCTAATGTCCCGTTTATCGAAGCGATCGGAAGAACAAACCCGATAATTGTGATGGACGAACCACAGGAAGGAATGGATACGGTTAATTCTGTTAAACAAATTGCTAAACTCAATCCGCTTTTCAAATTAAGATATTCTGCTACGCATAAAATTGTTAAAAACCTTATTTACCGTCTTACTCCTTACGATAGTTACAGACAAGGTTTGGTAAAAAAGATTGAGGTATTGACTGTCACTGAAAAGAACGATGAAGCTACATTGAAATTAGAATTGACTGAAATTCAAAACGGTAAAAATCCAATCAGGGCAAAAATTAAAGCGTGGCATCAATCTGCTAATGGTAAGATAGAATTCAAGGAAACCAAATGGTTGAAAGATGGTGATAATCTAGGGGCTATAACCAACAATCCAAGTTATCTCAAATATAGCATTGAACGAATCAATAAGAGTTTAAGAACACAAAAATGGTCAGTAACTTTTACCAATGGAACACAAATTTTTGAGAAGCAAACTTCAGGAAATATAGAGAGTATTTGGGCTTTGCAATTGGAATGGCTGATTATCCGTCATTTTACCAAAAAGCAAAAATTACAGATGCAGGATATTAAATGCCTTTCATTAATTTTTATAGATAAAGTAGCTAACTACGTAAGTGATGAACCTATTATTAAAAATTTGTTTATAGAAAAGTATAAAACATTATATCCCGAATTTCACGATGGAAAAATTCCATCAAATGAACATATTGAAGGAATTCAGGGATTTTATTTTGCTAAAACAGGGAAAGGAGAATTTACCGACAATGAAACTTCAATGCGTAAAAACTCAGATGTTTTTGACGCTATTTTAAAAGACAAAGAAGAGCTATTGTCTTATGGAGATTCCGTAGCGAATAAAATTGAGTTTATTTTTTCCCATTCCGCCTTGGGTGTGGGTTGGGATAATCCTAATATATTCAACATCGCAACGCTAAATAATTCATATTCCGAAATCAAAAAGCGTCAGGAAATTGGTCGTGGTTTGCGTATTGCTGTTAATCAAAACGGACAGCGTGTTTATGATGCCTTGGATGTAGCAGAAGAAAAACGTGTTAATCAATTAACTGTCATTCCAAACGAAACATACGAAACCTTTGTAACCCAATATCAAGAAGAAATTAAAGAAGTTTATGGTACAGCACAAGCTGGAGCAGGAATGAGTCATACGCATAAAGGCAAACCACAAAATGAGGTTCGTTTTAAACGTAATCAAAATGAAACTATTAATCAGGCTTTCAAGCGTTTTTGGAAAGCTTTGGCTAGGAAAACAAACTTTTCGGTTGCTTTTAACGAACAGGCTTTGATTGCACGGAGTATAGAAGCATTAAACGCTATTTCAATCGCCGATTATCAGGCAGAAGTATCAAGCAGAACTATCGGGAATATTAGCGAAACTGGTATTCAGGATGAATTTGCAGGAAAAGAAACCTATAAACTAAAAGCTTTCTATACGCCTTTGGATTTAGTGGAAGAGCTAAGTGAAAACACTGGTCTATCTTATAATTCTCTTTTTGAAATTGTCAAACAATTAACCAATCACGAAGACTTTGCTAAGAATCCACCACAATACATTCATCAATCAGCAAACTTAATAAAGAATATCGAATTGGAAGAGATGCTACGTGGTTTGGATTATCATCTTACTAATGAAGCATTTCCTTTTGAATTTGATGATTTTGTCAAGAATATTAATGATTCTGGTTACGTGGACACACCTCAAAAAGGAGTTTTCGACAAAATGTTAATTGATAGTGATGTAGAAAGAAAGTTTGCTTTAGGTGCAGACCGTGATGACGAACTGATTTGTTTCTTAAAACTCCCTAGCTATTATAAAATTCCGACACCAATTGGAGAATATGAACCAGATTTTGGTATTGTGATGAAACGAAAACAATTGAAAGATGGAAAGGAAAGTGAGTTTTATTTTGTCATTGAAACTAAAGGAACTAACGATATCAATGATAAAAAAGCATTGAAAGAAAGCGAAGTGTATAAAATTCTTTGTGCGGTTAAACATTTCAATGCATTGGGAGTAGACGTAAAATACAAAGCACCAGTAAAAGACTATATGTTTTTTAAAGACGAATCTGTAAATGATATTAACGCAATAACAGAAAAATAATGAGCAATCAAGAATATATAATTAATCCACTGGAAAATGTACAATCTCACGATTGGAATAAAGAACGGTTAGAACAACTTAAAAGGTTGATGCCTGACCTGTTTACCAATGATGGCGCACTCAATATCAATGAACTAAAAAAAGTAATTGACTATAATAGTATAAACGAGACAGAACGCTATGAATTTCGTTGGTTTGGCAAGAGCAACGCTAAACGTGAAGCATTCACACCTACCGATGCTACATTGATTTATGACGAAGCCAGAAGTGTAAACCCAACCGAAAGCGAAAACCTGATTATTGAAGGCGAAAACTTAGCCGTACTTAAACTATTAAGCCAAAGCTATCGGGAACAAATAAAATGTATATACATAGACCCACCATATAACACTGGGAACGATTTTGTATATTCTGATAAGTTTAATCAAGACAGAAAAGAATATTGGGAAGATGCAGAAATAACCGAGCATGGCTATAAAATTGATTCTAATATAGAAACGGACGGACGTTTTCACAGTAATTGGTTGAATATGATGTACAGTCGTTTGCTTATTGCAAGACAATTGTTGCATGAAGATGGGATGATATTTATTTCTATTGATGACAATGAGGTACATCATTTAAGAAAGTTGTGTGATGAGGTATTTGGAGAAGAGAACTTTTTAGGGCAAGTAAGTCGATTAACAGGTACTCCTACAGGTCAAGGTACTAGAGGGCTAGTTTCTGAATTGGATTACATAATTATTTATTCCAAAACAGACCAAGGTGATTTTAATGGAGTAGATTTTGATGATAATGATAAGCAGATTTATAACCAATCTGACCAAAGAGGACAATATCTAACTAGACCTCTACGGAAAACGGGCGGGGAAGATAAAAGAGAAGATAGACCCAGTATGTATTTTCCCTTAATGGCTCCAAATAACACGGAAGTTTTTCCAATCGGACCAGGGGGATATGAAAGCAGGTGGAGATGTTCCTTAAGTAAATATAAAGAATTTGAGAATGACGGGATGATTGAATGGAAAGAGTCTAAAGAAAATGAATTGACAGTTTGGAAGCCATACCTAAAGTTTTATCTCGAAGGAAGGCTGAAACAGCCATCTGACTTGTGGAAAAATATAGATGGGAATAAAAAAGCTTCTATTGATTTAAAAAATCTCTTAGGGGGAAAGATATTTGATTACCCAAAGCCAGTAGAAATAATAAAAAAATGTATTTTGATTTCATCTAATAAAAATGATATTATTCTTGACTTCTTTGCTGGTTCTGGAACTACAGGACATTCAGTAACAGAACTGAATAAAGCAGACAATGGAAATCGGAGATATATCTTAGTACAACTTCCTGAAGCTACAGACTCAAAAAGCGAAGCTTACAACTCAGGGTTTAAAAAAATCAGTGATATTACAATAGAACGTAATAAACGAGTTGTCGAGAAAATCATTAAAGAAAAGGAAAGTGAACAGCCTGATTTATTTGATAAAAAGGAGGATAAAAATAATCAGCTAAATGGACTTGGTTTCAAAGTCTTTAAGTTAGCAAAATCTAATTTTCCAAGAGCAGAATATGCTCCTGACCCTGAAAAATCAGACGAGGAAAATGTAGAAGCATTGAAAAAGTACATTACCGACAAAGAAGCACAATTGATAACCGCTTTCAACCGAGATGAACTCATTACCGAAATATTGATTAAAAACGGCTTTAAGCTGAATTACACAACTATTCTACAAGAGCAATTCAAGAAGAATGAAGTTTTTCTAGCATCAGATGGCGAAAAAGAAACATTAATTTGTCTAGACGGCTCGTTATCAGCGGAAACCGTAGAGTATTTCAAAACTCATACAGACCAAAAGGTTATTGTCTTGGAACGTGCGTTAGACACTACCAAGAAATGGAATCTGAAGCACTATATGGGAGAAAAATTTAAGGCGTTTTAATAGAATGGAGAATGAGATATCTATATATTTTGACAACCCTATGCCATTTGAACCAAACAATATAAGACCACTAAATGGCATTGCTGGCTTGTATTTTATATTTAGTCAGTCTTTAGATATTCAGTATCCTTTTAAGAAGTCAAAACTTCTCTATATTGGAATGAGCGAGCGAAAAACAAATAGTATAGGTAGTAGACTATCTGGACATTTTGACGGTAAGTCTAAAAACGTTGGCTTAACGAACTATCGAAAAGTTGAGCCATTGTTATTTACCTATATTAATTTTGAAATGTTAAGGAATATCTGGCAATTTAGAATAGAGGATTTAGAGAGTTATTTCATCTTGGATTTTGTGAAAAATTTTGGAGTTTACCCGATATGTAATAACAAAACAGGGTTTGAAATTTTAAATAACACACTTACAACAAGTTTTAAAGTTGATTGGGAATATTTTAACTAAATTAGGAATATGGGAGAAAAAGTAAAATCAGGAAAGGAAATATTAGATGATTTTTTTAAAGGAATAGAAGAAATCAAAGATGTTGATAAAAATATTGCATCAATGTTAGTTCAACTCTACAATGATGATAAACTGACTGACACCAATGTTAAAAACGAACTCCAAAAGTTGAGAGAACAAGATGAAAGTAAAAATTAAAAACATAAACATCTCGGGAGTAAGAGGAGTTAAGGATAAGTTGGTTTTACCTTTAGAAGGTAAGTCAATTGTATTGTACGGTGATAATGGCACAGGAAAAAGCAGTATTTCTGATGCAATCGAATGGTTTTATACAAATCGGGTTGAACACCTTTCCAGCAACAGTGAAATTGATTTAAAGGATGCTCTTAGAAATGCTTCTTTAAATCAGGATGATATTTCAGAAGTGAATATTTCGTATGTTAAAGAATCAACTCTTGATGGAGCTAAAACGCTATTTGCAAAAAGAGATAAATTGGAAATTGGGTTGTCAAATAACTCTGATGATTTTAAAAACTACATTAATAACTCAAAAGAGGAAAACCTACTTTTAAGATATCAATATTTGACTGATTTTATTGATGATACTAAAAGTGATAAGCTAAAGTATCTATCGGATATTATTGGTTTTTCAGAAGTTACAAAGAAAAAAGAAGTTTTAGGGAAGAGCTACAGAGCCATAAATACTGAAATTAAAAATCAAAATTTTGAAGCGCAAATAAACACTCAAAAAGGAGTTTTGATTGCAAAATTAGGAGCTTCTATCAGTCAGGAAAGAAACTTATTTGAAAAAATAAATGAAAAAATAGAACCCCTGAAAATAGGAATAGAAGTGAAAAGCTTGGCTGATATTGATACTGTTTTGGAGTATTTGAAAAAGTCGACAAATGACAAGCTTAATAAGGAACTTTCATTTTTAGATAAAAACAATAATATATTAAATACACTTAAATCAGAAATACAATTAATAAATAATACTTACTCAAACTATTATGATGAATTTGAAAAAATAGCGAACGATGTTCAAAGTATTATGCAGACCTTCTTGAATGAATTATTAAAAACAGGCGAAACTGTTTTAAAGAAATATCACAAAGATGACAGTTGCCCATTATGTTTACAACCGAAAAACAGGGAGGATTTACAAAGTGATATAACTAAAAGATTAAAAGCGATTGAAGAGTCATCCAAGAAAAAGGCTTCTTTTGATAGGGCTAAGCAATTAGCAGATTCTATTTCTACCGAGAGGATAAAACGGATAGATAATCTTCTTTTGGAAAGTTTAATGATTGACGATAGTAATGCTAAGATAAAAACTGGTATTAGTTCAATAAAGAAGAAATTAGAGGAATATCAAAAAGCAAGTGTTGAAAAGGTAACATCTGGAAATAAAATACCTAGTAAAGAGACAATTGATTTATTACTATCCGATTTTGATTTTCAAACTGTGATTTCAGGCAGAATAAAAGTTATTCAGGAAACACTTAAAAAAGATAACTCAACTGAATTATTTGCGAATATATCAGCCTCAAAAGATGCCTTTCTAAAAATTAAACAATTTGAAAAGCAAAAAATAAAATTGGAAAGCCAGCGTAAAACACTGGAAATAATCTATAATGAGTTTGTAAAAGTTCAAAAGGAGGGTTTAGAAAACTTTATAAATACATTTTCGGAGACTATTAATGAATATTATCAATATATGAATCCTGGAGAACCTTTTCAGGAAATTAAAATTGTTACAATAGGTGAAGAAGATGAATTGAACGGAATTACAATTGAGTACAAATATAACGCGAAGTGGGTTTCTCCACCTCAAAAATATTTTAGTGAATCTCATCTAAATTGTTTTGGCATTTCCTTTTTTTTAGCTTCTGTAAAAGCATTTAATAATATAAATGAGTTTCTTGTACTTGATGACGTTATTTCGAGTTTCGACTCAAATCATAGAAAACGATTTGCTGAATTAATCTTCGAAAAATTTTCAGGTTATCAGATTATCCTTCTTACTCACGAATTAGATTGGTTTACAAATTTCGTTACCCCATTGGCAAAAAAGAAAGGCTGGTTAATCAACGAGATTAAATGGACTGAAAATAATGGAACTTTTTTTGATGAACAGCCTAATGATTTAAGGGAAAAAATTGAAAAATGCTTATCTGAAAGTAATATTGAAAACTTAGGGAATCCTATTAGAAGATATCTTGAACATGCTTTAAAAGAAGTAGCCGTAAGCATTGAAGCCAAATTAAGTTTCCAGTATAATGATTCTAATGAACATAGGATGCCTTATGAATTAATAATGGGAATTAAATCAGAGATTAAGAAATGTAGTACTGATCTAAAATCTAAATTTCCAGTTATTGATAGAATTGAAAGTTCCTCTATTTTAGGTAATATTTGTTCTCACGATAATCCATTTAATCCTAAAATAGGAGATTTAAAAGCATTTTGGTCAGACATATTGGAATTGGAAAATATTTTTATTTGTCAAGAATTGGAATGTAAAAGACCAAGAGTTTCGTTGAAGAATTATGATACAGTCGCTAAAAAAATTAGATGTGGCTGTGACCATACTAAATACGATTGGAAAAAATAGAGTTAGTTGATGTAACTATAAACGATAAAAATAATGGATAGCACTATTGTTTTATCGTTTATAGCTTTAATGCAGTTTTATTATCTATTAAGTTTAGAATACAAATCTGATTTTAAAACTTTTATTGTGATTTCAATTTCCATATATTTGCTATGAGCTAACGGAAACACGTTGAAAAGCAAAGCAATAAGCACCGTTACCAAATCGTTACCTGACTTTTTTGATAATCTATATAAAAGCCTAGTATTCAACCGATACAGCTTTTTCCTGAAAACTTTAAAATATAATAAAGAAGTCAGGCCTATCAATATAATTGAGCATATTAAAAATATGTTTTGACCTATTTTTATCCAGATAAACCAAAGAGGTTTTATAATTGTTAATGGGCAAATAAGCATTAATACTATGTATTTGATTGATTTTGAATTTACGCAAATTTCAAGTTATATATTATACAAATGAGTCACATATAACGAGTAATTGCAGAGGTTTAAGATCTTCAAGTATGTTTGCATCCTAATTGGCAATGATACTGAAACTAAAATTATGAAATATTATCCTTCTATTTTTTTATATCTGCATGAAGATATGATCTCTTTTTATTAGATTTATTTTTTGATCTTTTGAGGTATATACATTAGCGAAAACTAATGTAAAAGAATATATTTCATGAAATCCAAATCAGTTTTATTAACCTTATTATTACCTATATTTATTTTAGGAAGCTGTAAATGGTAAATACATTAAACAGAGCTGCCGTAATATGAAAAAATCTTCTCAAATTATTATACTTATTATTAGCTTCGGAATTTTTTGCTATACAATATTTGAAGTATGGCAAATCTATAGATTTCAACAATACGAGATGTTGGGAGGGGTAAAAAATATTCCTCCATCTTATCTGTCAGCTTTTAGACCGGATATAAGTAATTTTAGTAATGGATCTACGGTTATCCGAAAATCAAGAACTACGATTTCTTCCTTCGTATATGATAATAAATACGGTATTTTTGTATACTCTCTTGATCTTTTGGAAGATAAGCCCTTAAACAAAATAGTTAAGATTGGAAAACCTGTAAATGAGGTTGGAAATAGTCCTAATATTTTTTATTCCGGAGTAAGTAACTCAGGAATAGGCAGTTTCGTAGTATTTAATTATGCATTATCTGAACCGAGCAAGGCAATAAATGGTTTGGATGTAATTATTGAAAAAGACAAAATTATTGATCGTTTAATAGAAAACGACTCAATAATTTGTTATCACTTCCCTAATTCAAGTGGATTTAAACTAAAATACGTAGGTGATTCCTACTCTGATGTAGTATTTAAAATGGAACCTAATCAAAATATAAATTTTAACGGAAAGGCAAATATTGGATTGATAATAAAAAAACAAAATAAAAAATTAGTAATTGCATCAGTTTCAAAAAAAAATAATGTTGTACCTGAATTATCTGAAAATGTATTATTAGATTTAGTTAACGGTGATAAATAACTAGAGATAATTATTTTTGATGTTATTTTTTATTTCTTTTACCGGATTTACAATGGGTTACCTAAGGATGTTGATCCGGAAACTAGTGCTAGTCTGGCATTAGGAGCGTGTATTGGGCTTTTTATAACCAAAATCGTAAATATAATATTATTTAATTTTTTAAGTTTTGATATTGGAGTTTGGCCAAAATTTGTTTTTTGTATTGTTATAAGTTTTTCTATCTATTGGCATTATGAGATCAAAGGAAATTGGATTGAAGTCATGAATAGAAAACCGTTATTTTTTAACAGTAAACCATTATCAATTATTATAACCATATTGTTTTTTCTTATTACTGTTTCAACTTTATTTTGGTGATTTATTAGTGGAAGAAGGATGAAAATAAATAGAAAATATATCTGGATACTGGGAATTGGAATATTCGTGTATCTGGTATTCCCTTTTATGAAAGATCTATTGTCCCCCGGAAGCAATGTATATTCGGAAAAATATCGTATTGATATGGAAAGGGACACTTTATTAAATCTTTTGAATAAATTTAACGCAAACAATGAATTTAATGATTCCTCTTATTTCTCAACAAAAAAAAATCCATATTATTATTATTATTATGGGCCGGTACTTGACCGTAAACACGATAAAGTATTTTACATTGGTATTCCCAATCCTGACATAGAACAAAAAGACAGTAAAATTAATCTTCTTTCGATGAAGACAGGTCTTAATGAAGTTACTTTGGTTAATGGCAAACCCAAAAACAAAGAAGAGAAGTTAAAGAGAGAAAATGCAATCAAAGATTTTGAAGATAATATTTTGGATAGTTTAAAAATTACATATACAAAAATAGACTTCTTAGCATCTTTAGGACTTAAATAAGTGACTGCTAATATTTGTATTTTGGTTAAACCTAAACAACCAGGATAGTTCGTCTTAACACCAATCCTATGCTGCCATAATTATGAAAAAATCTTCTCAAATTATAATACTGATTATTAGCTTCGGAATTTTTTGCTATACAATATTTGAAGTATGGCAGATCTGGAAATTTTCACAAAATGATAAGTATGGTGGCGTAAAAAATGTACCCGAAGCTTATCTCTCGATTCTCGCTTCAGATAAAAGTCATTATGATGGTGCATCTACAGTTATTTATTCGACCAGACCACCTCTTTCTTCTTTTAAATATGATAATAAATATAATATTTCTGTATTTTCTCTTGATCTGTTAGAGAATAAACCCCTAAACAAAATAATTAGAATAGGTAATCCAGTTAGTGATATTGATATCAGCTCAGGTGTTGGATACTCAAAATTTGATAATCTTGTTGCTTTCACGTTTGTAATATCTGAACCTGCAAAGGCTATAAAAGGTATGGATCTAATTATTGAAGAAAACAAAATTATTGATCGTTTAATAGAAAACGACTCTGTAATTTGTTATTATCTACCAAATTCTGGAGGAATAAAACTAAAATATGAGGATGATTCTTATTGTGATGTCGTTTTTAAAACAGAACCTAATCAAATTGCAAATTTTAATGGAAAGACAAACATTGGATTAATAATGAAAAAACAGAACAAAAAACTAATAATTGCAGCGGTTTCTAGAAAAAATAATGTTGTGCCTGAATTGTCTGAAAATGTATTATTAGATTTAATTAATGGTGAAAACCAATAGTCTAAATTTTAAAATATGCTATTTTTTGTATTATTATGATTACCTTGACCAATGAAATAATATAAAAACAGAAAAAGTCTTTAACTATTCTATTTCCATTCTAATATTATATCAAGTAGTATTATATCACACATTTAAATAATGTTATATGGAATTTAGGGATTGTCACGAGGAAAAAATACATTTGTGTGGTTTAATTCAGGATTTAGGATATCTGTTTGTTTTTGATGAATCCCGGATTTGTACTGCAGCTAGTGACAACGTTATTCAGATCGATAATATTCCTGTAGAAAAATATCTGGGAATGACCGTTGATCAGGTATTATCCCTACTGACAAAAAGTGACAGCTTTATCTTCGAATCTATAAATCAACATCTCAATACATCAATTTTTTATCGCTTTGCAGAAAGAATTCAGATTAATAATATAGATTATGATTTGAGTATTTATAAATATGGAGATAATATTTATATAGAAATTGAGCTTTGCAATACACAGCAAATAAAGCCTACAAAACTATATTATTATGCCAAATACCTCGAAGATAACAAATCAAAGGTATGGGAATGTCTTACAAATCTAATACGTCAGATTATAAATTACGACAGAGTAATGGTGTATCAGTTTCTGGAAGACAACAGCGGAAAGGTAATCGCTGAATCAAAATCTGATAACATGCATTCTTTGCTTGGATACCGTTATCCTGAATTCGACATTCCTCAGCAAGCGCGTGAACTCTATACTATTTTTCTTGCACGACATACAGCCGATACAGACGGGCTTACCCATCAAATTATAAGCAATTCAAAACAGGAAATTGATTTAACGAAATGCAGTTTACGTGCTATGTCTCCCATACATTTGCAATATTTGAAAAATTCCAAAGCGCAGGCCAGTGCGAGTTTTTCTATTATTCAGGATGGTAAGTTGTGGGGCTTGGTCACTTGTCAGAATAGCAAGCCATTACATGTGGATTTGGCACAAAGGCATCTGTGTACTTTTCTTACACAGTTCGCCACTAATCATCACATCTCTGAATTGCTGAAAGAAGACTTGGAAACTCAAAATGTGATGTATATCCTGGAAAAAGAGCTTAAAAGTGATTTACTGATTGACAGAGATATCCATTATGTCCTTGAAACATTCGGAGAGCGCATCATGAAAATGGTAGAGGCCGATGGTATAATTATCAAGCACAGCAAAGGTGAAAAATTTTATGGCGAGGTTCCCGGCAATATTCAGTTAAAAGAGATTGAACATTACTTAAAAAATGAGAATACCAGTTTGTATTCTACCCATGAGTTTATTTCTAAAACAGCAGATGATAATTTATTCCCAGGAATTATAAGAGCTGAAATACTAACGGAATCCCAATGGAAAATATATCTTTTTCGAAAAGAAGTTTTGATAGAGGAATTATGGGCCGGAAAACCGGAAAAGCAATTAAATTATGATGCGGACAGAAAAATTAACTATCCTTCTCCCCGTACATCTTTTGAGGCATGGAGACAGATAACACGTGGAAAGGCAACACCATGGCTAAAGGTTTAATTGTTATTTCTTGAGCGGATTGTATACATTATTCAGCAAGCTATAGCTAAAAGAAATGCTGAAATTGATCAGCTGAATAAAGATCTTATCCGTTCAAACAATGCTTTAGACACCTTTAGTTATACGCTAACACACGATCTTAAGAATCCCCTGTCTTCTATTCAGCTCGGAGCTCAGATGATATTAATGAAAAAGAATCTGTCTGAAGAACTTTTGCACAGATTGGGTACAAATATATTAGAAGCTTCGAATTTAATTACAGAAATGATCAATAAGGTTCATGAGCTGTCAAAATCAAATTCAGTTGCATTAGACCTTGAAATAATAGATCCAAAAAACAAAATCATTACTATTGCAGAAAGTAGTAAGGATCAATATAATGTAGGTAATTTAGAATTTGTAATGGGCGAAATCTTACCTGTCAGAGGAGAAAGAACGCTTTTATACCAATTGTTTCTGAATATCTTAGGGAATGCAATCAAATATAGCAGTAAAGAGGATAATCCAAAAGTCGAAGTATACAGCATAAAATCCGGCAGCAAAGTGATATATTTTATATCAGACAACGGAATAGGAATGGATTTAAAAGAGGGGAATAATATATTTGAGATCTTTCAGAGACTACCTAACTCTTCCGGTTATGATGGTTCGGGAATCGGGTTGTCAATTGTAAAAAGAATTATTGACAGATTGGGTGCTGAGATTAAAGTAGAGAGTCAATTGGGTATAGGAACACAATTTCAGATACATTTCAATCTTACCTAAAAGATATTACATTCAAATACGCATTAAGTAAATAACACACACTTTTGCCGGGAGGATGTCTCTTACTATTCAAAGTAAAAAGTAATTATATACTGGTCACTATATACCGGAAATCTTTGTTCTATTATTCAAACTTTAATATTCGGGAAGTAAGTCTGCCGTTTCCTTCTATTTCAATACGATCAGAGAACAGCCTCATGATTCCGTAAGCATTCTGAGATTCTGTTTCGATCATTCCTTCCAGCGTGATCATAGGAATACCCTTATACTGTGCAAAATTTCCTTCATGATGATGTCCGGATATAACAGCACGTATATGTGGATGCTTTTCCATAACTGCTAATATTTCTCTGTTATTCAGAGCTTCAAATCCATTCTCCGGAAAAAGCGGATGGTGGGTAAAAATAATAATATCTCTGGAAGCAGCCTCAGCTTCGGCAAGCTGTTTCTGCAGCCATGACAACTGTGCGGTACTGATACCACCATTCCAGGGTGCCGCATTTTTTCTTTCCTGATTTTTCAGATTTGTATTCAGCCTGTTCCAGTCTTCAAAAGCGGCAGTTCCTTCCGTACTGGCATATTTAGAAAGTTCATTTGTATTGAGAATGATAAAAGTCCAGTTTCCAACATCCCATTTATAATAAGACGAGGGCATCCTGAACTGCAAAAACAAGCTGTCTTTATCCGGTGCGTCTACATAGTCATGATTTCCAAGCAAACCATACACAGGACTTTTCAATTTTTCTAACCGGGACATAACAGCAGGGAGGTCTTTAATTCCCTGATCAACAAAGTCACCCATAACCACAGAAAAATCCAATGAAGCTTTATTAAAAACAGAAACTGCCGTATCCAGCTTTAGAAGTGACTTCCTGTAATAGCGGGATCCGCTAACCTCTTTTTCGGCATATTGCGGGTCTGCAATCAGACCAATTTGAACAGGCTTCTTAACGTGTTGTGCATCTGAATTGAAATACAAAACAGAAAATAAAAAACACAGGAGTAACAATTTAAAATTCAGTATTTCTTTATTTTTCATCAGGTTAATTGGGATTGCTTTGCCAGACTTGTTTCCAATATTATGCATAAAATTGTTTCCAATATTATGCATAAAATACAACAAAGCAACAATTCATCTATGCAAATGAGATTGTTGCTTTGTTTAAAGAATTCGCATCAATAGACTTCCTGAAGACTACATTACTTTCCAAGAAGAGCTTCCGCACTTACTTTACCAAAAGCATTTGCAGCCAAAGGGCTATCGCCAGTTATCAATTTTCGGTCTACATGACAGGCACCGCTAATATCCGTATTCAGAATTTCAATTCCTAATGCTTCGAGTTTTTCTCCGTAAAACCAGGGCATATCACCGGGAACATATCCAATTTCGGGCGTTTTAGTATCGATCTCATCCGGAAATGATTTGATCTGGTAACCTTTGTATGGAAATTTATCCGGAGACTCACCGTGGGAAGCCGCAAGCAAGGCCGCCGGGCCATGGCAGATCGCCAGCATAAATATATCCTTATCCAGAGACCAGTTGATTATCTTTTTTAAATCTTCATTTTCAGGCAAACCCAGCATAGCACCATGACCACCGGGAATAAATACAGCTACATATTCCGTTGAGGTCTGCATGCCATCCGCTACAAACTGATGAAGACTCTTTGGTTTGTCAAATTGATATTCATATTTAGCCAGAATTTCTTTGACTGCTTCATCTTCGGCAGGCATAGCCCACATTTCCAGTGCTACAGGCTTGCCGGTTGCGGTATAAATGTCGGCTTCAAAGCCCGCAGCCTCCAGATGAAGCAAAGGAACCAATGTCTCTACAGGATGGTTTCCGGTAGAAAACTTTTTGCCGTTTTTCATTTCCATATACCGCTCTTCAGTACATACAACCAATATTTTTTTATTTTTATTGCTGTTTGCATTTTTGTAAACCGCATGATCATAGTCGGTCTTAGATGTAACAAACATAGCTCTGGAAAATGCAGATGGCTCATAACCTGTCCCGTCAAAAACAGGATCTTTACTTAGTTCTTGTGTCATAGTTTATCGCTTTATTCTACACTTATAACAGCTATCTGACTCAATTGTGTTTCTCTTTTTTAAAATTCCTTAGCGTATGCCCGTCACAGATGTTCAGGCGTAAAAGATCATATTTCTTTATTTCAGATCTAAGCGCAGCGTATGTTTTCCGGCTTCCAGCGTTATGACATTCGCATTCCTGATATTTTCAGGAGGATAAAAGGTCGCTGATGAATTCGCCGGAATTTCGACATCATATAGTATAGTTTCACCATGGACAGCCCATGAGGATAGAATATCTCCGTAAGGAGAGGTATGCGTTACAGAAGATTGATTCAGACCTTTTGGAAATATAGGTTTTAACAGAATATGCTTAAATCCGGGTTGCTCCGGATCCGGTAATATACCTCCTATGGATTTAAAGAACCAGCCACCGATCTCTCCAAACATCATATGATTATCTGAAATATCTCTTTTGGCATTTAAATCCCAGTTTTCGAGTAAAGTAGTTGCTCCATTTACGATCCACCATCCCCAGGAAGGATATGTATCCTGTACAGCTACTTTATAGGCCGTCTCGCCATAGCCGTTTTCCTTCAAGGCATTCAGCAAAGCCTTTGCACCTAATACGCCTACATCCAGATGAAAATCTGTTTCTTCCACTTTCCGGTTTAAGTTGGATGCTACCTTTTCTTTTATATTTTCCGGAACCACACCCCAGTAAAGCGGAACACTTAATTCGGTCTGTGTTCCACTGGCGTAGATACCTTTGGAGGCATTTAAAAACTTACTATTGATGGCCGTTTTGATCTTTTGATGCAGGGCTTCATATTTCTTTTGATCTTCTGTTTTCCCAAGCAACTTAGCTGCAGAAGCCAGAATAGTCGCATCCACAAAAAAGTAAACCGAGGACGTAAGTTCCAGGTTAGATTGTGATTTGACCGGCACCCAGTCCCCTCTTCCAAAAGTCGTCAGGCCACCGGGACTGATACTGTCCACATAATCCACATAACGTTTTATATGCGGATAACAATCCTCCAGCAATCGTACATCTCCGTAAAACATGTATGCCTCCCACGGAATAATAGCAATCGTACTCGTCCAGTCCAATCCGTTAGCAGTACCATATCCCCACCCTCCGGTAGGAATAATATCCGGCAGCACACCATCAGGCCGCTGCTCATCTCTGTGATCCGCCATCCACTTCTCATACACAGTGATGGCATCGAAATTATAAAATGCAGTTTCAATAGCCAGATGCCCGTCTCCGGTCCAGCCGTTCTTCTCTCTTTGCGGGCAATCCGTAGGATATCCCATCAGATTGGACAGGTAAGCATTATTAGTCGCTTTCCATAGATTGTTTACTAAAGATGAAGAGGTAGCCAACTCACCAACAGGACGTACATCGCTATGCATAAAATAAGCCTTTAGCGTGGATTCATCCATTACGATGGGTTCACTGCTATTTACTTCCACATAACGAAAACCTTTATAGGTAAATCTGGACATAAATTCATCTTCCTTTTTACCACTGAGGGTAACGATGTCCGTTTGAAAAGGTTCGGTCTTCTTATCCCCCAGATAATACACGTCAATATTAGACTGATCAAGTCTTCCGTCAGGATGTAAGCGCTCTCCATGCCGGATATGAAGAACAGTACCTTCCCGGCCGCTGATTTTTAATTCTGTGACTCCAGCCATATTCTGCCCCATATCGAATACATAGGTTTTTTCATCTATTTTACGAACAGATTGGGGTTTGTAAGATTTGACTAAGCGGATAGGTGCAATCTGTTGGGAGACGATAGTTGATGAAGGTGGATTCCTGAAGCGGACAGGCTGCCATGCGGAATCATCAAATCCGGACTTATCCCATTCCGGCATTTCCAGACGAGCATCATAATGCTCCCCGGTATAGATATTATTATAGGTAATCGGCCCGGAAGACGTTTTCCAGTTATTATCAGAAACAATAGTTTCTTCACTTCCGTCCATATAGACGATATGTAAGTCCATACAAAATGCCGGTCTGTCCCGCCATGGAGCCTTATGAAAATCCCAGACGGCTAAAGGCTGATGATTATACCAGCCATTACCCAATAGTATACCCACTGCATTTTTTCCGGAGCGAAGCTGAGCCGTCACATCCTCCACCACATACAGGGTACGTTTGTCAAAACGGGTATACATGGGATTCAGGCGCTGATCACCGATCCTCTTCCCATTTACAGAAAGCTCATAGAGTCCGGCCACAGCCACATAAGCACGGGCAGATTTAATTGATTTTTGAATAGTGAATGTTCTCCTGAAATACGGCGCAGCCTTATAATGGATATCGTGATTGTCGCTAATCCATTTCCCTTTCCAACGCTCCCCTCCCATCATACCGGTCTCAAAAGATGCAATAGATGAGGTAGCGGGTATTCCGTCCTTATCCCAGACTCTTACCCTCCAAAAGTATTTTGTCTGTGCTTTCAGAGCCGGTCCTGTGTATGAAACTAGCATATCAGAGACAGATTGCCTTTCACTGTTCCAACGACCTCCTTTACCAGCTGCTAATGCCACAGAATCGCTGCTTACAAAGATTTGATAAGCGGATTGCTGCGCCCCTTTCCGCTTATCGCTTAGCTTCCAGCTAAACCGTGGCTTTGGCGTATCTATTCCTAAGGGATTTATCAGATGTTCACATTTCAGTTCAATGGGCATACCATCTGTCTGTTCGCCGCTATAAACAATGCTGTTCATACACAAAATAGCAATCAATAAAAATTTACGCATTTCTTATCATATTTTTCATAGCCTTAGCTCCTTCCGGATCAGCGAAAGCAAACAAGTTTGACAACAAAATAATAAGCTATTAAATTGTTTTAGTTGGTTCAGAAACGAATATATCAATTATTTTCAAGATATCGAAAAGGTTGACAAGGACTTATGATTTGGGAAATTCAATCCCTGTAAGCTACTGTGCCCCGACAAAAGAAAGGTATGACAGGACGAAAAAAAGCGAAGTCGGGACTTCGCTTTATAATATCTATTTCTCAAATTCGAAATCTTCTCTTTGATCTGTAAGCACATCATAGATTACATTTCCTTCTTCAATAATATAACAGATATCCATCTTATCTCCGCTATATCTTACATAAGCAATAAGATCCCGGTTATGGCCATCCAGACCTTCTTTACCCTCCCCATAATGTTGGTTGATAATATCTGTTTTCTTGTAAATATAGAGAGAGTGTAATGTATATTTTTTATTGGTGAGGGCCGCTTTTTTTTCTTCCGCTTTATGTTTCAATAGTTTGTACTCCTCCGGACGATACGAAAAGTCTCCCTCGGCATATAAATAATCGATACGGTTTATATTCCCTTCTTTTTCAAATTCATAGCCGGCAGATACTAAGTCCTTAAGTTCAAAATCACCTTTTTTTTGAGCTACACAACCTGTGATTACAACGAATAGAAGCAAGATTTTTTTCATTCTCATATCGATTTATCAAAATATATTTTAAATATACATCTTTGGCTTTTACTTCCGGTATCCCGTTAACCCTTCATTAACCCTTTATTAACCAACTGTCCTGGATAAGATATTCATATTTGCGATACAATAAGTAAAAATAGAAACAATGAAAAATCTCACTCTTACAGCAATTACACTCTTGTTTACAGTACATGTATTTGCGCAAACATCAGCTACTGCAGAAGCGACGACTTCAAGTAGAACAAGTATTTCGACATCCGTTACGGACAAACAGTTTTCGCTTACAGCCAGCTTTGACACGGATAAAGAAAAGCAACTAAAAACACTGATAACCAACACACTGGGCAAGCCGGCAGAAAATAGCAAAACATCTGCAACATGGACTTCGTCAGATGGCTACACGGTCATCCTCAGATCACACCATCTCCTGATAGATGTAGATAAGACAAAGGTTTCTGAAGACATATACAAATCATTTGAACAACTTAAAACACAGATTCAATCTACTATCAATGCTCATTAAACAGGAGCATTGATAGTGGAAATTAATACAGCTTTACACGGCTTCTTCTTTTGGTACCACATCTACTTTAGGAGGCATCAGTTTGTATACCACAGGTGTGACAATGCGGGATAGCAAAGTTGAGCTGATCAATCCCCCGATAATAACAATAGCTAAGGGAGAAATTAAAGGATTACTGGACAGAGCAATAGGCAGCAATCCGCCGATAGCAGTCAGTGTTGTCAGAATAATAGGTAAAAATCTGATCTCACCGGCTTCTTCAATGGCATCATTCAGCGATTTTCCTTCTGACCGTAGCTGATTGATGAAATCAACCAGCAAGATGGTATTTTTAACCTCTATTCCTGCTAATGCCACTATTCCGATTGTCGCTACAAATGAAAGTGAATTGCCTGTAAACAACAGCGCCAGCACAGCTCCAACTATCCCCAAAGGAATCACAGAAAGCACAATCAAAGTACTCTTGAATGTTTTGAATTCAAGTACCAGTACAGCAATAAACATAAACAGGGTAACCAGAATAATACTGCCAAAACCACCAAAAGACTGGTTTCGGCTTTCGATCTCCCCTCCCATTTCATAACTGTATCCTGCAGGTAACCTGAAGGCATCCATCTGCTGTTTGACATCCTGAATAACCTTATCATTCAAAAATCCCTTTTGTACAAAAGCATTTACAGATATCGTCCTTGTCTTATTATAATGATTAATACTCAAAGGTGAAGTTTCCAGTTGCAGCGAAGCGACCTGCATCAACGGAACAGATAAGCCCTGATTGTTATTGACATACAGATTGTCAAACACACTCAGGTCTGGATAAGACGGATGACTGGTCGTCAGTAAGATACTGTAGTCATCTCCTTTCGAGTTAGGGTTCACATATTTACCCACATCGATACCCGCAACAGCCATACGTACAGTCCGGTCAATGTTAATAGTCGCAATACCTAATGCCTGAGCCTTCTCTTTATTAATATTGACTTTAATGTCTGATTTCAGATTTTTCAACGGATTATTGACATAGATTGTCCCTTCCGTTTGCAGCAGCATATTTTCAATCTGTCCGCCCAGATTCCGAAGGGTATCCAGATTATCGCCCAACAGACGAACCTCCACGGGTGAGATAATAGGCTGTCCCTGTTCAAAATTCTTCACCTCTACCTTTGCCCCCGGATAAGGTGTCCATTTCTTCCGAAGCATTTCGATAATCTCCAGCTTACGGTCTGATTTGACATCAGGTTGCAGGAGCACAAATAGTTCAGAAAAATCTGTGCGTTCATTCTGAGGCAACACATTATAATAGATTCTTGGATTACCCTTTCCCACATTGGAAGCGAAATAACGTACTTCGGGTATATCCCGGAGTTCCTTTTCGATCTGCCTCGTAATGGAATCTGTATAATGCAGATTCGATTGCAAAGGCGTAGAAATATTGATTAAAAACTGTGGCTTTTCAGAAGCAGGAAATAAACTGAATCCTACTACCGGAATCAATGCAATTGACCCTCCGAAAATCACCAATGCAATCACAATCGTCAGTACAGGTCTGGCGAGTGCTTTATCCAGTAATCGGGCATAAGAGCCATGAATAATTTTCTGTAGTGTACGTAGAAAAATATTGCCGTTCGCATCTGCATGTGGTTTTAACAGTTTACTTGACAGAAACGGAACTACCGTCAATGCAACCAGCATAGATGCAATCACGGAACAGATAACAGCTACAGGAAGGCTTCGTATAAATTCTCCCGAAGCTTCAGGAAGAAACATGAGCGGCATAAAAGCAATCACCAATGTCGCTGTACAACCGATAACAGCCATACCGATTTGTTTAGTCGCTTTCAACGTAGCATCCAGACGGCTATGTCCGTCACGCATCCAGCGTTCTATATTTTCTACGACTACGATACTATCATCCACCAGTAGTCCCAAAGCGACCACCAACCCTACAATACTTAACTGGTTAAGACTGAAACCCAAAGCACTGATCATTACAATCCCGATAGCCAGAGATAGCGGAATAGACACCATGACCACCACAGATGCTCGTGTCCCCAAAGGCAGAAGTGTGACAATAACCAACAGGATCGCTATTACAAAATCTATCCCCAATCCACCCAGACGACTGTTTACATTATCTGCCTGATCAAATATAACCTGTTGATCAATATTTCCGGGCAAAGTCTTTTTGAACGTATCGATGACAGGCAGGTAAGCTTTTTGAGCTGCCGTAATATTGCCACCTGATTTTTGTGCTGCTACGACAAACAGGCAACGGTATCCGTTCAAACGGGTAATATCCTTATCTTGTGAATAATCGAAATAAACATTTGCCACATCTCTTAAAGCGACATTTTTGCCGTTACCACTAAAGACTACCGTATTTTTGATTTCATCTATATTCTGATAATTCCCACTCGTTTTTATATTGAATGATTTATTACCGGCATTGACACTTCCCCCCGGTATATTGGCAGCTTCACTTTGTATCGCATTAGCAATCAGTGTCACAGGAATATGCATCTGAGCCAGTTTTTCCAGATTAAGATCTACTCTGACCAACTGATCAGGCAGCCCCATAATTTCCACATTCTTAAGCGAAGGTATTTTTTCCAGTGCTGTCTGCAGATCTTCTGCCGCAGCCTTCATCTTATCTCTGGAGGCATTTTCGGACACCAGTGCGATCTGGAGTACATTGACATCCGAAGGAGACACCTGTTGCACCTCCATGCTGTATATTTCGGCCGGAAGATTTCCTCGTTCACTATTTACCTCACGAACCAGTTCCTGATATTTATCATCTACATTGACATTGTACTTGTATTCGACAAACAATACGGCGAGACCATCCCGAATAGTTGTCTTTATCGTCTTGATATTTTCCAGACCGTATATGCGCTTTTCGAGAGGTTTTACGACCAGTTCCTCCATATCCTTAGGGCTAGCTCCCGGGTACACGACGACTACCGGATAATTGGGAGCATTCATATCCGGATCCTCAGATCTGGGCATAGTAAATATGGTAGAGATTCCCAGTGCCATGACCATTAATACCATGATCAGGGTAAACTGATAGTTTTTGACAGCGTATTCTGATATTTTCATTGGATTCTATTTGTTTATCCTTCTTACTTCACAATTCTTATTTTTGAACCATCAGTGAGATAAGCACTGCCGGAAATAATCAATGCACGGGCATCTTCCAATCCTCCGCTGATATTGATTTTATCTTTCAACACCGCTCCCAGCTTCACTTTTACTTTTTTTGCGGTTTTCTCATCATCTGTCACAAACACATACCCTTCATTTTCACCGGCATCCAGAAGGGCATCGTATGGAATAGCATAGCTGCTGGTAGTCCTGGCAGGAATAATAGTAGCCTTTCCAAACAATCCGGCAGCCAATCCTTTTGTATTGGCATCATCCAGCGTGAGTTCTACGCCGAAGGTTCCGCTTTGCGGATCTATTCCTTCTGCTTTACGACTTACTTTTGCCTGCAAAACAGCTTGCGGAAGTGCGTCTGTAGTAATGTCCGCTCTGTCTCCGATCTTTAGTGACGCCCATTGCTCATCACTCAGACCGATCTTCAGTACCCATTTACTTTGATTTGCGCCATTGATCTGCAGGACTGGAGTTCCCGGCCCTACCACCTGACCATCGTTAGCCAGTTTTTTCAATACATATCCGTTGCTGGTTGCTCTGATTTCCGAATAATTCTGGTTGAATTTGATTGCGTCCAATTGCTGCCTGGCAACCTGAAGAGCCGTTTTTGCGTTTTGCATCTGTTCCAGTGTCGCGACACTGTCCCGATACAGCTGACTCGCCCGGTCATAATCACGCTGAGCTTTCTGATAAGATAAAGTTACCTGTTGCACCTGCGCCGAGATTTCCGTCTGATTGACAGAAGCCAGTAACTGCCCTTTATGTACAGGATCTCCTTCTTTTACATATATTTTATTGATGATCCCTCCATTTTTGAACGAAAGGAAAGTTTCATCATTTGTTGTAAACTGTCCTGAAGACTGAATAGCATGATTTGCATCTTCCATCTGCAACATCATTATTTGTACAGGAATAGTATCCTGATCAGCCATAGTAGAGGTTTCTTTCTTGTGATTTCCACAGGCGCTGAAACTCAGTGCCACAAGCAATAGAACCGGATATGATATGTTCATTTTCATCTGTCTGAAATTTATGAATGGTGATGAAATTAAGGTATTAAATAAGCGGCCGTTTCGCGTTCCAGATCTGCCATTGCAGATAACACGTTGTACCTGTTTATATTGACTAATAATTGTGCAGAGGTATACTGATTACGTGCATCAATAGTTTCGATGAATGTATTTGTACCTGCTTTGTACCCTTTCTCAATTAAGCGCTGATAGCTGGATGCCGCTTCAAATTGCTTCAAGGATGACTGATATTTCTGATAAACTGCTTTCAGATTATTCTGGGCAGTCCGGGTGGCTAAATTCAACTGCTGAGTTACCAGGTCGACCTGTAGTTCCGCATTACGAAGATCCAGATTACTTTGTCGGACCTTTATATCATTTCTGCCTGCAGTGAATATCGGAATATCCAGTTGCAGCCCTAGCATATAGTAACGGGTATTGTTATTAAATTTAAATCCTTCAGACTGGGAACCCAAATCCACAAAAGCAGCCAGCTTGGGCACCGCATACTGCTTATTCATTTTCAGAGCCGTTCTGTTAATCTCTACAACCTGATCCAGAGCCTTTAATTCTTCTCTTTTCTCAGACAATGACAGATCCGCAAGTAATGTACTTACCTTATCCAGTCCTGCTTTATTATCCGTATTGACATCAATATTCGTTTCCGCATTGCGGTTTAAGAGAAAATTAAAATACATCCGTGCATTCAGCACCCGTTGTTCAGCAGCGACCAGTTGAGCATTAGCCTGTTCGACCTCACTTCTGGAGCGCAGCACATAAGCAGGCAATCCCTTTCCTCCTTCCAATAATTTTTCGTTGACCCGTAGTCCTTCATTGGCAAGCTGCAAACCAGATTTGTAAATATCCACAGCCTGCAATGCACTTTGATAGTTATAATAAGCCGTTTTAATGTTTTTGACCAGATCCCGTTTATAAATCACCACTTCAAATTGCTGAAGCACCACCTGCTGCTCCGAGATGCGCTTATTATACGTCAGATCCGTATTGATAATCGGCATAGTAGTCCGGATTTTAGCATCGTAGAAATTCTTTGGCAGGAAATTAATATTCTGATTCTCCATTACCGGAAACTGACTGGATTGCGTAAGCTGATTAAGTGTCGAATATATAGGATTCAACAGGTCACCCAACGGTAAAGGAATATTACGTCCGCCATCTGCGGTCTGATAGGCTCCCTGAAAAGCTACTGTGGGAAGAAAAAGACTCCTTGCTGTTTTCAAAGCATATTGCGCTTTTTCCAGCGAGACATCTTTTTGCTGCAAGACGATATTGTTCCTGAATGCTTCCGAAACATAGGCATCCAGTATTTCCTGTGCCTGCAACGGAATCGTTATGAAGCCTGACAGAAGCATGGAAAGGACTAATCTGCCGGTTTTAAAAAATTTCATAATTAACAGTGTTAATAGTTAACGTTTCAAACTTTCCAGAACCCGGATAAACCCTTCATACGTCTGGTTCATTACATTTTCTCCTTCTGCTACCGCAAGCTTGACTGATGCAACATGATCCAGATGCCCCTGCAACTTAAGACTGCACAAGCCATGCATGAGCGACCACACATTCAACGCAAATGTATTGGCATCAAACTGTGTAAAGTATCCCGCAGACTGACAGTCTTCTACGGTACGTATGAGGGCCGCAAATGATTGCTCTCCCTCTTCCCAGCCTTCATCTACACAATTATTTCTGACAAATTCCAGAGGCTCTTTCTGAATAAACATCAGTTCATAAAAATCCGGATTGTTAAGTGCAAAACTCATATAAACTCTCCCCATAGCCTTCAATCGCTCAAAAGGCTCATGTACATACTGTAAAACCATAAACTGTGTCCCTAATAATTTAAAACCTTCCTGATGTAAGGCGTACATAATGTCCGTCTTATCCTTGTAATATAAATAGATCGTAGTCGGACTAAATTCTATCTTCTCTGCTATCTTACGTATAGAAGTAGCTTCATAACCATGTTTTAAAAACAGTTCCTTGGCAGCATCGAGGATGCGTTGACGCAGATCTTCTTTATGTTTCTCTTTTCTTTCCCTTATTCCCATATTAATATATTAACATGTCAAATATAATTAACACTGTTAATAAAAAGAAAAAATATTGAAATATTATTTTTAAAATAAATATGACACGTTATGAAATAAAAGCATAAAACATCCAAAAAAGGCAATTAAAAGAGATTAAAATTCAAGCACAACCATAGTTAACACTGTTCATTATTTTAAATTTCATGTATATTTCATAAAATATTAGCACGAATGATCAGCTTTAGCATAATGTTTGATTAATAGTTCAGCACAACATTTACATTTTATTTCATGATCATTTTTCTATATATCTTATCCGTATTGTGGATTCTTACGGCCTTTATTCCCCTGATCCGCCATGACTACTGGACATTCCGTGTATTTGAATATCCTCGTCTGCAGAAATTAGTACTATCCTCCGCTACATTTGTATCCGTGATCGTATTATGTCCAGCTACTACCTTTAGAAATATTCTACTTGCAGTACTGGGACTCACTATACTTTATCTTATAAAACAGATTCTGCCCTTCACTCCTCTCTCCGCTAAGCAGGTATTGAAAATAAAGGACAAAAGACCGGAACAGGATCTAAAAATTATGATTTCAAATGTATATGAAGACAACAACAATTATGAGGGTTGCATACGCGTCATCAAGGATACAGATGCGGATATGGTACTGTTGCTGGAAACCAGTCATGCCTGGGAGAAAGCATTACGCAGTATAGAAGAGAAGTATCCTTACTATGTCAAAGAGCCTATAGATAACACTTATGGAATGCTCTTATTCTCAAAATTTGAATTGCGGGATGCTGAAGTAAAATATCTGGTAGAGGATGATATTCCGTCTATACATACGAAGATCGTTTTGCAAAACGGACAGGAAGTACAAATCTATGCTTTACACCCTACCCCTCCGGTGCCAAATGAAAACCCGAGATCGACAGAACGGGATAAAGAATTACTGTTAGTTGCAGATATGGCGCGTAAATCCAAATTGCCGGTGATTGTATGCGGAGACCTGAATGATGTGGCCTGGAGTTATACAACAGAACTATTTTTAAAGATGAGTCAGTTATTAGATCCCAGAAGAGGCCGTTTCTTTATGAATACCTTTCATGCCCATTATCCGATTCTACGTTTCCCTCTGGATCATATCTTCTGTAGTACAGATTTCAAATTAGTATGCATGAAGAGATTACACAACTATGATTCAGATCATTTTCCAATATTTACACATCTTCAGTTTGAAAATTCGGCAAAATATCAGCAGGAAGCAATGGAAGTGGATCAGGAAGATATAGAAATGGCTCAGGAGAAAAAAGAAAAGTGCTGATCATACAGCACTTTTCTTTTAATATTCTATTCCCAAAACAGATTTCAACGGAATCAGTACACCGCTTTTGATCTGTAAATATTTATCAGTAACAGACCAAATTGTAGTCTCAATGCGCTTTGGCCCGTCTTCTGTTTGAAAGACAATTGTAGTTTTTGATTTAAATGCATTACCCAACCGCAGTGCTCCTTCTAATTTATCCTTCAACAATTCAGAATGATCTACAGGGGCAGGTATTATTTTATAATTTGGCAATTCTTCTTTTGCTATTAATTCTCCGATCATCATAATCAACAATTTTAAAATGTACACAGGAACCTTATGATACAAACGTCATTTTAGGCTTTTTTGTATCTTGTTAGCTAAATTTAGATATACTTTCACTTATAAACAACATCCGTTCGTATTTTTTCTTTTACATGACACTATTTTGAAACAGATTGGGTTTCTTTGACATTTACATTATTTTTATGCTCAAACAGGATTATGGAAAGACCGTCTATATACGAGAAAGAGTGGGAAGTGAATTTCACCCATTGCTATGCCTCAGGCTTGATTAAATATGCAGAGATGAGCAATATGCTTCAGATAACGGCCGGTGAACACGCTATTGCAGCCGGATTCGGTTTTTTTGAAATGGCCAGGAATAATCAGGCCTGGGTATTGAGCAGAATACGGATGGAGATTTCCAGACTACCCAAGTGGCTGGATAAAATTCATATTAAAACCTGGGTTCAGGAATTTGAGGGAGCGAGATCCATACGTAATTTTGAAATTTATGTTAAAGGAGAACTCTATCTGGCTGCGACCACCTATTGGGCAGTGATCAACACCCTGAAACGAGGCTCGGAAGATCTGGCAATTTCTACGGAAGGTTTTACCACCTATCCGGAGAGAACAGCTACTTCAAAACCTTTTTCCCGATTAAACCTTGCGACGGAAACAGAATTTATTAAAAATTATCAGGTTGTGCTCTCTGATCTGGACATCGTCAAGCATGTCAATAATGTAAAATATATGGACTGGTGTCTGGATACATTGAAACCGGAGCTGGTGCTGGAAAACAATATTCATTCTTTGGAAATGAATTATTTACGGGAACTCACCTACCACGATGTCGTCACGATTTCCAGTGCACACACCGATAAAGAGATCTTCTTTAAGGTAGAAAAAAATCCAAAGATCAATTTTCTGATGGCTATAGGGTTAAGATAAAAAAAGCGGACAGTTGTCCGCTTTTTTTATCTTCTGTTACAATGCCCAGGCGTGTTCTCCTTTTTTATAAGGATAATTACCGTCAAATTTTCCCGGAATTTTCACATAACGTAATGCTTTAGTAGCACCCAGTTCTGAAGTAAAGAAACCGGTAAGGGTCAATTGCTTAAACATCGTAAACCAGTGTGGAGGATCACTTTTTGGCACACGATACATTTCATTTTGTTTCAGTGCATCCTTCTCACGCTGAGCTTTTGTAGCCTCTGCCTGCTTAGCGTTATATTCACTGGCTTCTTTATCCAGGATATTGACAAATTTAGTCTGATCTTCCTTACTTAGTTCCTGAAATTTCTTACCGAATTCTTTCTTGGCACGATCATCAACAGTATTGATACCGTCTAAGAATACCTTCTGCTCAGTATCTGCATAACAGTCTCTGATCATGACAGGTATAAACTCTCCTACACCTGCTTCCTTCGCTCCCGGTGTACTGGTTTTTGGCAAGATTGCTTCTGCCAGATCACCAAGAAAATTGACAGAATCCTTTTCAAAAAGCTTTGCTGTATCTTTTGAAGCTGAACGGGAACAGCCTTCCAAGAAAAGATTAGCGCCAATAACAGTTCCTCCCATCAACAGGGCAACACGCTGTAATGCTTCTCTTCTATTCATATCTTTATCGTTTTAAAACGTTAATTCTTAAATTGTATATTTGATATCCCAACCTGTACGGTAATTTCTTTTTACAAACTGGTTGACTTCATCAAAGTTAGTCACTTTCATTTGTTGATTATCCCACAGTAATTTCAGGTTTCTACCCGGATATTTATTATTAATACGCATATCTGCGCCACGAATAGCGAGATTAGCCATTAATAATGCTTCAGTAAGCGGGCCAGCGATCTCAAACGGTGAGCTCACCTCTTTTTTACCATAGCCGGCAATACATGCCTCTACCCACTGACCATAGTGACCTTCCGCACCACCTGCAACACGCGCATATTTTTGTGCTACATTTTCTTTACGGGAAGTTGGAAGTAAACGTGCATTCTGCCCGTAAGTATCTGCCAGAATTTTTCCTTTCGTACCTACTAATAAAATACCATTACCACCGTCACCAAAGATTTCATTAGGACCTAATTCATCTGGTCTTGGAGGCTGTATACCACCATCCATCCAATGTAAGGTCACGGGACCAGCAGTACGATTACCTTTAGGGAAGGTCAGTGTTGCATGACTGGAAGGAGGACAACTTTCCGGGAAATATCCGCGTTTGAATTCATCTACATAGACTGTCCCTACGCTGGCTTGTACATCCTGCACATACGTTAACCCCAATGTACTGAAAGGTACTTCCAGTAAGTGACAACCCATATCACCTAATGCACCAGTCCCGTAGTCCCACCAGCCTCTCCAGTTGAAAGGAACTAATTTATCAATATAATCACGTTGAGGGGCAGTACCTAACCACAGATCCCAATCCAGCTCTTTAGGAATCTGACCTTTTTGTGTAGGCCATGGAATACCTGAAGGCCAAACCGGTCTGTCCGTCCAGCAATATACGGTATGTACATCACCGATAATACCGGCTTCATACCATTCCCGTACCTGACGCGGGCCATCGTTAGATGCTCCCTGATTACCCATCTGCGTGACTACTTTATATTTCTTAGCTGCATCGGTCAGCACTCTAGCTTCCCATACGTCATGCGTAAGAGGTTTCTGTACGTATACGTGCTTACCTAATTGCATAGCTGCAAGAGACTGGATCGCATGATTATGATCCGGAGTAGAGATAGAAACAGCATCTATATGCTTATGTTCCTTATCTAACATTTCGCGGTAATCTTTATAATATTTTGCTTTCGGAAATTTCTTAACCGTACCAGCAGCTCTTGTATCATCTACATCACACAAAAAAGCAATATCGGCTTTACCACTTGCGAAGAATGAATTAATATCACTTGCTCCCTTTCCGCCAACTCCGATTCCGGCTACCTGTAATTTATCACTTGGCGCAATAAATCCGGTACCGCCAAGTACATGGCGTGGTACAATCATAAAAGCGGCAGCTGCTGTCGCAGCCGACCTTATAAAATCTCTCCTTGAAGTACTACTGTTTTTATCCATAATTTATGAAGACGTTTGATTATAGGTTTCCTTTTTTCAGTTCACTGACCGCAAAATCAACAGCACGGGCTGTCAATGCCATATAAGTCAGTGAAGGGTTAATACATGCAGCTGAAGCCATTGCAGCTCCGTCTGTAACGAATACGTTCTTAGCATCCCATACCTGGTTGTGACCGTTCAATACAGAATTCTTAGGATCTGTACCCATACGGGCTGTACCCATCTCATGAATTCCCTGTCCTAAACCGTAAACGTTGTCATAAGTATATACATCTTTCACACCGATAGATTCCAACATCTCTTTCATCTCCTCCTGCATATCCTTACGCATTTTGATCTCATTATCTTTTATTTCCGCATCGATCGCCAGTACCGGTAAGCCCCATTTATCTTTAACATTTTTATCAAGGGTAACTTTATTTTCATGATAAGGAAGCATTTCACCGAAAGCTGTAAAGCCTACACTCCAGCCACCCGGTTCCAGAATCGCATCCTTCCAGGCTTCACCTACACTCATTTCAGCAACAGCTCCGGACCAACGTCCACGGCTCGCGCCACCCTGATACCCGAATCCACGGATATAATCACGTTTTTTAGTATCTCCGTCTACGTTTACAAATCGCGGAACGTATATACCATTAGGTCTTCTGCCAAAAGTATAGCTTTCTTCATAACCTTCAACTGAACCTCCGGCTCCGCAACGGAAATGGTGATCCATCAGATTGTGTCCCAACTGCCCGCTGCTACTTCCTAATCCACCTTCCCAAACATCCGTAGCGGAGTTCATCAATACCCATGTGGAGTTAAGCGCTGAAGCACATACAAAAATTACTTTTGCAAAAAACTCATAGGTCTTATTTGTCTCTGCATCAATTATCTCTACCCCTTTTGCTTTTTTAGTATTTTTATCGTAGATGATATTCTTCACGATAGAAAAAGGTCTCAATGTCAGGTTTCCAGTTTTCACAGCTGCCGGTAATGTTGCAGATTGTGTACTGAAATATGCACCGAAATTACATCCCAGCCAGCATTGATTCTGGTATTGACAGTTGACACGTCCATGATGCGGAACAGTGATGTTTGCTGTTCTTCCCATGATAAAGTGTCTTTTACCTCCATACTGAGTTTTCAATCGTGCGGCAAGATCTTTTTCGACGATATTCATCTCCATTGCCGGCATAAAATCTCCGTCCGGTAATACGGCAAGACCGTCTCTGTTACCGGAGATTCCTGCAAATTTCTCTGCATAACTATACCATGGAGCGATCTCATTATAACGAATTGGCCAATCAGTACCATGACCATCTTTAAGGTTGGCTTCAAAATCCAGATCAGAGAAACGGTAACTTTGTCTTCCCCACATCAGCGAACGACCTCCGACATGGTACCCGCGGTACCAGTCAAATCTTTTCACCTCTGTATATGGACTTTCCTTCTCATTAACCCAGTAATCCAGGTTTTTTTCATTAAGAGGATAGTCACGACTAAGAACAGGATAATCTTTGACCATTTGTGTTGTACGACCTCCGCGATGCTCAAAATCCCATGGATTTTTATTGGGCGATGGATAATCTTTCACATGTTCGATATTACGACCACGTTCCAAGACAATTGTTTTAAGTCCTTTTTCCGTCAGTTCCTTTGCAGCCCAACCTCCGCTTATTCCTGATCCGATGACAATTGCGTCATATACATTATCTGCCATATCTCTTCTCTTTAATAGTTTATAATTTGTTTAAATAGTTTCTGTCTCTTTGGTGCTCTCTATCTTCTCATCTTTAAAGAAAATCAGGAAGAATAAGAAAACAACAACTGCAATTCCGGCAGGAATCACCCATACTTTATTCCAGAATAAAGCAACATCCGTTGCTTTGATATCCATATACATATCACTTACATATCCTGCCACCCAGAATCCAATAAGCTGACCTACACCGTAGGTAGCTAATGTAATCAAACCCTGAGCAGAACTTTTATATTTGGCACCGGCTTTATTATCGGTATAGATCTGTCCTGAAACAAAGAAAAAGTCGTAACAAATTCCGTGTAAAGCAATTCCTGTAATTAACATAAAGGTAAGGTCTCCCGCATTTCCGTAAGCAAACATCAGATAGCGTGCAGCCCAGGCAAGCATGCCCACCAGAATAGTTTTCTTAAAACCAAAACGGGTAAAGAAGACCGGAAGCAAAAGCAGAAACAGGACTTCAGAAATCTGACCTATGGTCATTTTTCCTGTAGGATTTTCCAGATTAATCTCACTTAGGAATACGTTTGCATTCTGGTAATAAAATGCCAAAGGAATACAAATCAGTATAGAAGATATAAAGAACAGTAAAAAGTTTTTGTCTTTCAGCAGCTTGATGGCATCCAGCCCAAGAATCTGTCCGATAGTAGCCTTTTCCGTCTGTTCAATTTTGATAGGTGGAGTCTTAGGAAGTGTAAAGCTAAATAAACCTAATACCAATGATGCAATACCTGCCATTAAGAATGTATTTTTCAACAAACCATCGCCCGAATCCCATTTAAACAGATAACTGATCGCTAATCCAGCAAATATCCAACCCAAAGTTCCGAATATTCGGATAATTGAAAATTCCTTTTCCGGATTTTTCATCTGACGGAAAGAAACCGAATTGACTAAAGATAAAGTTGGCATATAAAGCAACATATATCCCAGTACATACGGATAAAATTCACTTACTGAAGTAGACTGATACATCTGATACATCAGAAAAGCACCCACAATATGAAGTACTCCCAGGATACGCTCTGCATTGAAAAAGCGATCCGCAATCATGCCTATAATAAATGGTGCAACTATAGCACCCCAGGACTGGGTAGAAAATACATTTGCACTTTCCAGACCTGTTGCATTCAGGCTTTTACTCAGGAAAGTCCCCAACGTAACAAACCATGCTCCCCAAATAAAAAATTCGAGAAACATCATGAAAGATAATTTTATTTTTATTCCTGTAGACATAGAGGTAGATGGTTTATGATATTACAATTATTGTGGTTTAAATATTTAGCAAGTTATAAAAAAAATCAAATTGTAAAAAATACACTATTAAAAAAGTTACACACTGAAACTATCTACTTCTCTATAGGCTGCCACAAGTGCCTCTTCTCCAGCTTTTCCGCCTTTGGACTTGCCGTGCTCCATCCCCATCACCCCTCTGTAACCTTTTTTATATAAATGAGCAAACACGTTTTTATAGTTAATCTCACCTGTGGTAGGCTCTTTTCTTCCCGGATTATCTCCGATCTGTATATAGGCGATTTCATCCCAGCAGCGATCGATATTGACGATCAGATCACCTTCAGTGCGCTGCATATGGTAGATATCGTAAAGTATTTTGCAGGAAGGACTGTTAACGGCTTTACAAACGGCATAGGTCTCATGTGTTTGCTGAAGAAAAAGATCCGGGGTATCGCTCAAGGTTTCCAGTACCATTATCAGGTTATGCGGTTCGAAGATTTCCGCTCCTTTTCGCATGGCTTGCACAATATTGGCAAACTGATTTCCCCACGGAAGTTTACGCTCATAGAATCCGGGAACAACAGTAAGCCATTTGGCATTACAGCGCTTTGCAGCCTCTACGGAGCGTTGACATGTTTTCGCAAAGTGATCCAGGAATTCAGGTTTACCGGTAGCAAGTGAAGTCATCCAATTCTGACCGCCATCCACAACAAAAACGCCCATAGTCATACCCAATTTAGCCAGAAGATTACCTATTTTCTCCTGTTCTTCTACCGATCGTCCCAGATAACCGTTGTCCTCAATGGCTCTAAATCCAAGATCATAAAAATACTGGATTTCATCCAAAAAGTTTTTACCTGCGGAATCCTGAAACATGCCCTGATGTGGCGCATAGTTCAGCTTAAACGTTTTACCTTTTTGTTCAGTAAAAAGATTTTGCTTTTTTTGTTCGGAGGCTTGTAGTGCATTGCCTGTAAGCGCTGCACCTGAAACTAAAGCAGCATTTCTAAGAAAATCACTTCTTTTCATAGCGATAAATTCGGAATTGGGTTTATGTCAAAAAGATTCTCAAAGCCTTTCGTGTGCTTTTCCAGAATATCTCCTTGCTGGTTATTGTATATAATATAAATATCTATATTTTTTATCTTATTTGCAAAAACAATTGCCTCATCAGGAGACATTGCCATAAAAATATTATCCAACGCATCTCCTTCCATAGCCGTCGGCGCATGTACAGTAACGCTGACAATACTTGTTTCAAAAGAATAGCCGGTTTTAGGGTTAATATGATGGGTAATTTTACGGTTTTTATCCATTAGAAACTTTTCGAAATTTCCGGCTGTAGTAATAGCTCCGCCAGATGGCACGATTACATCCTGTTTTAAACTCGTGTTCCCATTTGCTTTTACAGGACGTTCTATTCCAACTTTTAAACGCTCACCATCAGGTTTTCTGCCACTGATACGTAATTCTCCTCCCAGCTCTACAATAAAATTCTGAATACCTTGCTGCAACAGATAATCTGCGAGTACATCCACGGAATACCCCTGCGCAATGCCATTCAGATCAATAGAGACTTTCGGATTTTTCTTTAAGAGTCGTTTTCCCTTTACTTTGAGTTGGTTCATCCCCACATTCTTCAAAGCGGCTTTGATCTGCTCTTCATCAGGCAGTGCAGATATACGAGCCGGACCAAATCCCCACAATTGCACCAGAGGTGCGACAGTGATATCAAACTGTCCTTTTGAAAGTTTATAATAAGCAAATGACTTGTTCACCACCTTTTGCATATGGTAATCCATTTCGATTGCAGTTGTCTCCGGAAGATTGAATTTAGAAATAAGAGAATTTTTATTATAGACAGACATTGAATTATCAATATCATTCAGCATGCTGTCTATTGCTGCTTTAGGCACCGTTCTTTCAGCATAATAAACAATATGATACGTCGTGCCCTGTGCTCTTCCATCAATCACATGACGGTCTGATATTTTATTTGGCTGCCCGGCGTAAACGCACAGGCAACCAATAAAAAAGAATACTAAAGCCGTCCATGATCTTTTCATGAAAAACGTTAGATATAAAGGTTTGTATTCTGTCCCGGAACAGCCACAGGGTACAAACCATCTGCATTAGGCAATATCTTAGGATTTGCATCCCAGGCATACGTTGCAGGTTGAAGATCAACATTTGATTCCAGCGCTTTATCCCATTTGATTGTTTTTCCGGTATAACACGCAATACGACCGATAATACCTGTCAGTGTGCTGTAAGCACCATATTCAGCATTATCAAATTTATATTCTCCTTTTGCAATCGCTTCAAAGAGTTCTTTATGCTCTTGTTGATATGGATTCGGATTTCCTTTAGGATCGTGTCTGTAAATCTCTTTTCCATTTGCATCCCAAAGTACACCTTGTCCTCCTGCTGAAAGATAGGTACGCCCTTTAGTTGCCTGAAATGTTTCATCTACCCGGTTAGAAATCCCCTCAAAGTGACGACACTGACTGTAAACCACAGAATTATCATCATAAGTCAATTCCACAGCAAAGTTATCATAGATTTCACCGTAATCTTTTCCTTTACGGAAAGCCTGACTTCCTGTACCTTGTATGGAGACCGGATATTTTCCTTTAATCCAGTTTGCAATATCAATATTATGTACGTGCTGTTCTACGATATGATCACCACACAACCAGTTGAAGTAATACCAGTTTCTCATCTGATATTCCATTTCTGTCATACCCGGTTTGCGGGGTCTTACCCATACACCTCCACTATTCCAATAGACCTGACCCGACACTACATCTCCGATTGCGCCATCCTGAACACGCTTGATAACTTCTCTGTAATTTGTCTGATAACGGCGTTGTAAACCAACTACAACATTTAGCTTTTTACGTTTTGCTTCTGCAGCAGCTGCCAGTACACGACGGATTCCCGGAAGATCTGTTGCAACAGGCTTCTCCATAAACACGTGTTTCCCCTGTTTTACAGCTTCTTCAAAATGAATAGGGCGAAATCCCGGAGGAGTTGTCAGAATAACAACATCCGCATCTTTAATTGCAGACTTATAACCGTCAAAACCTACGTACTTACGGCTATCGGGAATATCTATTTTATCTTGAAATTTTTCTTTTAATGTACTGTATGTGCTATCCAGATTATCCTTAAAAGCATCTGCCATAGCTACCAATCTGATATTCTGTCCTGAGGCAAATGCATCAAATGCCGCTCCGGTTCCTCTCCCCCCGCAACCGATTAAAGCGACCTTAATCACATCACTACCCGCAGCAAAAACAGCTGAAACAGGCATTGAACTTAAGGCTGCCGTACCCGCTACAGCTGCTCCTGCTTTTAAAAAATCTCTACGCAGAAAATTACTTTCCATTTTTATTAAGTTTATTAGGTTTAAAAAGTTATATAAAATTTAAAAATCTTTGATCGGAGCTTTATCATAATAAGCCATGATCTCTTCATGTGTCGGAGCTGTCTGAGGACGTACCAGACGCAAACCTATAAAAGGTGCTTCCGGAAACCACCAGTTTGATTTTGGAATTTGCGGATCCAGTTGTTTCCAGATTGGATCCGATGCCATTCTGTTTGCTGATCTCAGATCTTTTGCTTCGCTGTCAAATGCACCCCCACGTACACTGTGCGGATAAAGTTTAGTAGGAATATTTACAGGGTTATCTGCTGTTTTGCCGGCAAATTGCTTGTAAAAAGACTCATCATACTGATCGTACGTCCATTCAGCTACATTTCCCAAAATATCATAAAGTCCCCATTTATTTGGTTTTTTCAAGCCGACTTTTTGTGTCTGCGCATCACTGTTTGTTTTATACCAGGCATATTCATCCAGTTTAGAGGCATCATTTCCAAAGAAATATTCGTCCTGACTTCCGGCTCTGCTGGCATATTCCCATTCTGCTTCTGTTGGTAATCTAAAAAACACACCGGTTCTGACATACAACCATTTACAAAATTGAATTGCGTTATAATGTGTCATTGCCAATGCCGGATGTCCCTCTTTTCCCATTCCAAATGTCATATCGAGATAAGGCTTGGTCGGTCTGGTCACTGCATCTACAGAAGCACTAACCTGCCCGTCCACAGACTGTGTCACTTCATAATCTTTATATACAAAGGGTTCGTAAAGATCCCAGGTCACTTCATAGGTACTCATCCAGAAAGGATTGATCTTGACCTCATGTACAGGCTTCTCGTCCTCTTTACCGGTATTACTTCCTTGCTTAAATGTCCCGCCCGGAATCGCTTCCATTGTGAAACTCAGCTTGGTACCTTTGATATCCTGTGTGTATTTTTGAAAATTTGATTGTGCCTGTCCGTAATGAACGCAGGCGAATAGGCAGAATGATAGTATTAATCGCATATAATCAGTTAGACTCCTCGGTTTAAATTTTCCTGAAAATAACTATATCTTTTTCAGGAAGACTAAAGTTACACTAATTGTACAAAATACACATATCAACGAAATAACAAATCTGTTACAGATAAGCAAATCGTTTAGAAATGAAGAAAATAATGGATGACGGCAGACCAGATTCCGGCCGTGAGCAAAGCAATGAGAATACTAAAACCTATGATAATATTTGCAATTTTACTATTCAACCGAAACTGCTCGATCACAATGCTGGTCGAAACCAAGGTAGGCATAGCCATTTCAAATATGGTAACAGCTCCTATCTCTTTTTTCGCTCCGATGAGCAGCACAAAGATCAGCACTAAAGCCGGTGCAATAAGTAATTTGTAAAACAGGGAAAAAGAAATCTGGGAAATCTGCTTTTTCCATCCTTTAAACTGCAGTTGTAAACCTACAGAGAATAAGGCCAATGGAGATACAGTAGCTCCCAATTTATCAAAAACAGGCTCTATAACCGTCAGATCAACAAAGCGAGGTAATATCAAGGCTGCGATACAGCCCAAAAATGGCGGAAATGTAAATAAACGTTTTGCGATATACCCGAGATTAAGCTTAGCTGCAGGATCAGCACTTCCTTTTGTCGCCAGGTAAACTCCAAGCGTGGAAAGTAAAAAGAAAGTAGCCTGATCACAGATAATAGCAATACTCATATATTGCTCTCCGTAAAAGGCAGCAACTAAGGGAAATCCGACAAAAGAGGTATTGCTAAATCCTGAAACCATCGTAAGTGTACTCTCTGTACGGCTGCTGTAATGCTTTCGCCAGCAATAAATCCGAAAAAAGAGCATGCTGCCCAGCAACACGACAATTGGACTCAGCACAGGTACAATAAGATCCGTGTTCCAATCGATATGAGGCAGGTATTTGAAAGAGACAGCAGGAAGTGCAAAATACAGAATCCAGGTATTAATCCCTTTATGTGCCTCAGGATGTATACGTTTTGTTTGTTTCAGTATATATCCCGCAGCAATACATATAATGATTAAAATAAAGTTGGCCACCCGTGTAGAATTTAATACGCTAACAAAGGTAAATTTTTCAGGCAAACATTATTATAGTCTTTTGAATAATGCTATAATGAATACAAAAAAGATCGTTTCATTTTTTTGACAGCTGTCTATTGGAATTGCATCCGGAAGCAATTTATCTAAGTTTATGGCAAAACCCTGACCAAAAAACACTTTCTATCAAAAGTTTCTTTCAGGGAAAATACATATTTTTGCATTTTCCTTAACTATACGGACAGGTTTAATCATTCTATATTGAAAAATTTTAACTTATTTACTTTAGTTCTTTTATTAGTTTTTATGCATGGCATTTGCGAAGCACAATCCAGCCTGCTGTGGACTACACAGGACAGCATCGCACCTGCTCGTCGCAAAAACCCGTTAATTATAGAAATTGAAGCCGAAAACGGGGGTATCATTGCCTCAAAGGATATTAAACAAGTCACTTTTGAAGATGCTTATTATAATGGTGTCAATCTGCGCGTAGGATGGCAAACGCAACGATCCAAAGATATTTACCATCAACTCTATAACTATCCGATATATGGAGTGGGATTGTACTCCAGCACTTTCAATACCAATATTATTGGCAGCCCCTATGCACTCTACGGATTTGTCATTGTCCCTATACATCCTAAAAACGACAAGAGATGGACCTATGAATACCGGATTGCGTTGGGTTTGTCCGGCAACTTTAAGCCCTATAATGAGGAGACCAATCCACTAAATTTAGTTATCGGAACAAAAAATAATGTTTTTATAGATTTTGGTTTTCGTGCCAAATATAAATTTCATAAAAATTTCGATGTTGGTGTCGGAGCGGCATTTCACCACTTTTCAAACGGCGCTATGCGTCTGCCAAATAAAGGTGTGAACCTATTACCGCTGACCGCTTCACTCACTTATACGCCTAATTCCGAGTCTGCAGATTACAGCCGTGCAGAAGTCCCTCCGTTTGAACAGACTTGGCTATATCACATCAACATAGCCGGAGGATTCAAACAAATTGACAGACAGATTGATAAGCGGTATCACAAAGCCACATTAAGTGCTTATATGAGTCGCCACGTATCTTATAAATGGAGATTCGGAGGCGGCTTTGATTTCTTTTACTCTGCATCCGGAAATGCTGAAGAAATTGCGGGCAGTGAAAAAGGTAAGTTTAGCGCCCTGTTCTCCGGAGGTCCGGCATTTTATATGGCGCATGTACTGAATGAACGTTTGGTATTGAATGGAAATATCGGATATTATCTGCATAAAAATGATTTCAACGGAGAAATCGAAAACTTTTATCTGAGAGCAGGAGCCCGCTATTACGTGTACAAAAACATAAATGCCGGTGTGTCTATTAAGGCACATATGGGTAAAGCAGATTATATTGAGTGGACTGCAGGGTATACATTTGGTAAAAAACACTAAAGACCAATTTCTCTGCGGGTTGCCGGTGAGGACACCGGCAAACGCTTTTACACATGCCTTTATCTGGCGCAAGCGTCCGCTTGTGCCCTCTTGTTTAAGATACTGTGGCAAAACACCTACGAAGCTGATAAGTTTACTTCAAACTGCGTATGCTGGCGTCCGCTTCTGACCCTATATTGCCGGTGAGGACTCCGGCAAACGCTTTTACGCATGCCTTTATCTTGCGCAAGCGTCCGCTTGTGCCTTCAGTCAGAATAAAACAGTTTAAAACAACAGCTTCTGACTGACTTCCTTATCAATAGTAATATATCCAGGATAATAAAACGACTGCCCGGCAATAGTTATAGCTGGCTTAATCTTTAAGGTAAGAACACCTTTATTACCGGAGTTACTTCCTAAAGCTTTTAAGAAATCCTGAATCCCGTCACTTTTAAGCGATTCATACAGATTCATTTTTATTTTGATGGGTACAACAGCTGATTGATTAGGATCGATAGACAGCTTTTGCTCCACCTCTCCTTCCGCAAGATCCGTTTGCTGGAAAGCTATCTTATATTGAAATTTATTAATAGCAGCTTTTTTAGCTGTAGGATTTGTCACCTTCAGTTTGAGATTTGCTTCCATAGGAACGTCTCTTCGCAACATTGCGATTGCCAGGCCCGGTAAGGCAGAAAGATTCAGTTCACCGTCCTGCATAACATTCTTAAAACTCGTACCTGCCAGCATTAAACTATCTACAGCTTCCAGTTCATACTTGCATTTACTCAGGTTTTCTATCTGTGCTTTCTGTTTGTTCACTCCACAACCCGCCATTAGCAATACAATCAGGCAGATACCCAGTCCTTTTAATCTATTCATGTTTTATTTGTTCTTTTTACCAAAATTATAACTTACACCCAATGTAAAAACAGCATTGCCCGCTTTAAGATATTCATTGCTGTTAACTCCGATATTAAAGCCGGTTGTGTATTGCAACTGCCAATTACGATTAAGTGCTAATCTCGTAAAAAAAACAGGTTCTATAAAAATATTATCTTCCTTTTCAGCATTAACTTCATCAATGGTGAAATCTTTCATAGCCACACGACTCATGCGGATAGCTGTTCCGTAATTTAACTCACGCTTTGCGCCAAACAATTTTATCTTATCCTTATTGGTCGAAGAGTAGTTTACCTGCACAAATATTTTCTCAAAGTCCATATCCCTTATCTCTACCGGCTGCATACCTGTAGTCGTAGATCGCAGATCTGTTTCTACCGAATTACCCATCCCATATCCGGCATATACTTCAAAAATCTGTCTCTTGGATTTCCCAATAGTTGTAAAATACCCTAATCCTCCTTCATAAAGATATTGCTTGAATTCTTTAATCTGTTTTTTGTGATTGACATAAGAACCGTTGGCTATAATACCGATATGATCCGATATCGCCACACCTGCATTACCACTAACATTTCCTTTAAGATTAACATGTCCTGATAAATATCCTTCTCCCTGTTTACTAAACATCGGAGTTGCCGGGACATTAGGCATATAGATAGAACTACAACTACTTAAGATTAAAACCAATACAGAGAAAAGCAGTACAACTGCGGTAAATCTATTCATATAATATGTGTTGACCATGTATTAACGTCCGATATACATATAAATATTGTACCAAGAATAGATAAGTTTGTGGATTTAGGCAAAATAAAAAGGTCTGGTAAGTAAATACCAGACCTTTCTGAGCCTCCTATCGGAATCGAACCAATGACCTACTGATTACAAGTCAGTTGCTCTACCAGCTGAGCTAAGGAGGCGTCGCTGATCGTCAACGTTTCCCGTTAACGCTGCAAATATCGAAATCAGATCCTTTTTTTGCAAGTCTTTTCATTCATTTTCTTATTACCTCAAAGCAAACCGCTGAAAACCAAGCCAATTATTTAGACATAATTTCAGTTTTATTTCCTCAAACCTGAAAAAATGTCGCTTCAAATCAATTTAAACGGACATTTTTTCCGATTATTTTATGAAAACCGTATAGGCATAATGATTGTTACCCTCATAGAAAATCTAATACGATATGAATTTCAACAACTATACGATCAAAGCTCAAGAAGCCATTCAAAAGGCTTCTGAAATCGCCTCCGGCAATCAGCAGCAGGCGATCGAACCCGCACATATTCTAAAAGCATTACTGACCGTTGATGAAAACATCATTGGTCACTTATTAAAAAAACTAAATGTAAATATCGCTTACCTTGAAGGAGAAGTGGATAAACAGATCCAAAGTTATCCAAAGGTTAGCGGAAGTAACATCTATCTGAGTAATGAGGCTAACTCTGCACTCCAGAAAGCACAATCTTATCTCAAAGAGTTCAATGATGAGTTTGTCTCCATTGAGCATTTACTTTTAGGGATACTGAATGCGGGCGGCAAAACGGCTTCCCTGCTTAAAGATCAGGGTGTAAATGAGAAGGATCTGAAACTGGCGATCAAGGAACTACGCGGAAATAACCGTGTTACTGATCAGAATGCGGAAGCCACTTTCAATGCCTTAAACAAATATGCCCGTAATCTGAATGAATTTGCGGAATCCGGAAAACTTGACCCTGTAATCGGCCGTGACGAAGAGATTCGCCGGGTGATGCAGATCCTTTCCCGAAGAACGAAGAACAATCCTATACTCGTAGGTGAACCGGGAGTGGGAAAAACGGCTATTGCAGAAGGCATCGCTCACCGGATAATCAAAGGTGATGCACCGGAAAACCTGAAATCCAAAACGGTATTTTCTCTGGATATGGGTGCACTCATTGCCGGAGCCAAATATAAAGGTGAATTTGAGGAACGCCTAAAAGCTGTTGTAAAAGAAGTTTCCGACAGTGACGGAGAAATTATACTTTTTATAGACGAGATCCACACGCTGGTAGGTGCCGGAGGTGGTGAAGGTGCTATGGACGCCGCTAATATTCTGAAACCAGCCTTAGCAAGAGGTGAACTACGTGCCATAGGTGCAACTACACTCAATGAGTATCAGAAATATTTTGAAAAGGATAAAGCCTTAGAGCGTCGTTTCCAAAAAGTAATGGTTGGGGAGCCCGACACACAGGATGCCATATCTATATTAAGAGGATTAAAAGAGCGATATGAGACACATCATAAAGTAAGGATTCTGGATGAAGCCATTATTTCGGCTGTAGAGCTATCTCAGCGCTATATCACCGATCGTTTTTTACCGGATAAAGCTATCGATCTTGTGGATGAAGCAGCTTCGAAACTTCGTTTGGAAATGGACTCCGTTCCAGAAGCAGTAGATGAACTGGAACGCCGGATCATGCAACTGGAAATCGAACGTGAAGCGATCAAAAGAGAAAACGATGAGAAGAAAGTGAACGAACTGTCTGAGGTCATTGCTAATCTGGCTTCCGAACGTGATTCACTGAAAGCCGCATGGCAATCTGAAAAATCGCTGGTAGATGAGGTCAATCAGGAGATTGCGAATATAGAGAACTTTAAACTGGAAGCGGATCAGGCAGAGCGTGCAGGAGATTACGGTAAAGTAGCGGAGCTGCGATACGGTAAAATTAAAGAAGCACAGGATCAGGTCGAGAAGTTAAAAGCTGAACTGGCGGAAAAACAAGCCAGCAGCCGTATGCTAAAGGAAGAAGTGACTTCTGAAGACATTGCAGATGTTGTATCACGCTGGACAGGTATTCCGGTTAATAAAATGGTGCAATCTGAACGTGAAAAGCTACTTACACTGGAAGAAGAGTTACACAAACGTGTAGCGGGACAACATGAAGCGATAGAAGCCATATCGGATGCTATACGCAGATCGCGTGCCGGACTGAGTGATGCCAAACGTCCGATCGGATCGTTTATCTTTCTGGGTACAACAGGGGTAGGTAAGACTGAATTAGCAAAAGCACTGGCAGAATTTCTTTTCGATGATGAGCAGGCTATGATCCGTATCGATATGTCCGAGTATCAGGAACGTCATGCCGTGTCACGTCTTATCGGAGCGCCTCCGGGATATGTAGGTTATGATGAAGGAGGTCAGCTGACTGAGGCCGTAAGACGTCGCCCCTATTCGGTCGTATTACTCGATGAAATTGAGAAAGCGCATCCTGATGTTTTCAATATCCTATTACAGGTATTGGATGACGGACATCTGACGGACAATAAAGGTCGTGTTGTTAACTTCAAAAATACGATTATCATCATGACTTCGAATACCGGATCACATATTATCCAGGAAAATTTCTCGCATCTCAATGACGACAACAGAGATGAAGTCGTTGCCAAAACCAGAAGCGAGGTTTTCGAATTATTACAAAAATCTATCCGTCCGGAGTTTCTAAACAGAATTGATGAAGTTATCATGTTCACACCTCTGAGCCGGACAGAGATTGGTGATATCGTCCGTCTTCAGTTCAATAAAGTTCAACATCAGCTGGCAGAACAGAATATATTTATCTCGGCTACAGATGAAGCACTTGATTGGCTGGCTCAACTCGGATATGACCCTGTATATGGGGCAAGACCGTTGAAACGTGTCATTCAAAAACGCATATTGAATGAATTATCAAAAGAGATTCTTTCCGGAAAAATCTCAAGAGATTCCATTATACAACTGGATACATTCGACGGACAGTTTGTGTTCCTGAATAAGGATAAAGAGACCAAATAAAAGTTAAAATCCTGTTACAGGACAAACCATAAAAAGAAGCTGCAGTAAGCTATTCACAAAATGATAAGTTTACTGCAGCTCTTTTATTTTCATTCATCAGAATTACAATCCCAGTTCATCTAATATTGTTTGAGGACTGTTCATAAAGAACTTTGTAAGCCTGTATTGATCTGTGTCTTCATATGATGTCAGCTGAAGACCTTCGTCTGTTACCTTATAGATTTCGGCATCAGGATAAGCCAGAAGAATCGGAGAATGTGTGGCAATTATAAATTGTGAATCTGCATCGGTCAGTTCTTTTATCCTGACCATCATATTGAGCTGGCTTCCAAATGAAAGTGCCGATTCAGGCTCATCAAATATATACAACCCTTTTCCGGACAATCTATTATGCAGCAGCGCCAGAAAACTTTCTCCGTGTGAACATTCATGTAATGATCCTCCGTATGCCCGCTCCAGATCTCCCTTTGCCCCTTCATATAAGTTATCTACTTCGCTGGCTACATTGTAAAAGCTCTCTGCCCTCAGAAAGTAACCATCCCTGAAACGATCAACACCCTTTCCTATTTTGATATCCTGAAAAAGATCTGAATGCGAATTTTTAGTTGCAAAGTTAAAATTTATACTTCCTCCTTCCGGGTTAAAACCCGATCGAATAGCAATGGACTCAATAAATGTAGACTTACCGGATCCGTTTTCTCCCACGATAAAAGTAACCGGCTGTGTGAATCTAAATTTTTCGAGATGAAAAATCGACGGAATATGATAAGGATAAGATATACGTTGTGATCTGGGCCGGATATTTTCCACCTGCTTGATATATATCATATGACAAGTTATTTAAAGTGATAAAAAGTCCTCGTTGACATTCAAAGATTACACCTCTCCCTTTTCCAATTTTGAGAATTTCAGATATCCGATATGAAGCTCATCCGCTTCTGAAATTTCTGTTTGCCGGATAGACAGGCTGTAGTGTGATCTGAAATCTTCGGACAGCAGGTCTTCTACCTCATATACATCGTCTACATCTATCCCGTATTTGTCATCGATATGCGAAGAAGTATGGTGTTTCCAAAAGACTGTTTCTTTTGCAGCAGCAATAGCTGCTGCTATATGTTCGGCGACCACCAGTTGTTTGTAATGATACTCCTCAAAATCATTTTCTTTATATCCCCCGAGATTCACAAAGAACAGTTTCAATTTCTCATTTTTTGGCTTCTCTTTTTCAATCACTTCAATCGTATAACCATCCACTACCTTCACTTCACGCCATACATCTACATGGAGATTGCCCGATGCTTCTTTCCAGAAATCGCGCATAGAAAATAAAAGAGATGGCAGGCTGTCTCCTATTCCAAAATACATATCATGCTGTTCAGTGTGTCGGCCTTCCGGCTTACATCCCAGCAAAACCATAAATAATTTCTGCTCCATAATTAGACAAATTGACAAATATTTTTCGCAAATTACACTTAAATATATTCAAATAAATACCATCTATAAAAAACAAATGAAAAACCTTTCCTTAATCCTGACCCTAATTTTACTATCCGTTGCAGGCTCAGCCTTTGCTCAGAAGACTGATCAGAAACTGGAAAAAAAACTTAAAGAACTTACCCGCGACTTCAGGGGCGACATCGGCATCTACGTACGTCATCTCAAAACGAACAAAGAAGTCATGATTAATGCAGACAGCATTTTTCCTACAGCAAGTATTGTCAAAGTACCCATTCTGGCAGGTGTATTTAATAAAATCGGAAAAGGGGAATTAAAATACAATGACAAATTTATATATCGCCAGAACAGGGCTTATGGCGGATCAGGATTAATGCAGTTCTTTAAAGACAGCGTGGAAACAGATCTTTCCACGATGGCCGCACTGATGATAGGATACAGTGATAATGTGACTTCGATCTGGTGTCAGGAACTAGCCGAGGGCACCAAGATTAATGCACTAATGGATGAATTAGGTCTGCCTAATACCCGTGTGAATTCCCGGACAGCAGGAAGAGAAGCTATCTGGAAAAAATACGGCTGGGGACATACTACGCCTCGGGAGATGGCTACTCTTCTGACACTGATACATGAAGGCAAAGTAATATCCCCGGATCTGTCCGACAAGATGTATCGCATACTTGGAAATGTCTTTTACAACGAACGTTCATTGTCTCAGATACCATCTTACATAAAGACGGCTTCTAAAAGTGGTTCACTGGAAGATGTGAGAAGTGAAGTCGTACTGGTCAATGCTCCGAATGGAGATTATGTCTTCAGTGTCTTTACTAAAAACAACAAGGATAGAAGCTGGGAAAAATCCAATGAGGCAGAAGTACTGACACGCAGCATATCCAGCCTACTATGGAATTATTTTGAGCCTAAGCATCCTTTTCCAAAACAACGTCTTCTAGATTAAGATTGGTTCTATTTTAACTGCATTCAAAAACCAAATCCGGTGTAGAACGTTATTAGGGTATACAGTGCACACAAAGCACATTTACCTTTTAATACTATGAATACAAACAGATTATCAAAAGAAATGCAGTCCGCACTGATCGCTCAAATGACAAAAGAAGCTAGTGCAGCACAAATTTACCTGTCATTGGGTATATGGGCGGATGATCAGGGATATGGTGGTATCGCAAACTTTTTGTTCAGACATGCCAATGAGGAACGGAACCATATGACGAAGTTCATGGAATACATTCTGGAACGTGGAGGGAAACCTCGTGTAGAGGCTATTCCTGCTCCTCCTGCAGATCCAACATCATTAACAGAATGCTTCAACAGAGTATTTAAGCATGAAGTAGATAATACAGAGGCCATATACAACATCGTTAATCTATCGATGAAAGAACAGGATTGGGCAACGTGGAATTTTGCGCAATGGTTTGTAAAAGAACAGATTGAAGAAGAGAAACTGGCTCTGGAATTAATAGACAAGTTAAAAATAGCAGGCGGAGACAAAGCTTCAGACGAATCGTTGTTCAACCTGGATAAAACATTGGGAGAAGCCGATGATGAGGTGAGTCTGGCCCGTGAGGCAACTGCTGAAAATCCGTAAAACTGACAGCAAAAGTTGTACTATAACAAAAGCGGTGACCGTATATACGGTCACCGCTTTTGTTATACAGAATAATATTTTTTGTCTCCTAAAGGATTGCTTCTCTGACACGCACCAATTTTGTCAAAAGACCTTCCAGAAGATCTAAATGAAGCATATTTGCACCATCAGATTTCGCATTAGCTGGATCCGGATGTGTTTCAATAAAAAGGCCGTCTGCTCCTACTGCAATAGCAGCTTTAGCAATGGTCTCGATAAGTTCTGGCTTTCCTCCCGTCACACCCGAAGTCTGATTCGGCTGTTGCAAAGAGTGCGTACAGTCCATTACTGTAGGTACCTGAAATGCTTTCATTTGTGGAATTCCTCTGAAATCCACAACCAGGTCCTGATATCCGAATGTATTTCCGCGATCCGTCAGAAAAACTTTATTATTCCCTGAATCGATTACTTTATCTACCGCAAATTTCATAGACTCAGCAGACAGGAACTGTCCTTTTTTAATATTGACAACTTTCCCTGTCTCAGCCGCAGCAACCAGCAATTCTGTCTGACGGCATAGAAAAGCAGGAATCTGAAGAACATCTACATATGCCGCTGCCAAAGCCGCCTCATGGCTTTCGTGAATATCAGTAACCGTAGGTACTCCAAAAGTCTGCCCTACCTTTTCCAGGATCTTCAATGCTTTTTCATCGCCGATTCCGGTAAATGAATCTACCCTGGAACGGTTTGCTTTGCGGTAAGATCCTTTAAAAATATAAGGGATATTAAGTTTATCGGTAATAGTAACGATTTTTTCAGCAATGCGGAGAGCAATATCTTCTCCTTCAATTGCACAAGGACCAGCCATCAGAAAAAAATTGGCAGACTGCCCGTTTTTGATATGAGGTAAATAAGATTGTATCATGTAATAATAAAAAAATTCGTTGTTGTTAGTTCCCCAGTTCGGACATAAACTTAATACGCATCAGCTGAATATCCTCATAGGTATAGTCCGCTTCGCCCAGTTCTTTTAATGCCGCTTCTATAGAATCCACTTCTGCACTTTTGAAATAGTCATACACCTCATCCTGGCGATCCTGATCGATCATTTCGTCTACAAAATATCCGATATTTAACTTTGTGCCTGAATTGACTATGGATTCTACTTCTTTCAGAAGATCTTCATAGGATACTCCTTTTGATGAAGCAATATCTTCCAATCCAATCTTACGGTCTATATTCTGGATAATAGAGACTTTCAGCGCTGATTTATTAGCCGTACTCTTGATAACCATATCCTGTGGACGATCAATATCATGATCTTCCACATATTTTTTGATGAGTTCGACAAATGGCGCCCCAAACTTAAGAGCCTTACCTGATCCCACACCATGAATCTGTTTCATTTCATCCATAGAAATCGGATAGCAGGTACACATTTCATCCAGTGAAGGATCCTGAAAGATAACAAATGGCGGAAGAGATTTTTGCTTAGCAATCTTTTTGCGCAGTTCTTTCAGCATTTTCAACAATTCGGTATCCATGGCTCCAGAGCTTTGCGCCGGCTCTTCAGAACCATCTGCATCAGCCTTTTCCATAGGTCTGTTGAGAATAAATTTGATGGCATACGGATTATCAATGTACTTACGTCCTCCGTCAGTGAGCATTAACAGACCGTAATGATCGATATCCTTTTTCAGAAAATTAGCAAGCTCTGCCTGTCTCAGTACAGATTTCCAGTAAATCACCCCTTGTTCTTTACCTTTACCGAACAAAGCATGTTCATCGTGTTTGTAGGCCGACACCGGTTGATTAGTCTGTCCCATCAGCACATTGATCATGTGCTGATCGTCAAACTTCTCCCCTTGCTCTTTAATGAATCCCAGTATTTTCAGCAGAGACTCCTCTGCATCAAAATAGGTTTTCTTTGTCTTACAGTTGTCGCACATATTGTTACAACCAGCCTCATCAAAATTTTCACCAAAATAGTGTAGAATCTGTTTACGGCGACATACGGCTGACTCAGAATAATCTATAACTTCTTTTAATATCTGTGTACCGATTTCACGCTCTGACACCGGCTTATCTTTCATGAATTTGGTCAGCTTTTCAACATCTTTTTCAGAATAGAATGTGACACATACTCCCTCACCTCCATCGCGTCCTGCACGTCCGGTCTCCTGATAGTAGCCCTCCATTGATTTTGGAATATCATGGTGGATCACATATCTGACATCAGGTTTATCAATGCCCATTCCAAATGCTATTGTGGCTACAATGACTTCCACATCTTCCATCAGGAACTTATCCTGTGTATCTGCCCGTGTCTTCGCATCCAGACCTGCATGGTAAGGCAATGCTTTGATTCCGTTGATATTTAATACCTCAGCAATTTCTTCAACCTTTTTCCGGCTCAGACAATATACGATTCCGGTCTTACCCGAATTATTTTTAATAAAACGGACAATCTCTTTAACAACATTCTTTTTTGTCCGTACTTCATAATACAGATTGGTACGGTTAAAGGATGATTTGAACAACGTTGCATCCGTCATCTGCAGATTTTTGCGGATATCTGACTGCACCTTAGGTGTGGCTGTAGCGGTAAGTGCGATAATTGGAATATTTTCACCTATACCATTGATTACCTGCCGGATCTTACGATATTCAGGTCTGAAGTCATGTCCCCATTCCGAGATACAATGTGCTTCATCCACAGCTACAAATGAGACTATGATCTGTCTTAAAAATTCAATATTCTCTTCTTTTGACAGCGACTCAGGGGCTACATATAACAGCTTAGTCTTCCCCTGTGTTACATCCTGTTTTACTTTCGTAATTTCTCCCTTATTAAGAGAGGAATTCAGAAAATGTGCAATACTGTCCGTGCCCCCGAATGCCCGGAGCTGGTCTACCTGATTCTTCATCAGTGCAATGAGTGGAGAGATGACAATAGCAGTACCCTGACTCATAAGTGCAGGCAGCTGATAACATATGGACTTACCCCCACCTGTCGGCATAATTACGAAAGTGTCTTTTTTATTGAGCACATTTGTAATAATAGCCTCCTGGTCTCCTTTAAACGTATCAAACCCGAAAAAATCCTGAAGATTATCAAATAATGACTTTTCTATATCCATTGACTAAGGGAAAATTAAGATAGACTACAACCTTTTTTTAAGTTAAATAATAACTTATTTTTGTGAATAAATGAATATATAAAAATAGATATAATATTTGTGAAAAACAATACTGAAATCAAAAACATAGCCATTGAAGCCATCGAGCTGGAAGCGCAATCTGTACAGAATCTGACAAACAATATCAATGAAGATTTTGTAGGTGTTGTACATGAAATCCTTAACCTCAAAGGGCGTGTTATCGTCACCGGAATCGGCAAAAGTGCTATCATAGCACAGAAGATTGTAGCTACCCTCAACTCGACAGGTACGCCTTCTATTTTTCTTCATGCGGCAGATGCTATCCACGGAGATCTGGGTATCGTACAGCCTCATGATCTGATCATTGCCTTATCAAAAAGTGGCAACACACCGGAAATCAAAGTCCTGGTTCCCTTTTTAAAGCAAACACAAAACAAGCTTGTAGCCATAGTCGGAAATACCGAATCTTTTCTGGCTCAGCATGCAGATTATATTCTGGATACGACCGTCGAGCGCGAAGCATGCCCCAACAACCTCGCTCCCACCACAAGCACTACTGCGCAACTGGCCATGGGAGATGCACTAGCTGTTGTACTGCAGGAATGCCGTGAATTTTCAGACCGTGACTTTGCAAAGTATCACCCCGGAGGAGCATTAGGTAAGCAACTGTATCTTAAAGTGAGTGATCTTTCAGACCAAAACGGCAAACCTGAAGTTAGCCCTGATGCCTCCGTCAGACAAATTATCATTACGATCACGCAGTTTCGCCTTGGAGCCACAGCGGTAATCGATCAGGATACTATTCTGGGTATTATTACGGATGGAGATATTCGCCGGATGCTGGAAACGCATCAAGATCTTTCTTCTATTACAGCAAAAGATATTATGGGGAGAAGCCCTAAACTTATTGACAAAAATGAATTAGCTGTCAATGCCCTTCATCAGATGAAAGACAATAATATTACGCAGTTACTGGCGACCGAAAATGGAAAATATGCAGGCATAGTCCACATTCAGGATCTATTGAAAGAGGGGATAATCTAATGGTGTAAGCAGAGGAGCACATCCTTCATACCTTTTAATTCAAACGCTTACTCAAATGGAATTATACTATACATTTTCTATATTAATAGTCCTGGCAGCTATTTTTGCCTACCTCAATCATCGGTTTCTCCGGTTGCCCTCTTCGATTGGCATTATGCTGATTGCATTATTAGTATCCGTATGCATTGTACTTTTCGGAGACAGAATAGCGGGCAATGAGATTTCGAAGTTTTCTTCCATGATCACGAAACTTGATTTTTCGGATGTACTGATGGGTGCGATGCTTAATTTTTTACTTTTTGCAGGAGCTATACATATCAACATTAACGATCTCAAGAGTCAAAAGGGAGCTGTCATGTTCTTCTCCACTTTAGGGGTTGTGATTTCGACCTTCATAGTAGGTTTGTTGATGTTTTACATCTTACCGGTTCTCAACATCCACCTTCCGCTGATCTATTGTCTGATATTTGGCGCGTTAATCTCTCCTACCGATCCTATTGCTGTATTGAGTATTCTCAAAACAACCGGTGTGTCCAAAGCTCTGGAAACAAAATTTGCGGGGGAATCCCTTTTTAATGACGGGGTAGCGGTAGTTCTTTTCGCTGTCTTACTGAATATTGCATTAGGTACATCTACAGATGTGACAATTGCCAATGTAGGCTGGTTATTTGTAAAAGAAGCCGGAGGAGGTCTCGTACTGGGTATAGCACTTGGTCAGCTCTGCTCCTATCTGATGAGAAAGATCGATGATTATAAAGTTTCGGTACTCATGAGTCTGGCTGTCGTAATGGGAGGTTATCTGGTAGCTCATTCTTTCCATTGTTCAGGTCCACTTACTATGGTGGCAGCAGGATTAATCATCGGTAACAAAAACAACACGAAGGGTGCTATGTCTGAAGAAACAAAAGACTACCTCAATAAGTTCTGGGAACTGATAGATGAGATCCTGAATGCTATTCTGTTTCTGATTATCGGTTTTGAACTGTTAATCATACCAAGCATTCCTAATTATTGGATTCTGGGTTTTACTTCTGTAGTACTGGTATTGATTGCACGGTTTGTATCCATATATGTTCCGGGACGATTATTCCCCAAATTAAATATTAATAAAGCAGCAACCACATTACTGGTGTGGGGAGGTTTGCGGGGAGGCGTTTCTATCGCCCTTGCCCTCTCTCTTCCTGTGGGAGAACATAAAGACTTAGTTTTAGGAATTACCTATTTTGTAGTTATTTTTTCTATATTAGTTCAGGGCTTGACTCTCGGGAATCTGGCCGGTAGAATTAAGAAAATGGCGATACAGGACAAGTTAAAGTAACAATACTACATCATTTTCGTAATATTGTTGTTAAAAAGGTGTTATAACCCATTGTTTTAAATAGATATAGCCTAAATTTGGTACATAGATTGATATACTTAACTTAAACAAATTGAAATATGAAAAATCTCTTCGCCATCGTAGCAGTAGTAATTGCATTCGTAGGATTTACCTCAATGCAGACAGGTAAAGGTGAATTTAAATTCGAGAAAGAAACACATGACTTCAACAGCATTCCTGTAGCAAAGCCAGCCTCATATGAATTCAAATTTACAAATGGCGGTTCAGAACCTATTATCATCTCTGATGTAAAGCCAGCTTGCGGATGTTCAGTTGCTGAATTCACTAAAACTCCGATCAAACCCGGAGATGCAGGTGTAGTAAAAGTAACGTATAATGCGGCTTCCAAAGGTCCTTTTACAAAAAGTTTTACTGTAACTTCTAACACGAAAACACCAGTAAAAACATTATACATCAAAGGAATTGTTGAATAACAGATTTCCTTTAAAAAGAAAATTCACAAAGGCATCCCAAACGGATGCCTTTGTTCGTTTAAGGGGCTTGTACAGATTATATATATCTAAATACTAACTGCTAAGTATTAAAAAATTCGTAGATTTGGCATCAAAATTTTAGAACAATTTACTATGCCAGCAATTTCAAGTAAAGGCATTCACATGCCCGCTTCGCCAATCCGTAAACTGACACCATTTGCAGATAAAGCCAAGAAAGAAGGAAAAAAAATCTACCATTTAAACATTGGCCAACCGGATATCGAGACGCCTCAGATTATGCTAGATGCCATTAAGAACATTGATTTCAAAGTATGGGCCTACACACCTTCAGAAGGGACTGCAGCATATCGAAATAAACTGGTTGAATATTACAATAAACTTGATTATAATGTTACAGCTTCAGATATTCTGGTAACTAACGGAGGTTCGGAAGCGATTACCATTGCTATGCAGGCTTGTCTTAATCCGGGAGAAGAAGTTATTATCCCTGAACCATTTTATGCAAATTACAACGGATTCGCATGTGCTGCAGATATTGTTGTCAAACCTATTATGTCTTATATAGACAATGGATTTGCATTGCCTCCTATTGCGGAATTCGAAAAGCTGATTACCGAAAAAACTAAAGCTATTGCGATCTGTAATCCGAATAATCCTACAGGATATCTGTATTCCCGTGAAGAATTAGAAGCATTACGTGATCTGTGCCTGAAATACGATTTGTTTTTATTTTCGGATGAAGCATACCGCGAGTTTTGTTACGATGGTAAAGCTTTTATATCTCCTATGCATCTGGAAGGTCTGGAACAGCATGTTGTTATCTTTGACACTGTTTCAAAACGTTACTCTGCATGTGGTGCAAGACTGGGATGTCTGGTTACCAGAAACAAGGAATTGTACAATGTTGCCTTAAAATTTGCTCAGGCTCGTTTGAGTCCTCCTGCTGTAGCGCAGATTGCTGCAACTGCAGCGGTAGATACACCTGACAGTTATTTTGAAGCCGTTTCCAAAGAATATACAGCTCGCAGAGATACTTTGGTAAAAGGACTTAACAGTATTGAAGGTGTATTCTGCCCAAATCCGGGAGGGGCATTCTATGTTGTTGCAAAATTACCAATCGATAATGCTGACAAATTCTGTCAATGGATGCTTGAATCATTTTCATATGAAAATCAAACAGTCATGATGGCACCTGCAACAGGTTTCTACAGTACACCGGGTGCAGGTCTGAATGAGGTTCGTATGGCGTATGTACTGAATCAGTCTGACTTAAAAAATGCACTGATATGTCTTGAAAAAGCACTTGCCGAATACCCGGGCAGAGCACTGTAAATCAAAACATTACAACACCAATAATATTAAAAAGCCTTTTCATGTTTCTGATGAAAAGGCTTTTTAATAAAACAATTTAGCCCGAAGACCGTTTATATAGTAGTAACGATTTAAATGGAATAGTATGGATAAATTGAAAAAATTTGAGTTGATGGAAAAGATTGTACGTGAACTCGAGGACGTACGTAACAGTCAACAAGCTGTATTAGAAAAAATCGGCAAAATTGAAGTTGACAATATTGAACTTGGAGATAAAAATCTGGAAAACACACTTCCGGATATTTACCAGCGTACAGCTGACAATTCAGATGCAATACGGGATTTGTTAAACTCCTTCCAGGAGAAAACGGACGATTTCGGTGAAAAAAATAATGTTGACAAGCTAAAAGAACAGCAACAAATCAACAGTATAAAATAGTTTTTTTTCAAAATTACAAATGAGAAAGGGTTGCGAATGTTAATTTGCAACCCTTTTTTATATTTTGTACTTTTCTGTTCTCTACTTTCAGGGCTAAACTACTTTTCGGCCTTCTTTAATTTTCTTGTATTCTCCGATTACAAATTCAAGCTGTTCTTCCTGATTGAGATCTGAGTTATCCAGGACAATAGCATCTTCAGCCTGTCTTAGCGGACTTTCTTCTCGTGTACTGTCTATATGATCGCGGTGAGCCAGATTTTCCATGACATCTTTCATGGTGACTTGCTCTCCTTTAGCTGTTAATTCCAGGTACCTGCGTTCTGCACGAACCATCGGATCTGCTGTCATAAAGATCTTAAGATCTGCATCCGGAAATACTGTTGTACCTATATCCCGGCCATCCATAATAATATTTCTTCTCTTCCCTAATTTCTGTTGTTGGGCTACCATAGCTTTCCGTACAGCTTTGAGTGCACTTACTTCACTTACTTTGTCGGAAATATACATCTGACGAATTTCATCTGAAATATCTTCATCATTGAGATGTAGCTCCGTTTTTTCAGTATTAGGAATAAAATCTATATGTATAAGATCCAAAGCTTTGTTTATTGCTTCTTCATTGTTCATATCGATTTGTTCGCGGATAAAATACAATGTTACTGCACGGTACATCGCTCCGCTATCGATGAATACAAAATTTAATTTTTTAGCAAGAGCTTTTGCCAATGTACTCTTTCCGCAGGAAGAGAAACCATCTATTGCAATAATAAAATTATGCCGGATACTCATATCTTAAACATTTCCTCCTATAATGACTCCAGGCTTGTTAACCAACGGAACCTTTGAGAGATTTTCATCAACAATACTTTCCGGAAGGAAGATGTATTTTTTATCATAAATCACCCCACCAATATAATAACTTAACCAATACTCATTTGTCAATCCAAACACCTGATCATCAATAGCTTCTATTTTAACAAACGAAGACGGCGCCACATCTCCGATAAAATGTCGGAGTGTTGTTGTCTTCACTTCCTTACCATCTTTTTTTCCATAGCCTTTAGAACTGACAAATACATTCTCCAGTCCCTCATTTTTTTCATTGATCAGATAGACTTTCCAGTTCTGGGAAGTCGGTGTATCTCCCTCGAGTACCACAGAAATCAGAATATCTTCTACAATATTTTCAGGCAAATCTTTTTTCATGCAACGATCTTATCAACGATTAAAGTTACTTTTTTGCTGTTGTTTTTTTTGTTCTCGGAGCAGCTTTTTTTGCTGTACTTTTCGCAGCCTTACCTTTCGGAGCATCTGCTTCAGCCCATTTCAGGACATCTTCATAGCTGATTTTTTCTACTTCTGTACCTTTAGGGATTTTAATATTTTGTTTACCAAAACGTATAAAAGGACCCCATCTTCCATTTTCGATCTGTGCATCCGGATTTTCATCAAATACACGGATTACTTTATCTTTATCTTTTTGTCTTTTCTCTTTTATGATCTCGATCGCTTCTTCTTCAGTCACGTCATGCGGATCCATTCCCTTTGGTAAGGAATAGAATGAACTGTCATGTCTGACATAAGGTCCGAAACGACCTATTGCAACGGTCATATCCTTCTCTTCAAAAGCACCTACTTTTTTAGGAAGCTTGAAAAGTTCCAACGCATCTTCAAAAGTAATGGTTTCGATCATCTGACCTTTTCGTAGAGACGCAAAACGTGGTTTCTCTTCATCATCTGCACTACCAATCTGTACTAATGGTCCGAAACGGCCTACTCTGACAGTCACCGGCTTACCTGTTTCCGGATCCGTGCCCAGCTCACGTTCATGTGTGGCACGCTCCGCATTTTCAAGCGTATCCTGTACTTCGGTATGAAACGGGCCGTAGAAGCCTTTCATCATTTCCGTCCACTCTGTAAGTCCCTGAGCGATATCATCAAACTCCTTCTCTACTTTGGCCGTAAAATGATAGTCTACGATTCCTTTGAAATGCTCTACGAGAAAATCATTGACCAGTACACCGATATCAGTAGGGAACATTTTAGATTTTTCAGCGCCAGTGATCTCCGTTTTAGTCACTGTATTTACCTGACCGTTTTCTAATGTCAAAACCTGATAATCGCGTGATCGTCCTTCTCTATCTTCTTTCTCTACATATCCGCGATTTTGAATCGTTGAAATCGTAGGTGCATAAGTAGACGGACGACCTATACCCAGTTCTTCCAGTTTCTTGACCAGAGAAGCTTCTGTATATCTCGCCGGAGGACGGGAGAAACGCTGAATAGCATTCATTGTTTTCAACTGCACAGCCTGTCCCTGCTCTAACGGAGGTAAAAGTGTATTTGACGAATCGTCATCTGTTCCAAGATCAGTATCATCGTCTGTAGATTCCATATATACTTTTAGGAAACCGTCAAATTTCATGACTTCTCCTGAAGCAACCAGCATCTCCGAACGTGTGGAAACAGCAATTTTGGCAGTTGTTTTTTCAAACTCAGCCTCACTCATCTGCGAAGCGATAGCACGTTTCCAGATTAATTCATAAAGGCGTCTTTCTGAAGAATCACCTTCAATGGTATGATCCGAAAAATAGGTAGGACGAATAGCTTCGTGCGCTTCCTGTGCTCCTGCAGCTTTTGTTTTATATTTTCTCATCTTATGGTATTTGGTACCATAAGCATTTGTAATCTCCTTTTCAGCCGATTCTATTGCAGTATCACTCAAATTGACAGAGTCGGTACGCATATAGGTAATACGTCCGGCTTCGTAAAGGCGCTGTGCAACCTGCATTGTTCTTGCTACCGAAAAGCCTAGCTTGCGGCTGGCTTCCTGCTGAAGAGTAGAAGTAGTGAAAGGTGCTGAAGGTGTTCTTTTGGCCGGTTTTTTCTCCAGTGAAGACACTGAAAAAGAAGCGGCAATACAATCTTTCAGAAACTGTGCTGCTTCTGCCTCCGTTTCAAAACGCTGAGGTAGTTCCGCTTTAAACTGTTCTTTGCCTTTTCCTGTCAGAAAAAGAGCTATTATTTTGAATGAAGCCTCTGCTTCAAATTTATTGATCTCTCTTTCACGCTCTACAATAAGTCTTACAGCCACAGACTGTACACGACCTGCAGAAAGAGAAGGTTTTACTTTACGCCATAACACAGGTGACAATTCGAATCCCACCAAACGGTCGAGTACGCGTCTGGCTTGCTGCGCATTTACCAGATTGTAATCTATTGTACGGGGTGTTTCAATCGCTTTTAGAATGGCCGGCTTTGTAATTTCATGAAAGACAATACGTTTTGTATTTTGCTCTTTAAGTCCTAAAGTTTCGTATAAGTGCCAGGAAATGGCTTCTCCTTCCCGGTCCTCATCGGACGCCAGCCATACCATTTCGGCTTCTTTTGCTAATTTTTTCAACTCACTGACTACAGCCTTTTTATCTGAAGGAACTTCGTACTTCTGCTGAAAGTTATTTTCCGTATCAATGGCATCATCTGTCTTCACCAGATCCCTGATATGTCCATAACTAGACTTCACCAGAAAGTCCTTTCCCAAATATCCTTCGATTGTTTTAGCCTTAGCAGGCGACTCTACTATGAGCAAATTTTTAGCCATCTATGTATTTTGATTTCTGCAAATAAAAGTATTTCTTAAAGAATAGACAACTATTGTCGTCACTATATTGGGGCAAACTTATGAAAATCTCCGGCTATTATTGTAAAAAAATCACATCCAAAAGGTAAAATACTGCGAATATGACAGAGGCAATACCATTTGTCGTCATAAAAGCTCTATCCACCTTACTGAGATCAGTAGGACTTACAATCCGGTGCTGATAGATCAGCAACATACCGTAAAATGCCAATCCCAGATAATAGAACCAACTGACATGCATATAAAATGCCGGCAGGACAACAAATATAAAAGAAATCACATGCAGGCATTCGGACACCCGCAAAGCATTTTTAGTACCCAATCGTACCGGAATGGAATTCAGATTGTTGGCCCTGTCAAATGCTTCATCCTGCAAAGCATAAATAATATCAAAACCACTGGCCCATGTCATAACAGCAATACCATAAAAGACAGGGATGATATTAAATTGTCCCGTTACAACAAGGTAAGCACCTATTGGAGCCAGTCCAAGACCAACTCCCAATACCAAGTGACATAAAGGAGTGATCCGCTTGGTATAACTATAAAAAAGGACAACAAATAAAGCTATCGGAGATAAATAGAAACACAACGGATTGATCAGATACGTAGCTCCTGTAAAAATCGCACAATTGATAATCGTAAACAATAAAGCCTGACGGGCACTGATACGACCAGCCGGTATATCACGCATAACTGTACGTGGATTTTTAGCATCAATATCTCTGTCCAGATACCTGTTGAAAGCCATAGCAGCATTTCGTGCCGTCACCATACAAACCAGCATCAACGCAAGTTTGATCCATTCAAAAGAGTAAGATGTAGTATGTACAGCCAGAAAAAATCCGATCAGAGCAAACGGAAGGGCAAAAACACTGTGTGCAAATAAGACTAAAGAAAAATACTTCTTCATACAAACTACTTAAAACTTACTCTCGGCCTCCGGTGGAACGAAACGTGTATTGATGTCATTGATCATTTCTAAAATGGGTTCACATCCAGTCTTTGCTTCGGCAGAAGTAAGGAAATGAGGAGGTACTTCTTCAAACCATTGTAACAATGATTTTCTGAATTTTGCGATATTCATATCCGATTTTACAGCAGACTGTTTATCGGCTTTTGTGAAGATCAGCATAAACGGAAGTCCACACTCTCCTAACCAGCAACAAAAATCAAGATCTATTTTCTGTGGCTCATGGCGACTGTCTATCAGGACAAATACACACTGCAGATTATCACGGTGTGTCAGATATCTTCTGATAAATTTTTGCCATTCCGAACGGTTTGTCTTTGAAGTCTGGGCAAATCCATATCCGGGCAAATCCACTAAAAACCATTCATCATTAATAATAAAATGATTGATCAGTTGTGTTTTCCCGGGTTTTTGTGAGGTCTTGGCAAGTCCTTTTTTGTTGGTCATAGCATTGATCAGAGAGGATTTACCGACGTTAGAACGTCCGATAAAAGCATACTCCGGTAATGTAGGATCAGGAAGTTTGTCGACTCTTGTATTGCTGCAGACGAATTCAGCTTTCTTTACTAGCATGGGACAAAGGTATGATTAATTGATTGGAAAATTAAATGAGTGCTGAGATCTGTATTACGCGGGGATATGAAACAGGAAAACAGCTAAATAATCTGTAACCTGATCACACATACAAATGAGCAGTAAACCTATTGGTTATAATCACCATATATACTATTAATAAAAAAATAATCAGTTAGCCTGATGTGATGCATTATATTCTGATTTATTTCATTTATTTTAGGCCAAACAATCAAAATCAATATGCTTGACATTAAACACATAGTCAAACAGTATGCTAACCACAGAGCCTTAGATGATGTTTCCCTTTTTATTCCAAAGGGTAAAATATTCGGTCTTTTAGGACCTAACGGAGCAGGAAAGACTTCCCTTATACGTATTATCAATCAGATTACAGCACCGGACGAAGGAGAGATACTCTTTAATGGAGAAGTCTTAAACCCCAATCATATAGGTAAAATAGGATACTTGCCTGAAGAGCGTGGTCTTTATAAAAAAATGAAGATTGGGGAGCAGATGCTTTATCTTGCGCAACTAAAAGGACTGTCAAAAGCGGAAGCTTCTGCAAAAATCCGATATTGGTTCGAAAAACTGCAGATTCAATCCTGGTGGGACAAAAAGGTAGAAGATCTGAGTAAGGGTATGCAGCAGAAAGTACAGTTTGTGGCTACAATAGTGCATGAACCGGAACTGATTATTCTGGATGAACCTTTTTCGGGATTTGACCCTGTCAATGCTCAGATTATTCAGGACGAGATCCTGGAACTGAATAAAAAAGGAGCTACTATAATCTATTCTACTCACCGGATGGAGACGGTGGAAGAGTTATGTGATAATATTGCGCTGATTAACAAGTCAAAGAAGATCCTGGACGGATCGGTCAGAGAGATAAAACAGAAATATAAAAATCAGACTTTTACCGTGCAGTTTGAACAGAACGCCATACCTCAGGACTGGGATAATCCGGAACTGTTTGAAGTCATCGCATACCCGCAAGCTGATGGTTCGTCGGATGACCATGCAGAGATAACACTAAAGCTTCAGGAAGGGATCAAACTTAACGATGCTCTTTCTTATCTTATTCCTAAAATCAGCATTCATCAGATTATAGAAAAGGTTCCTTCTATGCAGGACATCTTTATAGAAAATGTAACGAAATCCCAACTTAACAGTTCCTCTTATGAATAAGGTATTATTGATTATAAAACGTGAATATTTTTCAAGAGTAAAAAAGAAGTCTTTTTTACTGCTCACCTTTCTGGTACCGTTATTCTTTATCGGGATGTATGTACTGATATTCTATTTAACAAAAAAGAGCTTTGAAGATTCTCATGCGACCGTTTATGTTATAGATAATGAAGGGAACACGGGTGCATTATTAAAAAGCAATAAGAATATCACCTATATCGAATCGCTAAAATCACTTCAGGATCAGAAGAAAGATCTGGATCCGGAGAAAGATAACTCAGGTATCCTTATTATTCCCAAAGATTTTTATAAAACAACTCACATAGAATACCTTACAATAGGTAAGGCAGGTGTAAGTACTCAGTCCGAGATTGAGAATCAACTGGAAGAGATCGTCAGAAACTATGAATATAAGGAGGCGGGCATTGACATAAAAACTTTAGACAGTATACGTCCTAAAATCAATCTTGTCGCTAAGGAATTAACAGAAACAGGCTCTGAAAAGGCGAGCCATACGGAGGTGGCAATGGGAATAGCGATGGGACTCTCTATTCTGATCTATATCTCTCTGTTCCTGTATGGAGCGCAGGTAATGCGGGGTATTATTGAAGAAAAAAGCAGTCGTATAGTGGAAGTCATTATATCCAGTGTAAAACCTTTTCAGCTTATGCTCGGAAAAATCATTGGAATCGGTATGGTGGGACTTACGCAGTTTATTCTGTGGCTGTTGCTCACTGTGGGACTGACCACTATAGCAACATCAACAATGTTGTCTAAAGAAGATCTCAGCGGAGCAATGAACAGTCAGCAACAGGCGCAACAACTGGAGGCTATGAATTCTTCTGGATTCGATTTTCAGGAGGCTATGCAATCTGTGAATTTTCCACAGTTAATTATCTGTTTCTTTATTTTCTTTATCGGTGGATATCTGCTTTACAGTGCATTATTTGCCGCAGCAGGATCTGCAGTAGAAAGCGAAACGGAAGCATCACAGTTTACGATGCCTATTACGATGCCGCTTTTACTGACCTACATCCTTTCATTTGGCGTACTGGTCAATGATCCGAACGGCCCTGTTGCCACATGGCTGAGTTTTATTCCGCTCACCTCTCCTATTGCCATGCTCGTCAGAATTCCTTTCGGCGTCCCGACATGGCAGATTATAGTCTCCGCTTTGCTACTTGTAGGTGGATTCCTCCTGACAACATGGGTAGCTGCCCGGATCTATAGAGTAGGTATATTGATGTACGGTAAGAAAGCCAGCTTTAAAGAAATGATAAAATGGTTTAACTATAAACGTTAATTACAGAAATAAACAGACTTAGCCCTTATATCTGAAATATCTTAGGTATAAGGGCTTTTTCGTATTTCACCAGGTCAGAAAAGAATATACGAAAAAGGTATAATGACGGTCAAACTGCGCCCCGGTTAATGTTCATATAAAAGAGTTATTGTAAATTGTTAAGCCTTCTTTAGCGTATTTACTTTTGCTTTTTTATCCATTCATCTACACTATATGCAAATTTCCGCTGCGTTGCTAATAAAAAAGATGCTGCACTTCCTATCCATACAGAATAATCAAAAGTAGCTTTGACACCCAGTGTCACGGTCATAGAAAGCGCAAAAATCAGTAATAGTATCCCACAGCTAATTGCGGCTATTCTTGTCTTAAACCCAAGCATAATCAAAATGCCTAAAATAATTTCAGCAGCAGTAGCAAAGTAGGCATTTAACTTTGTCATTACAGCCGGCATAAATGAGGTAATCTGTCCTGTATATGCAATAAAGGCATCCATATTTCCCCAGGTGGAATAGGCAGCAGGCCATAGTCCAAAACGATCAGCAACAGCAGATAAAAGGGTAATCCCTATCGCTAACCGAAGAAAAAGCTGTGAGTAAAGGGTGTTATCGGTCTGTTTCATCAGAAATAATTTATTATGTACAAATTTCAGCTAACTGCTGCATAAAAAACTTAAACTGGTTTAAGAAAGTCTCGGGCAAAGAGAAACTTGTTATCATCCTCTAAAACCGAATATTGTAACCCAGTGAAATACGTGCAAAAGGGTAAGTTTTGTCCAGATCCGGATAATCTCTGAATTCGCCTTCAAGGCGATAATAGCCTGAATTGAGATTCAGCGATAAGTCTTTGTAGAACCGGAATCCAAAGTTGCCTGAGAAAGCATGCAGGTAATAGGTGGATGCATTCCCGCTTTTTTCCCATGTATAGGAATATGCTCCATTATATCCTACTCCTATTCTTAACCGGCCAAAGAGGTTGAGTTCAGAATCAAACTTTACAGAGAAACCCGAACCATAATTGTAATTACGGCTTTCTCCATATAGCAGATGCGGATCCGGAATAGCAGACAACAACACAAAACCCATCCCCATAGCTGTTTTCAGCTTATTCTTACGTCCCAGATTAAATGTTGACAATACATTATAGTTCAGGCTCTGTCCTCCATAAAAGAAAGCTTCATTGTACAGAAAATCATAGTTGGCTGTAATCGTACCATAGTGTTTGCCGGGAAGTCTGATCAATAAAGGCTCTCCATAAAGCACTCCATACGCATTGACGGAATTGACAAATGAACTGTCATCACTTCCCAGTTCCAGATTGACATAAAACTCTTCAAAGGGTTTCTTATACTCACTGTCACCTGCCGAATAGATAATACGCAATCTGCCATATGCCGCATTCTTTCCTTTTTCCAGCAGATTGGAAACTTTTGTATCAAATCGCCTTATTCCCATATCCACTTCTGCTGTTATCACAGATGAATCTGTCAGATTTCGTTTCTCATATTTTCCCCATTTACCATCCAGAAGACGATTCAGACCATTTATAGGATTAACCAGAAATGCAACTACCTCATTCGCTTGTTTCTGAAAACCATAAGCCGGTTTCGCAAGTATATTATTTGCAATCCGATGCGTCATTTCTCCTAATACGATACCACCATATGTGGTATTAACCAGATCATTAATAGATGGAGCCTGCGTCTCTCCACCTGTCTCCCAGATATAACTTCCTGCCAGTGTGGCAAGTGAAGAGGTGGTAAACGAATAACCATTACTCCGAAAGGAGTTAAAATATAGCTGCCCATGATAAGGATGGGAAATCTGATTCGTCATAAATTCATTATCATCCCATTTCCATGCGCTTAAACGCTGATGATCAATAAAATTTTTGAAAGTAATATGCGAGTAAGGATCTTTACGTACAAAATAATTGAATGAGGCCGGAAAAGCCTGAGTAAGTGTCCATTCTGTAGCTGCCCTCCAGAAGTTCTTCTTGCTGGCATATAGGGTATCCATATAATCCGGCAATCGGAGACTATCCGGTTTTGTTTTTCTCAGATAGGGATCTGTTATTGTGGTATCCTTTAGTTGCGTAGAAAATGGAAAGTCCTGTGCTAATGTTGGATTCTGAAAACCGATTAGTATCGTACTTAACAGAAAAACGAATAGCAGGGCTCTATTTATAAATCGAATCGGCATACTCAAATGATATAAGAACAAAAATAAAGTTATTCATTTAATTATCCGTAAATACAAGGTGAATACCTCTTTATGTTATAAGTAGGCTCTGGAAAGACACAACTATACTGTTGGTGAGGACACCAACAGACGCAACAATACGGTTGAATACGTTTTTAAGTTAAAAGCAGGATACTGGAAAGACACAACTATACTGTTGGTGAGGACAGCAACAGACGCAACAACGGCATTTGCCGGAGTCCTCTAAAGCTTGTGCGAGCGTGTCGCTCGTACCTGAATAACAAACGCACGCTTGCAACTGATAGCGTCTCAGTTATAAAAAAACGGGTCGAAAATTTTGATTTTCGACCCGTTCTGTTCATTATATTTTCAGCTTACTTCAGGTTATCTCTGTAAACTGTAGCTTTTTTCACTTCACGTTGAATGTCTTTTCTTGATGAATCAAATGACAACAACTTTTGGTAATCTGTGATTGCTTTATTGTAAGCATCAGTTGCAGCTGCTTTATTATAATTAGCGGCTCCTGAAGTACCTACTAAAATACCTAAATCACGGTAAGCAATAGCTCTGTTTTGGTATAATTTAGCATCACTTGAATTAATAGCGATTGCTTTAGAAAAATCATCAATTGCCGTTTTCAATAATTGCTCACGGTTAGCGCTTGAAAGTTTTGTTTCGGTCTGTACAGCAAGATTATTTGCAGCTTTAGCTTTATAATAATAAGCTGTTCCATTCTTAGCATCCAAAGCGACTACTTTACCAAATGTATCTGATGCTTTTTTGAAATCACCATTATGGAATTGCGAGTAACCCAACATGTACAGTACGTTTGGATCACTTCCTTCTTTAGGAAGGGCTTTTTCCAAGTGTGTTGCTGCACTTTTGAAATCACCATCCAATAGTGCTTTTTGACCCAATCTCACATTAGGATTACTGTGTTCCTGTTCTTTTTGCTGTGCAGAAGCACTAAGAGCGAAGAAAGCTAATGCTAGAGTCGCCAAACCCATTTTGGCATTTTTCAAAGTGATGTTTAAGAAATTAAGTTTCATATCTAAATTATTTCGTTTTTAATGTTGTTTGATGTTATTTGAACACCAATTCCCTAGAATAGAGTAAAGTTGATCCAAATAGTTTAATACCACAATCAGAAGTTATTCACATTTCCACATTTCTGCTATTATCTGCATGTATTTCACTATATAATAACTGCTAAAAAATTCAATTCGTATATTTGCAGTCTTAAAAATATTTATGACAAATCAGTCCCGGAGACTGTCTTTTTTTCAGCCTTTTTATGTTAGTATAGCATAAATAATACCAATTTTTATCTTGGCACTGTGCTTGCATATACCAAATAGTATTTTTTTTTTACATTTTAAAACAACAAAGTCTGACAGTCTGTCCGAGACATTAATAATAATATATGAGCAAATTTGAGCCCTTTGATTTCAATCAAGCCATTCCCATTATAAATGAAGACACTGAATTTTTCCCTTTACTATCCCAACAGGATGAAGATGAAATGAGTAATGCTGACATACCGGAAGTATTAGCCATTTTACCTCTTCGCAATACCGTGTTATTTCCAGGTGTTGTGATCCCTATCACTGTAGGCAGGGACAAATCCATCAAGTTGGTAAAGGATGCTTACAAAGGTGACAAAACAATAGGTGTGGTTTCCCAAAAGGATATGACTATTGAAGATCCGAATGTTGAACAACTCAATAAAATCGGAACAGTAGCCAATATCATTAAGGTGCTGCAAATGCCTGATGGCAATACAACTGTCATTATTCAGGGTAAACAACGCTTTAAACTGACAGAAGCGATTCAGTCAGAGCCCTATCTGAAAGCAAAAGTTGAGCGATTCAAGGAAGAAAAACCAAAGGTTAATAAAGAATTCAAGGCGCTTATTTCTTCAATTAAGGAACTGGCACTGCAAATTATCCAATTGTCGCCGAATCTTCCAAGTGAAGCAGGCATTGCGATAAAAAACATAGAAAGTCCGACTTTCCTGGTCAACTTCATCGCTTCAAACATGAGTCTGGAAGTAGAAAGTAAACAGGAATTACTGGAAATGAAAGACTTTGAGAAGCGTGCAAAGCAATTGCTGGAATACCTCACAACCGAAATCCAGTTGCTTGAACTGAAAAACCAGATTCAGAATAAAGTGCGCATAGATCTGGACAAGCAGCAACGCGATTACTTTCTTAATCAGCAAATCAAGACTATTCAGGAGGAATTGGGAGGCAGTACTCCGGATCTGGAACTGGAAGAACTGAAAAAGCGCGCCAAGTCCAAGAAATGGAAAGATGATGTCGCCAAACACTTTAATAAAGAAATTGAAAAATTAGCCCGCATCAATCCCGCTGCTGCAGATTACTCCGTTCAGCTCAACTATCTGGAACTGCTACTGGATCTGCCATGGGGAGAATATACAAAAGACAATTTCGATCTGGCACGTGCACAGAAAGTACTGGACAAAGATCATTACGGCCTGGAAAAAGTAAAGCAGCGTATCGTTGAATACCTTGCTGTACTGAAGCTTAAAAATGATATGAAAGCTCCGATTCTGTGTCTGGTAGGCCCTCCGGGAGTTGGTAAAACTTCTTTAGGCAAATCAATAGCACGCGCTTTGGGACGTAAATATACCCGTATGGCTCTGGGTGGAGTACGTGATGAGGCCGAGATAAGAGGGCACCGCAAAACCTACATAGGCGCTATGCCGGGACGCATTGTGCAATCCCTTAAGAAAGCCGGAACCTCTAACCCGGTATTTGTACTGGATGAGATTGACAAAATAGGTGCAGACTTCAAAGGAGATCCTTCTTCTGCCCTACTGGAGGTTCTTGATCCGGAGCAAAACACTGCTTTCTACGATCATTATGTGGAGATGGAATACGATTTGTCGAAGGTTATGTTTATTGCTACTGCAAACTCATTAAATGGTGTACAACCTGCCTTACTTGACCGTATGGAAATCATTGAGGTCAACGGATATACGATAGAGGAAAAGATAGAAATAGCGAAAAAACACCTTCTTCCAAAACAACGTGAGATGCACGGCCTGCAGACTAAAGATGTAGCGATGCGTCCAAAAGTGGTCGAAAAGATTATTGAGGATTACACACGTGAATCAGGTGTCCGCGGACTGGAAAAGAAAATAGGTTCTGTAGTACGTGGTATAGCTACCCGTATTGTAATGCAAAAGGAGTATGATCCGAATGTGTCTGAAGCCGATATTGAACAAATCCTGGGAGCACCTATTTTCGACAAAGATATGTATGAAAACAATGATGTAGCAGGTGTAGTCACAGGTCTTGCATGGACTTCTGTAGGTGGTGATATTCTGTTTATAGAATCGAGCCTGAGTCCCGGAAAAGGCAAACTAAGTATGACAGGTAATCTGGGTGAAGTCATGAAAGAATCTGCCAGTATAGCTATGGCATACCTCAGATCTCATGCTGAAGAGTTTGGCATCAATTATAAAGTATTTGATCAGTGGGATGTAAATATACATGTGCCGGCCGGTGCTACTCCGAAAGACGGTCCTTCGGCGGGTGTGACAATGCTGACTGCATTGACCTCATTATTCACACAAAGACAGGTCAAAGCTAAACTGGCCATGACAGGTGAGATCACGCTAAGAGGTAAAGTGCTTCCTGTAGGCGGAATCAAGGAGAAGATTTTAGCAGCTAAACGGGCAAATATCAAAGAAATTATCCTCTGTAAATCGAATCAGAAAGACATTATAGAGATCAAAGAGGATTATATCAAAGACCTGACGTTTCATTATGTTACCGAGATGTCTGAAGTTATTAAATTAGCATTACTGGACAAGAAAGTAAAAAACGCTAAAGTTCTGGATATCAATAGCAAAGAGGGTTAACATAAAGGTATAAAATAATGGAACCCCTGAAGCGGGGAGCTTCAGGGGTATCCAAACCAATTATTAACCTAAATTATGAAATTTTTATATTTCGCTATTATAAACGTCTGCGAAATTTATTTATTGTATTCTTTTAAAAATATTTTCACTTATTTATTTTGACCGGAATAATTGCAGCAGCAAAGCTACGGTCAATAAGAAGCTCATCAGAAATCCCAACCAGGAAAGCAGCGGTATATCCCATAACAAATAGCCAACTCTTCCGTGCGCAAGAATACTTGCCCCTATCCCAAATGTCATAGCCAATATGGACAGCATCAGCTTATTCCCCATTCTGTGTAGAATAACCTGAAAACTATCAAAATCTCTGAGCTTGTGATGAAGAAGTATTTTATCATTCTTAACCTTATCCAGCAGAGCCATTGCATCTTCCGGAATGTCACTCCACAATCCTTTTAAAAACTTAGCTTTCTCTATCGTCTGTTCTCTGAGATACCCGGGAGATATTTTTTGCCTGGCAATTCTGTCTGCAAACGGAGAAATACTCTTCGGAATATTGAGATCTGCATCCAGTTGCCGGCCTATTCCTTCCAATAAAACAATACCGCGTATCAGAATATAAATAAAGTCAGGCATCAGTATATGATTATGTTGTAAGGTATTATTTACCATACGCAACAATACTGAAATTTCAATGTTGGCCAATGAATTTTGATCCAGGATATCGAAAATCTCATAGGCATCACGCTCAAGCCTTCGCTCATCCTCTATATGCTGCACAACGGCTAATTTTTTGATGTTACGGATCAGATCTCTCGCATCTTTCATCAGAAAATTGATGACCATAGCTTCAATCAGTTTTCTGTCCATAGGAATCATCATGCCCATAGCTCCGAAATCTATAAAAACTATTTGTCCTCTCTTATTGACAAATACATTTCCCGGGTGAGGGTCAGCATGGAAAAACCCATGTACCAGCACCTGTTCCAGATACAGATCAAGTCCTTCCTGAACAATAGATTTCGGATCTAAACTCATTACTTTCAATCCCTCTACATCGTTGATTTTGACCCCATCAATAAATTCCATACAAAGCATTTCATCGTCAGAATATGCTCTGTATACCTTTGGAACGTAAACCTGTGTATTCTCTTTGAAATTTTTGCGGAAACGTTCTATATTATTCAGCTCATTTACAAAAGATAACTCGCGCATCAGCGAATTTTCAAATGACAGAATGATCTGATAAAGGTTCATTTTATAAATGACCTCATACTTACTTTCCAGAAATTTTGTCAGGTCTTTGATAAAAGCCAGATCCGCAGTAATGACTTCTCTGATATTGCTCCTTTTGATTTTAATGACTGCATCTTTCCCGGATTTGAGACGAACTTTATACACCTGACCAATAGATGCTGCAGCCAGAGGCTTCTCATCAATATATTCAAAATGCTCTTCCGGTACTATATCAAAATGCTCACGTAGTTTTTGCCTTACATCCATTTCCTCAGGAGGTACATTATCCTGAAGCTTCACCAGTTCATCGCGCAAATCTTTGGGGATAATATCTTCTCTGTTGCTCAGCAACTGCCCCAGTTTAATAAATGTCGGTCCCAGCTCTTCTATTGCCAGTCTGATACGTACATTAAAATCCTTTTCAAAAAGCTTCTCCGTATTGCTATTCAGATGTAACAGGCTGTCCGGTACAAAAGTATCTATATTAGAACGGGAGATCAGTTCTCCGAATCCATACTGTGACAATATTTTCGCTATACGTCCTACCCTTTTTATTTTCGATATTTCATATATCATATACCTCTACTTTTCTTGCTTGCCGCTTATACTTCCATCCACTCCCAATACAGATACCACTTTATCTCCCAGGCGGGTAATATCGGATTTAAGTCCTATCATTACGGTCATGGCATTAATTGGCGTATTCTGAATCTTGGTAAAACTGTGCACATACCCCACTTCCAGACCGACGAAAAACCCTTTGAATTTATAATCAGCCCCTACACCAAGTTTTGAAGAAAAATTAAATTTGGATTTCTTTTCGATCTCAACGACTGATGTAGCATCATTGACGATAGCCCGCGGTTCAAGGAAAATTCCGAAACCGGGACCGATATAGCCATATGTATTGAGTCGCTTATACTGTTTTCGCATACCACCTGAAAGACTCAGATTGTAAAATGTTGCGTCTCCGTTATTAATACGATAGGGACTCGTATTATCCAGCAATTGCTGCTTATAACCAAATGAAAGCGTGTAAAGTACAGGCATAACATAAAAGCGGCTGTCTTTCAGAGAAATATCAAGCCCCATACTTCCTGAAAACTTTGGTGTAAGAACATCTTTGGTCTTTCCCATAGGAAATGCAAGCCCTGTACCTCCGAAATAATAAACTTTACGATAATGTAATGTGTCTACACCCGACTGCGCCCTGACGGCTCCCTGAACACAAAACAGAAGAAGGAGAAAAGCTAAACTTGTTTTCATTAACATATACTTGTTTTCCAAAAAACACTTAACCTCTCCAAAGGTTTGTGAACCGACACAATATTTGCTATAAAAAGTTTTTTGCCTGAGGCCCCTGATTGAAGAGCAAATCAATAATACTCAGGTTGGGCATAAAGCCGTTATTGTTTTCAAACACCTGATAATACGGAATAGCAGGTTCTTGTAAAGAAGGCTTCCTGGGGTGCATCATAGAACGCAGATCCAGTGCATTTTCATCTTCACGGACATAAGTATCTGTATCTGTTACTGTTCTGTTCAGTTTAAGCAACTTCAGCATCAACAAAAGCTGTTCTTTGTTCAGTTCATACAGAAATTCGTATTCCTGTTTGTAGAAATGTGCAAAGTCATCTTCATAATATTCGAAATAAGCTGAACTTCTATAAGCTGTCTGCAGGCTCAGCCAGTGTAATCTTTGCCAGTTGTGATCATAATTGATGCGGATATCTCCCATGGCAACATGATCCTTGCGTTTATGCATGATCGGCACCGTCAAATCCAGTTTGCCATTTGAAGTCATGATACTCGTTCTGTTTCTATATGTCTGCTTTGGATAATGTTCTTTTTTCTCCAGAAGCAAAGGCAGGTCATGTTGTTTGATAACATGAAAATAAGAAACAGGTGGCAAATAGCAGGCCGGCAATAAGATATGATTTGACATAATGAAATTAGCTCTTTATTATAAGGCAAAAGTAACTTAAATTAAGGATATTTGTAGCAAAATAGCATTTCAAGAGATATAGCATGAAAATAAAATTGTTGTCAGGTATTCTTTTCTGCCTTTCTATATTACCCTTTTGGGTTCTTTATGCGCTCTCTGATCTTTTCTATTATCTTCTTTTTTACGGGATCAAATATCGTAAAAAAGTAGTACTGGAAAACCTTAAGAATGCCTTTCCGGAAAAGACTGAAAAAGAAAGACTTTTGATCGCCAAAAGATTTTACCGCTTCTTTCCGGATCTGGTCATAGAAGCTGTAAAAATGGCGAGTATCTCAGCCAGTCAAGTTAAGAAACGTATAGAACTGGTCAATCCGGAAGAAGTATACCGGCATTTTGATGCAGGCAAATCGGTGATCGGTGTGACAGCACATTATTGTAACTGGGAATTAGGTATTCACCGCTTAAGTCTCATGACTCCCAATCCGGTTTTAATTATATACAAACCACTCAATAATACCGCCTTCAATACCCTTTATAACAATATAAGAAGCCGGTTTGGAGCACAGATGGTACCTATGAAGCAAATTTTGAGAGCTATCATACGGTTAAAAAAACAACCTCATATCAGTATGTTTGTCGCAGATCAGACGCCGGTTTATCAGGATTCGGATTATTTTCTGGAATTTCTAAACCAGGAAACGCTGGTGTATACAGGTACAGAACGGATCGCCCGAATGACACATGATCCTATTGTATATTGTCACATTGGACGAAAAGAAAAAAGAGGCTATTATTACTGTAAATTTACTACATTAGTAGAAGATGTATCGCTGTATGCTGAGCATGAAATCACCCATCTGCACAACAAATTTACAGAGGACATTATCAAAGAAAAACCTGAATACTGGCTGTGGTCACACAGACGTTGGAAACGTAAACGTAGAAAATGAAAAATTATCCCAGAGTAGCGGTTGTTATCCTGAACTGGAACGGAGCATTTTTTCTTGAGAAATTCCTGCCTTCCGTATACAACAGCGCTTATCCCAATATTGAATTTGTAATTGGAGATAATAACTCTACGGACAATTCTATAGAATTTGTTCAGAACTATTATCCTCATATTACTATTATACAAAATGACACAAATTACGGTTTTGCCGGAGGCTACAACAAAGTCCTCGAACAGGTCGAAGCCGATTATTATGTATTGCTCAATTCAGATGTCGAAGTGACAGAAAACTGGATTGCTCCTGTCATCGATATGCTGGAAGCAGATCCTGACATGGTTGCAGCCCAACCCAAGATATTAGCCTACCACGATAAGCAGAAATTTGAACATGCGGGTGGTGCCGGCGGTTTTATCGATGCTTATGGTTACCCTTTCTGCAGAGGCCGTATTATGGACCATCTGGAGGAAGATCATGGACAATATAATGATGCTAAAGAGATCTTCTGGGCCTCAGGAGCTGCTTTTTTTATTAAATCCGACGCCTGGAGAGAAGCGAATGGTTTTGACACCGATTTCTTTGCTCATATGGAAGAAATCGACCTGTGCTGGAGACTCAAAAAAATGGATTATAAAATCGGCTATTCTCCTCAATCGACTGTGTATCATGTAGGCGGAGGAACGCTCAATACAAGCAATCCGAAAAAGACGTATCTGAATTTCAGAAACAATCTGTTGATGTTACAGAAGAATCTTCCCTTCTGGACGGCTATATGGGTTATTTTTGCGCGTTTGTGGCTGGATCTTGCTGCAATTTTTAAGTTTTTAGCTGAAAAAAAACTCAAAGATGCCTGGGCTGTAAGTCGTGCACATCAATATTTTTTCCTGAATATTTTCAAAACAGCAGAAAAACGTAAGGAACAGATTCGCTTTGAAAACAAAAAAGGAAAATACAAAGGCTGTGTTATATGGGAATATTTCATGAATAAACGTCGGAAATTCTCGGATCTTCCTGTTGAAAATTTCGAATAAACTGCTTTGCGTTGATGATTAAAAAAACGCACAAATAAGCATAGTCTAATATTTGTGCATTTTAACATTAAAAATGCACTTTACTTGCTTTACAGGGGATATTTTTCGTAATTTCGCTGACTATGTCGGCATTTGAAATTCAAGAAAAAATAGCACAGCTCACTCAGGAACTTAATCATTACAACTATCAGTATTATGTCCTGGCGCAGAGTCTTATTTCTGATTATGATTTTGATCAGAAGCTCAAAGAGTTAGAAGCTCTTGAATTGCAATACCCGCAGTTTGCTGACCCTAACTCTCCTACCCGTCGTGTAGGAGGAGATATTACATCCAAATTTAATACTGTCAAGCACCGTTGGCCGATGCTGTCTCTCGGTAATACTTACAGTCAGGATGAGCTACGGGATTTCGATCAACGGGTACGAAAAATCATCGGTGACGATTTTGAATATGTATGTGAATTAAAATTTGACGGACTTTCCATTAGTCTGACCTACAAAGATGGTAAACTCGTACAAGGAGTAACCAGAGGAGACGGAACACAGGGAGATGAAGTAACTGCCAATGTAAGGACAATCCGCAGCATTCCGCTTACGCTCAAAACCCAAGATTATCCGGAAGAATTTGAGATCCGTGGCGAGATATTCATGCATAAATCTGCCTTCCTGAGACTGAATAAAGAACGGGAAGAAAACGGTGATCAGATCTATGCCAATCCCCGAAATTTTGCTGCAGGAACAATCAAACTACAGGATTCTGCGGAAGTCGCCAGAAGGCCTTTAGACTGTTTTCTGTATTTTCTGTATATGGACAACAGAAGAAAACATTTCAGTACACACTGGGAAAGTCTTGAAGCTGTCCGAACATGGGGATTTCATGTCTGTGATCATACCCGATTGTGCAGTAATATAGATGATGTGTTTTCTTTTATTAATTACTGGGATACGGAAAGACATAATCTGAGTTATGAAATCGATGGTATAGTCATCAAGGTTAATGATTATGCTCAACAGGAAGAATTGGGCTTTACAGCCAAAAATCCGCGTTGGGCTACGTCTTATAAATTCAAAGCAGAACGGGTAGAGACTATTTTAAAGTCCATCAGTTATCAGGTAGGCCGTACAGGAGCAGTCACACCTGTAGCCAATCTGCAACCTGTTTCACTGGCCGGAACTACAGTAAAACGAGCCTCTCTTCATAATGCAAATGAAATAGCACGTCTTGATCTGCATGAACAGGATACTGTTTACGTAGAAAAAGGTGGCGAAATCATCCCTAAAGTCATTGCCGCCAATCTGGAAAAACGCAAACCAGATGCGCTGCCATTTCATTATCCTACACACTGTCCGGAATGCCAGACCTTACTCGTTCGTGAAGAAGGAGAAGCTGTACATTACTGTCCAAATGAAGATGGATGCCCTCCTCAGATTATAGGTAAGATGCAACATTTTATCGGACGTAAAATGATGGATATCGAAGGTATGGGAAATGAAACAATTGAGACTTTTTTCAAAAAAGGATTGATTCGGAATGTCGTAGATATCTACAGCCTGAACGAGCATGAAGAAGATCTGCAACAACTGGAGCGCTTCGGACAAAAGTCTATTGACAATATGCTCAAGGGCATAGAGAAATCCAAAGAAAAGCCTTTTGAAAAAGTACTTTTTGCATTGGGTATACGTCATGTAGGAGAAACTATTGCAAAAAAACTGGCTTTATATTTTAAGAATATTGATGCATTAGCACAAGCTTCTGTAGAAGAAATCGCATCCGTACAGGATATCGGAGGTCGTATTGCCGAAAGTGTGCATCAATATCTGAATACACCGATACATCAGCAGCAGATACAAAAATTAAAAGATTACGGACTGCAGTTTGAGATTGAAGAAAAGGAAGTAGTACTTGCCGGAAATGGCCTGGAAGGAAAGACTTTTCTGATCTCCGGTGTATTTGCTGATTTTTCAAGAGAAGAATTAACAGCACTTATTGAGAGTCACGGAGGTAAGATGGTAAGCAGTATCTCTGCCAAACTTAATTATCTCGTAGCAGGAGACAAGATGGGACCATCCAAACTCGCAAAAGCAGAAAAATTACAGGTTCCAATTATCAACGAACAGGAACTGCTGGTTTTGATAAACAACTAAACAAAAAATATTACAATTAACAATATCCATTAATCAAAAACAACACAATGAACGAGCTTCACGGAGCAGGAGTCGCATTAGTCACTCCGTTTAATGCAGAAGGATCCATTGATTTTGAAGCCCTGGCACAACTGATCGAGCTTCAGATCAATGAAGGTATGAACTATTTGGTTTCTTTAGGAACTACAGGCGAAGTCGCTACACTTTCTAAAGAAGAACGAAAGCGTATCTGGGATTTTACTGCCAAACAGGTGAATGGCCGCGTTCCATTGGTTGCCGGAATTGGTGGAAATCATACTGCAGAAATTGTCACTCAGGTACAGGAATTTGACAACAGTGCGTACTGTGCAATTCTTTCTGTTTCTCCATATTATAACAAACCGACGCAAGAGGGTATCTACCAGCATTATAAGGCAATAGCTACCGCTTCAAAACTTCCGGTTATCTTATATAATGTTCCGGGAAGAACGGGCAGCAACATGACAGCTGAAACAACTATTCGTCTGGCAAAGGATTTTGACAATATCGTAGCGATTAAAGAAGCATCAGCGAATTTTGCTCAATTCAGTACCATTATGAGAGATAAACCTGAAGGATTTCTCCTTATTTCGGGAGATGATCCGGCTACACTGCCCATGATGGCATTGGGAGCTGTAGGTATTATTTCAGTAGTTGGAAATGCATATCCGGCAAAAGTAGCTACCTTATCCAGACTTTGTGCAGAAGGTAACTATGCGGATGCAAGAGAAATTCATAATGAATTACTGGAAATAACGGATCTATGCTTTATAGAAGGTAATCCAGCCGGTGTCAAATACATATTACAACAGAAAGGTATTGGCAGAGACCATGTGCGCCTTCCTCTTGTACCTGTAAGTGTCAGAACTCAACAGGCGATTGAACAGGAAATGAAAACATTAGGATAATCAGAAAGAGGTGAAAAAATTCACCTCTTTTTATTTTATACCCATGTGTTAATTACCAATTATTCTCTTTACTTTTAATTGTCATTCAGCAGTTAATAATAACTAAGGATATGGAAGAAAATACAGCCCCAAGAAAAAAAAGCGGATTTAAAAAGTTTTTAATTATTCTCCTTCTCATTTTAATTGCTGTAGGAGCCGGATCTGTTTACTACAAGTATTATTTTGTCTTTGGAGAAGGCGTCAAATCCGGAAAATTGAATTTTGCAGTCAAAAAAGGAAATATTTTCAAAACTTATGAAGGCAAACTGATACAGGAGGGAATCGGACAAGGTAAAACCGGAGGACTGGCCAGCTATGAGTTTGAATTTTCAATCGAAGATGACTCCGTATTTCACGTGCTGGAAATGAATAGCGGTAAATATTTTGATCTTCATTATAAAGAATTTCACGGTGTTATTCCCTGGAGAGGAAATACGGTATATATTGTAGACAAAGTGATCAATATGAGATAAAGAAAGGTTCCTTATTCAAATCAGGAAATACGCAACTTACGATGGTTCTACATAAGGAATGGGGTCTTTAAGCCGGAAAGAAACCTTAAAATCCTGATCATTTCTCCGGACGACCATGTTAATTTTTTTCCCTTCATCTTCACTGAGAGAATGTTGGATCTGATCCAGAGACATCATTCCCGTCAATCTTCTGTTGATACTGATGAGCATATCTCCTTTTTTCAACCCCGCACTTTCTGCAGGAGAACCTTTTCTGACGCTGACAATAGAGTACGAAGGCTTCAGCACAAATTTATACTGTAAAGCTCCGGTAGATGCTTCATAAACAGGCTTGGGACTGGTCAACTGATCATTTGTCACCTCTGACGGAATATTTACCTTTACCCAATCCTGCACCCATATCATGCCATCATGCTTTACATCCAGCCCACTCATATCTACCAGAAAAGGCTTATTGTAAAATTTATTCTTACGGATATAAATAGCCTGACTTGTGTAATCAAATATAATACTAAACCGCATCAGAATTTCATTCCCAACTGAGCCTACCCTATCTTTTACCAGTTTGGCAGATCGGACGGCAATACTGTCCGGGAAAGAGGATGTAGGGGTCCTGAAGTTAAATTTGCCCATCTGAAACTGATGGATACGACTCATCCTGCCATGTATATCTCCGCTAAATCCCCGACCTATAAATTCTTCTATACTCGGCTCATTCAGTCTGAAACCCGGTACCCGCGAAGGAAACACCATTATAGCATCACTATTCCCCATATCGACCAGCATTTTGGCCTTTTTCTTCTCCTGCTGCAAGGATAACCAGGCATCAATATAAGGTCTGCTGTTTTCCAGTTCTATATCCAGACGTTCATATTTTCTGACTTTTCGTACAATCTGCTCGCTATCTCTGTAAACTGTAAGCTTATGCTTGACAAAATCTACTTCTACCGGATGATCTTTAAAAAAATGACTCCCCAGAATGCCATTTATAGGTACTCCAACATAAGCTGAAAAATTAAAATCACTATTCAATATAACATACACTGTGTGTGTAGTATCTATGAGTTCTCCACCCACCTCTACTGTATTGCCTGTTGCCTGAATAGCTTCTATCCCTTCATTTTCGCCTAATCCGTTAAACTTAAGCTTTTTGGTATTTTTAAAGCTTAGCGTATTGTCTTCCAGACTAAATAAGATGGTTTCCTTAACTCCGGTATCTACCAGAAATATCAGATCCACCCCATTAATCTTGATAGGGACCAAAACCAGATTTCTTACGAATTGAAAAGGGATGACGGCTTTATCTTCACCTTTTATAAATTCAAAATGCCCTTGGGCATGTATAGGAAATACATAGCATAAAAATAATATGATGATAAGGTATCTCATATTAGGAGTACATATTGGTTATTGTTTCACAATGGTAATCTGACACAAATTACGAGAAAATTATCAGTAGTAAAAGTTTTATAAGGAGATTATATAATAACATCTTATTCCTTTAAAAAACAACAAGACTTGTTGCAGACTAAAGTATAGAGAAAAAGGCATTCCTTACTCCAACCGAAAATCAAATACAGCCGGTGGAAAACACCGGCTGTATTTGATTCTTAACAGTCCCTATGCCTATAAAATTCCATGCAATTTTATATACTGGAGTAACATAATTGTTTTACCGTCTTTGATTTCGCCACTTGTTATCATATTCATGGCATCTTCGATAGGATACTCCAGCACTTCTATATTCTCTTCCTCCTGCTCCAATCCTCCCCCCTCTGTGACTTTCATCTCTTTATCATATGCAGCAATAAAAAAATATAAAATTTCCGTTACCGAGCCTGGAGACATATATGCTTCAAATACTTTGCGGACATCTTTTATTTTATAACCGGTCTCTTCTTCCGTCTCCCTTCTTATGCAGTCTTCCGGATTATCCTGATCTAATAATCCTGCACAGGTTTCTATAAGCATGCCACTGCTATTGCCATTGACATAGGTAGGTAACCTGAATTGCCTGGTCAGAATCACTGTTTTTTGCTTCTCATTATAAAGCAAAATAGTAGCTCCGTTGCCCCGGTCGTATGCTTCCCTGCTCTGTCTTTGTTTTGTCCCGTCTTTTTTGACGTATTCATAGGTAATTTTACGCAATACATACCAGTTATCTGAAAGGATCTGCGTATCTACAATCTTTACTTTGTCAATCATAAAACCTATGCTTAGTTGTTATTAGTATCTCATTTTTATTTTATCTCCTTCAGCAGTGAGTTGAATTCTTCAATATCGTGATAACCAAAAACCTCTACATCAGGATGATGATTTATAAATTCACGTATTTTATGCAGTGTATTCAACCTCCATTCATTATTATCCGCTCTGGCCTTCGCCAGATCATTGACAGGATGCCCCTTATCTGTCAGCTCTATTTTCATATAGTAGGCATCGCCTATATAAAAGAACCATTTATCATTCTGTCGGAATGCCACTCCACAATGTCCCAGTGTATGCCCGAATAGAGGAATAAGGTATATATCAATACCCGGATTAATATTAACTTTTCTGGCTTCCAGACCAAACCATTTATCCGTAGTTTCGGCATATGTTTGTATCACAGGATGATGATCCAGCATATGCGTCAGATAACGTGGATTTCCACTATCAAAATTGTCATATTCTTCTTTTCCAATATGTACTGTAGCATCAGGAAAATCAGCAAGTCCTCCTATATGATCCGGATCCAGATGGGAAATAATGCAATGTGTGACAGGTTTATTCTCCAATCCTAATGCACTAATTTGCCTTACTGCAGTCCAGTCTTCATTAAAGCGGAATCCTGCCATTTCTATCAACTGCTCTCCTATTCTTTCATTGGGATGCCTCGTATCCAAAAGGCCAACACCAGTGTCTATAAGAAATAGTTCATGATCCGATTCGATCAATACACAATGTCCTATCACATTGGCATTCACTACTGTTACGATCTTCAGGCAGTTAATATGGTGTATTTTTATCATGAGGATAGCGAGACTACTTAGTTTCAAATAAAGGAATAATATGCTGCCAATCCAGTTTTCTGGCAAAATCAAGAGCTGTATATCCCTGGTTTGTTTTGACATCTTTATCCATTCCCGCCGCTAACAGCACTTCCACAGAAGTCTGATTTCCAGCAATGGTTTCCCTGTGCAATAGTGTATACCCTTCTTCGTCTATATGGGAAAGTTCATCGGGGTTATCTTTTATAAATTCGATAAGCTTTTCTCTCATATTTTTACTCATCGGATGCTCTTCCAAATTTTCAGGATGTTCTTTTTGCTGATTAACAATTAACGTTTCCTTGTAATCGCCAAATTCCAGACCCCAGGCTTTGTCATGCTCTTTGCGTTCCTGTACAGACATATCGGAGCGCATAGCCTGTATTGTAAATCCACCATATGCTCTTGGTAAAGGATTTCCTGAAAAAAGCTTGGAAAGACCTTTTGGTTTATTTTCCGGTATCGCAAATAACCAGTCACTGATCTGCTCTAAAGGAATTTCGACAAAATCGCCATTCGCAATATTGGTCAATGCATTAGGGCTATTGACTAAAACCCCTCGTATATTAATTCCGTCAAAATCGACTTCATTGATCCACATATGTTCCACCAAAGGGTCTTCCTGATCTGCCTGTCGCTCTGAAAAAGCGACCTTTACACAGGCTACAGTCAACCCGGGGATAATTCGTCTGTTTTCCCAGGACCATTCCCGCCAAAAATATTTAAAGGTCTGTTGTGCATTTTTAAAAGCGTCCATCATCTTTGGACTATCTCCGGGCGCAAAAAATATTTCGTTACTTGCCATTATTACTGTTTTAGTTTATTCATTTATACTTATTATGACCCCAGATTACAGAACAGAAATTGTTAGAGATTACATATCAATACTGTAAAGGATACGAATATTCTCGTTTACTTAAAATATACGGGACAATCTGAGGCGTTGAAATGCTGTGCTCAGGCAGGTAATGATATCGGATGCAATCAGGCTTTCTTCTCCCCGTTCCTTTCTTGCCTCATCTCCTGCTGCACCGTGAAGATATACAGCCAATATAGCTGCATCTTCTGCAGAATACCCCTGTGCGAGTAAAGAAGTGATTATTCCGGTCAATACATCTCCACTACCTCCGGTTGCCATACCTGCGTTTCCTGTAGAATTAAAATATAACTTTCCATCCGGTACAACAGTCATCGTATTAGCCCCCTTTACAATGACAATAACCTTATACAGGGATGCAAAATTCCTGACTTTTTCTATCTTTTTCCTATCATCCGTCCATTCTCCGATCAGTCTTTTCAATTCTTTTGGATGGGGTGTAAGAATCGTATCCGGGGGAAGGTTTGCCAGCAGATCCTGCCGTGTAGCCAACAGGTTCAATGCATCTGCATCAAGTACAAGTCGGGTATCTGGGGTCAGAGATCGCATCAATTTCACAAAAGCAGTCCCTGTAGGTCCTTCTTGTCCCATTCCTATACCTACTCCGATGGCTGAATACGGTTTGACAGAAGGATAATTGGTGATATGATTATTATTTGAATCGGTGAGCACCATTATTTCGGGAACGGCAGCCTGAAAAGCTGTATATCCGCACCCCGGTATATACACCGTGACAAGACCACAGCCAGATCTGGCCGCAGCAGTAGCACTCAGCCTCACTGCTCCTATTTTACCATAGCTTCCGCCGATCAGTAAAGCATGTCCGAAAGTTCCCTTATGCGAAAACCGGTTGCGGGTTTTTAACTTTGCGAATGCCCATTGTTCAGTTACATAATAATGATCAACATGTTGCTGGCGGATTGCATCCGGATCCAGCCGGATGTCAATTACTTCATATGTATCTACCCATTCCTGATGCTGTGGAAGCAACATAGCCAGCTTAGGACTATGGAATGTATATATCTTGGTTGCCTTTACTACAATTGCATCAGCGGCATTGATCACATCTGCCTGCAATCCTGAAGGCAGATCTGCTGACAGGATATAACCAGCATGATTATTAATGCTTTCTATCAACGGACGATAGCTTTCATCCAGCGGTCTGGATAAGCCGACGCCAAAAAGACAATCCAGAATAATAGCATTTTTATCAATTTCAGGTGGTAGTTCTACCACAAAGAATTTAATAAAATCAGGGTGAATTTTTTCCTGATTTTGAAGGTTATCCTCGCTGTAATGGGGAGAATTCAGAAGATACACCTGCACATCAGCACCTTTCTCCAGCAACATGCGGGCAACGGCGAGTCCGTCACCACCATTATTTCCAGAACCACACAGCACTACAAAAGAATATCGGGAAACATCTTTGAGATCCCGTTCTATTGCTTGCGTCAGCGCAAATGAAGCTCTTTCCATCAGTTCTAATGATGAAATATGCTGCGCAGCAATCGTCAACTGGTCGACTTCCTTAAACTGGATCGCATTCAGTATTTTCATTTTAACAACGTTTGAATACATCAGTCAGCTTACGCTGATGTATCGTTATTTAATTTGTCAAATAGCTGGTCTTGACAGTGATATTTGCTGTTTTGCTTCTGGAAGTCGTATTGAAAGCTCCTCCGTAAGAATACTCTTCATTATCATTTTGTCCGGTAATCTGAAAGATTCCCAAATCTGCTTTTACTAAATCTCCAAGACTTGAACCGGCTTCTTTAGCAATATTTCCGGCACGCAGATGCGCATTACTTGAAGCCTGCGAAATTAACTCCAGTTTCAGATCTTCCAGTTTGGAATAGTAGTAACTAGGTGTATTGGAACTAAGCTCCAGACCCTGAGAGATCAGTGTTGAAATCTCTCTGGAAGCAGCATCGACCTTATCCAGATCTCTGGATTCAATACTTACATTCTGAGAAAGACTATATCCGGAAAATGTACTGTAACTATTTCCATTTCCGTCATTGGTGTAATTGAAATCTTTGGAAATACTGACTGCATTAAACCGGATCTCATTTGATTTTATTCCTTGTTTAATAAGAAAGTCACGTACAAGATCCCTGTCTCTTTTGAGCTGTTCAGAAGCTTCACTAAGTTCCATAGACTTTCTACTGTACACTGCTGTCCATTTCACCAGATCAGACTCAAAGTCTTTCTTCGCATTGCCTGTGACATTAATGGTGTTGGAACTTTTGAATTTATAACGATAGGCTCCCCCGAGTACAGCTCCAAAAATAATAAAGGAAAGACCTGCGATAACCGCAATAACTACAGCATTAGACTTCATAACGTATCAAATAATTATAATTTAACTACATTGTTGCAAATAAACTACCCTAAATATAGCATTTATTAGCTATTATTGGCATTTATAACAAAATTTTAACACTACCTGAAAATGAAAGTCAGATTTTGTCTTTTCACAGCACTAGCTCTTACTACCTGTGCATTTGCGCAGAAAAAACCAGTCGACCATACAGTCTATGACAACTGGAAAAGTATCAGCTCTGCGAATATCAGCCCTTCCGGATCGTATATTTTTTACAGTATAACACCTCAGGAAGGTAATAGTTTAGCTGTCCTCAAGAATAATGAGAATAAGGAGATCCTTACGCTTCCCAGAGGCTATAGCAGTCAACTCACCAAAGATGAAAGCTATTTTGTCTCACTGATCAAGCCGACCTTTGAGGAAACGCGTCAGGCAAAAATCAAAAAGAAGAAAGCAGAAGAAATGCCTAAAGATTCTCTTTTTGTGTATGCTGTAAAAACCGGAAATCAGTATAAATTTCCAAATGTAAAGTCTTATCAGGTTCCAAAGGAAATAGCCACACATCTGGCATTTGTGTCTGATGTAAAATCAAAACCTGCACAAGACACAACGCAAAAGAAAAAAGAAAAGGAAAAGGAAAAAACAATTACCACATTGCATTTATTTAACCTGCAAACGGGCGATACCACCAATTTTGCACAGGTAGATCAGTATAGAATAAATGAGGCGGGAACTAAATTGATTTTTTCAACTAAAGTAGAGGATAAAGATTCGCTCTCCAAAGTTCCAGGAGTATACCTGTATGATCTTCCGGCTAAAAAATTAACGAAGATTACCAACAGAAAAGGAGCTTTCAAGAATTTTGAGTTTGATAAATCCGGCAATCAGATTGCCTACCTGGGAGATTTATCTAAAGCCAAATCACTGTTAAAAGATTTCAACCTGTTTTATTTTAAATCCGGTCAGGATTCGGCAACTGTAATTGCTGCAAAAAACAGCACAAATATTCCTCAGAACTGGTATGTAAGTGGTGACGGAAACGTCCAGTTTAGTGATAACGGTGAAAAGTTATTTTTCGGACTTGCTCCTGTTCCCCGTACACGTGATACGACTCTGGTAGACTTTGAACATGCTAAAGTTGATATCTGGAGCTGGCAGGATGATTATCTGCAAACACAACAATTGGTTAACCTGAAAAGAGATCTGGCCAAAAATTATCTGGCCGTCATCTATCCTGCACAAGGCAACCGTATTTTACCGCTGATCGATGACACATTTTCGAGAACTTATCTGAGTGACAGTAAAAATACAGAATGGATTCTGGCTACATCTGATTATGGCAGAAGAATAGCTTATCAGTGGAATACATCAATAAAACAGGATCTGTATGTGATATCGACCATAAACGGTCAAAAAAAGAAAGTAATTGAAAATTTTTCCGGTCATGCTGATATTTCTCCTGACGGTACACATATTGTGTATTTCAATCTGGATAACAGCAACTGGTACAGCTTCAATATTGCCAGCGGACAGACTATACACCTAAACAAGGATCTTCCTGTCAACTTTTCGGATGAAGATAACGATATGCCTGCACAGGCTGGTTCTTATGGAATCGCCGGATGGTCTGCAGACGGAAAATCGGTATTTATAAATGATAAGTATGACATCTGGAATTTTGCCTTTGACGGAAAAGATAAATCTATTGCAACAAACGGACTTGGGCGCGCATCTAATACGGTATTACGTTATCTAGACCTTTCCCGTGAGGAAGATCGTAAATCTACACTGATACCAAATAATGCCGGTTATATGGTAACGGCTTTCAATGAAGTAAGTAAAGAAAGTGGGATTTATGAGGTTTCCAATAAGAAAAACAGAAATCCTGAAAAGATTATCATGGCGCCTTACACCTTCAGAAGATACAGTGCTTCGGAAAGCAAAAAGGCGATCATCTACACAAAAGAAGATTACCAACACAGTCCGGATCTGTATCTGACATCAGATTTTGTAAAAGAAACGACGCTGACAGATATCAATCCTCAACAGGAACAATATAACTGGGGTACTGCAGAACTGGTGCACTGGAAAACACCAAACGGATTCGATGCTGAAGGTATACTGTATAAACCGGAAGACTTTGATCCGAATAAAAAGTATCCTATCATCGCTTATTTTTATGAAAAGCTTTCCGATGGTCTTTACACCTATCAGGCTCCTGCGCCTACTCCGTCCCGCCTGAATATTTCTTATTTTGTAAGTAACGGTTATCTGGTATTTGCTCCTGACATTCGTTATGAAATCGGTAGCCCGGGCAAATCGGCTGAAGAGTATATCAACTCCGGTATGCGCTACCTGGCACAAAATTCGTGGGTAGATTCTACAAAAATGGGAATACAGGGACAAAGCTGGGGAGGATATCAGGTGGCTCACCTTATTACCCGAACCAATATGTATGCTGCAGCATGGACCGGAGCACCGGTAGTTAATATGACATCAGCTTACGGTGGAATACGCTGGCAAACGGGTATGTCCCGTCAGTTTCAGTATGAAAAGACGCAAAGCCGTTTAGGAAAGACACTTTGGGAAGGACTGGATACTTACCTCGAAAACTCTCCTTTGTTCCAACTGGATAAAGTCAATACACCTGTAGTGATTATGGCGAATGACAATGATGGCGCCGTGCCATGGTACCAGGGAATTGAAATGTTTACTGCATTAAGAAGATTACAAAAACCAGTATGGATGCTTAATTACAATGGTGAAGAGCATAATCTGATCCAACGTCAGAACCGTAAGGATATACAGATACGCGAAGCACAGTTTTTTGATCACTTTCTGAAGGGAAAACCTGCTCCAAACTGGATTTCTAAAGGTGTGCCTGCAATAAACAAAGGAATAGATTGGGGATTTGACACAAATTAATACAGAAGTAAATTCAATCCACAAAAGATAATACATTAAAAACCCCGGATTCTTAAAGAATCCGGGGTTTTTAATGTATTAGTTTCAACCTGTCTACTGATCCAGGCGGAAGAGTTTATTTATCCAAAATTTGATTTTATAGATTTCTTTTATGTAGATTTTAATAGAAAATCAGCATAAAAATCAGGGATACTACTTTCTGCAATAGCCTCTGCTACTTCTGCTATCGGATAATCTACTTTTATAATATCAGCTTTCACCGATTCTTCTGTCAGCGTAATGACCGCGTAAGTAGCTTTACGATCCTTCTCTTTTGAACGTCCTACCGAACCACAGTTCAAAGCTGTACTAACCTTTCCTGAAGGAAGGGAGACCTTACGTTGATACGATAAATGCGTATGTCCCATTGCCAGCAGGTCTGCATCAGAATTTGACAGCATCTTTATAAGATCTGCCTTATCATGATCTTCATATACATATTCATCATTGCTTCGGGTACTGGCATGCACCAGCTGGATGTTCCACTGTTTCATTCCTATTTTGTACGTCAGCCTGAGTTGATACGGAAATTGAGCAAGAAATTGTTTATGCGCTGTAGTAATTGTAGCCTTAGAGTGATTGATTGCTAAATATCTTACAGCAGTTTCTTCTTCACTGTGATGAGGCAAAGGTCTTATTTCCTGATCAAAAGCAATTCGCTCGTCATGATTCCCCAAAAGACAGGGAATACCCCGGGATTTTATCTGATCGATTACTTCATTACCCCACGGCGCAAAATCTACCAGATCACCAAGACAGTAAATCTGACCTATATCTTTAATTCTAATATCTTCTAATACCGACTGTAATGCCGGTAGATTTCCGTGTATATCGCTGATAATGGCTAATCTGATCATTAGGCAAGTCCGTCATTTATGGCATCCCACAGTGCAATTCTTTTTTGCAAAGCTGATTTAGCTGTATTTTTGATTTCTTCCCATTTAGTGTCATCTTCTCCAGCCAGCTCTGCAATCATCTGCATAGCCAGAGGTCCATGCTCATCACCGTCTAAAGAAATATGTCTGTCAAAGTAATAAATCAGCTTGCTGAGATCAACTGCAGGTGAATTGTTCTGAATATTGCTAAGCATGGACGTAAACATGCCCGGGATCAGATCTTCTCTGCCAAATGTAAATGCCGATGCAATCTCATGTGCTCCGCCTTTCGCTATTGTATCAAAAGTAAAATTCAGAAAATCCTTTATGCGTGTATCCAGCTTACCTGAATCAATTGCGGCCTGTATATTTACTCCATTCCGCAGGCTGTCAATAAAATCCAGCATCGTTTTTGAATCCGCACCTATAGTAAGCATAGCATCGAGATACATTTCAAAATGACTCAGACGCGAACCATCTACATATTCATCTGATTCTTCAGCAAGTACGATCTCATTAATCAGATATCGGGTATTTGGATATTCGGAAGCAAACCAGGGCACCTGTGTACAGGTCAATTTCATCTGGAGAGCTTTCAATAAGGACATAAAATCCCACACCGCATATACGTGCACTTCTGTAAAATGTTTTAATGATTCCAGATCATTTAGCCTTTCATATAACGGGTGCTTTAGTAAAACGTCTCTTTCTGGCTGAATGTAATCTTGTACTTCCTGTATTCTGTCCATCCTTATATAATATTAAAAAATCAAGTCAAAAGTACAAAAGAATATCTTTTGGTCTGTCTGACCAATATCATGAAAATAAATAGCTTTCTGCTGAAAACTAAAGCACAGCAAACACAAAAGGAACTTTTTTTCATATAACACAACCTTATTATTTCTGTTTTTTCATTTTAATGCTCAAAAACCAGTTTTTTATTACACAAATATCCACCATTAATAAAACATCAAGAAATCAATAAAAAACTGTAAATTCCAATATTTAACAAACAAAATACAACAAGAAAGCCCTTAAAGGCAATAAAAATCAAAAACAACAGCTCAAAAAACTATAAATTCACAAGAAAATCACCAAATAATTCAAATTATTTTAAAAAAATATTTTTATTTTTACCAAAACACCATATTTTTACAACATTATTAGAGGATCAATATGGTTTTTTAATTAAAAAAAAGAAATTTCAACACTAATTCTAAATGTCAGACTTAAGATTCCAGGCCGTAGAAGCAGCAGGTGGCAGACCTAAGACCTCTACACAACCATTGGCATTGCAAAAAGCAACAGCCCTTTATGGTAAAAATGTTTTTACCATCTCTAAAATGAAGGATTTTCTACCAAAGAACTCATACAAGCAGTTGGTAGAGATCATTGAAGAGGGAACAACGATTGACCGTGACTTGGCAGAACACATCTCCCAGGCAATGAAATCCTGGGCAATTGCCAATGGAGCTTCACACTACACGCACTGGTTTCAACCGTTAACAGGTTCTACAGCTGAAAAACACGATGCTTTCTTTGAGCCGGACAGTGATGGTAGTGCAATTGAAAAATTTACTGCTGACGCATTAGTTCAACAAGAGCCGGATGCTTCCAGCTTCCCTAACGGAGGTATTCGTAATACCTTTGAAGCCAGAGGTTATACTGCATGGGATCCGACTTCACCTGCATTTATCTTTGAAACAGGTGGTGGCAAGACCTTATGTATTCCTACTGTCTTCGTATCCTATACTGGTGAATCTTTAGATTATAAAGCACCTTTGCTGAAAGCAATCAATTCTATTGACAAAGCTGCAGTAGAAGTGGCTCAGTACTTTGATAAAGCGGTCACTAAAGTTACACCTTCTCTGGGTATCGAGCAGGAATATTTTCTTGTTGATCTTGCTTTATACAATGCAAGACCTGACTTACAACTTACCGGACGTACATTATTCGGACATATTTCCGCAAAAGGCCAGCAGTTAGAAGACCATTATTTTGGAGCGATCCCTGAGCGTGTACTTGCGTTTATGGTAGATCTTGAAAATGAATCTTTAAAACTGGGTATTCCTTTGAAAACAAGACACAACGAGGTTGCACCTTCGCAATTTGAGTGTGCTCCGATGTTTGAAGAGATTAACTTAGCTATCGACCACAATCAATTGTTGCAAAATGTAATGGATCAGGTAGCCTTACGCCACAGTTTCAAAGTGTTACTACATGAGAAGCCTTACAGTGGTGTTAACGGTTCAGGAAAACACAACAACTGGTCTCTGATCACAAATACAGGTGTTAACTTATTGTCTCCGGGCAAAACACCAAAAAACAACCTGATGTTCCTGACCTTCTTCGTTAATACGATCAAAGCTGTTCACGAACATGCAGACTTATTACGCGCATCTATTGCAAGTGCGAGCAATGACCACCGTCTGGGTGCCAATGAAGCTCCTCCTGCGATTATTTCTATCTTCCTGGGTTCTCAACTGGATGAATTACTGGAAGAAGTGGAATCTGCACGTGTAGCTAAAAAAGTAAAAGCAGAAGCTAACTTATGGCATGGTATTCCTAAAATTCCTGAATTGAGATTGGATAACACAGACCGTAACCGTACTTCTCCTTTTGCCTTTACAGGTAACAAATTTGAATTCCGTGCAGTAGGTTCATCTGCAAACTCCGCATTGCCAATGACTGTATTAAATGCAATTGTAGCAAATCAGCTGGCTGAATTTAAAATTGAAGTAGACAAACAGATTAAAAAAGGCACGAAAAAAGATCTTGCGATCCTTAATGTTGTCCGCAAATATATCAAAGAATCAAAAGCGATTCGTTTTGAAGGCAATGGTTACAGCGACGAATGGGAACAAGAAGCTGCAGCAAGAGGATTGTCTAATATCAAGTCTACACCAAAAGCATTAGATATCTACACGAAAGAGAGCTCTCTTTCACTATTCGAAAAAATGGGTATCTACAGCCACCGTGAAAGCGAAGCGCGTCATGAGATTTTGCTGGAGAACTTTTACAAAAAACTTCAGATTGAAGCCCGTGTAATTGGTGAGATCGTAAGTAGTCTGATTGCTCCTGCAGCATTCACCTACCAAAATGATCTGATCACAAATGTAAAAGGATTAAAAGATCTGGGGCTTCCAAAAGAAGCTTACAGCTCTCAGCTAAACCTGATCGAACGCATCTCTAAACATGCGAACACTATTCTTGAAGAAGCAGAAGCTATGCGTCAGGAACGTAAAAAAGCAAATGCTTTGGAAGATGTACGTGAGCGTTCCATTGCTTATGACGAATTGGTTAAACCATATTTTGATCAGATCCGTTACCATGTTAACAAACTGGAGCAAATCGTAGATGACAGTAAATGGCCTTTACCGAAATTGAGAGAGTTACTTTTCATTCGCTAAGCAAACATTACTGTTCTGAAAGAGTAAAGAGATACTTCTTAAATAATCAAAATCCCGGACCTAATAAGTCCGGGATTTTTTTGTCTGTCTTATCCTCTCTGCCCTGCGGGCATCTCTCCTTACAAAGGAGAGAATAGCAGCAGTAGTAGCACAGACACAAGTACAGCCCTCTAACTCTATCACTTCTTAACTTTATCAACCCTATTAACTTCTACAATCAACCTCTCTGCCCTACGGGCATCTCTCCTTAGAAAGGAGAGAATAGCAGTAGTAGCACAGACACAAGTACAACCCTCTAACTATATCACTTCTTAACTTTATCAACTTTATAAACCCTATTAACTTCTACAATCAACCTCTCTGACCTACGGGCATCTCTCCTTAGAAAGGAGAGAATAGCAGTAGTAGCACAGACACAAGTACAACCCTCTAACTCTATCACTTCTTAACTTTATCAACTTTATAAACCCTATTAACTTCTACAATCAACCTCTCTGACCTGCGGGCATCTCTCCTTAGAAAGGAGAGAATTAATCTCGGTTTACCAATATTAATTGTCTGGCGCAAGCGTCCGCTTGTGCCTTTAATTCATCACATAGCTAAAAAACAAAGGGCTGCATCATATACTTATGATACAACCCCTTTTGTTTGTTTTAACAGGTAGAGCAATAATTTATATTATGTCCTGCGGGACTTCTTATAATTCCTGTGATCTTGTCTGCTGATCGCCATCATGGCTTATGCTTAATAATAAGGGTCGATGGCGCATCTGTAAGCCATACACTTTTTGACTCAACCAGTTTCTTCCAGCTCTTGAGACTGACGAGCATCAGTTGCTGCTCTGCCACAAAAGTCTTATCAATCACTCGTTCATGCATCAGACTAATATGATTGGATGCAATATGTTCAATAGCTCTTACCGCTTCCTTTACATATGAATTATCACGCAAGATTCCTTGTACATCCAGAATTACTACCTGTGAATTGTTATTGGTAATAAATTTCTTTGCATAGTCTATAAGGAAAGAATCTTCGTCAGAGAATACCGGAACCAATATCTTATTAAACACAGTCTGACCTTTATCGATCAATACACCAACGGAAACCTCACTTCCACTAAGGATAGAAGATGTCCTGTCATCAAATGCTGCATAAGAGAAAATTTGCTCTTTCCCGGACATCTGGTTGAAAATACGTTCGGGATTGATAAAACGAGTAGTAAAACCTAGTATTTTACCGAGCAGACTTCCTTCAAAAATAGACTGTCCTACTCCGATCAGTAATAAGTCATAATTACCCTCATTGACGATATCTACGATATCGGCATTGATATCATTAGACACCTTAAAATGTGTGGTAAGTGGTTGTTTGAGATCATCTGAAAGCGTAATCAAAGGAGCAAAACTTTCTTTCTCTTCTGTTTCCCAATCATACTGAGGCAACATATTGTCTGCTGAGAGATGCAGTGCTGTCACTGTATTGAGCTGCGTATTTTTACGCGTCATACTGTTGGCCAGTCTTAACAATGAAATTCCTGTATCCGGATTGCCAAAAGACAAGAGGATATTATATTTTGTTTTGTCCGAAATATAATCCGGAGCGATCTGCGTTTGTTTACGAAAAGCCCAGTTGATAAAATCGAGTGCAGGGCCGGTCATAAAGGTCGTCAGTAATGCCATTACTACCAACATGGCAAATATTTCCGGAGAGAGCACCCCAAGGTCATAGCCGATATTCAACACCACCAGCTCCATTAGCCCTCTTGTATTCATTAGTGCACCGATAGTAAGACTGTCTTTCCAGTTCTGTCCTACGAATCTTGCTGCCAATGCGCTTCCAATAAATTTACCCGCCACAGCAACCAGAATAATCCAGCCTGTCGTTTTCCAAAGCTCAATATCATTTAAAAGACCGATCTGTGTACGAAGACCTGTATATACAAAGAAGAGTGGCAACAATAATACGAGGGCAACATCTTCAACTTTCTCAATAAATATATGTCTGAACTTCTTGTTCTCCGGCATAATCGCTCCTGCCATAAAAGCACCGAACAATGCATGTATACCAATTATTTCACTGAGATAGGCAGATATTATTAATACGATAAAGAAGATTGCTACTATGGGCGTGCCTAAGCTTTCGCGCTGTGCGTGCAAATCTCCGATTCTTTTCAGAAATGGCCTTACCAGCTTGATCATAATCCAGACGTACACTACTGCTAACCCAATTACATAGAGTGAACTGACAAATGAACCGGCTTTTACTATTGCAATCACGATAGCAAGGATACACCATGCAGTGATATCATCGGCTGCAGCACAGGTCAATACTACCGTTCCTAAACGTGTTTTTTGTATCCCTCTCTCCTGTACTATACGTGCCAGAACAGGAAATGCGGTAATACTCATTGCAATTCCCATAAATAAGCTGAAGGATAAATATTCGACATGTTCAGGTGCAAAATCCAGGTATATAAAGTAAGCCAGAACCATCCCCAGAGAGAATGGAATCACAATACTGGCATGACTGATCACAACTGCATCATGTGCCTTATTCCGTAAAATATTCAAATCCAGCTCCATACCGATCACGAACATAAACATGACCAGTCCGACCTGACTGAGCATCTGCAGATTACCTAACGAGGCTACCGGAAATAGTAATGCTGAGAATTCCGGAAAGTATGAACCGAAAAATGAAGGACCTAATGCTATACCTGCTATAATTTCACCAATAACATAAGGCTGACCAATCTTTTTAAAAATCCATCCAAAAAGACGGGCTGCAACAATAATAGTAATAATCTGGGCTAACAAAATAGCCAGAGGATGTTGAAGATTGTGTGTGAGTGTATCCAGAAACTCCGGCCAATGCCCTTTTCCTGTTCCTACGGTCTCAAAATGTCTGCCCTCCTGTTTATCTAATCCCATTTGGTAAGTCCCGTACATCAGCAGACCACATATCCCGATTACTCCGGCGTAAAAAAACGTATTCTTAAATCTTTTCATCTATCCTATTTTCCCTTAGTGCTTATACATTAAGCAGTCATCCTGCTTTTTCGCATTGCAAGATGCCAATTTTTACAGAAAATGATTTTATATCTTGAATCAAGATGTAATGAAATTAAAAAAAAATGAAATGAATTAGTCTCTTATTTTGGAAAGAAAAGCCTGGCGGTAGGTATTAGACAATTGAAAGGTAAAAGATTCACCTGAAGTCAATGGTATTGAGCTGATGGTATTATGCGTGTAGGATCTTACAATATCCAGAGCTATTATTTGTTTCTTATTGATTCTGCAAAAATTCTTTTCAGGCAACAGCTCTTCTAATTTTGCAAAATTAACGTTCTTAATACAGATGGATTCGCCGTTACGTAAGAATACATCTTTATCACGTCCATCGATTTTGGAATTTAGAATATGTGTTATTTCATTAAGATGAAGTAAATATTTACCCTGATCTGTATTAAAATTGATGGGTGCGAGTTCTTTTTCCCGAGGCTTTCGGGCTACAGCTTTATCGATAGCTACCTGCAACCGTTCTTTACTCAAAGGCTTGCGGACATAATCCACCACATTCAGGTCAAAGGCATCCGCAGCATACTCAGAATATGCTGTCACAAAAATAATCATTTTGTCAGGCAGTTGTTTTGCGATCTGCAAACCATTGATGATTGGCATTTCGATATCCATGATACAGAGATCGAATTGCAATTCGTCAGCTTCCTGAAGTAATTTTGCGGGATCATTATAGGTCCTGACAACCTCCAGTTCTTCCATCTGTTCGGTAATAAGTTTCAGAAACTTAAGTCCCGGCAATTCATCATCAAGTATTATACATTTTAGCACGCTCAATTTGTTTAAGATCTAATTTAAGGTAAGCTGTATAAATATTTCCCTCCATAAACCGCTCCAGTTTGAAACAGTCTTTATACAATATCCGAAGCCGTTGTTCAAAAGCTTCCATCCCCAATCCACCTGCCTGCTTAGTCAACGGTTTCAACTCACTGGATGTATTGGATACGGTAATCCCAAATATACCATCTTCCGACAATTCAAAATAGAACGATATAAAAGCATCAGGACTTTGCAGATCAGAATGCTTAAAAGCATTCTCGATCAGGTCCAGACAGACCATCGGAACAATCAGTTTTTGTTCATAATAAGGATTCTGTGTAGCTATTTTGGTCTTCACTTTAATTTCAAAAAGCGGACTTACTTTTATCTTATTAATATCGATCAGACTTTTTGCAAAATCTATTTCACGTCGCACAGATACGAATTCGTCCCGGGCTTCATACAACACATAGTCCAATACCGTAGCCAGTTTATCTAATGTGTAATAAGTCTGATAGGCATGGGACTGTACCGAATTAAGTATATTTTTGAATAAATGCGGTTGTAATTTTGCTTCCAGATTCTTCAATTGAAACCCATCTACTTTCTTCTCGAGATCTCTGTAGCGTTGTTCGATTGCCTTGGTATGCTCTTGCTGACGTTTATAATAAATAATAAGCATCACAATCGCAGCAATCAGGACCAGAATAACAAAAAGATACACTAACGGAGAATAAAAGATATCCATTTTCTAAAATTATCAAATAATTCCGGCGTTATTGTCCTTGTTTTATAAAAATAATTATTCCGTTGCCATGAATTTCATCTTTTCTTCCTCCAGATCCAGTCGGTGCAAATGCCTTCTGATCACTTCTTCATCAATTGTATAATCTTTATTCCAGTCTCTCAGCCATTCTCTTTGCTTATCCAACATACGGATATATACGACTCTGCACTCGGTAGCCATAATTTCATTTTCAAGAAGTTGGTGGCTGTCCTCCCATTTTCGGGCAAGTTGTTGCAAAACCTGTTGCTGCTGAAGTTCTTCAGCATAATTTTCTTTCAGATGTACAAGACTTTGTTCTGCCAGTTGCTTGTATAATTGCAGATAAGCTTCGCCCTCGGGAAGATGATTATCCTGATCTACCAGATTCATTTTGCGGATAAGATAAGGTAATGTAAGCCCCTGCAATACCAATGTCAGCAGAATAACCACAAAAGTGATAAACAAGATCAGATTTCGTTGCGGAAATGCTACACCATTATAATAAATGGGGATAGAAAGTGCAGCAGCTAAAGATACAACTCCACGCATCCCTGCCCATCCCAATATAAACGGCCCCTTAAGTCCGGGACTTCTTGTATCCGCAACTGTAATAAAGTTTTTTGCAATCAACGTGAATACAACTGCTCCATAGGCAGAAAGTATGCGTACAATTATTAATACCACCGTGATCATTATTCCATAACCTATGGCAGCACCCATACTGATATCATTCAGATTTGCTGTTATTTCCGGCAAATCCAGGCCAATCAGAATAAAAACGAGCCCGTTCAGGATAAAACATAGGGATTCCCATACATTTTCCGCACGCAGACGGCTGCTGTTACTTAGAAAAAGATGTTTTCTGTTTGCGAGGAACAATCCTCCGCTGACCACAGACAAAACACCGGAGCTTTCTATCGATTCGGCCGCTATATACATAATATAAGGGGCCACAAGTGACAGGACAATATCAGTATTTACGTCTGTCGGAAACAAACGGTGTGCTTTGAAAAATACAAAACCGACCAGGACTCCCACCCCTATACCTCCTAAAACCATCCACACAAAACTTAATGCCGCCTCATGAATCACAAACTGTCCTGTGCCGACTGCTATCAATGCAAATCTCAGAATTATCAAACTGGACGCATCATTCAGCAGACTCTCTCCTTCCAGAATGGAAGCCAGCCTTTTGGGAACCTTTACAAAACGAAGGATCGCTCCTGCACTCACGGCATCAGGAGGAGAAACAATAGCTCCCAGCAAAAATCCCAATGCTAATGTAAATCCCGGAATCATATAATTAGCGACCAAAGCGACCACTGTTGCTGTTAAAAAAACAATTAAAAAAGCAAAACTTCCTATGATCCTTCTCCATCGCCATAATTCTTTCCAGGAGGTATTCCATGCGGCCTCATATAACAAAGGCGGAAGAAAAATAATAAAAATCAGCTCCGGATCAATGGTGATCACCGGAACTCCGGGGACAAAGCTGATAGCTAATCCGGCCAATACCAGAAAAATCGGGTAAGCTACTTTTACTTTGTTTGCCAGCATGATCAGGAAGATAATGATCACAATAAGGCTGAGATAAAATGGAAAGTGGTGAAGCATATTTTTAGGAACTATTCTGTGTCAGTGAAATCCAGTACCAAAATAACATTTTGAAAAATTGAATACAGATTTTTTTTCATTATTTTAGAACGATATCAATAATGAAAAAACCGTAATTATGATAAGCGTTGAAGAATATATTGCGTCCTTTCCTAAAGAGATTAATGAACGGCTTATAACTATCCGAAAGCTAATAAAGGATTGTAGTGAGGAATTGGATGAAGGAATGGCGTACAAGATGCCTTCCTACAAGTATAAGGGAAAGCCATTAGTCTATTTTGCAGGTTATCCTCATCACATAGGTTTCTACGCCACACCAAATGGTAATATTGCTTTTAAAAAGGAGTTGACCCCTTATAAACAAGGTAAAGGCTCTATTCAGTTTCCGCATGACCGGCCGTTACCGCTGGATCTGATAAAAAGAATCGTCCTTTTCCGGATGGAAGAGAATGCTGCAAAGAAATAAAAATGTTGTAACAAAAAAAGGAAGACTGCCGTTTACCTTCACGAATCAATCTTCCTTTTCAGATCTGTAATACAGAAAAGATTTTATTTCATTTTCATTACCATATTATCTATACCTTCGGTACTTACTTCTGCATCTCCGGATTTATTGGATGATTTCTTATAGTGAACATGATTTTTCATTCCTTCAATAGATACAGTTTCTACCTGATCTACATTGATCATATTTTCGGCACCTTCTACAGAGATCTTTCCAACTTTCTCCGCTTTTACAGTATTTGATTTACCTTCGACTTCTAATTTTGCACATTTCCCGACAATGGTAACTTTGTTATCCATTCCTTCGACACTTACCGTTTCAGTTCCTGTACATTTAATAGTACGGGTATTCCCTTTACCGGAGACTTTGATTTCTTTTCCCTGTTTCTGAACTATGCTATGTGTCAATCCATCTGCATTGTCATTCGCTTTGACATATACACCTGCGCCCAATAACATGGTCATTGAACAAAGTACTGCTGTTATTTTTTTCATTTGTTAATTGGTTTTGATAACTATTTCTTGTCAGCAAAAAGCAGACCACGATTCCGTTTACAGTTCTTTATCATGTTCATTGTTGTCCGCATCCGGATTGTAGTGTTGAGGTACTTCTTCCTCTGCTACTTTCATGGGATTGACGTCGTCGTTTTTATATTTTACAACAAAAGTTTCTTTTACCCGGTCAGATTTCACCAGATAGCTGCACCATATCGCTCCGAAGATCATTGTTCTGATCAACTCAACATACGACTCAGGAGATTCCTCCGGCATTTTGAGTCCGCTAAGCTCTATAAACAGAAGATCCAGAACCGGTCCGAAAAACATAACGCTAATCGTTAGAATGGCTACTTTTGGAAAAATATCTCTTTTTTTGAAATACAGGTAAAGACTAAATATCAATAAAGATATAATAAACAGGTTGACAATCAGTTCAAATCCAACCAACAGCCTGAATACGATACCCTGAGATACTCCATAAATGTCATAGGCACTCCATAACTGACTATAGAAGAATCCTATTGTAAAGAAGTCAACAGTTATTCTTAATAATGAAGCACCTAAACCAAGACCCAGAAGTACCAGCCATCCTCCTATTGAAGGCAGGTAGTCCTGATAAATTAACCGGTTCTTATCCTCTTTCTTATTCCATTTGTAAAAAATATATCCGCAAAACGCCACTATAATACACGCTATAAATATCGCAAACCAGGATATCGTTGATACTCCCCCATTTGTATACCCGATAGAACCGTTATCATTAACATAATAGGAATAGGAAAACAAATCTTCCGTATTATTAAAGTCTTCCATAAATTCCGGCACTTTATCAATGGCTACAGACGGTTCATGTATAGCCAGCTGAAAGTTCATCTTTAAGGTATCTCCGACGACCTTTATAGATTTCCCAAACGTGTAGCTATTCCTGTCTATAAAAACAGGTGCATCCTGTATATCTTTCGCTTTATCGCTGATAAACTGAATTTCATATTCAGCTGTATAGGGAAAGTCAAGCGAAATGGGTGCTTTACGATTACTGTTTACAGCCGGGATCTGACTGAACATATCACTTGCAAAAAATGTAAGATACTTTTTCTTTGTTGCATCTTCTGTTTTAGCAAGTTTATTGATTTCATAGGTCTCAATGATCTGTATCTGATTTTTTTCGCGATCATCCTTTATTTTTACCGTATCTGTACGCTTGATTTCGGGATAAAGTTTCGTATAATAATCCAGGTAATTTTTTTCCAATGCTGTTCTGGATGTAGAATTCAGCATACCTCTGTTATTGTCGGCCTGATACCCTGTATATATTGTGCTGACGATTAACTGCGCCCGGTTACTATCCAGCAACTTATACTGTTCCAGTACCTTTGTTTTTCCTGTAACATCCCGGGGAGTATCCCTAATTTCTGTTTTAGGTTTGATGACCAATGCATTTCCATAAAAAGGGAAATACAGGTCACGAATGTTTCCACCCTGATTGGAAAATGTAGGGTCGATAAACTGTGCTCTTTCATTAACGGTCGCTACTGCTACCATATGATTAAATACCCATGGTGTAGGCAGAAAATCATTAAGCTTGTATCTGTTGTAACTATTGACCAACACAAGATCGCAATCTATTCCCTTTGCTTTTAAAAACGTAGCCAAAAGCATAGACTTATCCTTACAATCACCATAGCGCTGTTCGATAACTTTATTGGGATTATTAGACCGGTGAGAATATTCTCCGACTTCTACTCCCATGTATCTGATGTCATTCTGTACAAATCTTGTCACCAATGCCAGGTATTTATAGGAGTCTCCTTTACTTTGGGACCAGAATTCTTCTATTTTGTTTTTCAAGGTCCCTCCCATATTGGTCGTCACCACCGGATTTAGTTTTCCAGCCCAGTCAGCCACTTCCTGCCAGGTCTGGTAATCACTGATCTGAATGTATTTATGATCAAAATACCAATAAGGTTCATAATTCTCGCTGTGGATAACAGGCAGATTTGTTTCTTCCCAGGAATAGCTTATTAATCCCTGATCCAGATGCTCAATGCGGGGATCGGATTGACCGTTGAATGTTTTAAACTTAACAGGTCTGTCTTTTGCAGCAATATAATTGACATGGTTGAGTGCAATAGGCTCCGTTCCCTGAAAATAATAATCATCTGCAAACTTGTTGCCGATTGCAGGATTAAATCCTTTCAGGGAATAAGAAATCACCAGCTTATCACCTACACGTAAATCGTCCAGAATAAGGTACGCAGCATAGGTACCATTATATAAAAACCTGCTGAGATCAGTTTCGTTGGCGACTACTTTAAATTTACGGATATCCAGTTTATTAAGCACTCTACCCTGTCTTATAATCTGAATTTCATGAAAGAAAAGTTTTTGATAATCAGGAGAAAAGGAAACATAAATCTGTCCGGCCTGATCCACTCCATCTGTACTGACAATTTCTTTAACTTGTCTTGAATATACGGTCTTCTGCTCCATATGAACCTGATAATCTAGGCTCTCGTATACAAATCCGGATTCTATATCCCGTTGATTTATCTTCTGTGGAGATTTTGTATTTTTTTGAATCCATACCGGTTTATTTTCCTGATAAATACCAGGTATTTGTGCAGAAACGCAGATTTGTAAAAGACAAATGAATACAAAAGACAAAAAAATATGTCTTACTGGAATTGGCAACATGGCTAAAAATTGATTTACTCAAAAGTAATAATTTTTTCCTGAGATAAGGTAAAGGAGATTATCAATTTATCATTTTATCCTTACGCATCTTCAATTCGGTATATTTAAAGTGTCCCTGTGTATTGGCTATCATAGCCCCAAGAAATATGGTATTTTTATCAGCTGAAACAGGAAAAATACAGGATCTGTAGGCATTATGCTCTTCTATTGCCTTTTTACACACCCTGAAATTCACACCATCTCTGGAATAGGCCAGATAAAGTGCATCACCAATTGATTTTTTGACATTACCGACATTGATAATCAGAAAATAATAGTCATCATACAGACAAGCCTGTACATGCCATGGTGAATACTGATCACTCAATTTGAGCCAGGGTTCATTCACAAATCGTACCCATTGTCCTTGTTTATAATTTGTGAAATCAATTCCGTCTGCAGAGGTTCTTCTCAGAATGTAGGATGCCTTATTACCGGGAAATTTATCCGGAATATTGTTATTCAGGACTTCATAGCTTACAAATTCACGACCACTGTGCAATATTGTAGGAGACAACAAGAAGTTGTTCTGCGGCGTTGCAGGTTCGTCACTGGTATAGCACACTTCCAGTGGAGACCAGTGGGCTCCGTCATCAGATGTCTGTCTGAGGACTGCACGCTGAGGACTGCTTTTACTGAGTTTTGCTGCATTATTTGCGCTTTTGCTACCGCGGGATTGAAGTGCTCTGGCTGAGACCCAGCTTGATCTGTAATAGAGATAAAATTTATTATTATAAAATTCCCAATCCACATCTGACCAATAGCCCCTCGCATCCTCATCATCCGGTTTACCGCTAAAACTTTCCTCCGGAGACGGGCATTTTATCAGAGGGTTTTTGACACCTGCGGGTGCATCCCAGTTAATGCCGTCATTGGATGTTACTACTGTCGGATTTTCAAATGCAGAATATTTGGAAAATCCCGAAACAGCACCGAAATACGGTGTGAATACCATCCAGTACCTGTATCCTCTGAATCCTTCCGGAAAATACTGAACATCAGGATGACAGTATGCCCTTTTATCCTGTGACAAGGAAAATACACGCTCAGGATCCAGCTGGCCTTCGTAATTACCATCTACATCGGCATTTATAATAACTTCACGATAAGGTTGTATGCTTAAAATCTGCTCATTAGGATTTTCACTTTCCTCAAGAGGGAGTTTGAGCGGTTCTTCATCGCGCTTACAACTAGTTACACTACCTAAAATAAAGACAACAAAGGAAAAGACAATCCCCTTTACGTACCCTTTAAGCCTCATATCCGGAAAAACTGAATATACTTAATTCGTTGATTCCATTTGTCCGACCGGCGTGGACAGCATATCCTTGCCGGCAAAATTGCAGATTTATTTCTGTATTCATAATAATTGGTAACGGACGCAAGATAAATAAAATTTATATACAAGAAAAGGGACCTGAAGGTCCCTTTTAATATCTAACAAATTGATAACGGTTTAAAACTCTATTTAACTGCGTCTACAACTGCTTTGAAAGCGTCTGGATTATTTAAAGCTAAGTCAGCTAAAACCTTACGGTTCAAACCAATGTTTTTAGCATTCAATTTTCCGATCAATTGAGAATACGAAATTCCGTGTTGACGGGATCCAGCGTTAATACGTTGTATCCATAAAGCTCTAAACTCGCGTTTTTTGGTTTTACGGTCGCGGTAAGCGTACTGTAAACCTTTTTCTACTGTATTTTTAGCAATAGTATATACTTTGCTACGTGATCCATAATAGCCTTTGGCTAATTTAAGGATTTTTTTACGTCTTCTTCTCGAAGCTACTGCGTTAACCGAACGTGGCATATTTTTAAAATTAGTTTGGTAAAAGGCGACATGTTTTTCAATGTACTTACGACCCTGTACCCGGTTAAAAAATTATTGTTAATTAAAATCGAATAAAACTTATTTTCCGATAGCAAGCATACGTTTTACGTTGCCCATATCGCCATCAGATACATAACTTGTTTGTGTCAGGTTACGTTTACGTTTTGTGCTCTTTTTTGTCAAGATGTGGCTTTTGAAAGCGTTTTTTCTTGCAATTTTACCTGTTCCAGTCAACTTGAAACGTTTCTTAGCGCTGGAATTGGTTTTTACTTTTGGCATAATACTTATAAATTTTATATCAATCTGTTAGATTCTTGTTATACTATTTTTTTGGTGCTGCTGCCGCTTTTGGCGCTATGGTCAGGAACATTCTCTTACCTTCCAGTTTCGGTAGTAACTCTACTTTACCATAGTCTTCAAGTGCCTGCGCAAAACGTAACAACAGGATCTCTCCCATTTCTTTGTGTACGATTGCACGTCCTTTGAAGTGTACATAAGCTCTTACTTTCTCGCCACTCTCTAAAAAGCGCATGGCGTGTTTCAGTTTAAAATCAAAATCATGCTCACTCGTGTTAGGTCCGAACCGGATTTCCTTGATTACAGTCTGTTTTGCATTAGCTTTGATTTCTTTCTGCTTTTTCTTCTGCTCGTAAATGAATTTACTGTAGTCAATTATCTTACAAACCGGAGGAACAGCATTTGGCGAAATCTCCACTAAATCAAGTTCCAATTCATCAGCTAATTCTAGAGCTTTGCGTGTAGGAAAAACTCCCTGCTCCACATTATCTCCTACCAAACGTACCTCAGGCACACGGATAAGTTCATTAATGCGGTGATCTGGTTCTTTCTTTCTCATTGGTGGACGAGGTCCACTGGGTCTTTTTAATGCCAAATGTTTAAAAATTAAACGGTTATTTCTTTAATTAATATTTCTCTAAATTCTTCGGGTGTCATTGAACCAACGTCTCCTGCCCCGTGCTTACGAACAGAAACTGTGCCACTTTCTGCTTCTTTTTCCCCTACAATCAACATATAAGGCAATTTTTTCACTTCAGCGTCACGAATCTTACGACCGACTTTCTCATCACGAAGGTCAATCAGACCGCGAATATCGGAATTATTTAACGATTCTAAAAGTTTTTGTGCATATTCTTCATATTTTTCTGACACTGGCAAGACGATAAACTGCTCTGGAGCAAGCCATAACGGAAAACGTCCGGCACAGTGTTCAATCAATACAGCGATGAAACGTTCAAGTGATCCGAATGGTGCACGGTGGATCATGACAGGTCTGTGTTTTGCATTGTCACTACCTGTATATTCCAGCTCGAAGCGCTCAGGCAAATTGTAATCGACCTGAATAGTACCCAACTGCCATTTACGTCCCAGTGCATCTTTGACCATAAAGTCCAGTTTTGGACCATAGAATGCAGCCTCTCCGTATTCTACTACAGTAGGCAATCCTTTTTCGTCAGCAGCTTCGATAATCGCACGTTCAGCCAGCGCCCAGTTTTCATCCGAACCGATATACTTAGTTCTGTTTTCAGGATCACGCAGCGATACCTGTGCGATATAATCTTCAAAGCCCAATGCCCCGAATACATAAAGTACCAGATCAATAACTTTTTTAAATTCTTCTTTCACCTGATCCGGACGGCAGAATAAATGCGCATCATCCTGAGTAAACCCACGAACACGGGTCAATCCATGCAATTCTCCGGACTGCTCGTATCTGTATACTGTTCCGAACTCAGCAAAACGAACCGGAAGGTCTTTGTAAGACCGTGGTTTTGTCTTGTATATCTCACAGTGGTGCGGACAGTTCATCGGTTTAAGGAAGAATTCCTCCCCTTCTACCGGAGTTTTGATCGGCTGAAATGCATCTTCACCATACTTTTCATAGTGGCCCGAAGTCACATACAACTGCTTGTGTCCGATATGTGGTGTCACAACAGGCTCATACCCAGCTTTAAGTTGCGCACGTTGCAAAAAGTCAATCAACTTCTGACGAAGTGCAGCTCCTTTAGGTAACCATAACGGCAATCCCATTCCGACTTTCTCAGAGAAAGCAAAAAGTTCAAGTTCCTTACCCAATTTACGGTGATCACGTTTCTTCGCTTCTTCGATAAACTTCAGGTAATCTGTCAGTTCAGAAGCCTTTGGAAAGGTAACACCGTATATACGAGTCAATTGTTTACGAGACTCATCTCCGCGCCAGTATGCACCGGCTACGTTTGTCAGCTTGATAGCTTTGATAAATCCGGTATTCGGAATATGAGGACCACGACACAGATCGGTAAAATCTCCCTGTGAATAGAATGTAATCTTTCCGTCTTCCAGATCTTTGATCAGATCAAGTTTGTATTCATCTCCTTTTTCAGTAAAGTAATCCAGTGCTTCTGCTTTGGAAACGGCTCTGCGCTCGAATACTTCTTTACGTTTTGCCAGTTCCAGCATTTTATCTTCGATCTGCTTAAACTCGTCTGATGAAAATTCACGGTCTCCGAAATCCACATCGTAGTAAAACCCGGTTTCAATAGCAGGACCGATACCAAATTTCACTCCCGGATACAAGGCTTCTAATGCTTCTGCCATTAAGTGTGCAGAAGAATGCCAGAAGGTAGATTTACCTTTGTCATCATTCCAGGTAAGTAATTTAAGGGAGGAATCCTGTTCGATCGGACGTGAAGAGTCCCAGATTTCGCCATTTACTTCGGCTGCTAATACATTTCTGGCTAATCCTTCAGAAATGGACAACGCTACTTGAGCGGCTGATGTTCCTTTTTCATATTCTCTAACGGAACCATCAGGTAATGTAATTTTAATCATTTACAAGTATGATTATATGTTTAAAAAAATATAGAAACCTGCAGGACAACATATACGATTATGTAGTTTGACCCCTGCTGCTCCTTTGTTAACTAGATCACAAATATACACAAAATCAACCAACAAAAAAAGGCTGTATAAACAGCCTTTCTGATCATGTTACCCTGCGAAAAAAGTCCCGTTTGCACCTATTCCACTTTGTCATCAGCAACTTTTTTCAGGAGAATTTGAATACATTGTCCACAGGCTGACACTTTGCTATGGACAATGTATCCGGTATTAATTATAGCCTGGATTTTGTTCTAACTTCGCTTCTGTATTTTGCGTAATTTCATTAGATGGTATTGGCCAGAGATTGTGATATTGTTCTATACTAAGACCGGATTTTGGATTATAAAGTTTGTCTCTGTCATACAACTTTCCGAGACGAGCAAGCGTAACCGCCCTGAATTCTTCCAGATAGAGTTCTCTCAGTCTTTCATCCAGAATATAGTCGATATTTACATCTCCCGGTGAAACTTCCGGAGCATTTGCTCTTTTTCTGATGACATTAATATCGTCTGCCGCCAGATTGGTAATTCCTTTCCCCAGATAAGCCTCTGCCCTTAAAAGATACGTTTCGGAAAGACGCGCCATATATTTTTGCATGGATACCCGCTGTGATCCGTTCAGATAAAAGCCATCAAAAGCATCCATTACATTTGTAATCATAGCCGGTCCGGCTGCCGCTACAAAATCTTCTGATGAAGGAGAGGTTTTCCGGATTATCGGATAAAATCCACGAATCGTATCTCTGAAATCCTGCGGTGCCACTTTAGCCTTATAACCATCTTTTACATACCATTTTCCGTAATCCGGAGAAGTAGTGGGAACACCTGTAATTCTGATATCCCGTACAATATTATATCCGGAATTACGAATATCATTTGGTGTCCAGATTTCATATAAGAAATGGGATGTTGGCCTTATCCAGCCAATACCATTTGAGGATACATTGCTACCGAATCTGCCATTGGATTTGATGGGCATACGGGTTCCTGAATTCGCCTCAGTGATTCGTACGCCGGGATAAGATGGAACGACCGCCCAGGCTGTTACATCACCTACAGAGGCTGCATTATTTAATGTAGACTGCATCACCAGTAACCCTTCCCGATTGCCTTTGCTGTAGTTCTGATTATCGTATTCAAACAAATCCCGGTACACATCTCCGGGTTTGTCTGCTCTTCGGCCGAACCTGTTTTGCATCAGTGAGACCCCGGAATACTTGATTACTTCTGACGCACTAGCTATCGCTCCGTCATAATCTTTTAAGGATATAAGGACTTCGGTCAGTACATGTTGTGCAATCTGTTTGTTGACCGTTCCGTCCGGTACCTGATTGATATTCCCCAGCAATCCTACGGCCGTCACCAGATCCGTTTTACATTGTGTGTACACCTGTTCTCTGGTAGCTCTTACATAATCATAACGGGGTTTGCTAAGCTCATTTAGCTCCAAAGGCACTCCACCATATAAATTGGCCAGCATATTGTACGAATAGGCTCTGAAAAACAAGGCTTGTCCCAAAATACTATTTCGGGCATTTTCAGGTACTTGTGAGGCATTCTGTATCCTGCTGATGATCAGATTGCAATTGGTAATGATCCTGTAAAGGCTCGTCCATATATTCTGAGGAATAAAATAACTGGGTACCATAGTGGCCTTGTAAGCATTTAATTTTGCGGCTGGTTCATAATCTGTCGCATTATATGCAAAATCTGTCGCATAATAAAGTCCGAAATAAGTATCCAGATCCATATTACCCATATAGATATTTCGTACATTATTATAGAGATTATTGACAGCCAGCTGAAATTGAGCCTGATTTTGGAGTGAATTATCAGGTGTATATATGGACAGTGGCTTTTCGTCCAAAAAATCACTTTTACAAGAGAATACTCCCATTCCCGCAAAAAGAAAGATTAACAGTCTAATTTTTTTCATTACTAAACAATTTAATTGTAAGACCTTAAAATGTGATGTTCACACCTAATGAATAATTTTTCATAACCGGATATCCGTTAGCATCCAATCCCATACCCCCGGGCATACGCAGACCAAGTGATGACCGTTGCGAACCCGGAGGATTTGCTTCCGGATCCCATCCGTCCCAGTTGGTGATCGTAAAGAGATTCTGCACATTAGCGTATATGCTCAGAGCTTTCACGACTTTTATACGTTCGATAAGTTTATCGGACAAGCTGTAGGTCAATGTCAGATCCTGTAGCCGGATAAAACTTCGGGATATATACGGGCCAAAATTTTCTCCCAGAGTAGGTACATAGGCCGCTATACTTCTATAACGAGCATCCGGATTATTAGGTGTCCAGTAATCAAATGCAAATGCATTATTATTCCGGATATTGTCCGGATTTTGCAGCATGATGCCCGGAGCACCTAAGTAACCGTTTTCACCCCCCTGTATACTATTGATAAAGAATTTTAACTGTACATTTTTATATCGGAAACTGTTGGATATACTCAGGCTGTAGGATGGATCTAACTTACCTAATATCTGCTTATCTGCAGTGGTAATAATACCATCTCCGTTGGTATCTTCTATCTTGTACTGACCGGATTTAAACCCCTGTGCTGCCAGCGGTGCAGGGATTTCTTCACCAAGCTGGTACATACCCGTTATTTTATAGTTATAGACTACGCCATAGGGTTGACCTATAAAGAAACTTAAAATAGGATCAGATCCATTTATGAGATCTTTTTTTGTTCCGTCTATATCCAGTACCTTATTTCTGTTTCTAAAGAAATTAACACCGACTTCCCATCTGAAATCTTTTTTAGCGATCGGTACTCCGTTTATATTTAATTCCTGCCCTCTGTTTTGGATTTTCCCTATATTAATCAGATAGCTGGAAAATCCGGTAATGGTAGGCGTTCCTTTGGAATTGAGGAGATTTTTAGAATTTGAAAAGTACAGATCCAATGCCCCGTAAAGACGGTTGTTAAACAGGGCAAAATCAACACCGGTATTAAATGAAGTAGTAGTTTCCCATTTGAGATCCGGATTCGGAAGCTGACCTAAGAATGAACCTGCCTGCGCTCCGGCACCACTGCCATATAGATAGCCACTTCCCAAACCTACATTCATTTGCGAAAGTGTCTGATACCTACCTACCGTTCTGTTCCCAGTCGCTCCGTACGAAACACGCAGTTTCAGATCGTTAATCTGGGAAACTGATTTGATAAAATTTTCATCAATCATACGCCATGCAAATGCAACTGAAGGAAATACAGCTGTCTTATTCTTAGCTGAAAAACCGGAAAATCCGTCTCTCCTCACTGTACCGGTAAGTATATATTTCTTATTATAGGAATAAGATAGTCTGGCCATCTGGTAAAGAGCCTGTTCTTTCCAGGGTAAAATGCTCAGATCATTAGATGCAGACAGTCTTAACGGATCTCCTACATCCAGCCTGTCATAGCCTAATGCACCGTTTAATATGCCTCCGGCTACTGTTTGCGTTCCGTCGTGTTTATTTATCTCCGCACCATAGAGCAAAGTCGCATCTATACCATGCTTGCCGAAGTCTCTTTTGTAGGTCAGGATATTATCCAGTGTCAGGAAGTAATCTGTCATATACCTTTTGTATGCGGTAGCTTCCACATTGGGTGCATTGTAATTAAAGCGGTTTGCATAAATGTAATTATTTCCGAGGTTGACTCTGTAATTCAACCCTTTGATATAAGGGATATCTGCGCTGACATAAAAATTACCAATCAGATTTAAGTTTTTGTCCGAATCGCGGGATCTTCTTAAGACCTCCAATTGTGTCGGACTTGTACTATTCGGATAAAACTCGAGTTGCTGTCCTGTAACCGGATCAAACGGCAGGTTATAAGGTCTTGAATATATCAGATCTGTGAAGGAAGGCGACACACCACTATAATTATTAATGGTTAATCCTGTTTGCGCGCCTATAGTAAGCCAGTCCAGTGCTTTAGCTTCCATGTTGAGCCGGATACTGTTTCTGTTATAATTATCGTTCTTAACCAGATTTTTCTGATCAAAATATCCGTATCCCAAATAGAAGTTTATTTTTTGTGACCGTCCGCTGATTCCTATATTGTGATTCTGGATTTTAGGAGAAGGATTTGTCAGCAATTTCCACCAGTCTGCTTCATAGCCATTTTTATAGTTATCGGCTTCGATGACTGAAAGTTTGGTCGTTGGATCCCATTTCGGATTCATCTGTGTCATATCATTCGGGTCACGGCTTTCTGAAAGATACCAGTCTCCAAGTTTCTGGATAAATCCGGCTCCCGACACAGGGCGCATGTCTTTTTTTGTCATTTCCTGAAATGATACAGATCCGCTATAGTCTATGATAACTTTATCCTGAGTCCCTGAGCCACTTTTAGTGGTAATCAATATTACCCCATTGGACGCCTGCGAACCGTATACTGCAGCGGCACTCGCATCTTTCAGAAGATCTATACTTGCGATATCTGATGAATTGATCGAGGTGATAGATCCCCTGTAGATTAATCCGTCCAGCACTATTAACGGGGATGTGGTACCGGAGATAGAATTTCGTCCTCGGATCATAATCGAAGGATCGCTCCCTGCTGTGGTTACCTGTCCTACTGTCAGCCCCGGAACAGTTCCTCTCAGGGAGGACATGACATTTCCGTTTGGGGATTGCTTTTGCAGGGAAAGATTAGCCTTTGCCACAGCTCCTGTAACATCCTGACGTTTTCTGACACCATATCCGACGATGACAACATCCTCAAGTTGTGTTTCTGTTGAAGTAAGTGTTACATTAAGCGTTGTCCGCCCGTTCGGACGAATCTCCTGAGGGGAAAAACTGATTATAGAAAAAACAAGAACGGCATCTTTATCGGATACTGTTATTGAATAATTTCCGTTTTCATCAGAAGATGTTCCGTTATTCGTGTTTTTGATTTTTACACTGACACCGGAAAGCGCATTGCCATTCTCATCTTTGACAATTCCCCTTACGGTTGTCTGTGCCGTAGAAGTCAGAGTGATACTTATCATTAAACAGAGCAGCATCAGTTCTTTTTTGATTTTGTAAAAAATTTTCATGTCCGATAGTTTAGCTTTAATCAGGAAGAAGTCATCACATTCACTGATTTTAGGTTTACTTTGCATATTCATAATTGGGTGGAATTAATTATTTACCAGTATCAGATGATAAATATCTATTTGATACTATTGAAATAAATATCAGATATAGTACACTTACCTGGTAAGGTTACTATGTTTAGCGCATTAATACTTCCTTATGGTCTTTCATTACCTGTTTTTACCAGAATATGGCCAGATTCAGGAATATCTACCACACACACATATATATTGCAACCGGTTGCAAAATCTCTTAAATTGAGATAATTTCCTGTTATCAAAAGCTGGCTTAACAGATTTTTTTAAGATCTCTTAAACATTATTACCCGTAAAAACTGAATTGGTATATCTTTTAGTTAGTGATTTAATATACAATTGGTTTTTTATATAGTTTAAAGCTACATTTTGAGGTTGTTATATAAAAAGAAACGGCAAACTATATTCACGAAAACGTTATCGTGTATTTCGGACAATATCTTTAAGTATTACTTGAATGAATTACATGAGGATTTAAAGCCAGTATACCAGTTGATACACAAGCGGCAAGTTATTAATAGAGACAGTAGAGGCACACGCGATACGTTTTTTAGTAAAGGTCGGGAGGACACACGCGATACGCGTGCGCCAACGAGGAGGGCAGAACACAGACGTGCGCTAACGGAGTTGAAATAAAAAGCGTGAATTCCAATATGGGAATTCACGCCTGATTTACATATCAAAAATTACCTTCTTAATTCACCGTTATATTTTTCACCAGTTTCATCTGTGATACATATAAATCTTTCGGATATAAAGATGCAGGGCTGATGGTCTCATACCAGTTGTTGTTCACATTGGGAAGAGCTGAACCTGAAGTTGTCTTTATCCCCACAGCGACATTATTCTTAGACTTCGCTCCGGAACCGGATCCCATATTATTGTAGGAAAGATTATTGATCGCTGTAATATTCCAGTATGTCTCATTAATATTAATGCCCGCAGGGGTATCATTTCCACCTGAAGTGTAAAGACGGGAGCCTGTTCCTACATTCAGATTCGTAAACAGATTATTGCGTACCTGATGATTATGATGATCCAGACATATATCTGTTCCTTTTCCATTTCTGAATACATTGAATATGCTGGAAGCAGATTCCACAGACAGATCATGATGGAACTTGCCTTTAACTTCAAAATTCTGAAACAAATTATATCCGCCATAAATATTCACGCCATGATGTCCTACACCTTTTGTACCTGCAGCGCGTACAGGACCGGATTCCAGTGTCCATCCTTCTGCAGTAATATGATGTGAGGTTGGTCCGATCCAGATTCCGATGTCGCAACCTTTCATTTTTACATTTTTGATCCATCCGTCATGTGCATTTTTTGTATAACCAATAGCGTTGTAAGCCCGTTCATGAAAATTGTGTCCGGCCCAGGCATTGTCCGGAAATTCTATTTTTAAAGACTGAATACCGGATCCGCTGATATTTTCTGAGAAGGTGATCATACCACCTTCCCATGACCAGGGGGATTGTTTGGAGGTAGCATTATATCGGGGATAAAGCTCTTCCAGTCCTTTGGTAAAATAAAGTATAGTCGCATCTCCGGCTCCCTTGATATTAATACCACTGCGCTTAATCATCAATGTGTCTTTTAATACATATTTTCCGGCAGGAATATAAATGGTACCATTCTCAGCACACTGCTTAATAGCGGTCTTGAACACAGCGGTATTATCTGTAACACCATCTCCAACGGCTCCTAAAGTGGTGACATTTATGCTTTGGGGATAATCAGGAATAGCCTGATTTCCACTCTTATATCCGGCGTTTGTGAAATCCGGAATACGGGATTTATCCCACAACTCGCCATTTTCTCCCCATATGGCAGAATATGCGACAGTAGCCGGTACCTCGCTGACTGATACGTTATCTATATAATAGGTATTTGCATCAGCTCCCAGATTAAATAAGATCATCGTAGAATCTGCAGTTGCTGTAAAGCCCCACTCATATAATGCCCAGGAAGTCCCAATCTTCTTATGTGGCAAAAATTGTGTAGTACCTCCCCTTATCTGGAATCGAAATCCGTTGGTACCTGTTGCTGTTGCTTTTGCCCATACGCGAATACGGTAATCCCTGCCAGATACAGTGGGAAGATAAGCTGAGCCAAATTGTATTTTCCATGAATTATCTATCCCATTACTGACGGTATTTACCACTTTTAGCGCACGGTTACCCTCATACACTTCTGCGGGTACTGTTGTGGCTGAAAGCGTGGAAGCTCCGTTAAATGCAGTCCAGTCTGTAAAAGTATTGCCTGTTCCTTCTTCAAAAGAACCATTAGGCAATGGTAAATAACCGGGAGTAATTGCCATCTCTTTAGGTGATAATTTCATATCAGAATCAGCTTCATCGTCTACCAGTAAATCATTTTTACATGATATTGTTAAAAGCACAGCCAATAACAAATAAATAAATTTTAAATCTTTCATAATTTTTGTTTTAGGGTACAGACTACAACCTCTTCAATACTTTGGAGAAGGCTACTGCACTAATAGTTGTGTGTGTTTATAAATTTTCAGTTAGTGTATAATACTCTTATGAGTTTACAAGCAGAATCATGCAGTAACAAATGGGAAGTAAAACTTAACCCTGTTAACTCCACAATCAATACTGCGTAACAAATGGCAAACTCAGAAAAAAAATAATAGTGTGCTTATAATTGATAAGACTAAAGTATAATAAAATTATTTTCAGTAAAAATAATTTTAACGAAAACGTTTTCGAGTTGCATTGAAAACAAATTACAATATCGTATAGTCAATCATATAACGGTTTATCATTTTGAAAAGAGGACTTTTTATAATCAAGAGTTATTTTACGGGTTTTCTGGTAATCAAAATATATCCTGTCTTTTTCGTTTGCTTAACTCCGTTTCTGTAAGCCTGTACTACATAAAAATAGGTCATATCTTCTGCTCCGTCACCATTCCAGTCGTTACGGTAATCATTGCTGGAATACACTTCTTTACCCGCTCGGGACCACACAGATAATGAAATGCGGTCATAATACCCTGTACCCAAAACATAAAATATATCATTAACTCCGTCTCCGTTTGGTGTAAAGACGTTAGGTACTGAAAACCCTGACACCTCTATGTTTACCCGGGCTTCATTTGTCCAGTTACCATTGAGATCCTTCACCTGATAGGTAAATGAATCGGTACCTGTATATCCTTCTTTTGCCCGGTAGATGATGTGTCCGAGACTAATCATCAGGGTACCTTGCTGTGATTCTTTAACGATCCGGATGCTATGTATATCTAATTCTACGCCGTCTGTCTTATCATTTTCAAGAACAGAAATTTTAACATCCTTATTGTATTCTCCGATTACATAATCATCTACAGCAATTGGTGTGGTCGGATTTACAATTATTTTCACTGCAGTAGGATACATCTTCAGTTCATTTGCATCCTGCACAGTATACAGAAATTCGTCCTTACCTACATAGTTTTCAAAAGGTCTGTATTCAACCTGTCCGTCACTATTTAAAGAAACCTCTCCATGCATAGCTTCCTTAACTAATTCCAGTGTATGAGGCAGCAAAGGATAACTGCCTTCTGTATCATTTTGCAGAACATGGAAGCGAATAGATTGATTTTGTTTTAATAACACAATATCCTCTACTCCTACTGGCCTTTTGCTGACATTTGTGACCGTTGGCAGATCATTATCAAATGATGTTCCCGAAATATCAGTAATCTCCTGGCCTGTATGAATCAGGTTGGCCCTTACAGTCGCCGAATTCATAATGCGACCTCTGTCTACATCTTCATCTCTGACGGTATAGAATGCACTCCACTTGTACTGTTGTCCTCTTTCCAGACTTTCTACAGCAAGGAGCTGAGGTTTTTCCCAAAGCATATCATCCTGCAGGGATATGTCGGTGATAGTGGTATCTGTTTCATTCCAAACGGTAAAACTATATTCCATACGATCTCCCACACCGAACAGGCCATCTCTTTTGGAGCCCGTATTGATCACTTCTTTTTTGAGATAAATAGCCTGCTTATGTATAATTATTGTGATTGTAGGATCATCATTGTCATAGGTTGTTCCGGAGATATCTTTTACAGCAATACCGCTCTCTGAAACGGCTTCTACCCAGGCAGAATTGACAATTGAGCGCGCTTCATAATCTTTGACAGTTATTACATAATCCAGAAATATTTGTCCCGCTTGTCCGGGTTGAAGATTATTAAGGCTTAATCTTAATGTTGCTGATGTAATCATAGGATCGTAAACACGGATATCCTTTAATACCTCATCACCCTTATTTACAACATCAAAATAATAGCGGATTCTTTCCCCGGCCTGCATATAGCCATCTGCATTTCCATCTATGAACTGTGCTCTTTTTATTAAGGCTACTTTTACATTTGAAACTTGTGTTACTGTCCATAGCACTTCCTGATGAACACGAATATTATTACAACCCTGCCCTGAACATTCTGCCTCTGCATCTAAAGGTTTTTTAATGGTCATATCTTTAGATGTAGCATCCGGATCTATCATATCTGCACTACGTACGAGAGATGCTATTGCCTGAATGGCAATAGTTGACCCGGGATCATACAATGCAGTAGCTTTCACCGTTACTATCCTTTCTTCGTGATTTGACAGATCCAATAAGCTGCTATATTGATTTACTTCCTCGTGAGTAATAGTTGTCAGGACCTTCCCCATATCGACATGATTGATGCTGAAGCCTAACGGAAGATCAAAATTAAAACGGACATGCGGAGCATCTGAAGGTCCGTTATTTTTCAGATGGAGGGTATATGTGATCTCCTCTCCTTTCCGGACCTGACGGTCAGGACTATTTAGTGATAAAATTTCGAGATCTGATGTTTTGACTGTTAGTGCAATAGTGACTTGTTGATTAGGTATCATGGCATAAGACCAGGTATCGATAGCTTTTTCATTGCCAAAACTGTAATTTCCGTAGTTCGTATTTGTATTCCGCTGTACGGTCTGATTCGTATATGTTCCCCAGCGATGTCCGTTCTCCAGACTGCTTATACCCTGCAGATTTATCCGAGGATTGCTGTTTTCGGAAGGAAGTCCGTCATGAATATCACTATCATCCCAATACACTACATCGGATTCCACCTCATTCATCTCTTTATCTAATCGTTCAAGCAGAATACCATTGGGATTGATCTCCATATCCATATATGGGAAATGAACTTCTGCCAGTATATGTTCGACACGAATGGTTAACGGATATTTTTCGCCGTTAGGCGCAAACTGTCCATTCTTATCCAATCCGTTCCAATAGATTTCATTTAATCCTGCGGATGCCTTATGTACAAATTCAGTCAGTAGCTGTGTCTGATCCGTATTCCTTTCAAGCACAATTTTATATTTAGCTTCCTCGCTGCTGGTAAACCGAATATGGGCTCCTTTTGCTCCCATCTGCCCCGCCGTGCCTTCGTAACCTGTAAGGTTGATATCAGATACCACGGGCTCTGGCCGGTTGTTGATAAGCCATGTCTTTAACTCAGGAACTGCACCTACAGCTTGTGCAGGCATGCTGAGATCAGGCTTTGTATATAATATCTTATGGGTTATACTTCCATTCACATCAGCCTGTCTCGGATCGTGTACATCTCCCGACCCCACCTGAGGGATATAGTCCAGACTTTTGTACAGAGATTTTCCTTCATCATCCACAAAGCCCATATTATTGACAAACGATGTAAAAGCTATACCATTGCTTCCGTTTCCATCTACCTTGTATACAAATCCATCATGTGTAAGAACCAGATATTTACCAAAGAAAGCACCATGTTTATTAGCCATCTGCCCGCTATTCAGATGCAGATTCAATACATTGGTATATACCCTTCCGGAAATCCAGTCGTGGTCATCTCCATCTCTTACTGAAATATCCCAGGCTGCAATACTGGTATCCCAGGTCTGCGACCAGTCTCCATCTGCTGCTACGACAGGAATATTAGGATCGCCAAAATTTTCTGTAAATTCTCCTACCGGTGATATAAACTCTATTTTCCAAACACCTTCTTCTGTGGCTTTGACTTCATAAGGAGCATATCCGACTCTTGGACCGGACATCTCTGCCTGTCGTGTCCCTCTGCCGGTATTAACGATCTTGCCGATATTATTTTTTCCTGAAAGATATATTTTTCCGGAAGGACTGGTCAGACGAATCCTGCCTTCACCTATATTCTGTGCACTTGAAGCTGTCGCAATTGTCTCCCCTGATTGTACATATACATAATGTGCTCCAAGTGTAAAAAAAGGAAAACTCGTTGTTCCCTGCTCGCTCTCACTACGTGAAATCAGGTACGCACGATTCCCTTTCACCCCTGTGGGGTAAAGATCCTTTGATCCGTCAGCCCACAGCAATAGCGGACAAAGGATCATAAACAGGAATAAAAACAATGGAAAATATCCTTTGCTTTTCATTGTAGGTAGAGTTTTAGTAATGGGTACTAACTATGTTAAATATAACAATCTGCCAATTAATATGTTCAAGAAAAAAGAAAAATTTTTATTAAAAAAAGTTAATTACCTGTCTATCATATGTCATAATTTTACGAAGCGTACTTCTCCAAAAAACACAGGCTCGGATCTTAAGAAAAAAAGCCTACCTTTGCAGTCTTAATTTCAAAAGATGTCACTACAAGTTCCAGAAAACGGCCGGCAACTCCCTTTGATGGAAGAATTCTATACAATACAGGGAGAAGGCTATCATACCGGCAAAGCAGCTTACTTTATACGCTTAGGCGGATGCGATGTGGGATGTCACTGGTGTGATGTTAAAGAAAGCTGGGATGCCGAGCTACATCCGCTGACTGCGGCTGATACTATTGTGGAACATGCGAACATACATCCCTCTAAAACGGTTGTAGTAACAGGCGGAGAGCCACTGATCTATAATCTGGATTACCTGACAAGTCAATTACAAAATGCCGGAATACAGACTTTTCTGGAGACTTCAGGTGCCTATCCGTTGAGCGGAAACTGGGACTGGATCTGTCTTTCTCCAAAAAAATTTAAAGCACCTAGACCCGATGTGCTGGCAAATGCAGGTGAATTAAAAGTGATTGTATTTAACAAAAGTGATTTCCAATGGGCGGAGGAACATGCTAAACAGGTAAGTGATACCTGTAAGCTGTATCTTCAACCGGAATGGTCCAAAGCTGCCGAAATGACGCCCTTGATCATTGACTATGTGATGGCAAATCCTAAATGGGAAATTTCTCTTCAGACACACAAATATCTTAATATCCCTTAAGAGGAAAAATATACAGAAATAAGCATGTTCCGGTCTTTTATTCAGAGGTGCGGAACATTTTTTATTTAACGATCATCCTATAAAAAATCGCCCGTCTCCTGATACAGGACAGACGGGCGATGAAAACAGTTTGTTTTATTGTATTTAACCGTGTTTCTTTAATTGAGGTCCATTTTTGATCAATCTCAGGACACAGAACCTCTCCCCGATTCCCTGTCTTTAATTAAGGAGAGGGAATCGCGGAAAATGCTCTTCATATTTCTTAATATTCTAATACTGTGATTTCAGTTCTTCTGTTTGCCTGATGCTCTTCTTCCGAACATTTGACTCCATCAGCACATTTGTTGACCAATCTGGTTTCGCCATAGCCTTTTGCGACAATCCGATCTCTTGCAATACCTCTGCTGATAATATAATCTACAGCTGCCTGTGCACGATTTTGAGATAACTTCATATTATACTTATGTGTGGCACGGCTATCCGTATGACTGGATAGTTCGATTTTGAGTGTAGGATTATCCCGGAGAGTATTAACCAGTTGGTTCAGGATTGGCCTGGCATCGGCTCTGATGTTATATTTATCCAGATCATAATAGATATTTTCCAGGATAAATGTTGTTCCTTTTTCTATGACAGGTTGTAACCGTAGCGTCACCTGAATGGTGGTATCCTTTTGGGGAAATAATGCAGCAATATTAACAGAGTCTCCGTGGAATTTCAACTTTTCTCCCATTAACTGGTAAGCTGTTCCCGGTTCTAACTGAAACTCGAAGATACCTGCAGCTGCAGTAAGTTTACGGGACACCACCTTACCTCCATCACTCAACAAGGATAATTGTACATCTTCAAGTGGTTCTGCGGTTGTACGATGCTGAGCAATACCTTTTAGTAAGATAGTGATTTTGGGTTTGACAGCTGAAAAGGAATAGATATCATCCAAGCCCAGACCTCCTAATCTATCCGAAGATAAATATCCGTAGCGCGCTTCAGGGCTGTCTCCTAAAAGTACATAGCTGAAATCGTCTGAAGCCGAGTTTACCGGAAAGCGAAGATTCTGACGATTTGTAAATGAAGACCGGCTACCTGTCGCAGTGAATATATCGAGACCACCCATGCCCGGGAATCCATTGCTTGAATAGTATAACCGGTCTTCAAATACGGAAGGAAACATTTCATCGCCTGCTGAATTGATTTCAGTTCCGGCATTTACAGGTTGACCCCATGTACCATCAGATTGCAGTATACAATACCAGATATCTACACCGCCATGTCCGCCTGGCATATTGGATGCGAAATATAATGTCTGTTCGTCCTTACTGAGTGCGGCATGCCCGACTGCATACTTTTTGGTATCGTTATAAGGAAAGTCCGTTTCTTTCCAGCTATCCCCATTTTTTGTATAAATCTTAATTTCCAGATTATGTTTTTTGAAACTGTATGGTCCTGACTTTTGTTGTTCAGTATCCTTCCCCGGATAGGTACGTGTTACATACAGCACATTCTCCTCCTTATTTACAGCCACAGGGCCTACGTGATAAGGGGTATTATTGAAGATATCGGGCAACATATTCGGATAGATCAATGCTATTCCATCCTTATCTCTTGTGGCAGAATATACTCTGAGGAATGCTCTTCCGGTTCGTCCAGAAACCTGATCTGATCCCATAGGTTCTCCTACATAGAGTACCTGCTGCCCGACCGGTGTAGTTCCGAAGTCAGAAAAACGTGTATTTATCTGTTGTTCATTTTTGATTTTATGTACAGTTGGTTTCTGCATCCACACAATTGCCGAATCGCATCCCTGTATTGCAAGTTCTACTTCACTTTCTTTTCCTGTTTTTGTTCCGTAGGCTTTATATTGATTCTTTGCGGCCGCATAATCTCCCAGCTTTTTTAGTACATCAGCATAATTAAGCTGGGACTGATCGGATATTTTGCCTTCTTCAGCAACCCTTGCATACCAGTTACGGGCAAGATTGTATTCATTTATATTAAAGTAACAGGTCGCCAGACGCTCCATATCTTCTGCTTTCGGGCGTTTGGTGTCTACCAGTTTCTCATATATACGCGCTGCTGAATAGTACTCATATTGATAATAGAGTTTTTCTGCTGTTGTTCTCTTACTTATTTGTTCCTGTGCCTTTACTTCAGAAATTCCGACAGCGCACACGACCAGAGCGATTAACAGTTTGTTCAGGTAAGTTGATTTTATCATGATATTCCGTTTCATTCTTTATGATCTGTTAATACTGATTAATTAGAAGAATCTAGGGCTTAAGTACTGACTTGCTGACTTGCGTCCGAAGGTGAGTCCAAGCGTAATCTCATGTGAACCGTTTTGCAGGCCGCTCATCCGGTTGATCATCATATCATACGAATAGCCTATACGCAATTTTTCCGTTGCATAAAACTGAGCAATTCCTGTTATGGCATTCGTAGCACTGAGTTTATCTATTGTCTTATCCTGATAGGTCCGGTTAAAGATTTTCGCTCTTGTACGATATCCTGCTCCTACCCAGAATTTACTATTGAATACAAACATAGCATTGATATCCAATGAAGTAGGTCCTTTAAAATCTTCTTTAACCAGAATACTAGGGCGCAGGTGAACACCTCTGTCTAATTCAAAGAGTGCTCCTGCAATGAAATACCCACTCACTGTACGGTATAGGTTTTCGGATGTTGTACTGTTAAAACGATAGTCTGATCCGGAATTTGTACCATTAAAAAGATCCTGAACAGATACTCCGGCATACCATCTGGAATTATAATAATATACACCTAAACGAATATCGGGTGCCCAGTCTGATATTTTTCCGCGAGGAATCACCTGATCATTGTAATCATTCGGATCCAGCTTATTTCCATCCAGACTATACTGTGTCACACCTCCCGCCACACCAAGACTAAGGCGTTGTGTATCTTCATCATCCAACTGCAGTCTGAAGGCATAATTTGCATATATTGCCGTTGCTGATTGTGCCCCAAGTTTATCTGAGGTTACATTCAATCCGACTCCGTGACGCTTGGATTGTGCATCCAAAATCCCGTCTATAGAAACAGTTCCTGTCTTTGGAGCTCCTTCCCAGCCTGTCCACTGACTTCTCAGTCCTACCTGAGCAAACCATTCTTCTTTATATCCTGCATAAGCAGGGTTGACACTCATTGAGTTAAATATATATTGCGTGAACTGTATGCTCTGCTGGGCACTGACTTTTGTCAGTCCCAACAGGCTTATTATAGTTATCACTGCATATTTTCCGTATTTCATTTTTTATTGCTGTATAATGAATGATTCGATTAATTACGTTTGATCAGTACCCAACCTTTATGCAATTGTTTCGTACTGCCTTTATGTGTCTCAATGATATAGTAGTAAGTCCCTTCGTTAAGACCTTCTCCTACCCAGTTGTTGTCGTATCTACTATTTCTATAGACTTCATTCCCCCATCTGTTGATAATGGTCATCTCGACACGATCAAATCGTTCTATTCCTTCAATCTCAAATTTATCATTCTGACCATCTCCGTTTGGTGTAAAGACATTCGGAATATGCAATGGCAATGGTGATACGGTTACATTGTATTGCCCGCTGGCATCTACTGCATTTCCTTTTCCGTCTTTCGCTTTCACAAAGGCTGTATTTTCAATTTCAGCCAAATCGAAATCGGATTGTATAACGACATATTCTGTAGTAAATACTTCTTTCTGCCCTGGTGTCAGCTGATTAATTGTTTTAGACAATTTGGTCAGCGGATCTGTTACTTCAACACTATACAGAATCTTATTTCCTGTGTTTTCAACAGTAATGGTATACACAATCTTATCCCCTCTCTCTTTGACTTCTTTACGGTCTCCTGTTTTGACAACAGTCACACCTGCCAGATTATCTACCGGAGTTTCTATCTTCGCCTCAGGCTGATAAGGTTTTCCATCCGGATCCTGTGCATTTACTTTAGCAATATTAACAAGAACACCGTTTTCGATTTCGTCCTGTGTCACCTTATGTGTCAGACTGAAACTTCTGGTTGCTCCTACAGCAAGAACAGCTATTTTCTCATTCCAGGCAGGGAACATAACATCTGTCAATACCAGATTATTAAATTCTACACCACCCGTATTTTTAACTGTAATCGTATAGGTAATCTCTTCACCAGCTACTTTTACTCTTGATCTGTCTGCAACTTTCACAATCTCAAGCTTAGGCTCTACTACTGTGATTCTGACTACCGTATTGCTACAGTTTGCAGGATTCAATACTTCACAGATCGTGTACGGATATTCGTAATTGCCTGCCGGTGTTTCCGGTGATACCGTGATTGTTCCGTCAGGATTCATCGTGATTCCTTTGTTTGGCGAAGTACCCGGAGTCAGTTTAACTTCAGCCGGTACAACTGGTTTGCCGTTCAGCTGATCGTTATCCAATACACTCGGAATTGTTTTTCCATTCTTACCGTTTACAGGAACTGGCGTATCGCTGTTAGCTTTGATTGGCGCAGCTTCTACAACTACTGTTACTTTCGCATCGCTGCAGTTTGCAGGATTCAATAGCTCACAAATTGTGTACGGATACTCGTAGACGCCTGCCGGTGTTTCCGGTGATATTGTGACCGTTCCGTCAGGATTCATCGTGATTCCTTTGTTCGGTGAAGTACCCGGAGTCAGTTTAACTTCAGCCGGAACAACTGGTTTACCATTCAGCTGATCGTTATCCAATACACTGGTTGTGCTTCCGCCATCTTTTCCGTTGATAGCCGGTGGCGTATCGTTATTCGCTTTGATCACGGCTGCTTCTACAACTACTGTTACTTTCGCATCGCTGCAGTTTGCAGGATTTAATAGCTCACAGATCGTGTACGGATACTCGTAGATGCCTGCAGGTGTTTCCGGTGAAACTGTGACCGTTCCATCAGGATTCATCGTGATTCCTTTGTTTGGTGAAGTACCCGGAGTCAGTTTAACTTCAGCCGGAACAACTGGTTTGCCGTTTAGCTGATCGTTATCCAATACGCTGGTTGTACTTCCGCCATCTTTTCCGTTGATAGCCGGTGGCGTATCGTTATTCGCTTTGATCACGGCTGCTTCTACAACTACTGTTACTTTCGCATCGCTGCAGTTTGCAGGATTTAATAGCTCACAGATCGTGTACGGATACTCGTAGATGCCTGCAGGTGTTTCCGGTGAAACTGTGACCGTTCCATCAGGATTCATCGTGATTCCTGTGTTTGGTGAAGTATCCGGAGTCAGTTTAACTTCAGCCGGAACAACTGGTTTGCCATTCAGCTGATCGTTATCCAATACGCTGGTTGTACTTCCGCCATCTTTTCCGTTGATAGCCGGTGGCGTATCGTTATTCGCTTTGATCACGGCTGCTTCTACAACTACTGTTACTTTCGCATCGCTGCAGTTTGCAGGATTTAATAGCTCACAGATCGTGTACGGATACTCGTAGATGCCTGCAGGTGTTTCCGGTGAAACTGTGACCGTTCCATCAGGATTCATCGTGATTCCTTTGTTTGGTGAAGTACCCGGAGTCAGTTTAACTTCAGCCGGAACAACTGGTTTGCCGTTTAGCTGATCGTTATCCAATACGCTGGTTGTACTTCCGCCATCTTTTCCGTTGATAGCCGGTGGTGTATCGTTATTCGCTTTGATTGGCGCTGCTTCTACAACTACAGTTGCTTTCGCATCGCTGCAGTTTGCAGGATTCAATAGCTCACAAATTGTGTACGGATATTCGTAGATGCCTGCCGGTGTTTCCGGTGATACCGTGATTGTTCCGTTAGGATTCATCGTGATTCCTGTGTTTGGTGAAGTACCCGGAGTCAGTTTAACTTCAGCCGGTACAACTGGTTGACCGTTCAACTGATCGTTATCCAATACGCTGGTTGTACTTCCGCCATCTTTTCCGTTGATAGCCGGTGGTGTATCGTTATTCGCTTTGATTGGCGCTGCTTCTACAACTACAGTTGCTTTCGCATCGCTGCAGTTTGCAGGATTTAATAGCTCACAAATTGTGTACGGATATTCGTAGATGCCTCCAGGTGTTTCCGGTGAAACCGTGATTGTTCCGTCAGGATTCATCGTGATTCCTTTGTTTGGTGAAGTACCCGGAGTCAGTTTAACTTCAGCCGGTACAACTGGTTGACCGTTCAACTGATCGTTATCCAATACACTGGTTGTGCTTCCGCCATCTTTTCCGTTGATAGCCGGTGGCGTATCGTTATTCGCTTTGATCTCTTTCCATGGAAGAGGTGTAATAGTACACGTCTTACAGTTCGGATCTACGGGATCCTTCGGCTGTGTCGGATTCCCGCTCTTCGATTCTCCTGTTACAGGATTATTCTTAGGATCATTCCCTACAGCTACCGCGATATTTGATACATAACCCTGCAACATATCCGCTGCTGTTATAGTATGATATGCTTTAAATGTTTCGGATTGTCCTACCTTTAATTCTGCAATCGTACCAATGTTCTTATTGTCTGCGTTAGCATCTGTAACCTTAACATCTTTCAATGTTACATTACCCGTATTACTTACGACTATATCATATTCTATTTTCTCACCGGCATATCTGAATTGTTGAGAAAGATTAGCCGTCTTCATTACTGTAATTTCACCTTTTCTGTCAAGAGGTGTAATGGTACAGGTTAAACAACCCGGATCAACTCCAGGATCTGTACTTATCGGATTTGGATCTTTTGAAGTAACAGTTACTTTATCTCCGTCAGGATCTTTTCCTTCGGCTGTGGCCAGATTGTAAACTCCACCTCTATCAATATCTTCTTGTTTAATCACATATTCTGCAGAGAATGTAGTTGCATCCGAGCTTCCGGGAGCCAGATCAACAGGCCCTCCTGTTACTGTTACTTTCGGATCATTAATTCTGATCTCTTTAACGGTTACGTTTCCGTTGTTAATAACTTCAAAGTGATACTTAATCACATCGCCCACATTTGTTGAACCATTATTATCCTTATCTACATAAGTACCCGTTTTATGTAATATCAGTGAGGGTTGTTTTGGTAAAACGGTAACGGTTGGCGTGTTATTATCAACTGCTGTTCCCGAAATATCTGTTACATCTCTACCTCTTGGGTCGGTTCCTTTAGCTAACGCTGTATTCGTTACATTTCCAGCATCTATGTCCGCCTGTGTCAATGTGTATGAAGCTGTTGCTGTGCCCGTTTCGCCAGGATTTAACAGTGACGGAATAACCGTTAAGTTGACAATATTTAATTTAGTGTCATTTACTACAAGATTATTTACAATTGTTCCTCCGTTATTGAAAACTTTAAAGGTGTATGTAATCGTCTCTCCCTTCTGAACAGTCTGATCTCCGTTTTCATCATTTAAAACAGATTCCTTAACCAATGCAATAGAAGGAACTTTTACTTCCACTTCTGGAGTGACCGGAACTGTAGGATCGATAGGATCTGTAACAATAGCTGTATTCTTAATAGCTGTTGTTCCTGTCGGAAGATTAGCTTTGACAACAGCTTTGAAGCTTAAGGTCAATGTGCCGTTTGCAGGAACAGTTAAGTTTGTCCAGTTGATCGTGTTACCACTTAGGGATCCGCCGTTTGAAATAGCTGTAGGTGCATTCAGCTCCGCTGCAAGCGCATCACTTACGGTCACGCCAGTCTTCGCAGTACCGTAACTGTTGGTCAGTACGATACGGTATTCCAGTTCATCACCGGATTTTACACTGGTCGGATTACCAACGATACTTTTCACAGAAGTAATCTTTCCTTCTGTCGGTACTTCCACTTCTGGAGTGACCGGAACCGTAGGATCGATAGGATCTGTAACAATAGCTGTATTTTTAATGGAAACTGTACCCGCTGCAAGGTTAGCTTTGACAACAGCTTTGAAGCTTAAGGTCAATGTACCGTTTGCAGGAACAGTCAGGTTTGTCCAGTTGATCGTGTTACCTGTCAACTGACCATTGTTTGAAATAGCTGTAGGTGCATTCAGTTCTGCTGCAAGGGCATCACTTACGGTCACGCCAGTCTTCGCAGTACCGTAACTGTTGGTCAGTACGATACGGTATTCCAGTTCATCACCCGATTTTACTTTTGTTGGATTACCAACGATGCTTTTTACAGAAGTAATCTTTCCTTCTGTCGGTACTTCCACTTCAGGAGTAACCGGAACTGTAGGATCGATAGGGTCTGTAACAATAGCTGTATTCTTAATAGAAACTGTACCCGCTGCAAGGTTAGCTTTGACAACAGCCTTGAAGCTTAAGGTCAATGTGCCGTTTGCAGGAACAGTTAAGTTTGTCCAGTTGATCGTGTTACCACTTAGGGATCCGCCGTTTGAAATAGCTGTAGGTGCATTCAGCTCCGCTGCAAGGGCATCACTTACGGTCACGCCAGTCTTCGCAGTACCGTAACTGTTGGTCAGTACGATACGGTATTCCAGTTCATCACCCGATTTTACTTTTGTTGGATTACCAACGATGCTTTTTACAGAAGTAATCTTTCCTTCTGTCGGTACTTCCACTTCAGGAGTAACCGGAACTGTAGGATCGATAGGGTCTGTAACAATAGCTGTATTCTTAATAGAAACTGTACCCGCTGCAAGGTTAGCTTTGACAACAGCCTTGAAGCTTAAGGTCAATGTGCCGTTTGCAGGAACAGTTAAGTTTGTCCAGTTGATCGTGTTACCACTTAGGGATCCGCCGTTTGAAATAGCTGTAGGTGCATTCAGCTCCGCTGCAAGGGCATCACTTACGGTCACGCCAGTCTTCGCAGTACCGTAACTGTTGGTCAGTACGATACGGTATTCCAGTTCATCACCCGATTTTACACTGGTCGGATTACCAACGATGCTTTTTACAGAAGTAATCTTTCCTTCTGTCGGTACTTCCACTTCTGGAGTGACCGGAACCGTAGGATCGATAGGGTCTGTAACAATAGCTGTATTCTTAATAGAAACTGTACCCGCTGCAAGGTTAGCTTTGACAACAGCCTTGAAGCTTAAGGTCAATGTGCCGTTTGCAGGAACAGTTAAGTTTGTCCAGTTGATCGTGTTACCACTTAGGGATCCGCCGTTTGAAATAGCTGTAGGTGCATTCAGCTCCGCTGCAAGGGCATCACTTACGGTCACGCCAGTCTTCGCAGTACCATAACTGTTGGTCAGTACGATACGGTATTCCAGTTCATCACCCGATTTTACTTTTGTTGGATTACCAACGATGCTTTTTACAGAAGTAATCTTTCCTTCTGTCGGTACTTCCACTTCAGGAGTAACCGGAACTGTAGGATCGATAGGATCTGTAACAATAGCTGTATTCTTAATAGAAACTGTACCCGCTGCAAGGTTAGCTTTGACAACAGCCTTGAAGCTTAAGGTCAATGTGCCGTTTGCAGGAACAGTTAAGTTTGTCCAGTTGATCGTGTTACCACTTAGGGATCCGCCGTTTGAAATAGCTGTCGGTGCATTCAGTTCGGCTGCAAGGGCGTCACTTACGGTCACGCCAGTCTTCGCAGTACCATAACTGTTGGTCAGTACGATACGGTATTCCAGTTCATCACCGGATTTTACACTGGTCGGATTACCAACGATGCTTTTTACAGACGTAATCTTTCCTTCTGTCGGCACTTCCACTTCTGGAGTGACCGGAACCGTAGGATCTATAGGATCTGTAACAATAGCTGTATTCTTAATAGCTGTTGTTCCTGTCGGAAGATTAGCTTTGACAACAGCCTTGAAGCTTAAGGTCAATGTGCCGTTTGCAGGAACAGTCAGGTTTGTCCAGTTAATGGTGTTACCACTTAGGGATCCGCCATTTGAAATAGCTGTAGGTGCATTCAGCTCCGCTGCAAGGTCATCACTTACGGTCACGCCAGTCTTCACAGTACCATAACTGTTGGTCAGTACGATACGGTATTCCAGTTCATCACCCGATTTTACTTTTGTTGGATTACCAACGATGCTTTTTACAGAAGTAATCTTTCCTTCTGTCGGTACTTCCACTTCTGGAGTAACCGGAACTGTAGGATCGATAGGGTCTGTAACAATAGCTGTATTCTTAATAGAAACTGTACCCGCTGCAAGGTTAGCTTTGACAACAGCCTTGAAGCTTAGGGTCAATGTGCCGTTTGCAGGAACAGTCAGGTTTGTCCAGTTGATCGTGTTACCACTTAGGGATCCGCCGTTTGAAATAGCTGTAGGTGTATTGAGCTCCGCTGCAAGAGCGTCACTTACGGTCACACCAGTCTTCGCAGTACCGTAACTGTTGGTCAGCACAATACGGTATTCCAGTTCATCACCGGATTTTACTTTTGTTGGATTACCAACGATGCTTTTTACAGACGTAATCTTTCCTTCTGTCGGTACTTCCACTTCTGGAGTCACCGGAACCGTAGGATCGATAGGATCTGTAACAATAGCTGTATTCTTAATGGAAACTGTACCCGCTGCAAGGTTAGCTTTGACAACAGCCTTGAAGCTTAGGGTCAATGTGCCGTTTGCAGGAACAGTCAGGTTGGTCCAGTTGATCGTGTTACCACTTAGGGATCCGCCGTTTGAAATAGCTGTAGGTGCATTCAGTTCGGCTGCAAGGGCATCACTTACGGTCACACCAGTCTTCGCAGTACCGTAACTGTTGGTCAGCACGATACGGTATTCCAGTTCATCACCGGATTTTACACTGGTCGGATTACCAACGATGCTTTTTACAGACGTAATCTTTCCTTCTGTCGGCACTTCCACTTCTGGAGTCACCGGAACCGTAGGATCGATAGGATCTGTAACAATAGCTGTATTTTTAATAGCTGTTGTTCCTGCTGCAAGGTTGGCATCTACAACGGCATTAAAGCTTAAGGTCAGTTCTGAATTACCTGCTATAGAAAGATTAGACCAGGTTATTGTCCTGTTAGCTGGATTATAAGTCCCGCCATTGGTAATTGCTGAAATCTGTGATAACCCGGCAGGTATAACATCAGACACCTGTACCGGAGTTTTTGCTACCGTATTACTGTTTTTGATTTTAATCTGATAGGTAATAGCTTGTCCGGGTTTTAGGGTTACAGGATTACCTACTATAGATTTTGTAGCGGTCAACAGGTCAATCAACGTAACTGTTGTATTATTTTTAATATTATTACATCCGGCTCCGGCTACTCCGTTACCACATTCAAAATATGGATCTGTAGGAGGTGTATTGATATCCGGGTTTGTGGCGTCCGGATCTGTTACGTCATTGGGACGCATAATAGTTGCGTCTACTGTTATAGGACCGAAAGGTGCAGTACTGGTCGGTTTTACCTTAATTTCGTAGGTAATAGAACAGCCATTCGGCATATTAAGTGCCGAATTAAATTTATTTGATGTTATGGATGGACTTATTTCTCCGCCTCCTGCACATACGGTTTTTGGTGTCGCACTAACGACCTCATAACCTGTGGGTGCATTGAATGAAAAGGGAGCACCTTCTACATCACTTGGTCCGTCATTTTTTACAACTACATTGTATACAATCTCATCTCCTACTTTGACGACTCCGTTGGAAGTGCTGATACTTTCTATTTTGAGATCGGCTACCTTAACCGCTATTTGTGTTTGTAACGTCTCTACCGGACCCAAAATAAAAGTCCAGGTATCCATCGCTTTAATATCTCCAAATGTTCCGCTGGTAGCAGTTGTATTTGCTCCCCATTTATGTCCATTCGCATTCGACCCAGAACTTGGTGTACCATTAGGCAGGACAAAATGACTTGCATTTTTTGGAGATGAATTTGTTCCCGAACTGGTATTCGGAATATCTGTGTCATCCCAATAAACAATATTTGACTCTACTGATGACAGATCATCACTAAGCAATTCCAAGATGATACCATTGGGATTGATCTCCATATCTAAGTATGGGAAATGCACCTCTGCCCCTTGAAGCTGAACACTGATTTTAGCAGGGACATTACCTTGTGGTAATGGGTTTCCTGCTCCATCTTTTCCATCCCACAGAATATTATTGACACCAGCTAATGCTATGCCCGTTAACGTCCGTGCAGGAAAACTCGTGCCCCCGTTAGATTCAATTACAATTTTATATTGTCCGGTATTTCCTGTTTCAAAGGAAATTTTACCACCCTTATTACTAACCTGTCCATTAGTTCCGTCTACACCAATAACTTTCAGTTGTTCCACTTTTGGAACGATTCTGTTATTTCTTAACCAGGTATTACCTCCCGGTACAGCCCCATTAGCTGAATTCGGAAGATCATTTGCCGGAAGAGTATAGAATATTTTGTGCGTGACTTCAGATCCGGAATCTGCTGTACGTGGATCATGTACTCTTCCTGAGAGACTGGATAAATCCATACTCTTGTATAGTGGAGTATTATCTGTAGCTGATTTGAAGAAGCCTTTATTATTAACAAAGAACGTAAAAGAGATTCCGTTATTTCCGTTATTATCCACATTGTAGACATATCCGTCTTTTGTTAATATCTTAAATTTACCATAGAACCCACCGATATTAGAAAAACCGTTTCCTATTGTATAAATATCCATATTAAGAACATTCATATAAACCCGGCCCTTAATCCAGTTTGTTTTAGCAGCATTGGCTACAGAAATATCCCAGGCGGGAATATATACAGCATTTGTAGCCTGTGTCCAGTTACCATTGCCTGAAATATTTTCTCTTCCACCAGAACCGGTACCATTACCATGAGCAAGAAACTCTACCCTGTAAATTCCTTCCTGTGTTACTGTATGGTAGATTGGAGTATAAGCATTCGCCGGAGATGTCTGTCCGGGTAACCTCGGACCTTCAAGTTCGGCAGTTCTGTTACTGATATTTCCAGCATTGTTGCCTATAGTGAGTGCCAGTTCCGTTCCGTTAGGTCCGAACAATTTAATCCTGGCATTAGTACCTGATTGGGCACTTGATGCCAACGTTAGCGTTTCTCCAGACTTAGCATATACATAATGTGTACCAGTCGTAGGAAATGGATAAGCATTTGCATTTACGTCTGTACTTGAACGCAAAGAAGCTCTTCCTCCGCTTACCCCACTCGGATATAAATCTCTGGAACCATCCGCATACGTATTCAATCCCAGGCAAAGAGATATAAATACGAGTACGATGTAAACAATACAATTTTTGTTAAAATTTTGCATATTCGGTTAACAATTATTTGACTTTTCATTATCTTTCCTAAGCAGCATACTCATCAGGGCAACGATGCGGAAGAGGAATCTTCCTAATACAAACTGAGCAGTTTAAGCTCCCTTTTTATACGCTTTACTTTGGCGGGACAAATATTGACAACCTGTCCAAAATCAATGGTCTCATTATCTAAAACTGTTGTACAAGACAATAAATTGAGACAAACGGACTTGGAAATAAATTTTATAATTTATTGAAAATTAGATATTTATAAATTTTTCGTAAAAATCAAAACTGAGAGACACTTGTCTGTCTGTTTTTAAGAAATGAACAGCAGCACATATAGAATTTATAGAAAAAAAAGATTTTCCATATGGATTTTCAGAGCCAAACGGTAATTACATGATGATAAATCAATACTGTAATTATAAGCATACATTATTCTGCATATTGCGAGTGCAAAAAGAGTAATGGATTTTCGGGAAATGATATTGATTTCAGGAGAACAGGAAATTCCTGATCACTTTAAACAAGTGGGCGCATGCAAGAATTACAGATAAGAATTCTTACCTGTTAAGAGGAAAAGATAAAAATTTCGGATCTTTTACTTTGATTCTTCCCGTAAACGAGAGATCAGAACAGACGGAGAGATTCCGGTTACGGCCTTAAATACTGCTGAAAATTTGCTGTGCGAAGAAAAGCCTGCCAGATCTGCAATATGGGAGAGTTTGCAATGTCTTAATTTGGGTTCGTCCTGCAATCTCTGGATGATATGACGTACTCTGTATTCGTTTATATAATGAGAAAAGTCTTTCCCTCTATAGGTATTGACGATGTACGAAAGATAATTGGTATTCGTATGAAGACGTGCTGCTACAGAAGAAAGAGATATTTCTTTGTTAATGAAATAAGACTGCTCTTCAAGCTGTGTTAAGTCACTCAATATGCGTTCTTCTGTTTCCCTGGTAATTCTAAGATCTCTGCTTTCTACTTTTGTCGATTGTAGTCTATCAGATTGACTACCCCGAAGTCCAAATTTCTCAACATCACGTATAATATGATTGAATTTCATATTCTGCATCTTTCTATTCCATATGTAAAATATGAGGCTTACAGCACTAACAATAAACAGAAAAACAGATAGAAAGATCAGATACTTTTTATTTCGGGACTCCGTATGTTGTGTATCGTGAAATTCTTTGATCAGTTGATTAGATATTTTTAATGTCAGATCATTCTTTTTTCTTATTTCTTCCATATAGCGTTCGCTATATTCTACAGCCTTTGTCTGATCATTTGTTAATTTGTAATATGTTGCAAAACTTTCATACAAAAGACTTTTCAGTTCCGCTCTGTCGGATGAAGCAATGTAAACTTCTGCCTGTTTAAAATAGGAATAGGCTTTAGCATATTGCTTTTGTTTCATTTCCACCTCTCCCATTGCTCTGAAAATATAAGGGCGAAGATTGCTTTCCTGTTCCCCTAGCTTCTGCAAAGATGAATTCAGATAGTGTCTGGCCTTTTGCAGATCATTGGTTTCCAGATAACATATCCCCAATAACTGATCATTTGTAGCATGCACAATTATTGCTCTCGGACTTGAAGGGATTTGTTTCAAATGTTGCATCCCGGTTTCCAGTTCCTTTATGGCCTCTTTAAACTTTTTGTTTTCCAGATAATAGAAAGCTCTCTCCTGATAAATATTGGCTGAGGTAAGATCATATCCTTCTTTACCTTTAAGTCTTTTATTTGCCTTTTCGGCTTCTGCAAGGTGTTTTCGTCCCTCTTCTACCAGACCTACATTGCGGAAGGTAGTCGCTATAAATCCGGAAGTCCGGACTGTCCATTCCAGATAATCAAAATCCTTTGCTATTTTTTGTGCCCGGATTGCATTGACCAAAGCTGCGGTAAAATCTCCGGTGCTATGTTTGATATTCGCCAGTAGCATCAGCGATTTAATCTGCTCCTCTCCTTTATTCGCAATGGACAACAGCGAGTCAGCAAGAACATTTGCTCTCTTCACATCTGATGCAATCATTGCGCCGTACACTTTATTGTACACACTATCAAAAGCAGCATTTTCCTGAGCCCGAAGCGGGACTGTCATATACAATCCGATAAGGAGCAGTAAGACAAATCTTATTTTTTTCACGGTAAACAATTATTATAGTAATGGCGTTGAAATCATTTCGTCAGATCAGACAGTATTCCCTAAACAAGCTGGCTTTTGAGCTTCCTCTCTCTAAACATTAAAGGCGTACAAGATTGCTCGTCACGGAAACATCTGTAAAAAGAGGCTTTGGATCTGAATCCGCAATCCGCAGCAAGCTGTTCCATCGAAAGGTTAAAACGCTGATCGGCAAGCATACTGCAGGCATAACGAACTCTCAGCTGATTAACATAGGTGATAAAACTCTGTCCGTAATGTTGTTCAAAAATCAGCAATAGCTGTTCTTTAGGAATTTTTAGATTTTTGGACAGTTTCAACATGTTAAACCTCATATCCAGGTACCTTTCCGGCACTAAATATTCGTCTATACGCTGAATCCATAATTTTCTTTCCTGCTCATCAGGATATATATCCTGCATCCCTTTGTCTGCCCGCCTGACTATTTCGGATACACCTCTTTGTTGATGCATCAACAAGTAAAAATAGTGCAGATAGGCTGCTGATACAGCAATAAACATAGCAAAGAACAACAAGAGGCCGGATAATGAGGATACTGCATCCTGCTTATAAACAATATAGTTGTATGCCACCAACATCATAAAGAAAGCCAGTATAAACAACAATATTACACTGATATAATCGAGATATGCATTACTGTCAACAGATGTTTCGGTCTTTCTTCCCAGATTAAAAATAATGGCAAGTGCGTATACAAACCAAATACCAGCAGTACAGGTATACAGAATACTGTAATAAATATATCCATAATCGGTACGAAAGGATGCAGAAGAGACAAAAAGAAAATAAAACGGAAGCATCAGCACCATAGGTAATAAGTGCCAGATATCCTGTTTGGACCACCCTGTTCTTTCTGTCGCTTTAAATCTAATATAACCACAAGAACCAAATATCCAGCATAAGGGGGAAGCCTTATCTAGATATGAAAGGGAAGGATAAATATAACTGCATACCACTGTAAACAATGTATAAAAGATAAATATTACCAAAATACATTGCGTAACGCGGTCAATAAATGCCGTACTCTTTGTAAACAGTATAAAGCCTAGTGTCACACCGGCCATCAACAGAATAGCTGTAAAAAGTATGGTAGTGATCATTGCTTGATTAGGGACAAGTTTTCTCTGAATTCTGATGGAGTAATCCCCATATACTGTTTAAAGTATTTATTAAAAGTAGTTTTAGAATTAAATCCACACTGAAAAGCTAAAGATTCTATCTTGAGTACATATCCTCCTTCTCTGAATAACTTGACAGCATGTGCAATACGGTATTCGGCAATCCATTCATAAAAATTTTTACCAAGATAATTATTGAGCAATACAGATAGCTGTTGTCTGCTTATTCCGATTTCATCCGCAAGCCGGTCTGCAGAAAGTCCGGTATCCAGATATAACTGCTGTTCTTCTACTGATCTGACCAGATCTTGTCTGTACAGTTCCCAATGTGCTTCTTTCATAGGAACTTCTTCCAGGAATGGAATCTGTGCTATAGACAGTTTCCGTCCCGCAGTATTTGTCTGTTCAAATGATAAGCTTAGGCGACGGATCAGAAAATCAAAACTTAATAATGCAGAAAGAACGGACAGCAGACAGATAATAATCATGGGATCAATATCATAATCAAACTGTAATCTGTGATGCAAAACAAGTGTCAGGAAACCGAATTCAATAGCACAGAAAATAAAAAAAAGCTTAATAAATAAGGACACTTTTACATTCTCTTTAGTTGAAGTCCATTTTTTCATATTCAGCAGTATCATTACCGTATAACTCATACTGGAAGAACATACCAAAAGGGCATTTATCAAAGAATAGGAATAGAACAGAATGGGTGAAGTATCAGCAGTATAAATCCATATTGTACAGAGTATAAAAGGTAAAAAATGGAGCAGCATGTGCCGCATCCGCATATATCTCTTATAAAATGTCTGTTGTATCAGGTACAAGATAGGACCATACAACAGCGAAAACGGAATACCTATATTTAAAAACAGTGCCGCAAGATGCAATAGCGTTAATAAACCGATCAGTAGAATCAGGGAATTAAATACACGATCGGGTAAAATTCTATCAATTTGCATTACTTTATTTAAACATTGAAATAAGATGTAAACTGCTTGATAATATCTTAAGAAAGCTATTAAAAAGAAATCAAAAAGAATACTGGAAAAGGTTTAGGTATTCAAATTGAAAGACAAATATATCGAGACCAATCTTCTTTAGACAAAATAAATTTCAAATAACTACCTACAATTAAAACATTAAACCTTAATGTTATTTTATTTATAAGGTACATATATTAACGCATAAAAAAATAACATTGGTCACTTTTTTTAATTTACGATAAGCTGAAAAATACTAAGAAAACTATCTATACTTCAACAGATTACATTCAATAAGTGCTGCAAGATTTGTATTTATATGTATGATCCGGAATATTAAGCAATAAATAGGAAGATTTATTTAATTTTCCTCTTCTCCCTTTTTACGTTCTGTATCACTCCAGGCATTTTTTACAGAAGAATTATCATCCACAGACATATCATCTAATAATTCATTTTCCAGTTCACGGATAGTTTCCTGAACCATTTGTATGTATTCAGATCCCTTGTCTCTGATACGCGCAAGTTTATATAAAGATTTCTCCTCCAGTTTTGAGAATTTCTGAGAAGCACGATACACTGTATAACGTCTGTATCCAAGTTCAGTCATGACGTCCACTCCCATTCGTAAGGCAATATCTGTTCCGACCCGGTATACACGATCCACATCATTTTCTATAAGATCATAGGCTAGATTTCGTGTGTTTGCTATAGCAACAATTTTGAGATGACTAAAGTGTTTTTTGACCATATGTACCAGTTTCATATGATCTTCATCATTGTCAAATGCGCTGACAATAATACTCGCTGTAGATGCTCCGGCAGATTTCAGAAGGTCATAACGTGTAGGATCTCCGAAATACACTTTAAATCCGTATTTACGTAGCATTTCTACTCGATCACCATTATAATCCAGAATGGTTGTTTCTACTCTATTGAGATGTAAAAATCGGGCAACGATCGTACCGACCTGTCCAAATCCGGCAATAATTACTTTTTTATTTTCATTTACTTCATCAAATTCTCTTTCTTCAGATTCAGGAGGATTTGCCAGATTATTCAGTCGTGGAAGAATCAGCTTATCGGCTACCAGCAACAGAATAGGTGACAAAGCCATACTTACAGCGACCACAGCGACCATAATATTAATGGTTTCTGAACTCAATAACTGAAGCTGACCTATGATACTGAATAAGACAAAAGCAAACTCTCCCATTTGCGCCAGAGAAACAGCCAGAATTATCCGTTGATCTATTTTCAATTTAAAAACTACGGCCAGCACATACAGTACGATAATCTTGACAAGCATAAAAAGTCCTACCCACATCGATATGGTACTCGCTTCCTGCCATACAAAGAAAATATTGATAGAGGCCCCTACCGCTATAAAAAATACTCCAAGCAGAAGACCTTTGAAAGGCTCGAGGTCACTTTCCAGCTCGTGTTTAAATTCACTGTTTGCTAAGACCACACCAGCCAAAAATGCACCTAAAGCAGGACTCAATCCTACTTTCTGCATGATAAAAGCGATAAGAACAATAAGAAGTAAAGCTCCTACCAGAAACAGTTCACGCATACCTGTACGTGTAATAACCCGAAGGATAGGACCTACTATATATTTACCGATCAGTACTACGATAGCAACAGCAGCCAGAAGAGATACAGCTTTAGCCGGACCACTGATATCTGTCAGCCAGGTATCTCCTTCTGTCGTCACAGCAGATGCATTATCAGCAAGTAAAGGCAAGAGGGCTAATATAGGGATGACCGCAATATCCTGAAACAATAATACAGCAAAAGAGCTCTTGCCGGCAACGGTATCCAACCAGCCCTTTTCTCCCAATGACTGCATTACTATTGCAGTGGAAGATAAGGCCAGTGTGAGTCCGAGAACAAGTCCTTCTTTCCACGAAAAGCCCATTAACGAACAGATAGTTGCAATCAACAGCGCTGAAAGAATAACCTGTAATCCACCCATACCTAATATGGGTCCTCTCAACTTCCATAATGTTCCGGGATCTAACTCCAAACCAATAAGGAAAAGCATCATCACAACTCCAAACTCGGCGACATGCATAACATCTTGCGTACCACTACCTACCCATTGCAAAACAGAAGGGCCAATAATTACTCCGGCAATAAGATATCCAAGCACAGAACCAAGACCAAGTTTTTTGGCAATAGGTACAAAAATTACCGCCGAACCCAGATAGGCTATGATCTGAAATAAAAATGATGAATCCATTATGCTTGATCTTTAAGTTGATTTAAATATGAAAATTGCTGTAAAGCAGATGCTTCAAATGTGCCGGACTGCAGTAGCTGTAAGTGAGATATGAAGTGTTCTATATCCTGTTCAATATCTTTGGGGCCTTTACTGAATGTCCCGTCTATAACATACGGAGGTAAATAATGCATATGACAAAGTGCTGCAGTCTGTTTATACGGCAGCAAAAAGTCTTTAAGCGGATAACCGTGATGTCCTCCCTCCTGGTAAGCTTCCATAGTGGCTCCGGTCGTAACCGCATTGAAGATCCACTTGTCTTTGAGGGCGGTTCCTTTTGATCCGTAAGCCCAGTCATGCAGTAAGACCAGATCAATCCATTGTTTGATAATAGGCGGAGCCGAATACCAATAAATAGGATGCATCCATATAATGATATCATGCCGTTCCAAAGCAGCCTGTTCTACCCGCACCGGAATATCAAAATCAGGATATAACTCATACAGATCTCTTACCGAAATATTCGGTAATGACCGCATGCGTCTGATTAATTTTTTATTTACAACAGATTGTTCTAATGTAGGATGTGCAAACAGCACGAGTATCTTCAGCATGTTGATTCAGTTAAAAGCCGGTGTAAAATTGATCAAATTTAAATTAGCAACTCTTGATCTATGTTAAATTTATTATATTTTTTTGTTTTTTCATTATGACTGTCATTAAGAAAGCATATCAGCTATACCCATAAAAAAAGGGCAGCTCTCCGAAGAGAACTGCCCTTTTTTTGTTTGTTTTTCCTAGTATTTAAGTACTTTCACTTCTGTACGTCGGTTGGCCTGATGCTGTTCTTCTGTACATTTCACGCCATTAGCACATTCATTTACCAGTTTGGACTCCCCATAACCTTTGGAGACAAGGCGTTCCCTGGCAATTCCTTTACTAATGATATATTCTACTGCAGATTTTGCTCTTCGGTCTGATAGTTTCATATTGTAACTGTCTGATCCGCGGCTATCCGTATGACTAGACAGCTCGATCTGAAGAGTCGGATTCTCAATCATGGTATTCACCAGTTGATCCAGCACTTTTGCTGCATCCGGTCTGATATCTGATTTGTTGAAATCATAATATATGTTATCCAGCACAAAAACAATTCCTTCTTTATTTACAGGTTGTAATTTAAAGCTTGCAAACAGGGTGGTATCTTTTGTTGCTCTGATAGCAGGTACAAATAATGAATCTGACATAAACCCATCTTTGGAGACGACTATCTTTTGTGCCAGCTTACTCTGAAGTTCGGTATCGAAAGTCGGACTATTCGCAAAGAAAGTAGACAGTAATTTCCCTTTATCATCAAATATGCGGACCTGAGTCTGCCCCAGCGGATCAGTACTTTCCTTATCAAAGACTTTTCCCTGAAGACGGATTGTTATTTTTGGCTTGGTGTATACAAATGAATAGATATCATCTCCCCCTGCTCCCCCTGTTCGATTAGAGGAAAAATACCCATACTGGCGTTCTTCATCATCTGCAGAAACGACATATGCAAAATCATCGGTTGAAGAGTTCACAGGAGATTTCAGATTCTCTCTGCCTCTGAAATTACTTTTACTACCTACCGCTTTGAACACATCTAGTCCTCCCATGCCGGCATAACCATTACTCGAATAGTATAATGTATCTCCAAATGTGGATGGAAACATCTCATCTCCGGGAGAATTGATTTCATTTCCTGCATTAGCCGGCGTTCCCCATGTACCGTCTGCATTCGCCAGGCTGTACCAGATATCTACCCCTCCTTTTCCTCCCGGCATATCAGAAGCAAAGTACAATACTTTTCCATCTGTGCTCAGACTGGCATGTCCCACAGAATATTTTTCTACATTATTATAGGGAAATGCTTCCGGTATCCATGATTCTCCACTCTTCTTATACAGTATAAGTTCAAGATTATGTTTTTTGAAACGCATACCATCTCTCTTTACTTTCTCAGCACTATTTCCTGCATACGTCCGTGTTACATACAATATATCCTGATCCTGATTGGTAGTCACGGGTCCGACATAATATTTAGCATCGTTATAAACACCATCTGACAATACAGGATACTTTAATGTAATCCCATCTTCATCTCTTCCTGCTGAAAAGATCCTCAGGTAAGCATTTCCTGTCATGTCACTTTTATCAACAGTGGCTACAGACGGTTCTCCGCTATAAAGTACTCCATTACTCAATGGTAAAACCCCAAACTCGGAGAAACTTGTATTTACTTCTTTTTCATTCTTAAGAACATGGGTAGTCGGCTTAGCAGTCCAAAGCAGGGCTGAATCACAACCATCGATCTCTACCTGAATATTTTTTCCATCCGGAAACCGTTGCTTATAATCTACAAATTGCTTTTTTGATTCCGCATATTGTCCATTTATCTTCAGTATCTGAGCATATTTCCAGAATGCATCTTTGTTTTTGCTGTCCAGATCTGTGGCACGCTTCAGCCATTGTTCTGCCAATGTGTATTCGTTGATCTGATAGTAGGAGTCTGCAACAGCATAAACTTCCTTGACGGACAATTCTTTCTTCTCTTCAATCCTGTTATAGATCTGAGCGGATTTTGCATAATCTCCTGAAAGATAGAACTGATAGGCTCTGTCTCTCAGTGACGGCTGTTCTTGCGCCTGCACCTGCTCTCCGTTTATCAGTAGAGCACCTAATGCTGCTGTAACTATTAATTTTCCAAACGCTTTCATCATAATATCATTTAGCTTAGAAGAACCTAGGATTCAAGTATTGTGTAGCTCCACGGCGTCCGAATGTAATACCAAGCGTAATCTCATGTGAGCCATTCTGTACTCCGCTCAATTTGTTGATCATGGCATCATAAGAATATCCGATACGAAGTCTGTCTGTGGCATAAAACTGCGCTATACCTGTAATGGCATTCATCGAACTCAACTTATCAACCGATCTGTCCTGATACTGTCTGTTAAATAAACGGGCTCGTGTACGGTATCCTGCTCCTATCCAAAATTTGCCATTAAATACAAACATGGCATTGACATCCAGAGAAGTCGGTCCTTTAAAATCTTCTTTAAGCAAAATACTTGGTCTCAAATGCACTCCTCTGCTCAACTCTAATAAAGCTCCCGCAATAAAATATCCACTTATAGTACGATACAGGCTTTCAGAAGTATTCTGGTTAAATCTGTAATCTGTACCTGAATTCGTCCCATTAAAAAGATCCTGTACAGATAAGCCTGCATACCATTTCGGATTATAATAATAAACACCTAAACGGATATCCGGTACCCAGTCTGAAATTTTGCCATCCGGGATAATGGGATCATTAGGATCGTTTGCATCCAGTTTATTTCCATCAAGGCTATATTGTGTTACACCCCCTGCCACTCCAAGACTCAGTCTTTGTGTATCCTCATCATCCAACTGGAGACGAAACGCATAATTGGCATACGCAGATGTAGCGGCCTGCGCGCCTAGTTTATCAGCAGTAACATTGAATCCGACACCGTGACGTTTTGAATAAGGATCCAGAACTCCGTCTATAGAAACGGTTCCCGTCTTAGGCGCTCCGCTCCAACCAGTCCACTGACTACGAAGACCTACCTGAGCAAACCACTCCTCCTTATAACCTGCATAGGCAGGATTGACACTCATCGAATTGAACATGTACTGCGTAAACTGGATACTCTGCTGGGCACTGACCTTGGTCAGCCCCAGCAATCCTGCTACTATTATCACTGCATATTTTCCGTATTTCATGTTGTTATTATTTTTAGTAAATAATACAATTTAGTCTATTACTGATTCTAGTTTCTCTTAATTAATACGTCTCCTTTAACTACTTCTTTAACACCATTCTTGGTCGTCTCAATGATGTAGAAATATGTTCCTGCATTCAGATTAAGACCTTCCCAATTGTTGTCATAGTTTGCATTGCGATAAACCTCATTACCCCATCTGTTGATGATGGTCAGACTCACGCGATCGTAGGTTTCTATACCTTTCAAGACAAACTTATCATTGATATTATCTCCATTCGGTGTAATGACATTTGGCACGATCAACGGATTTGACAATACATTGATTTTAACCACTGCCGCATTACTCCATCTTCCTTTCACATCTTTCACACGGTAACTAAACTGATCCACACCTACAAATACTTTATTTGGCAGATAAGTGACAGTTCCGTCTATATTCACTGATGTCGTGCCTTCTGCTGCATTTGTGACGATTTCGACAGTAGCCGGATCAATTGCCCATTTGGTCACCTGATCGTTAGCCAGTACTTCTATCTTCACTTCGTTTGCAGCTTTTGTTTCAGCCTCATCATCTACCGCCAGTATAGTCTGGAAGTCTACAGGTATAGGATCTGTGTCATCCTTATCGTCCTCCGGATCTGTATCCGGATTTTTGCCCGGAGCCCATACGGTGATACCATTTGTGATGGTTGCAGCTGCGTCATCAGATACTGTCGCTGCAACTTTTACCAGGATCTTACCTCCTACCGGTATTGCTGCTGTCGTCGTTACCGAAGCACTGTTGCTCGTTCCGCTGACAGTTGCTGTTCCGCTGATAATACTGTAACCTGTAACAGTAACTCCTGTTCCCGGACGCTCTCTCAGACTGATTACTTTACCAGTCTCCATTACAGAAGGACCATCATTTGTGATCGTAAGGGTAAAGCTTGTTGCTTCACCTGCTTTCACTCTTGCTTCATCTGCTACCTTCGTAATCGAAAGTTTAGTTTCACGATCTACAGGAATCGGATCTGTATCATCTTTATCATCTTCCGGATCCGTTCCAGGATCTTTATCAGGACCCCAAACGGTGATTCCGTTGGTGATAGTTGCCGGAGCATCTGCAGCTACATTTGCGGTTACTTTGACCACTATTGTAGCACCTACCGCAATATTTGCAGTTGTTGTCAGTTTTGCTGTATTAGCAGTACCTGCTACTGTTGCAGCACCACTGGCCACACTGTAACCGGTGATGGTTACTCCTGCTCCCGGACGCTCAATCAGACTGATCACTTTTCCTGTGCCGATAATTGCCGGACCATTATTTGTGATGGTAAGTGTGAAGCTTGTACTTGTACCTGCTTTCACTCTTGCCTGATCAGCAACTTTAGTGATACTCAATTTGTATTCACGGTCTACAGGAATCGGATCCGTATCATCTTTATCATCCTCCGGATCTGTACCCGGATCCTTGTCAGGTCCCCATACGGTGATGCCGTTTGTAACAGTCTCCGGAGCATCTGCTGCAATATCCGCAGTTACTTTTACGACAATTGTTCCTCCTACTGCTATCGTTCCGTTTGCAGTTACTTTAGCCGTATTACCTGTTCCGGTCACTGTTGCATTACCGCTGGCCACTGTGTAACCTGTAATAGTTACTCCTGCGCCCGGACGTTCTGTCAGACTGATCACTTTACCGGCTGCTAAGGTCTCAGGACCATCATTTGTCAGCGTGATTGTAAAGCTGGTGCTCGTACCCGCTTTCACTCTTGCCTGATCGGCAACTTTAGATACACTGATATGATTTGCAATTACGAATGTTGCTTTTGCAGGGCTGTTCGCGATAGAACGGTTCGCCACCTGCGCATCTACAGTGACGGTTCCGGCTTTAGTAGACGTCACCTGAACAACGGATTTGCCATTCGCATCTGTAATAATACTTCGTGTTGCCGTAGTACCATCAGGATTTGTGATACTGAATACTACTGTTGTATTGGCTATCGGATTGACGAATGCATCCACGATAGTCGCTGTGAATTCGTTGTAATCCGTACCATTTGCAATAGCTCCATCTTTGGTTACTGCCAGATTAGATTTACTGTAATCTACCGGACCGGCTACGAATTGAGCAGTTGCCGGGCTATTCGCAATAGAACGGTTAGCTACCTGAGCATCCACTGTTACTGTTCCTGTTTTGGTAGATGTTACCTGTACAATTGATTTACCGTTAGCATCTGTAGTAATATTCTGTGTTGCCGTAGTACCATCAGGATTTGTGATACCAAATACGACAGTTGTACTTGCAATTGGGTTATTAAATGCATCCACGATCGTTGCTGTGAACTCATTGTAATCTGTACCATTTGCAATAGCACCGTCTTTGGTTACTGCCAGATTAGATTTGTCATAGTCTACCGGACCAGCTACGAATGTTGCTTTGGCAGGACTGTTTGCAATTGAACGGCTCGCTACCTGTGCATCTACCGTTACGGTTCCTGCTTTAGTAGAAGTCACCTGAACAACTGACTTGCCATTTGCATCTGTAGTGATACTCTGTGTTGCCGTAGTACCATCAGGATTTGTGATACTGAATACGACCGTTGTATTGGCTATCGGATTGACGAATGCATCCACGATAGTCGCTGTGAATTCGTTGTAATCTGTACCATTTGCAATAGCTCCGTCTTTGGTTACCGCCAGATTAGATTTGTCATAGTCTACCGGACCAGCAACGAACGTAACCGTCTGCGGACTTCCGCTGATTGCGGTGCCGGCTACACCTGCACTGACAGTTACAGCACCAATCTTCGTACTCGTCAATTCCAGCACAGATTTGCCGTTAGCAGCTGTTACTATATTCATAGTTTTCGCCTGACCGTCCACCAGATCGGTGTATCCGAAGTCTACTGTAGCTCCTGCAATCGGATTATCGAATGCATCTACGATCGTAGCTTCCAGAATATTCTTATCTACGCCATTGGCTGTAGCGCCGTCTTTAATAATAACTAATTTCGATTTACCATAGTCTACCGGACCGGCTACAAATTGAGCATTAGCCGGACTGTTGGCAATTGAACGGTTTGCTACCTGTGCATCTACCGTTACGGTTCCTGCTTTAGTAGATGTCACCTGTACAACGGATTTACCATTTGCATCTGTAGTGATACTCTGTGTCGCCGTAGTACCATCAGGATTTGTGATGCTGAATACGACTGTTGTACTTGCAATTGGGTTATTAAATGCATCCACGATCGTTGCTGTGAATTCATTGTAATCTGTACCATTTGCGATGGCTCCATCTTTGGTGACCGCCAGATTAGATTTGTCATAATCTACCGGACCAGCTACGAAGGTAACCGTCTGCGGACTGCCACTGATTGCTGTGCCGGCTACACCTGCACTGACAGTCACAGCGCCAATCTTTGTACTGGTCAGTTCCAGAACGGATTTGCCGTTAGCAGCTGTTACTATATTTGCAGTCTTCGCTAAACCATCTGTCAGATCTGTATATCCGAAGTCTACTGTAGCTCCTGCAATCGGGTTATCAAATGCATCTACGATCGTAGCTTCCAGGATATTCTTATCTACACCATTGGCTGTAGCGCCATCTTTAATAATAACTAATTTCGATTTACCATAATCTACAGGTCCTGCTACGAAGGTAACGGTCTGCGGACTGCCGCTGATCGCCGTGCCGGCTACACCTGCACTGACAGTCACAGCGCCAATCTTCGTACTGGTCAGTTCCAGAACAGATTTACCTGAAGCATCTGTCACTATATTCACCGTCTTCGCTAAACCGTCTGTCAGATCTGTATATCCAAAGTCTACTGTAGCTCCTGCAATCGGGTTATCAAATGCATCTACGATAGTAGCTTCCAGGATATTCTTATCTACACCATTGGCTGTAGCGCCGTCTTTAATAATAACCAGTTTAGATTTACCATAATCTACAGGTCCGGCTACGAAGGTAACTGTCTGCGGGCTGCCACTGATTGCGGTACCGGCTACACCTGCACTCACATCGATAGCACCGATCTTCGTACTGGTCAGTTCCAGAACGGATTTGCCGTTAGCAGCTGTCACGACATTGACTGTCTTCGCTAAACCATCTGTCAGATCTGTATATCCGAAGTCTACTGTAGCTCCTGCAATCGGGTTATCAAATGCATCTACGATCGTAGCTTCCAGAATATTCTTATCTACCCCATTCGCAATTGCACCGTCTTTGATAATTACTAATTTCGATTTACCATAATCTACAGGTCCGGCTACGAAGGTAACGGTCTGCGGACTACCACTGATTGCGGTACCGGCCACTAAAGCACTTACATCAATAGCACCGATCTTCGTACTGGTCAGTTCCAGTACAGATTTGCCGTTAGCAGCTGTTACTATATTAACCGCTTTCACCTGACCGTCTACCAGATCTGTATATCCAAAGTCTACTGTAGCTCCTGCAATCGGGTTATCGAATGCATCTACGATAGTAGCTTCCAGAATATTCTTATCCACACCATTGGCTGTAGCGCCGTCTTTGATGATAACCAGTTTAGATTTACCATAATCTACAGGCCCTGCTACGAAGGTAACAGTCTGCGGACTTCCACTAATCGCTGTACCGGATACTTCTGCACTGACAGTCACAGCCCCGATCTTCGTACTGGTCAGTTCCAGTACAGATTTGCCTGAAGCATCTGTTACTATATTAACCGCTTTCACCTGACCGTCTACCAGATCTGTATATCCAAAGTCTACTGTAGCTCCTGCAATCGGGTTATCGAATGCATCTACGATAGTAGCTTCCAGAATATTCTTATCCACACCATTGGCAGTAGCTCCGTCTTTGATGATAACCAGTTTAGATTTACCATAATCTACAGGCCCTGCTACGAAGGTAACAGTCTGCGGACTTCCACTAATCGCTGTACCGGATACTTCTGCACTGACAGTCACAGCCCCGATTTTCGTACTGGTCAGTTCTAAAACTGATTTACCGTCAGCACCTGTCACGACATTGACTGTCTTCGCTAAACCGTCGACCAGATCAGTGTAACCAAACACTACGGCTGCACCTGCAATCGGATTATCAAATGCATCCACGATCGTAGCTTCCAGGATATTCTTATCTACGCCATTGGCTATAGCTCCGTCTTTAGTAATAACCAGTTTAGATTTACCATAATCTACAGGTCCGGCTACGAAGGTAACGGTCTGCGGACTTCCGCTGATCGCTGTGCCGGCTACACCTGCACTCACATCGATAGCACCGATTTTCGTGCTGGTCAGTTCCAGTACAGATTTGCCCAACGCATCTGTTACTATATTGACTGACTTCACCAGACCATCTGTCAGATCTGTATATCCGAAGTTTACTGTAGCTCCTGCAATCGGGTTATCAAATGCATCCACGATCGTAGCTTCCAGAATATTCTTATCTACCCCATTCGCAATCGCACCGTCTTTGATAATTACTAATTTCGATTTACCATAATCTACAGGTCCGGCTACGAAGGTTACCGTCTGCGGACTACCACTGATCGCGGTCCCTGCAACAGTCGCTGCAACAGCTATATCACCAATCTTCGTACTGGTAATATCCAGTAATGCGATACCTGATGCATCTGTATTCAGTTGAGTAGTTACTAAACTGCCTGTTACCAGACTTGTGTAACTAAAGTCTACTGCTGTAGCCGCGATCGGGTTATCAAATTCATCCACTATAGTTGCACGAAGTGTATTTACATCTGTGCCGTTTGCTATAGCGTTGTTTTTAACTATTTCTAATTTTGATTTTGTATAATCTACTTGCTGCGGAGCTACGACAAGAGCTGCCACAGGAGATATAATATCACAACCTTTTGTGCTGCTAATCAAGGCACGGAACTCATAGCGTGTACCGGCTGCTACCAAAGGAACTGTTCTCACTAATGTAGAAGTCGCCTGACCTGCTATAGCAGTCCATGTTCCTCCGATTAGCTCCTGCCACTGGAATGTTGCTGTCGCATCATCTACAGTCAATTCAAATGTTGCTGTTTTACCAGGAGACAGACTGATTTCATTACCCGAACGAACCTGTCCGTTGATGTTAAGTGTCTGCACTACCGGAAGCGGATTGATCAGGACTTCAATTTCTTGTCTTGGCCCTATCTCACAACCTTGTCTTACAGCCTGTATAAAATACTTATGTACGCCTGCGGTTGTCGTTGCAGGAATTGTAAAGTTCAGCTGATCTGAAGTTACCAGCAGATTACCATTTTCATCATACACAGCATAGACCGTACAATCATCCTGTTTCTTAATCGTCAGGTTATCTCCCTGACAGATTTCCAATGTAGTACCAGGTGTATTTCCGTAATCTATAGTAGGTATGATACTGACATCATAAACCTTGATCTGATTGCCCAGATTCACATTTACAACATCACCGTAAGAAATCTGCACGCGATCAAATGGCTGATCGAATGGTGTCATCATCAGTTTCTTCTTATTCGCAGAGAAACTCAATAATTTCAGTTTCAAGATATCAGCACTGTTATCCAATGTAGGACCTACTTTCGCTGTACCTAAATAACGTTGGATCTCAAAACCTGAAAGCAGGCTCAGATTAAGAAGTGCATTGCCCGAATCTTCAATAATAATTCGCAATGAATCCGTAGGCATAGTCTGCGACTTGAATACAGGTGTCAGACTCGCTACATTCAATACCGCAGCACCTCTGTTGATTTGCGCAGCAGTATTCAGATCATTATCCACAGCTAACCATGGGTCTATCACACTTGCTGTTGCACTTGCTACTCCCAGACCTATATCCTGCACGCCATAAAGCATGTCTAAAATATTACTGTTTGTCTGGTTATCAATCGGTGCACAATCTACAGCACCGGTTTTTGTATAATATGCATGATATACTTTTGCATTCTGAGCCAGACTCAGCAATGCTCCCTGCACAATACGTACGCCTTTGTACGCTTTCGGCCCTGATCCACTTGCAGGTACAAATGTGTACTCTACAACATTGTCTGCAACAAGAAGATCCAGAAGTCCTCCCTGTACGGATTTAAGTGTTCCGATATCATTACCATTTGCATCCAGTCCGACAACAGACAGACCGCTTGCAACAGATAGTAAGCTGTACTCTTTACCTAATTTAATAGTAACAGGAGTACCTGCAGGTACGACCTGATCAAAGTTTACATTTTGCCATGTTGTACCGATTCCTAACAATCCTAATCCGGTAGTTATGGTTGAATATGTTTTAGGATTACCATCTACTGCATTAGCACCATCGCTCACTCCTCCAGTAATAATACTTCCGGAAGACTGTGTATTTGCATACACACGTACCAATTGCGGAGGACAGCTGTTTGCATCATACACCTGTATAAGAACAGATTGCGATGAGGTACATCCTGTTGCATCATTCTGTGCTACTACTGTGTATGTGTATACACCCGGAGCAGCGAATGATGGTGTCAGGTTGGTTGTTTCCACACCCGCCTGATCATACCATTTTACAGTCACTCCTGTAGCTGGTGAAGTGGTAACCGTCGGAAGGGTTACCGCTACATTGACTGCAGTTGTGATTCTGGTTTCTCCGGTTAACGTAATTACCGGAAGTGGGTTTATTACTATTGTCACAGCAGCAGATTCCAGACTTTCACATCCGGTCAGCTGATCTGTTACTTTAACGGTATATACTCCACCGGTAGAGACAAAGATTTTCTGTCCTGTTACCGGAACCGTGGTTCCGTTGTTATTTTCTGTAAGTAATAGGCCGTCTTTGTACCACTGATTACCTGCAGTTGCACTTGAGGTCAATTCAATAATTGATCCTTCACATGTTGGCGCAGTTGGCGCAGTGATCACCGGTTGTGCCGGTCTTGGTGTAACAATCACCTCTACTGCTGCGGATACATCACTGCTACATCCTGTAGCATTCACATCATTGAATGCTTTTACAGTATATAATCCGGCTTCATTAACAGTTAATGTATTCGTATTGGTATTTGAGAATACCACCCCGTTTTTATACCATTGATATGAAGATGCTCCTGCAGAAGTCGCTGTCAACACAGTCGAACCTGTACCTTCACATATTGTGGCAGAGCCTGTAATACTGATGGTAGGTATAGGTGGCAGATTTAACACCGAAATCTCAATTTCTTTTGCCGGTGTATTGAAACAGAATCCATCTCCTGACAAGACCACATAATAAGTAGTTGTCACAGCAGGACTTAATCTCTGAACCGGTCCGACAAGTGGCGTTCCTGTCAATGCAGGATTGGTGTACCACAGATACACTGCATTTGGAATATTCAACGCTGTTGATGCCGTTATTTCCACTTCATCACCCACACATATGGTTCCTGATGTCGGAGCCAGCGTGATATCAGCAGCAACTACCGGTGTACAGTTTGTCTGTAGTTCAGACAGTGCCTGCTTGGTTTTATTTGGTTGTCCGGAAATTTCACTTGCAAAGCTCACGACCGAAGTATTTGTGATCTTATCTACTCCCGGAGGAATGGCACCTACCAACACTTTATAGCTAAAGGTCAGTGTTTGATCTACTGCTAATGAAGGAATCACAAAAGTTGCTTCATTTCCAGCTACTGTACCTCCACCGGTTATTGTTCCGGCTTCATATGTAGTATGCGTAGGAATAGGCGCTGTAATCGTCACATTTGTGAGCGCTGCATTTCCTGTATTTTTGACCGTTAATGTATAAGTAATTACGTCGCCTTCGACAGCTTTACTTGTACTGGTCGTGTTATTACTCAAGCCCAGCAATGCAAAATCAACATCATGTGCAGGAGTCACCGCAATCACGGTTCCTGTCTGCGTGATGTCCGGACCTCCGGTCAACGGATCACTGTTATTGATTGGTGGATGTGATTGTACACCCGGGTCAGCAGAGTTGAGTTTTGCTAACGCAATATTGTTAATCTGTGTAATGTTAGTCAGATCTTTAATGACAGTAGCTATAAAGGATACAGACCGTACCTGCCCTACCGGAATATCCAATGGGGCGAAGTTGACAGTACCACCTGTAAGCGTACCCCCGTTTTTATGTGTCAATCCTGCAGGCAATACATCACTAACCAGTACACCTGTGGCATTCTGGTTTCCGTCATTGCGTACATAGATTGTATACTGTACATCTTCACCACCTTTTACACTGGTGATCGTTGCATCATTATTTACTTTATACGCTTTCCATGATACAAGGTTGTTCACAGGAGTTACATCCAGAGAAGTTCCAGGTCCGGCATCCGTATTAGGCTCCGTAGGATTAGCGTTATTTACCGGAGGGAAACTCTCTGCCGGCACATTATTTTCATTACTTTTTACTGTAGCGATATTGGTTATTTTAGTGATACCGCTCAGGTTTTGATTTACAGATACAGTAAATGTCAACGGCCCGTTGGTCGCTCCTACTGCTAATGTAGGAATCACAAACGAAACGGTACCGCTTGCCTGTGAACCTCCCGATACATAAGTGACTCCGGCAGGCAATACATCACTGATCTGAACATTATTCAGTACCTGATTACCGTTATTTCGGACATAGATAGCATACTCTACCTGCTCTCTGCCTTTGACTGCCGTGATACTTGCATCTGTATTGACTTTGTATGCTTTCCATGATACAGCAGATGCTATTGGTGTAACAGGTATTTTTGTTCCTGTTCCGGATGTTTCATCCGGCTCATTAGGATTACCAACTGCAGGCGGGAATGTCTCTTTCCCCGGATCAGCAGCATCTTTCTTCACTAATGCTACGTTAGTAATGTTTGCTACACCTGTCAGATCTGGATTTACGGTTACTTTGAAATTCAGCGTAGCAGTAGCGCCTGCAGCAATATCTACATTGCTGAATGTCACTACTCCTGAAGATAATGAACCTCCGGAAGCATCAGCAGACCCTGCAACGTAAACGGTATTTGCAGGGATAGCATCCGTAACGATATAATCATTGAGCGCTACATTTCCTGTATTGCGGACATGGATAGTATATTCCACTTCCTCTCCGCCTTTTACAGTTGTAATAGCCGGATCATTACTGACTTTAAATGATTTCCAAGTTTTGAACATTGGAGTATTACAGTCCTTTTCTACTGCGTATACTCTTAGAGCTGGCAGTGCACTTACGTTCAATACTCCTCTCAGACCGACACTAATCCTGTCGTAAGCTACTCCAGGTGCAAAAGGAATAACCCCTTTAGCTCCGTTATTTAAAATACCCAGTACATTTAGTCCGTTGATAAGTTGACTCTGTACATCTAATGTCGCAACCGGAGTTACCCCATTGTAAGCGATAATTTCTATACCTCCTATAAGATTTGCATCTAATGCACCGCTTCCATATTGTAAAGTCAGATTAATGACTTCACTTGGTAAGGCCAGCTTACGGAAATCAAAGTATTGTTTCACAGAAGTTCCTACAGCAACATTGCCCAGACTTACTTCTGAATAATCGGTTGTATTGATATTGATTGCATGGTCAGGATTTGTCACACCGGATCCGGCCAGACCAAGAGCTGTCAATGCCAGCCCTCTTGCATCATAGGATGTGGTAAACACAGGCTGACAATCTGTTAATGGATTATCGACACATGCACCATATACATTCATTGAATTCGGTTGTGCCAACAGACCTAATGCCGAGTTGGTATGATCCGTGATACGGATAGCATCGTATTGTGCAGATGGTGTGACAGCGATATAGTAGCGACCTAATTTATCCTGTACAATCCGAATTCTGTCGTTGTTATTATTGAAATTATTATTACTTCCTCCCTGAAGTATTACCGACCCAGCGTCTTTCACCTGTACAGAGAAATAGTGGTTTCCTAATACCAGATTATTCACCACACTGGCCAATGTGCCGCCGATACTTCCGCCCAGTAAATTATTCAGTAAAGCCTGATCAAAATCAATGCGTATATACGCTGTCTTGTTGGCTGCAATTTTTTGACCGAAACCTAATTCGACAAAACCTTCATATTTATTGCCCAGACCTAACAACAGACCTGCACCAGATTTCAATGTAGCATAACTGTCAAAATCGTTATCAAATAAATTATTGATGTCATCTGCATTGCCGGCATCGATTACAGAAGAGATACATACCGGATTTTCAAATGGTGAAGGAGTAGTCGTTGTCGGACATCCCTGACCGATACGTTTTACTTCATAAAGGCGTACAGAAGGTGTCAACGCTACATTGAGAGTAGATCCCACGATGATATCTACCCTGTCGTAAGGTAGTGTCGTTCTGTATGTAAGTGTCTGTATACCGCCTGAACGGAAGAGATTTAACAGGTTCAGGTTATTGATAAGTCCCTGTTGCAATGTAAATGTCTCTGCAACGGTACTGCCGTTATATGTACGGATCTGATATCTGCCCAGTAAATCTACGGATGCCAGACTTGAAGGATCTAGCTGCAAACGAACTTTTAACGTATCACCTGCAGTAGATAATTTATTGAAATATATACGCTGTGCTACCTGTGCAGCTACAGCAGCCGTCCCGGTTGAGATTTCAGAATAATCAGATGAACTTGGACTAATCGCATGGTCTGCATTGTTGACTCCGGCACCATTCAGCAATCCTAAGGAAAGTCCGGACTGGTCAAAGGATGTGAATTGAGCAGGAAGGCAGTTATTTACACCGATTTCATGACATGCTTCAAAGATTTTCATCGAAGCGACATTTTGTGTCAATCCGGCTAATGCAGGGAAATGTTCCGTAATTCGGATATTTTTGTAAGCTGCATTTGGTGTAATGGCGATGTAGTAACGACCGGCATTATCCTGTACAATGCGGAGATCTCCACCGTTTACATCTGTGAATCCCGCCTGACTGGAACCTGTGAGTACTGTTGTACCTCCGGTTTGAGCTGTTTTGGCATCCACTGAAAAATAGTGCTGTCCAAGCAGCAGTCCACCTACATTGTTGACAAGTGTTCCTAATGTCCCACTCAGTAAACGACCCAGCAGATCACCATCCATATCTATACGGACATATGTCGTCTTATTTGCAGGAAGAGCTGTAGGGAATTCATATTCAAGGAAACCGTTGTAGGCTCCTATTCCCAGCAACTGTCCGTTACTTGCAGTCAGTGTTGCAAATGATTCGTTATTTCCATCAGCAGCAAGATTCGGATAATCAGCATGTTCCCACGCTACCACAGCAGCATCACAAGCCGGAGTTTCAAAAGGTGTAGCCGTTGCAGCAGGCAATGTAAAGTCTGGATCCGGACAGGCAGAACCCGGAGGGCCAAATCGTTTTACATCATAGACTTCCAATGAAGACTGGAATGCGCTTACATTCACCACACTGTTGACACGGATTTCCACCCGGTCAAACGCTTTACCAGGTGCAAAGGTTAACGTCCCCGGCTGACCGCCACCCAGAATTCCCAATACATTTGTTCCGTTCAGCAATCCGCCTCCTAATGACCTGCGGTATACTTCCGTACTGCCATTGTAAGCGATAACCTCATAAGCTCCTAACAGATCAACATTCAAAGTCTGACTAGCCTTGATCGCCAGTTTAATCTTGAATACCGAGTTAGGATCACTTAATGAATTGAAATTAATATACTGAGACATAGAACCTGCTACCGCAAGTGCCCCAAGGTTAATTTTTGAAGAAGTATTGACATTATCATCGATAGCATATTCAGGAGCTAAAACTCCGGTATTTCCGATTTGCAACAATCCCAAAGTAATACCTGTTCCTTCGTAAGAAGTAGAAAATGCAGGGTCACAAATTGCGGAACTGTTATCATAGCATACGCTGTATACATTCAGATATTTGTTAGGAGCAAGAACACCTAATGCTGACGCAGTATGATCAATTAATTTAATATTGGTGTAAGGTACGTCAGATTTTATAGCGATATAATATCTTCCGGCCTTGTCTTGTACGATTCGTATTTTTCCGGCAGCAGCACTGAAACTATTGGCACTGGAAGCGGATAGCAACGGAGCTCCGCCACCATTGTTGATTTGTACTTCAAAATAATGATTACCTAAGACCAGCCCGTTTACCAATCCACCGACCAGCTCTCCGATACTGCCTGCAAGTAAAGATTTCAACACATCCTGATCATAGTCTATACGGACATAAGCCGTTTTACCCACCGGTACCGCAGAAGGAAAACTTACTTCCAGCTGCCCCTGTCTGCTCCCCAATCCGACCAGAATACCAGCATCAGAGCGAATAGTTGCATAGCTGTCAAAATTAGCGTCCACTGCATTTTGTGCATCATCCACATTTGACATCGACACGATAGTCGAGTTAGCACATACAGGCTGGAAAAGAGGACTTGCAGTCGGAGGAGGCTCCGGACATGCAGCACTTGTACGGGATACCCCATACAATCTGACTCCGGATCCGGTGGTCAGATTCACCGTTGAGAACAGCACCAGTTCTACCCTGTCATATTGCGCTGCAATATCAAAAGGGACCGTTACAATTCCGCCACTGTTCAGCAGACCCAGTACATCGAGGCCCCCGATCAAACCGCTTCCGATTACTTGCTCAAATACCTGCGTATTTCCGTTGTATGCACGTACTCCATATGCACCTATCAGATTCACATTCAGTGCTGTAGGATTTATCTGCATACGTACTTTCAGTTTGGAATTAGGCTCAGATAGTGTTGGAAAATAAATAGACTGAGAAGCTGATCCCCCTACCGCTAATGTTCCCAGACTGATTTCGGAGTAGTTAGAAGTATTTGCATCGATTGCATATGTTGGATTTTTTACTGTATTCGCTAACTGAACACTTATTCCTGTTACCTTCCCCTCATCTGTGTAGGTTGCAGGATCACAGGCTGTAGCCGAAGGTACCGCAAACGCATCATACACATTCAGCGTAAGTGAAGCGCCCAACGAAAGACCTAAAAGTGCACTCTGACTTCTTAATTTGATGCGAACCGAATTGTATGATTGAGAAGATTTTACAGCTATGTAAATATTTCCGGCGGCATCCTGTACTATTGATGAAACCACAGAAGCACTATTGATCATAGTGCCGTCACTGGAACTTGACGCTCCGCTATATACCTCAGGAATAATTACGTTTTGCTGCAGAAGACCGAGAAGTCCTCCAAGTCCTGTTACCAGATCCAGATTGAGCCCTCCCCCCGGTGTCGGTTTATCTATTTTGACATAGGTGGTTGTACCTGCTGTCAAGGCTGAAGGAAATTTCATCTGCAGCCAGGCTTCTCCTGAAACATCAATAATAGCAACAGATAAATTCGATGCTGTCAAGACAGCATGAGTACCTGGGTTTCCGTCAGCTGCCAATCCCGGACCTGTTACACTAGCCGCACCGGAAGTCGTTGGTATGTACCCCCCACTTATAGCACCTAACAGAATTGTTGCCTGATTTTTCCCGGAAGAGGGAGCCACAGTAGCATATTGCCGGGTCTGTGCATGTCCCGTACCGGGGACGTTCATCAGAATCAAAGCCAATAGAATACACAGGTGCCAAATCCTCTTTGGCAAGGCTAAAGAATTAGTTTGCGGTTTCATAAGCAATTTCCTTTTCATTTAAAACAGCAGTCGAAAGCTGTAAACTCTTAGGTAATAAATGTTTTAAATAGATATCAGCAATTAAACAAAATTTGAAACTATTCAACTAGAAAAAGTGACTAATATCATTTTTTGTTCCTCACAAAGTTATCTAATAAAATAATTAAACTTAAATATTTTTTAAAAAATAATATTTTACCTTTTAGTTACTTAAAAATAACATCTAGAATACATGTGGTTAATTTAACTTTTTGGATAATACTTTTTGATTAGTAAAATACATACTAAGCCCGAGAGGCACAAAACACTTGCTTTTCAAGTTGCAGGTACAACTAAGTTTATCAAAATCTAACGCTCAAAATCACAGAAGCATTTTTTAGACTTATTACACAATTTGTCTGTTTATCTCCTTCGGCCAAACAGGCCGTAAAAGCAAGGTTATTCCTCAAAAAAAATATTTTTCACATTGGAGAGACAAATTCGGCATTCAGGGCGCGTATATGCGAATTTAAACAGCCGCTAAAAGGCTTTTTTGCTTTTTTATTAACTATTTCACAATATATAAACTACTTTATCGTTTTATTTTCCTGCACCCGTTACTAGTTAAAATGTTAATTTTTGTTAAATGCAAATCAAAAGCTCCATTCCAGCGTTCATAAAGCAATGCTGTAATAGAAAAGTTACGTAAATAAGAGCGAAAGTATTAATGAAGAAATCAAGAAAGTTTAATTTAAAATTTACCACATTTAGTTTAGGTTTACTCGCATTAGCCACCATTTTAACACACTGTATATCAGGTAAATCAGAAGAAAAAGAGAACAAAAACAAGCCTACGGCTCTTCCCGTCTATAACGTGACAAGAAGCAATGCAAGCACAGTAAAAGATTACCTGGGAACCATTGAAGGAAAAGTCAATGTAGAAATCCGGCCGCAGGTAGAAGGCCTGCTTCAGGAAATTTATGCAGATGAAGGATCTTTTGTTCAGAAAGGACAAAAACTTTTCAAAATCGATGCCTCGACTTACCAGGAACAGCTCAATAATATGATAGCCACAGCCAATGTAGCTAAGGCAAAACTGGAAAATGCTCAACTTGAAATTGACCGCCTCCGTCCCCTTGTACAGAATGATGTTATTTCAGATGTGCGGTTACATGCTGCCAAATCAGACTATGATGTTGCCAAAGCGTCTTTGGATCAGGCGTCTGCTGCGGTAAGAAGCGCAGAAATCAGTAAAAATTTCACCATCATAGAAGCTCCGGTAAGTGGCTATATCGGACGTATCCCCAAACGTATAGGAAACCTTGTTTCAAAAGGAGACAGCGATCCGCTGACGGTACTATCAGATGTACAGGAAGTGTATGTCTATTTTGCTATGAGCGAATCGGATTTTCTATATTTTTCTAAAGCCAAAGCCAGAGAAGATAGTATTGCCGGAGTCAAATACAACAACAATAACAGACTTACTTTTCCGGATGTCACACTTGTACTTGCAGATGGTGAGGCTTATCCCAAAAAAGGAAAAGTAGATGCAGTCAATGGTCAGGTAGATCGTACTACAGGAGCTATTTCTCTGCGTGCAACCTTCTCCAACCATGATAACATCCTGCGTACCGGAAGTACCGGAACACTGAAAATAGCAGAAATAAAGAAAAATGTACTGCAGATACCTCAGGTAGCCACTCAGGAATTACAGGACAAAACTTTTGTATACGTCATCGACAAACAAAATAAGGCGCAAAGAAAAACCATCAAAATTGCCGGAAAAAGTAAAGACAACTACATCGTATCCGATGGTCTTGAAGAAGGTGATCGTGTGATTTTAAGTGGTTTTGACAAAATCACCGATGGATCTGCTATTATGCCCATAGCGCAACATAACTAAATATTATTTATCAAATGTCTGCTTCTCCCGATAGTGAATATCAGGGGAACGGACATTATTTGCCATACCCTTATCATTTATGCTGAAAACATTTGTCAACAGACCAGTACTCGCCACTGTGGTTTCCATTTTGCTGGTCATTCTGGGATTGGTAGGATTAAAACTATTACCGGTATCCCGTTTTCCGGAAATTGCTCCCCCCAGTGTGGTCGTATCGCTGAGTTATCCCGGTGCCAACTCAGAAACAGTCGCCAAGAGTGTATTGCTTCCCATTGAAGAAGCCATCAATGGTGTCGAAGATATGACTTACATCAAGTCTTCCGCCTCTAATTCGGGATCCGGATCGGTACAGGTATTTTTCAAAACAGGTACTAATCCCGATGTCGCTTCTGTGAATGTGCAGACCCGTATTTCCAAAGCCATCAGTTCTATCCCTTCGGAAGTTAACGAAGCCGGTATTACGGTTATGCCCAGACAGAGCGGTGTCATTATGACCATCAATCTCTATTCCGATCATCGGGATAGTGTATATGATGAAACCTTTCTGCAGGCCTATGCACAAATCAACATGATGCGGCCATTGCTTCGGGTGGATGGTGTGGCACAGGTATCCAGAGTCGGTGCTAGAGATTATTCTATGCGCCTCTGGCTCAATCCCGAAAAACTAGCTCTCTATACACTTGTACCTCAGGATGTAATGAATGCCATTAAGGATCAGAATTTTGAAATTGCTCCCGGCAAATTCGGAGAGACTTCAGATGAGGCTTTCGAAACAGTGATCCGTCATAAAGGACGGCTTACGCAACCCGAAGAGTTTGAAAACATTGTCATTAAAACGAATAAAGACGGATCAGTCCTTTACCTCAAAGATGTAGCCCGTATAGAGTTTGGAGCAACCAATCTCGGAAGTGACAATAAGGTAAACGGACATCCGGGACTGACACTTAATCTGACACAGACCAGTGGATCTAATGCACACGACATTGATATAGCCGTACGTAAGACACTGGAAGGTATGGCCAAATCTTTTCCGGAAGGCATTAAATATGAAATTACCTATGCGGTAAGGGACCAGATTGATGAATCGATTAATCAGGTGAAACATACTTTATTTGAAGCCTTCATTCTGGTTTTCCTGATCGTTTTTATCTTCTTACAGGATTTCAGATCTACTTTGATTCCAGCTATTGCTATCCCGGTATCCTTGGTAGGTACTTTCTTCTTTCTGCAGCTTTTTGGTTTTTCACTCAATGTACTGACCATGTTTGCGCTGGTACTGGCAATCGGTATTGTGGTCGATGATGCCATTGTAGTCGTGGAAGCTATTCATCAGAAAATGCATGCGACAGGGCTCAAAGCCAGAGAAGCGACTCTATCAACAATGTCGGAAATCACTGGCGCTATCTTATCTATTACGATGGTGATGGCCGCTGTATTTCTGCCTGTAGGTTTTATGGAAGGACCTGCCGGAATATTTTACAGGCAGTTTGCTTATACCTTGGCGACGGCCATTCTTATTTCCGCACTCAACGCCCTGACCCTCAGTCCGGCACTATGTGCTTTACTGCTCAAACATTCTGCTGTAGAAACAGGAATCAAAGAAGGAGACAGCAAATTTACAAAATACAAAAAACGGTTTTTCCATGCCTTCAACACTTCTTTTGACCGCTTGACAGAACGGTATATTTCCGGAGTAAAAAAACTGATCAAACACAAGCCGCTGGCATGGGGAGGATTAATTCTCTTCACTGCTGCCGGAATATTCTTGATGGTTCGTGCTCCTAAAAGTTTTATTCCTACAGAAGATGATAGTTTCATTACTTACTCTCTGGCTATGCCTCCGGGAGCATCGCTCACCCGTACGACAGAAGTATTGCGTAAGGCCGACAGCATTCTAAAAAAGAGAGAAGATATTAAAGGAATGACCACTGTCTCGGGTTTTAATGTGCTGGACGGAAGTTCGAGCCCTGCATTCGCTGCCGGTTATATCAATATGTTACCTCATGCCGAACGTAAAAAGATACATAATATCGAAGCTTTCATGGACACCATACGCAAGGATTTATCGCAGATCAATGAAGCGAAATTCACCGTCTTTCCACGACCAACGGTACAGGGGTTTGGTGATTTTGCAGGAATAGAATTAGTCCTTCAGGATCGTCTGGGAGGTGATATCCGCGACTTCAATACTATCGCAGATACCTTTATCAATCAGATTAATGAACTGCCGGAAATCGAAAATGCCTATACCGCTTTCAAAGCCAATTTCCCTCAATACGAAGTGAATATTGATGCAGTGAAAGCGAAGACTTTGGGTGTGGATATCAAAGAACTGATGACGACTATCCGGGCTTATTTTGCACGAGTACAGGCTGGAGATTTCAGCCGGTTCGGAAGACAATACCGGGTATATGTACAGGCAGATATGGACTATCGTAAAGATCCGGAATCGTTCAATTCCATTTTCGTTCGCAATAAAAACGGAGAGATGGTACCTGTAAGTACCATCCTTACCCTGGAAAAAGTAGTCGGTCCGGAAACCATTACCCGATATAATCTCTATAATGCAATCGCAGTGAATGCTACTCCTGCAAAGGGATACAGTACAGGTGATGCGATGAAAGCAATACAGAAACTGGCTGATGACAAACTGCCGGTCAACTATGGATTTGAGTGGACGGGTATGAGTTTTGAAGAGAGTCAATCCGGCTCGCAGACCATACTGATCTTTGCACTGAGTATACTATTTGTCTATTTTCTGCTTGCAGCGCAATACGAAAGTTATATCCTTCCTTGGGCTGTACTTTTGTCTGTCCCTGTCGGACTTGTAGGTGTATACGGTACGATTCTGATGGTGGGGCTGGAAAACAATATATATGTGCAGGTCGGACTTATTATGCTGATCGGATTGCTGGCAAAAAATGCAATTCTGATTATCGAATTTGCGGTTCAGCAGCGTGACCGCGGATTGAGCATTGTCGAAGCAGCGCTGACTGGTGCACAGATGAGACTACGTCCTATTCTGATGACTTCACTTGCTTTTGTAGCGGGTCTTGTTCCGCTGATGTGGACCGTAGGCCCGTCCGCCATAGGTAATCACTCCATTAGTTTCAGTGCTGCCGGTGGTATGCTTTTCGGTGTATTGCTTGGCATTTTTATAATACCTGTACTCTTTATTGTGTTCAAGACACTGGATGAAAAAGTCCGCAATAAATTAAAATCTCAAGACTGATATGATAAATAAAAACAGATATAGCCTTACGTTGATCCTGTTGCTATTCACAACTTTATTTGTTGTACAAAGCTGTAAAATAGGAGAAAAATACGCACGGCCCGACTTGAATCTGCCGGAGCAGTACCGCAGTGATACCTTAGATTATTTTGGTGATACGACGACCATAAGCCGCATTCCGTGGCGGGAGTTTTTTCATGATTCGACTTTACTGGCGCTGATTGACAGCGCACTGATCAATAATTTTGATATGAAAACCGCACTGATCAATACCCGGATTGCCAACCGTCAGATGATTCAGAACAAGGCAAATTATTTACCCTCAGTAGAGGCAACGCTGGCAAATGCAAACAGGCAATGGCGTTCTTCTGATTTTGGAAGCGGCCCCTCCTCCCGATGGTATGACAGAAAACAAAAGGATGCACCGGATGACATGTTTGTCTATTTATCTCAGTTTGGAACAGAAGTACGGTTCAGCTGGGAACTCGATATCTGGGGCAAAATATCCAGTCAGCAAGATCAGCTGCTGGCTCAGTATCTGGACACTTATGAAGCCAAAAATGCCATACAGACCAATCTGATTTCCAGTATAGCCAAAGGCTATTTCAATCTGTTGATGCTGGATGATAAGATCAGAGTTGCCAAACGTAATGTACAGCTCAATGACAGTACGCTACGTATGATCAGATTGCAATACGAAGCCGGAGAAATCACCGCTTTAGCGATACAACAGACAGAATCCCAGCGTCTGGTGGCAGCATCACTGGTACCTGAACTGGAAAAAGAGATCGCTGTTCAGGAAAACGCCTTGCGCACGCTTACAGGGCAGATGCCTGACCGGATTCAAAGAGGTCAGAGTTTTGAACATCTGATTGCTGAAAATCAGGAAATATCCCTGGGATCACCATTGGAAATTGTCCGGAACCGACCGGATATACGAAGTGCAGAATTTCAACTGATCTCTGCAAATGCACATACCAATGTCCAACAGGCCATGCGATATCCGGCCTTATCCATCGGCGGATCACTGGGTGTAAATTCAATGTTACCAAAAAACTGGTTCAATATACCGGGTGCCTTGCTTGGCGGTATAAGCGGAGATCTGACAGCCCCGATCTTTAAGAACAGGACGTTAAAGACAAATTATGAAGTGGCAAAACTGGAACGGGAAAAGGCAGAACTGGCTCTACAGCAAACGGTAGTGGAAGCTGTAAGTGAAGTTTCCAACTCCATCATCACAGTAGAAAAACAACGGGAGCAACTGGATTTTGCAAAAAAGAGAGTTTCGAATTCTGAGCTGGCTGTTCGAAATGCAGGACTCTTATTCCGGAGTGGATATGCGACCTATCTCGAAGTGATCACAGCGCAAAGCAATGCGCTCACAAGCGAACTGGATCTTGTCGAATTAAGACAAAAACATCTTGAATCATATGTGGATCTCTACCGCTCCTTAGGTGGCGGATGGAAAGAATAGACCTCTTATGCTGCATGTAAAATATAGGATACATTATTTTGCCTGACCGAAAAAGTCAGGCAAAATAGCTAAGCAGAATCTCCTCTGGCGGAACAGTATAGCACATATCTCGTCTAAAAAAATAATCTTTTAAAAGTTTGAAATTCGCCTATAAAAGAGATGCTAAATTGATTTATCATAAAAGTTCTTTATCTTGCTGTGCAAAACAATTTAAAGAATTATGAAAAAGGCTATTCCGTCCTTATTAGGTTTACTATTTTTCTTATATAGTGGCACTACTGCTATCGGGCAATCGTCATCCGGTCAGCTGAACCTTATCCCCTATCCTAAACAAATGGATGTACAGCAAAGCTCCTCTGCTTTTAATGCGCAGAAGCTGTTGTATTATACCACAGACAGCAAACTTTTCGGAGATGCTGAGCAGTATTTAAAGCAACATATTTTTACCGGAAACCAATGGAGCAAATCCGCTCAAAAAAATGCAAACATACAGCTGATCAGGGATAATAATATTGCTCCTGAAGGGTATCATCTGAATATCGATGAGAAAGGAATTCAAATAAAAGCATCTACACAGGCAGGAGCATTTTATGCCTTGCAGACCTTAAAACAAATGTCTGCACTGTCGGAGAGCAGCATTAACAAGTCATTTCCTTATGTAAAAATCAAAGATGCGCCCACGTATCAATGGAGAGGTGTTGAACTCGATGTTGCACGTCACTTTTTTTCTAAAGAATATCTGTTTAAGTTCATAGACCTACTGGCTCTTTATAAATTTAATAAGTTACATCTTCATTTAACCGATGATCAGGGCTGGCGGATAGAGATCAAGCGTTATCCCAAACTGACTCAGGAAGGCGCTTGGCGGTCATACAATAATCAAGACTCTGCATGTTTTGTAAAAGCAAAAGACAATCCGGACTTTAATCTGCCCAAAGAACATATACGTATCAAAGACGGAAAAGAAGAATACGGAGGATACTACACACAAGACGACATCCGGGAAATCATAAAATATGCTGCAATGCGCAGTGTAGAAATCGTCCCTGAAATCGATATGCCCGGACATATGATGATTGCGACCAAAGCTTATCCCGAACTCTTACTTGATGGAGCTTCTTCAGGTTGGGGGACACAGTTCTCCGTACCCATATGCCCTTGTAAAGAGAGTGCGTATACGTTTACACAACATGTACTACAGGAAGTAATAGATTTATTCCCAAGTAAATACATCCATATCGGAGCTGATGAAGTAGAAAAAACCAGTTGGAAAGAGTCTCCGCTGTGTCAGCAACTTATGAAAGAAGAAGGTATAGCGCACCTCGAAGATTTACAAAGTTATTTTGTTGGCCGGATCAATACCTTTATACAGAAGAATAACAAAGTCGCAATAGGCTGGGATGAGATACTGGAAGGTAAATCGGATCCGAGCATGACCGTGATGTACTGGCGGGGATGGGTCAAAGATGCTCCTCAAAAGGCAATTGAACGTAATCATCCCGTCATCATGACTCCGACCAATCCCCTGTACTTTGATTATCTGCCTAATAAAAGTTCTCTGGAAAGCGTTTACAAGCTAAATGTGGTTCCGGCAGATATTCCAGCTGAAAAAAGATCTTATATTCAAGGTGCTCAGGCTAATATATGGACAGAAATGATTCCATCTAAAGAACGTCTGGAATTTATGATCCTGCCACGGTTGAGTGCTTTGGCCGAACGGGTATGGACGGACACGACCTTATTTGAGAGTTATGAAAAAAGACTGATCAATCACTATGGTATATGGAACGGTATGCAGTTGAATTACAGATTGCCTGATCTGACAGGATTTTCAGAAGAACAGGTTATTGTAGACGGCACCTCTGTCTTGCGTGTAGACAATCCGTTACCTGGAGCTCAGGTTCATTATACGCTGGATGGATCTGTCCCTGCAAAAGAGAGCCCTGTCTTGAATAATGAATTGAAGGTCACTACTCCGGGGAAAGTCAGGTTTGCGACAGTAGCTTCTAACGGAGCAAAAAGTGAGATCTATACTGTGAATTTTAAAAAGGATGATTGGAAACAAGCTGCCGAAGTAAAACCGGAAACATTGAAACAAGGTTTATCGGCTGATTTCTTTGCCGGTACATTCCCTAATTCTCAGAAAATGACAGGTAACATAGTACATACTGAAGTATTGGCAAATGTACATATCAGTGATACAGTAAAAATGGCTTCTTTCGGAACAAAAATCCGGGGATATATCCGCGTACCAAAACAAGCTATTTATAACTTCTATCTGACTTGCGACGATGGCGGAATATTAAAAATAGATAATCAGCTTGTCATCGATAATGACGGGCAGCACTCGGCAGTTGTCAAAAGTGGACAGATAGCTTTAAACGAAGGTTATCATGCCTTTGCAATAGATTTTATTGAAGCCGGAGGCGGATTTACATTAAAACTGGATTACAGTGAAGATGGCGGAGAAGTAAAACCCGTACCTGATGAATGGTTCTCCCATTAATACGTAACTCTTTTATAGTATAACTTTACAAAACAACCTCTCCTGTAATTCAGGGGAGGTTGTTTGTATTTATACCCTGCCTGTTTTATAAAAAAATCCGGGTACCCCTTTCCACAGTTGTATACTTCAGCTATACAACAAAAATATTCATTTCTCTATCTTATTATTCAGATTCAATAATTAAACAGGCTAATAAAATTTATTAAACACTTATAATTAACCAACTACAACATTTTTAAAAGCAATTAGCTCACAAAAACTTAATATGAAGTTTGTTTAGTATTAATATACAAAGTTTAATATTGCTGTCAATATATTTAATCATACTAAACGAAGTATTATGAAATTCAGACCTAATTCCGCTTTAAAGAAATCACTCTGGCTCCTTTGTGTCATGTGTATAATTTCTATAAAAAGTTTCGGGCAGACAAAAGTAACAAAAGGGAAAATTGTAGACTCCCGGACACAGGAAGCAATAGAAGGAGCAAGCATTCGCAACCTCAGTAACGGCAGGATAACATCATCCGGTTCAAATGGGAGTTTCAGTATTCCAACCACTGGAAAAGATACGCTTCAGATAGCTTTTATCGGGTACCTAAGTACAAAAGTCGAAGCTTCATCCCAGGAAGACCTTCTGGTAAATCTATCTGCTAATCAGGAATCTCTGGGAGAAGTAGTCGTGACTGCTTTGGGAATAAAAAAGGAAAAGCAGGCTATCGGTTATTCTGTACAGGAAGTCAAAGGCCAGGATATGGTCAAAGCCCGCGAACCCAATGCTATCGCAAATCTTGCAGGCCGGGTATCAGGATTGACCATCACAGCCAGCACCAATCTGTTTGGAGATCCGGGCATCACACTTCGTGGCCGGAGTAATGTACTTATCGTAGTAGATGGTATGCCTGTAAATACAGACTCCTGGAATCTGAGTCCCGATGATATTGAGTCCTATTCTGTACTAAAAGGCGCAAATGCAGCCGCACTCTATGGCAGCAGAGGTCAGAACGGAGCAATTGTCATTACCACCAAAAGAGCGAAATCAAATGACAAAGGTTTTCAGGTGGAATTTAATTCCAGTACACAGGTACAGACCGGATATAACGCTATTCCAAAAATTCAGACAGAATACGGCCCGGGAAGTAATTACGAATACGCTTTTAAAGATGGTCGCGGAGGTGGTGTAAATGATAATGATTACAATATCTGGGGTCCGCGCTTTGAAGGACAGCCTATCACACAGTATAATAGTCCGGTAGATCCGGCAACGGGGGAACTGATTCCCCTTCCATGGACAGCCAGAGGAAAAAATAATCTGACAAATTTTCTTGAAAACGGTATTTTAAGTACAAATAATCTTGCCCTTTCTACCAAAGGGGAAAATGGAGATATCCGGATTTCCATTTCTCAAATGTATCAGAAAGGAACCACGCCAAATACCAAACTGGGCGGAACAAATGTCAGCGTATCCGGAGGGATAAATGCTGGTGAAAAATTACGTTTTGATGCCAGTATCAACTATAACAAACAGTACTCTCCAAACTATCCAAATTTAAGTTATGGCCCGCATAATCCTATCTATATCCTGACACTTTGGGGAGGTGCCGATTACGACATCAATGATCTTAAAAACTACTGGCAGCCAGGTAAAGAACAGGTACAACAGTACAACCGGGAATATACAATCTATGATAATCCATGGATGACAGCTTATGAAAATCTGCGTACCTACGACAAAGACGACATATACGGGCATCTGACCATGAACTACAAACTGAGCAATAAATTGTCTGCCGGTGCCCGTACAAGTGTCAGCACATGGAACCGCAACCGAACCATCAAAATTCCTATTTCAGCAAACTTATACGGGTATGATATCGGAGGTAGCCGCGTTGGCGGATATCACGAGACATATGATACCTTTTGGGAAAATAATACGGAGGTGTCTCTAAAATATCAGGATCGCTTCCATGAAGATATAGGATTCAATGCCTCTTTATTCGGAAATCTGCGTACCGTAGGTGTAAAATCCTTATTTGCAAGGACAGACAGAGGTCTGACTGTGCCGGGTGTATACGATCTGAACAACTCGGTCATGCCTACCATCGCAAAAAATGACAGAGCCTCCAGACAGGTAGCCAGTGTATATGGATTTGCTGATATTGATTACAGAAATATGTTGTATCTGAGTCTGACGGGGCGAGTAGATAAGTCTTCGACTATGCCGCTTAAAAACAATACTTATTTTTATCCGTCCGCATCTCTGAGTGCTATAGTATCAGAAATGGTTGATCTTCCTGCTGTTATTTCATCTTTGAAAGTGAGAGGTGCTTATGCTGATGTGGCAAGTGATTTTGTCAATGAAACTGATCAATATAATATCTATAAACTACTCCCCTTTTACAGCAACTACGGACGATGGGCTAATTCATACACAGGAGTAACCTATACGGATGTTCTTCCCAATCCTGATTTGGTTGCAGAGCGTGTACGTACATTTGAATTAGGTCTGGAAGCCCGCTTTTTCAATGGCCGCCTTGGCCTGGATGCTGCTGTATTCCGCAATCTGGAAGGTCCGCGTATTATTGAGCTTTCTACTTCCATCAGCAGCGGTGTCCGTGCCCGTCAGACCAATGGTCTGACCCTGCTTCGCAAAGGACTGGAAGTAAGTATCAACGGAACACCAGTCAAAAAAGAACATTTTTCCTGGGATCTCATCCTGAATGCATCGACTAATCATGCCTGGCTACATAATATAGATGGTGTACAGACCCGCTATGGCAACATACGTGTTGGAGAACGCTGGGACAGCTATTATGTTCGTGATTTTCAAAAAGACAATCAGGGAAATCTGATTGTCGGCACCAATGGTCTGCCGGCTTACAACCCCTACCAGAGTAAAATCGGTTACAGCGACAACAACTTTGCGCTCAGTCTCAACAACAGCTTCCGATACAAAACCTTTGGACTAAGTTTTCTGGTAGACGGACGATTCGGAGGGTTGATAAATAACGTACAGGATGCAAAACAATGGGGATCGGGCACACATCCGGAGTCTGCAAACGAATACCGCTATAAAGACTGGCAAAACAGAGATGTGGATAGCTACAAAGGCAGCGTCATGACCAACGGACAAAAGATAGTCAGTGGCCAGTTGAGTACCGATCAGGATGGTAACGTGATTTCGGACAGCCGCATATTTGCACCTAATGACATCCCGGTATTGTGGCAGAGCTGGGCAACGAACTACTACCAGTCGGGACCAGTGGCAGCCAAGGACAGAACCTTTGTCAAATTACGTGAGGTCGTCCTGAGTTACAACCTGCCGGCATCCTTCCTTCAAAGAAGTAAATTTTTCCGTTCGGCCTCTGTATCTCTTGTAGGACGTAACCTGCTTTATTTTACAGGTAAAGGCACAAAGAATATGGATCTGGATCAATTCACAAGTGCAAGCTCGGATTATCAGACACCTTCTGTCAAAAGTTTTGGTTTGAACATCAATGCTACATTTTAACTGAATAAAAGATTAAAAGATTTTTGTTATGAAAACATACAGCATATATACATTTCTCCTTCTTATGGGATGCATATCACTTAATTCCTGTCAGAAATTTGAGGATTTGCAGAAAGATCCGGCAGCAGTATACACACCTGCTCCAAAACTTATTATGACTTCTATCCTGATGCGGGCTCATGATGCTCCCTGGAGTGAAGACCATCGTCACAATCAGTACATGACCCAAAACGAAGCTTACTACACCGGCCAAACCTATGGATGGACAACAGGCTCGTATGACAATCACTACAATATCCTTCGCGATGTCTATCGTATGGAAAAGGAGGCGGTACAGAACGGGGACCGGGGAGGAATATATCTGACTATGGCCAAATTCTTCAAGGCATACTTTTATTACCGTGCGACATCTATGTTTGGAGAAATCCCCATGAGTGAGGCTATGCAGGGAGAAAGCAACAACAATTTCTCTCCGAAGTATAATACACAGGAAGAAATCTTTGCCCAAATCCTGACATGGTTGGACGAAGCCAATACAGAACTGGCGAACAGTACTTTAGCCGGAAACAGTCTGGAAGGCGATTTTTTCTTTAATGGCAATCTGAATAAATGGCAAAAAACGGTAAATTCTTTCAAGTTGCGTGTATTGGTAAGTCTCAGTAAACGTGCTAATGATGCTCCTGCATTGCGTGTAAAAGAGCGTTTTGCGGAACTGTTGAATAATCCTTCCAAATATCCGTTGATCCTGACAAACGAAGATAATTTTCAGTTGCTTTATAACAGTATCAATCCGTATCCGCTATGGCCGGCAGATGGTATTATTATAAAACGTGATATTCGGAATACGTTAGGTGCGACATATGTCAATATCCTCCGGAATTCTAAAGATCCGAGACTGATGATTCAGGCGCTTCCGGCCTCAGGCATCACTGCTGATCCGGCAAATCCTTTCAACGTATATCAGGGTGGATCAACCGGTGATCTGCAGAGTACGCTTCTCCGGCAGGCAGGTGACGGCAAACTTTCGATGATAAATTTTGATTACTGGTTAAGTTCGCCTTCGGGTATTCCGTCTGTACAATTAGGTGCGTCAGAAGTACACTTTGCATTAGCAGAAGGGATCAACAGAGGTTGGGCTACGGGCGATGCCGCAGCACATTTTCAAGCCGGCATCCGCACATCCATGTCCTTTTACGGGGTTACTTCCGACAAAACAGAAGCATTCTTAAAAGCATATCCCTATGCCGGAAATACAACTACGGGACTTGATCAGATCCTCACACAAAAATACGTTGCCTTCTTTGAGAATTCAGGAAAACAAGCCTATTTCGAACAGCGACGTACAGGAATCCCGGTATTCAGTGTAGGACCTGCGAATGCAAATAATAACGAAATCCCAAAACGCTGGGCCTACCCGACCACAGAATACAGCACAAACGAAGCAAATCTCAAAGAATCATTACAACGACAGTTCAAAGGATCAGATACACAGAATGATATCATGTGGATCATCAAATAATAAATAGCTTTTAAAAGACAAAAAAAATGGACATTCCAAGAAGAAAGTTTTTAAAAGGAGCAGGTATTCTTTCTGCATCCTCCGTTCTCGCATTTTCAAATCTGACCGCTTATGCTCATGACAAGCAGAAGCGGAACATTAAACGCTCCTTACGTATTGCTCACCTGACGGATATTCATATACTCGATAAACCGGAAGTTAATAAAGCTGTTTCGGGTGTTTTTGCTCAGCTGCAGTCCATGAAGGATAAACCTGATTTTATTATCAACACAGGAGATAGCCTTATGGACATGAATAACCAGACCAAAGAACGGATAGACATATTATGGAAAGCCTGGGATCAGGCTGCAGCTACGCATTCTTTCAACGTAAAAAGTTGTCTGGGTAACCACGATGTCTGGCATTTACCAAAGGATCATGCAGCATATGAACAGTCTTCAAAAGACCCGTTGTATGGTAAAAAATGGGCAATGACTAAATTAGGATTACCGCAACCGTATTATTCTTTTGAACAGAAAGGCTGGAAATTTATCGCACTGGACAGCATACATTATAATCCGGAACAGGGTGGATATACTTTTGGTCAGGAACAATTGGATTGGCTTAAAGAAGAATTAGCCCGGACTCCGGAAAAGACACCGGTATTACTATTCTCTCATGTTCCGATCATTTCAGTCACACCTCTCTTATATGCGGCACAACGTACACCTGTTCTCAAAATGGGTTTTCCGGGAGGAGATCAGCATGTAGATGTAATAGATGTAAAGTCTATTCTGAAACTACATCCTAATGTGCGTGTGGCATTAAGCGGTCATGTACATTATGTAGATCAGGTCTCCTATCTTGGTGTAAATTACTATTGTGGCGGTGCTGTTTCGGGCAACTGGTGGAATGGTGTACTGGACGATTTTGCTCCGGCATATTCCATCCTTGATCTGTATGAAGACGGAAGCAGCCACTACGAAACTATTTATTATTAATCAAAAAACAGAACAGCTGATTTCCAGAAGGATTTATACAGCTGTTCTGTTTTTTTTAATGACATTCTTCAGGCGATTACAGCCTGGGAATCCGGATACCAAAAATATCCCGCAACGCCAGTCTGGCGGCATGGTAACCGCACATCCCGTGTACACCTCCGCCGGGAGGCGTAGAAGAGGAACAGATATAGACCTGTTTTAAAGACGTTCTGTAAGGAGAAAGACTTAATACTGGACGGGTATACAGCTGGCGGATATCAATAATACCTCCGTTGATGTCCCCTCCTATATAATTAGGATTGTATGTTTCCATAGCTTGTGTATCCATGATATTTCTGGCTAAAATCCGGTCTTTGAATCCGGGAGCAAAGCGTTCGATCTGATTCTCCATTTGTCGGCTCATATCCTGTGTCGAACCATTTGGCACATGGCAGTAAGCCCATACCGCCTGCTTACCTTCCGGCACCCGACCTGTATCAAAGCGGCTTTGCTGAGCAAGCAGTACAAAGGGAGTTTCGACATGTTGCCCTTTGGATGTTTTCCATTCTCCTTCTGCGATTTCTTCGAATGTATTCCCCAGATGTACGGTACCCGCAGATCTGGCATCTGCAGACCGAAAAGGAACAGGACCATCCAGAGCCCAGTCCATTTTGAATACTCCCATTCCATACCGGTATTTTTTCAATTGATTGCTGTATGATTTTTTCAGTCTGTTTCCGGCTATCTTGTCCAGTTGACGGGGAGTAACATCGAACAGAGCCACTTTATGAGGAGGTAAATCATCCAGATCTTCTATCCACACACCTGTCTGGATTTCACCACCCAGCGCAACAAAACAGGCAGCCAGTGCATCCGCTATAGCTTGTGATCCTCCCCGTGGTATAGGCCAGCCTTTGCGGTGTCCGACAGCTAACAACATTAACCCAACAGCAGAAGATGCCAAATTATTTAAAGGCTGGATGGCATGAGCTGCCATTCCGGCCCACAAGGCTCTGGTCTTGGGATTCTGAAATCTACTGACCAGAAGGTCTGCCGGTTGTAATGCATAACGTCCGAACTTGGCCATCAGCAAGGGATTCTTGGGAAAACGCAAGGGTCCCATACTATCACTGGCCAGTGCTTCCCAATGATCGGCAAAAGGCCCGATCAGAGAACGGTAACGTTCAGCATCATGACCCAGCGCTTCTGCTGTATCGGTCAGTGACCGGGATAAAAAGGCTGCACTGCCATCATCAAAAGGATGTGCTGCAGCTAAAGGAGCATGAATGAATTCCAGACCGAAATCTGCCAAAGGTAAAGTCGCAAAAAACGGAGAACCCAAAGCCATAGGATGAATGGCAGAACATACATCATGCGCATATCCAGGCAATGTTAGCTCCAGTGTACGCATTCCACCCCCTACTGTATCTTTACCTTCTATCAATAATACTGATAATCCTTGCTGCTGAAGCGTAATGGCAGCTGCGAGACCATTAGGTCCAGCCCCTACTATTACAGCATCATACTGGGTTTTCTTCATTTCAACAGTTATTGAGGTTTTGTATTCTTAATAGCCGGTCCAAAATCGTAGACAACTGTATTTTGCCAGGCTTTCCGCAACAAACTTGAACCTATAGCAGACCGGTATCCGGAAGCACAATGAACTACAATAGGTTTATCCGTTTGAATTTCAGCGATACGCTTCCGCAAATCAGGCAAAGGGATATTGATCGCATGCTTAAAAATACGGTTTTTACGGACTTCATTTTCGTTTCGGACATCAATAATGTAATAATTTTCCGGATGTGCGGTTACATCGTTTACCACGATGGATGGAGGACCTTCCAGCTGACGGTCATACCGCAATGCCCCTGAAACCTGTCCCTCATACCCGATCTTGGCGATCTGCCGAAGTCTTTGCTGCAAACGATCTTCATTTTCAGCCAACAGATAAAACTGTTCACCAGGTAGTATAACTGTACCCAGCCAGGTTTCAAACTTACCTTCCCCCGGTATCAGGATAGCATTTTTAACATAAGATGAGGCCGTATATTTCTGAGGCCTTGTATCCAGAATCAACGTATCCTCCGGAAGTGCAGCATTAGCAGACAGTATTTTTATAGCTGACAAACGTTCCTCCAGATTCGAAGCCCCCTTCAGATTAAGATGCACATCAAATGTAAAGTATGCAGGGACAAACCCAAGATCTGCCAATATCCAGGAGACAAATTCTTCTTCGCTACGAATTTTAAAAGCCGGATTGTGGAGGCGTTCATGACCGATTGTACCGGATGTAGCATCACTGATGCCCGATGCGCACAACGATCCGGCTCCATGTGCCGGATACAGATCAAGCTGATCATCCAAAGGAATCAGTTTGTTTTGAACCGTATGATACATATCCCGTGCAAGTTGCTCCCGGGCACTGTGCGGATCTCCGTCTGTATCCCGCAAATCCGGCCGCCCCACATTTCCGAAAAGCAACGTGTCACCAGAGAACAGCGCCCTATCTTTTTTTTGATCGACCAGAACCAAAGAGATACTCTCAGGAGAATGTCCGGGAGTATCCAGCACACACAGATATACCTGGCTGTTTAAAGCGATACGATCACCTTCCCGCAAAGGCTTATGCGCAAACTGTGCCTTACATCCGTCACCTACATATACCGGAATCCGAAGGCGACGCTGCAACTCAGCATGTCCACTCACGAAATCTGCATGCGGGTGTGTTTCTATAACAGCAATGATATGCAGGTTATTTGCTTCTGCAAAATCCACATAAGGTTGTATATCTCTCGCAGGATCTATCAGCAAAATAGATGTATCGTCATATACGGCATAAGAAAATTGAGCCAGTCCTTCATCCGTAAACTGATGCACATGGTAGTTCTTATTTGCTTTACGTATTCCCGCAGCTATACTTCTTGCCGGGAAGCAGAACAGCCCAACTCCAAGAATGCCTGCTTTTACAAAACGTCTTCTATGCATCAGTGATCTCCTTTCCCTTTCGTACTTTCCGGTGTATCCTTCTTCAGATGATATCCCTTTTCTTCCCATTCCTTTATTCCTCCGCTGAGATTGATGACTTCCTTAAATCCCAGACTGATCAACCGGTCCGCAGCCTGACGGCTTCTGTTTCCGCTTCTGCAGTACAGGTATACAGGCCGGTCTTTCTCCAGCTTTTGTATCCCTTGTTCAAAAGCAGTGCTATCTTTCCAGTTTAACAAAATTGATCCCGCAATAGCGCCTTCTTTATATTCAGCAGGAGTGCGTACATCAATAAGCTGAATTGCACTGTCGGCAAGTAATGCCGCTTTAAAATGTTCCGCATCCCGGTTTCCATTTTGCTGTGCATGTACTGAATATGGGATAAGCAGCCAGAGAAAGAATAACCCGGCAGCATATATCCGTCTAATTATCATGTTGTCCATAGCTGTAAACATTATTATGCGTATACCATCCTTTTCCTATGGGATGCTGTTCCTTTTGTCTGGTCAAAACCACACGTAGAGAATCTTTATCATTAATCTTACCGGCTAATCTGATACCTCCGTCCGGTAATCTGTCATACTGCCAGCGTAGAATATGCAGACTGTCCCTCCATGCGGTCTGATATTTTGCTTTCAAATCCATACGTATATCACTGCGTTCCCGCACCAGTTCTTTTGCGAACTTTTGGTTTTTGTCTACCAGATACAAGTAATTGGCCGTGCTGTCTATTTCATAATAGAGATACCGCTTACCTCCTGCCCTGCCGGTAAATTCATAATCCTTAAAGAGATCTGTAGCTTTAGGAGTACCGTTATCCAGATTAATAGGATATGCCTTATTGACCGTATAGACCAAAGTAGAATACCGCTCGAAAACAGCATCATGCCAGCGTACAGAATCCAACGGATCATAAGGCAGTATTTTTCCATTAAGATCAAAACTTGAAATGTGATAATATCCTGCAGCATCTGCCAGTCCCGGCACTATCGGTTCCTTTAGTTTGCCCTCATTGTAATGCATTTCATAACGCTTATATCCGTAGTAAAAAAGAAACAACAGAATAAACAGATACTTACTTCCTGTATAAAATAACCTGCGTCCGGCAGTATCCCATTGAGGCGTATAATAATGGGGCTGAAAATCCTGCCTTTTGATAAACACCTGCCATATGCCCGGAATATATTGCAACAACACAAACAGCGAAAGAACAACAAAATACCCGCTGTACAGATGCACAGCTCCGTCATAAGCCAGATTTGCGTGTGCTATATTATACAGCACACCGGCATTAATAATGGCACCCAATGCAGTCGTTCTTCTGAAAAACATTAATACTCCGGCTCCAATCTCCAGAAAGCCCAGAAATATCTGATACCACAGCGAAAGTCCTACTGCCTGCCAGTATAATTTGAATGGAGCATAATCGCCAAATGCAGTATGCAGATTGGCTTCCGAAGGAAAGGGCATCTGCATCGGATATAATTTCAGATATCCAAAAGCTATAATTCCGATTGCAATACGGTAACGGGCCAGCACGCGCAGCCAGTAGTATCCTTTCGAAATAGGAAAAGGTGCAGACTTACGGGTTAACCAGGCCCAAAGGTAAGCCCCCGCAATTGCAATCAAAGCCGTAAGTCCCCATGAAGTAAAAGAGAGGAGTCCCCATTTGCCGCTCTCTCCAGATATCTCGATCAGCCCCGGACGAAATCCGGCTACAGATGACAGAACCTCATAGAAAGATTTGCTTTTGAACAAGTGGGCATACCATTCATATTTTACAGGAATAATAAAGAGCAGAATAAATATAAAGAAGAATCGGAAGATAATATTTCTACCCGAATCCCATCGGTCTATGGACGTTTTCACATATCCCTGTTCGATAATAGCGCTTTGTGTCATAGCTGTTAATAGATTTTTATAGGATGACGACGACCCTTATAGAGTAAATATTCTTTTGGAGTGCGTTGCAAGGTAATTCGGAGAGAATCCTGAGAAGCAGACACACCGGACAGAATGAGCTGATCCTTTCCGTGTCGCTCCACCTGAAAGACATACCGATCATCTTTCACAATCTTATTCTGTAATTCAATACGACGCCCCCCATCTCTGATTTCGTATCGGTAAAAATGACGTCCACCGTTACCCAGGTGTTCGAAATTGCGTAAACTATCAGGCTGATAAACAATTTTGGGACGCAGACTATCTATGACTGCCGGATTATTGTTGCGGACACTCAGCGTATTCCAGTTTTCAAACACCACATTTCTCCATCGCTTATCATTATCTAAAGAATAGACTATTGTATCTCCGTTCAGAACAAAATGACTGACATTATAATAGCCTGCAGCATCTGCCAGTCCTGTCTCTTCGGGATAAGGATAGCGCTCATAAGACCATATCCGGTATATACCTCCTGTCAATACCAGAGCAAACACAAGCACAGCTATTTTCAACCCGCTCCTATACTTCTGAACCCGGGCACTGTATACGGGTTCAAAAGTATCTGCAACTGTATATTTTTCCTGAAAAAGCAAGGTGTAAAGTCTGGGAAGATCGTACCATAAAATAGCAAAGGACAACAACAGTAAAAAAGAGCTATAGACTTGCTCCCCTATTCCGTATGCGTAATTTGCCAATACAATATTAAGCAACAGACAAAGCGCTATTGCAGCACCTATAGCGGTCGTTTTTCTGAACAATAACAAAACTGCCGCAACAATTTCCACCAGACCCAGTGCAGGTACATATCCCGCAGAGCTGACAGATGTACTCAGAAAATATATTTTCCAGGGTAAAAAGTCACCATAATCTGTATGCAGATCACTCAGAGTGGGCAGTGGCAGCAAAACCGGAAACAACTTAACAATACCCGTAGCCAATAAAGCTATGGCCAACCGATACCGTAACAAGACCCTTAATATATAATACAAGCGATCTGAAGCTACTTCCCGTTTATACAGAATCTGCACGAATACCGCACCAGCCAACGCAACCGCAAGCGCAATTATCCAGTTAAGATAGCCCTCCAGTTGAAGTCCGACATGCTGATCTTCCGAGAAGAACGAAGTATGATATGTAGCGAGTTGATAAAAACTCTCAATGCTCAGTAACTTACGGCTTATGTCCGCAAAGAGTACCGGATTGAAGGGAATACTCAACAGGCCAAAAAATATAAAGGCTGCAAACAGAGCAAAGACCTGGCCTTTGCTCCATGAATCATGTTGTGATTTACTCATCCTGACAACGACTATTCATATCCGGGATTCTGTACAAGATCTGCATCGACTTCCACATCATTGTATGGGATAGGAAATATCCACTTCCGCTGATCCGTAACACCTAATACCGTCGATGCACGACCTGTCCGAACCAGGTCAAACCAACGCTGAGGTTCGAGTACAAACTCTGCTCTCCGCTCCTGTTCAATATCAGTCAGCAGCGTTTCCTTGTTTGAAAGTACTTTGACACTGACATTCGCACGCCGGCGTACAGCATTCAGATCTGAAAGTGCGCCTTCCAGATTAGGAGTTGTACTTTTTGCACGTGCTTCTGCCCGTATCAGATATTGTTCCGCTAACCGAAGTATATAAGTCGGATTATCTCCCGAGGAGCGCCAGTATAGCTTCTGAATAAAATAATTGCGTATGGTAGCCGTAGAATTGTCTGTAATCAATGCTTTACGGTCTCCTCCTACATTTGCCTGCTGTAAAAACTGATACACCTCAGGTCCTGGACCATACTGGTTGCGGTAACTGAGACTCGACCAGGAGCCGAAATGTGCACTTTGATCAGCCGCTGAAAAAGCCAGTTCAAAGACCGATTCCTTTGTATTAAGTCCGCTCAGAATAGTCTGCCAGGGCACCAGTTCATAATTCGTATTATCAATTACTTTTGTTGCATATTCAATTGCCTTATCCCAATTTTCCTGATACAGATACACCTTTGCTTTCAGCGCATAGACGGTATTCTTAGTGACGCGATTCCGGTCTACAGTGGCAGGCAAAAGAGTTTCTGCCTGATCCAGATCTTTCAATACCTGTGCATATACCGTTTTTTGATCACTTTGTTTCACACCGCTGAAATCAGACGGAGATTTGGTCGCCTGCAATACGACCGGGATATTACCCCATGCTTTTGCCAGATCAAAGAAGGCTAACGCACGCAGGAAATATGCCTCTCCTGTAAATTTATTTCTTGCATCTGCAGTAATAGATTCACCACTCAGGGCAGCTACTTTCTCAATCACATTATTGGCACCATTCACGACCTTATATATATCGTACCATACATTATTAATCAAGGTATTATCTGGACGGTATTCGTGTACCGGAAAAGCATTGTAATAATTGAGTGTTCCTACCCAGATATGATCACCACCGGAGAGATAGGCCATAGCTGCATAACCGTCACCACCATAATACAGGCGCGATTGCAAGGCACTGTAAACTCCCAAAACAGCCGTTTCTGCCGTATTTTGATCGACCACAATAGCATTGCCGGAAATAGATTGTGTGGGATCAACATTCAGAAAATAATCAGAGCAGCTACTAAATCCGGATAACAATGTCGTTCCCAGAAGCAGGTATATTATATATTGATATTGTGTTTTCATTTTAAAAATATTTATGATCAAATCGTAGAAAAATCCGTTGATTATAAAGTAAGATTGACGCCAAACTGATATACACGGGCATGTGGAGGCATAGAGAAATCCAGTCCTTGTACAGTCGCTCCAGCCTGACTTTGTGCTACATTTACCTCCGGATCAGGTCCGCTGTAACCTGTAAACGTCAGGAGATTCGTAGCATTGAAATATAATCCCAGCTTTTTGATAACAGTTTGCTTTCCAAGCAGAGCAGTCGGAAAAGTATAGCCTATATTGATATATTTCAACCGGATAAAGGAAGCATCTTCCAGAAAGCGGCTGCTTTCATAATTATGATTGTAACTTCCGTCTGGATTTTGCAACGTTGTAATACGCGGAATATCCGTCACATCACCCGGTTCCTGCCAACTGCGAAGCATGCTTGACAACATGGACCAGGAAGTCCCTCTGCTCCCTGCGTGTTCCTGAAAATAACGGTTCATGTTAAACACCTTATTTCCCTGAGAAAAGTAGAAGTTAAATGCAAATGAAAAATTCTTATAGCTCAGCTGATTGGTCAGGCTTCCGTAAAAGGCTGGCCAGGCGTCCCCTACGATCTGACGGTCATCTACCGTAATTTTTCCGTCACCGGTACGGGAGTCATCGTATACCGCATTTCCAGTCTGTGTATCTACATACAATTGTTTATACAGCCAGAATGAATACAATGGATATCCCTCTTCTATCCGTACCCAGTCTCTGTTATATTGGGTAAAAGATTTGGATAATTTCTCAACCTTATTTTTGTTGTGTGAGATATTGAATGTAGTATTCCATTGAAAATGATCATTGGTAATATTCAGGGTCTTCAGTTCAATTTCAAATCCCTTATTACTGATTTCTCCGAAATTCTGGTAAGAAGAGCTGAACCCTGTCTTTGCCGGAGTCGGCACTTCCAGCAGCAGATCTTTGGTATATTTATTATAAAGATCCACATTCAGACTTACACGTCTGTCAAACAAAGAAGTTTCCAGTCCTACATTCCACTGCCGGGTAGTTTCCCATTTCAGATTTTCATTACCAAGCTGTGTAGGCGCTACTCCTGGTTTATCCAGATAGTTGTTACCGCCAGTCCAGAGCAGCTGAGAGGAGAAGTCCGGAATACCCTGATTACCGGTCCATCCGATACTACCTTTCAACTGTAACGTATTGACAAATGAAAGATTCTGACGTAAAAAATCCTCTTTCGCTATATTCCATGCTGCACCCACAGAAGGAAATGTCGCCCAGCGATTATTAGCTCCGAATCTGGAAGATGCATCTGTACGTACATTCGCATCTAAGCTATACCGATCTTTGAATGTATAGTTGACACCTCCAAAATAGGAGATCAGCCCGTTATATAATCTTCCTGTGGCAGAAGCCGTAGTCACCGCTGCTGAAGATATAGTTGTAAACTGCGTACTTGGATAATTGGTTCCTGTCAGCGAGGCACGGCTTATAAACCCACGTTGTAATGTATTTCCCAGGAAAACAGAAAGAAAGTGTTCTTTATCGGATAACGGAATATAATTCAGCAACTGTTCTGCTACCCATGTTGTTTCAGTCGAAAGCACATCGCGTCCGCTTCCGTTAGTAGCCAGCCCCTGATTAAGATTCGCATTGTAATAGATGACTTCATTGTAAGAATTATCATCCAGACTGAAAGACGATTTAAAACTCAGGTTTTTAAGAATATTCCATTTTGCAAATACATTACCGATCAGGTGTTTGCCATACGCATGACTATTGCTATTTTCCAGCAATACGTACGGATTATTGAATCGTTCTCCTCTGTTGTAAGTTCCGTCAGCATTAAATAATGGTGTCAAAGTGGGTGTATGCAAACCGGTGTTAGTAATACCTCCGGTATCCCCTGTCGGTACAGTCTCACGTTCAGTACTGCTGTAGGCTATACTTGTTCCTATAGAAAGAGCCGAACTGATCTGATGATCCAGGTTGGTACGGAAGGAAAGACGGTTAAAATCCTGCAACTTGAGGATAGATGGCTGTTTAGTAAATTCTCCGCTCAGAAAGAAAGAAGTCTTCTCTCCTCCACCAGCTACAGATAGGTTGTGCGTAGTCTGTACCGGATCACGAAAAATAAGACTCAACCTGTCAAAAGTACCCTGATCCTCCGGATTACCGGCTCCGCCTTCACTCAGCGGGCGGTAAGGGCGTGTTTCATAACTCTTCCCATCATTGATCCACTGCTGATTCAGAATGGAAGCATGCTCCGGTCCTGTTACCAGGCTCCACACCTTAGGCGTAGTGGCCTTGCCGATTACAGAGTTAAGATTGATACGGGTAGCTGCATTGCGTTTTCCTCTTTTTGTAGTGACAATAATAACTCCGTTTGCACCACGGGAGCCATACATAGCCGTAGCATTCGCATCTTTGAATACTTCAATAGATTCGATATCTGCAGGATTGATATCGGCCAGAGGATTGATATTCTGCCCTCCTGCATTTACATTCTGCAGGGATCTGCTATTGATAAATACACCGTCAATAACGTACAGCGGATCATTATTTGCATTGATAGAAGTTGCTCCGCGCAGCCTCACTAATGCCGAACCGCCCTCCACACCGGAAGCAGAAGCAATCTGCAAACCCGGAGCAAGCCCCTGTATCTTTTCACTTAGACTAACGCCTCCCTGAAATTCCAGAGCCTTGCCTTTAACCTCGGTGATTGCACCTGTTTCGGAAGAACGACGCTTTTGCGCATACCCGACAACAACGACCTCATCCAGTTGATCCTGATTTTGAGATAAGACAATAACTGCGGGTGAAGACCGAATCACTACTGTACGCTTAGTATATCCGACTACACTGACAATCACAGTTGCAGGAAGTTTCTGACCTGTGACCAGTTTAAAATTTCCAAGTTCATCCGTCTGTACCTGATGCGTTACAGCCTCAAGCTGTACTGTAGCTCCCGGTATAGGATTGCGTGTCAGCGAATCAATCACCTTGCCGGCGATCGAAGCATTGATCAATGGAGTAGATTGACCATATGCAGTGACATGGATTCCACAAAGGAAAACCATGCAAAGAAGTGTACTAAAAACACGGTTTCTAGTATTATTTTTCATATTTTTGATTGGTTTTAATATAAAATTTCAATAACAAGCCACAACGCCAATTGAACACTTGTTGTTGATAGGAGACCATCAGGGAGGTAGTCAATACTTCCCTGTTTTTTTGAATATAGCTATCCAATGATGCCTCTGAAGACACCTTAGATCATGCCAGTAAACGATGGAAAAAATTAGTGCATTAACACATGCACATCGGGCTGCACATTCGCAATACAGGGTTAAGGAATAACGTAGAGAATGAGGTAAAGGTTTGTGTTTTCATGTTCTTAGATAAAGGTAAATTTTAATTCATTTTGCTGTGTCTTGAAATGTTACTGAACACTGCAGGCTTGAACTACAGGAGGTCAGAAACACTGTTCAATATTTAAATAGTCATAATACAAGTACAAACATACAATAAAATCTACTAAATCAATAGACTTTATTAATTATTTTTAATTAACCCTGTTTTCAGCGGTCTTTTGAGGACTTTTAGGGATTTGAAATTTTCTTGGAATAAGCTATATCCGACCTATATTCCTTTCAGATAAAAATCCGCTGTTAAAGAGCTTTTCACAGAAATAGCTGACTTTCCATTCCTAATTATTTCAAAATTAATGTTGCAACATACTCCTTAATATCATACTTTTACAGCTTTATTTAAATTAAGTCCAAATAAGAACATATTTAAAAATGTCCCTTCCCCTATCCAAACTACAAGTCAGATTTTTCAGATACAGTCTGCTTTGCTTGGTGATCTTTCAACTAAATCACACTTTTGCTCAAGCACAATCCATACAACTTCTTGTCCGGGATGAAAGTAATCGTCCGCTTCCGCATGCCACAGTATACCTCAACAAAAAAGCCACAGGATCTACTGCCCGGGACGGCTCATTTAACATTCCTGTACAATCTTCCAATACACTTCAGCTGACCATCTCTTCGCTCGGATATCAAACTTATACAGGTATTTTACGCACAGATACACTTTCGAATCCTTTTATTGTCGTATTGAAAGACAGCAGATCACTCGATGAGGTAGTTGTCACTGCAGGTAGAAAAGCAGAAAGCATAGATGAAATACCATCTTCTGTATCTATTCTGACCCGTAAGGAAATAGAGACACAGATCAATATCACGTCCAATTTAGCTTCTATACTTGGCAATACGATACCGGGATTGGGAACATCCAACAACAAATCAACTAATTCGGGACAGACTCTGCGGGGACGCGCAGTATTGGTGCTGATTGACGGGATCCCTCAGTCTACTCCATTGATGAATGGCAGTCGCGATCTCCGAACCATAGATCCCAGTGTAATCGAGCGTATTGAAGTAATCAAGGGGGCAACCTCTATATATGGTAACGGATCCGGTGGAGGTATCATTAATTACATCACCAAGAAGAACACTGATAATGTACCTTTCTCCGGACAGACATTCGCAGGAACGTCCTTCAATCCGGTACATCCGGGTCAGACGATGGGCTATCGCTTTGCACAAATGTTTTCAGGCAGGAGCAACAAATTCAGTTATACGGTAAGCGGATCTGCAGATTATACAGGCCTGCAACGGGATGGAAAAGGCCTTCCTATCGGACAGCAGGATGGTATGTCTAATTCTTATCAGTACAATGCTTTTATCAAACTGGGATACGACCTGGACAGTAATACTTCCATAAGTGCGTTCTACAATCTGTACAACAGTACACAACATACACGCTATATCAATCAGGCTGGTGTATACGGAGAATCTCCTGCCATCGGTGTGCGTGGAGAAGAACCCGGTGAAAATGCCGGCACTCCATACAACCACAATATTATGGTAAACCTGACAAAGCGTAATATTTTCGGGCACACACAACTGGATCTCAGCGGATATTACAATTCATTCAGCTCCATGAACAGATATGTACCTTCGGGAACAGCATGGTACGGACCAGGACAGACAAAGATCAACTCCGAGAAAAAAGGAGTCCGAATTAATCTCAACACTCCTTTCCGTATCGGAAATATCCCGACAGAAGTAACATATGGACTGGATTTACTGAATGATGTCACAAATCAAAACCTGACAGATGGCAGAATTTATATTCCGGATATGAATATGGTTAACTTTGCACCATACGCGCAATTGAAAATGGATGTACTGGAAAACCTGATTTTTAAAGGTGGGGTACGCTACGAAAATGCAACTGTCAAGATAAAAGATTTCAGTACTATTGCAACCGGGCCTGATGGTCAGGGAAGCATAGCTGTATCAGGAGGAAAGATTCCCTACAAAGCGACTATGTTTAATGCCGGCCTGCGCTATACGAAATATGACATTTTTAATCCTTTTGTGAGTTTCTCTCAGGGTTTTGCTATCAATGAACTCGGGCGTATACTCCGTCGTGCAAAAGCAAATACATTAGATCAGCTGGAGACAGACCCTATTATTACCAATAACTATGAGGTAGGATTTTCAAGTCAGTATAACTGGCTTCATTTATCAGCGGCCTACTACATCAGTACATCCAAACTTGGAGTCAATCTGGTAGATGTGGGTGGTTTTCTGATGGCACAACGTGAACCTGAAAATGTAAAAGGATATGAACTTGCTGCAGAAGCAAGGCTTTCACCGCAATGGACACTGGGAGCAAACTATGCTTTTGTAGAAGGGAAAGCCAAATTTGACGACGGACGCAAAGTATATCTCAACGGATCTCGTATAGCTCCTCCCAAAGCCACAGCTTATGTATATTACAGACCGGCTTCACAATGGAATCTCCAACTATTTTGGGTACACACTGGTTCAAGAGACCGCTTTCCTCTCAATGACAAAGGAAAATATAACAACAGTGAAGGCCCGATCAAACCTGTAGACTTATTCAATCTGTCCGCAGCATACACGATCAATACCAAATGGAGTTTGGGTATGGGTGTAGAAAATCTTTTCAACACGACTTATTACCCGACAGTCAGCCAATATCGCGCCATAGACGCCGAATATGCCAGAGGGAATGGTATGCAGGCAAATATTAATGTCCATTACAAATTTTAATTATGTTGCGTTCAGCAGTTCTGTGGATACATAAATGGATGGGAATTCTTAGTGGCATAGTGGTACTGTCTTTGGGTATTACCGGATGCCTCTATGTCTTTCAGGAAGAATTGAAACTGCTTTTCTATCCACAGAAATATTTCTTAGAAAAGAAACATAATGATGCACCTATGCCACTGAGCACGCTTATTGCCCATGCTCAGGCGGCATTACCGCCGTCACACCGTATCACGCGTGCAGATCTCTATCCTGATCCGTCCCGTACCTGGGTATTCAGAGCATCCAAAACAAATGAAAATGCATTTGGGCACTGGAATTATTACAGTTACTATGACCGTGTATTTGTGAATCCCTATACCGGAGCAGTCACAGCAGTAGAAGATTCGAAGAATGAATTCTTTCAGCTGGTTCTCCAAATGCACATGAATCTCTTACTGGGAAAAAAATATGGACATCCGATAGTTGGCTATTCTACCGCAGTATTTGTACTGTTGCTGATCAGCGGACTCATCCTGTGGTGGCCGAAAAGATGGAAAGGAAAAACATTAAAACGCAGCATATGGATAGATCGGAAGGCCAAATGGAAAAGACTGAACTATGATCTCCATAATGTACTTGGGTTTTACAGTCTTTTTATCGGACTCATAATAGGTATAACAGGATTGGTATTTGCATTTCCGGCGTTTGAGAAATCCTATGTAAACTTTTTCAATCATCTGGGGAAGAATGAAATTAAACAGAATAAGCCAACTTATCCCCTTGTGTCCGGACCACAAGCCTCAGCAATGGATAAAGCACTCCACTTTGCAATCAAAACATATCCAACCGCGGATATAATGTCTTTGCGTCTTCGTAATGAGGCAGACAAACCTGTGGACATACAGATCCGATTACAAAAAGATAAAACAAGCAGGTTCAAATGGTATTATTTTGATGCTGTGACAGCACAGATCGTCAATATAAAGAGTGATGACAATCTCTCGGGAGGAGAGAAACTGCGCTCCATGAATTATGATCTTCATGTGGGAAGCATAGGTGGTTTACCAACTAAAATTCTGGCCTTCTTTATTTCTCTGTTCTGCGCCACTTTACCTGTTACAGGATATATTCTTTGGTGGCAGAAATCTTCCAAATCCAACAAAAAATCCAAACGCAAAACAACGAGACACAGACTACCTGCCTGACAGTTAGCTAAGGTACGCGTGCGGTTGAGCCGGCTCAATGTTTCCCGTGATACACCCAGGTACTAAGCAAATAATGTTTTGGAGACCCGTTGGAATAATTTAGGATATTCAGACAGTAAGAGATCATACTTTTCAGCAGCAAATGTTTACTGTGGTTAAGAGAACTGTAAACAGAATAACGGATTTAAAAAAAGTCTCGTATCGTTATTCTTTCTACAAAATTCCGAATAGCTTTTCAAATCAACATGTGACCTATATCACAACTTTTAATTGCTCATTCCCCAAATTATTGACCATAAATTGAAAAAATCCAAAAATTTAGAGACAAACACACCAAAAAAAACTATAAACTACACAATAAACACAAAAAATATATTAAAAACAGAATAAAAAATCATCAAAAAATAAAAAACAAAGGATTTTAAATTTAAAAACACATCAATTTTTATTAAAATCAATAAAAAATTCAAAATATCATTATTTTTTTGATGTAAAATTTGCAATTTAAAATATAATTACTACCTTTACAGCTCCTCATATTACAATTTATAATTGGTTATTAAAAGGTTTTCATTCTCCCCCGTTTGAAAACCTTTTTATTTTCGAAATAAAATAGCATATCCAGTTTAAAAAACACTAAAACACTAAAAAAAGAAATAGAATATATCCAACACACATTCATTTAAAACAAAAACTAAATCAAAATCTCATTTTTTAATCTAATTGGATACTTTTACGTTATAAATACTTACTATTTCCAGCACTTTGACACATGAAAGTAGATAACATAGCAAATAAACTAAAGAATGCTAATCTGTTTGATAAGACTGTTATTCTCCGGCGTCATGAATTTCTCTGCTTAAAAGACGCTATTGACCAGCATATATACTGGATAGACAGTGGCGGTCTGCGTATTTTTATGATGGATGGCGAAGAAGAGCGAAATATCAGATTTGGATATTCCGATAATTTAATTGTTTCATTAGATTCATTTTTATCGGGAAATCCGACCGATTTCTATATTCAGGCCATCCGAAAAACCACAGTCAGAATAGCAAACAAATCATCTTTACAACAGTTTATACAATCTGCCCCGGATAACTTCATCCTGTGGAATCAGATATTGGAAGATTTGATATTACAACAGGTAGAACGGGAAAAGGATATTCTGATCAGTTCTCCGCGGGAGCGATACGAGCGTATATTAAAAAGAAGTCCCCGTTTATTTCAGGAGATTCCGAACAAGTACATTGCCAACTACCTGCGCATGAGTCCGGAAACATTATCCAGACTTCAGAAATCTTGATTTCAGTCAAGATTTTTTTAATCCGAAAAGAGGAGCTTTGAACAAGATATGAAAATAGAATCCTCCACATTGATTAATGATCTGATTGAGTTGACCACTCAACATATAGCATTGGCGCAACAGCTGCAACATAATTCTCCTGAGAAACTCAACAAACGACCCTATGAGGGATCCTGGAGTACGCTGGAATGCATTGAACATCTCAACAGGTATGCAGACTTTTATCTTCCGGAAATTGAACTACGCATAAAATCCAGCACTGCCCCTTCCCGAAAAATTTTTCAAAGCGGCCTGCTTGGTAATTATTTCGCAAATACTATGCTGCCCAAAAGTAAACTCAATAAGATGAAGACTTTTAAAAAAATGAATCCTATCGGAAGTCAGCTTACTGCAGATGTGATCCGTATATTTATCCTGCAACAGCAGCGTCTCATCCAGATTCTGAACACCGCAAGACAAGCTGATCTTCAAAAAATAAAAACAAGCATCAGCATTTCCCGATGGATTAAGATCAGACTTGGAGACACCTTCAGGATACTGATCTACCACAATGAAAGACATATGCAACAGATCAAAAGAATAGGGATATTGTAATTAACAAACTATTTCCAGTTTTCTAATCTCCACCCTTCCTCCAGTCGTTCTTTTAAATAAGTATCGTTCCAAACTCCGCTTGGGGACAATTTCACATGCTCTTCATCCAAGTCTTTTACTTCAATAAAACTATTGTCTTTCCTATTTGAAATAATCCAATAATTCTTTTTAAAATAATGTCCAGCTCTTTCATAAAGAGGTAATTCAAAACAATAAGGAAGTGAAATGTATCCAATCAAATTGATAATTTTTCGTCTGAGTGCAGCCTTTACCGGAAACCGGATATAGAAAAATCCATCTTCATAAATAGCATTTGACAAAGGTGGTAACTTATCAAATAAGGTATAAGTAACTTTTATCATCTCCACATCATTTCGTTTATCTTCCGGCAGATTCACTAATTGAAAAAGCGCAACTCCTTTATCCGTGGTTAAGCTGTAAACATTGCCTAATTGTACCTTCTTCATTTTTATTAAAATATATAAGTTGCCTATTGTAATAAAGATAAAAAAACAGAGTCTGTTCTTCAACAGACTCTGCTTTTTTAATATAATAAAGAATAATCTTTACCCTTTTCTTAGTAATTATATATCGCCACTACAGGAAGGTGATCTGAAGCATAACTCCCTGTAAGTGCAACTGCTGATAACAAACTATACTGCTGAACAGCAAGCTTATTAGAAGCAACAAAATCTATTGCCTTTGTCGGATTACGTACAGGAAAAGAATTGGGACAACCATTGACACAGGACAAGGTATATTGTTTACGCAATTCGGTCAATTCTACCGAATTACTTTCAGCGTTATAATCTCCGCCAATCATAATCGGTTTATTGAGCTGCACACTCAGTTCATTGAGAAAAGTTGCCTGTGCTGTACGGTTAGGAACATTCAGATCCAGATGAGTAGACGCAAACTCCAGCGTTTTTCCATTTCCCAGATCTATTGTTGCCATTGCCACGGTTCTTTTCTCTCCGGCAGTTGGCATAGGAAGTTCTAGTCTCCTTGTGTTTGAGATCGGAAATTTACTCAATATAGCAACTCCATATTCACCTCCGTTATAATCTAATGATTTAGAAAAATAATAGTTCATATTCAATAGCTCCGCTAATTTCTTTGCCTGATCTACTTTACCTGAACGAGGCACATTGACATCCACCTCCTGCAAAGCAACGAGATCCGGATTTTTCTGTTTGATGGTGTTTGCGATATTTTCCAGATTGACAACCTCCGAGTTTTCCGGTGCTCCGTGATGGATGTTATACGTGATAACCGTCAGTTTACTTTTTTCTGTTTTCGGCTCTGGGATTTCCTTCTGATCGCTGGAACAGGCCAGTGATGCAATACTGACAAAGCAGGTAAGCATCAAAATTTTAAGTTTATTCATAATTATTGTTCGATTTTTAGTTTAAAAGAAGCGGTCATCGGCAGGAAAGTATTTGCAGATTTCGGAAAGGCCAGATAGTTGGACAAAGCCAGTTTCCCGCCTGCACCTTTGAAAGTGATATAATCATATATACCAGTAGGACTGGCTTTCGGTGAATTCATCGGACAGCCTGCACCCAGACAGGCAAAAGTGAATGAGCCTTTTAAGTAGCTAAGCACTTGCCCGTTCGCACTCTCCTGCTCATTAAAATTACCCACCAGGATCACAGGTTCAGTAATCTTTTCTGTCATATTCAGGAGATCTACTACCTGCAGATTTCGGTTGTTCACGACAGAAGGATCCAGCTCTGTGCCTGCAAAATAAACATCATGACCTTTCTCTACTTCTACACGGATCATCACCGCACTACGCAGTTCCGCCGTATTACCATCTTCACGTCTCAGGATTTGTGCAACCTTTTCTTTGATCGGAAATTTGGAAAGAACTGCATTCCCGAACCCTCCGGTCTGGTAATCAAAGTTCTTTTTAAAAAACACTTCCATACCCAATGAATCTGCCATAACCTGAGGTCTGTTGACCTTCTCTACCCGTGTTGTCGCACTATCTATCTGCCTCAGAAACAACAGGTCCGGATTATACTCTTTGATATAGGTGATCATGTTCGCAAAGTCAGGAATCGTACTGAGACGCATATTGACAGACATCACTTTCAATGTTTTTGTCGGAGCATTACTTCCCGAATCTATAGGATTAGGGGTTTCTTTTTCCGGCAGAATATCCCAGTCTCCTGCACTGTAGGACTTACGACAGGAAGAAAGAGAAACTAATATAAAAAGGCTAAGTAAGCCATATAATATCGTGTTGCTTTTCATATTAATAATTTGGATTTTGAACTATATTAGGATTAGCAATAATTTCATTTTCCGGGATCGGCCACAGTCCTTCACGGGATCTGTTATACTTGCGGGTCTGTACTTTTACCAGCTCCCCGGTTGTAGGGTTGGTCGCTCCGTACACCTCACCATTCAATACTTCTGTATCAATATCCCACCTTCGTATATCAAAATAGCGTCCCCCTTCAAATGCAAGTTCCGACTGTCTCTCTCTTCGGATAAGCTCTCTCATTCTGGCCTGCGAATTATAAAGTCCCGTATTGATCGCAGGCATAGCTGCTCTGGAGCGCACTTCATTGATGTATTTGGTAACATCAGCATGATTCCACTCGCCAGATTCAATAAGCGCTTCGGAATAATTCAATAAAATTTCAGCATAGCGAATGATCATAAAATCCAGACTGCCACTCTTAGACTGTCTGTCGCGGGCGTCCACATATTTCTTAATCCAGTATCCTGTAGCCGTAGACTTGGTCTCTCCTATCTTATCACTCGGGTTATAAAACGGATCTAACGTATACTGCCCCTGAAAACTTTCATACGGCACAAATACCGAAGCACGCAACCTCGGATCTCTGTTGTTATTAAAATTCGGATTCTTCTGATAGACCAGCATAGAATCACGACCCAATTCCTGAATAGTCTTTCCTTGTCTGGTTTCGTAGTTATCTATCACTTTATTTGTAGGTGAAAGATAGGTCTCACCCCCTATACCAAAAGGAGCAAATGTAGTCCATGCATTGCTGCATCCGTTCTCCTTAAAGAATATACGTTCATCATTAAGTTCACCCGCATAGCTAAATAATTCACTATAGCTTGCCGATCTGTTTGTGTTATTAATCCAGAGCTTATAAACGCCCGATTCAATTACTTTTTTGGATGCTGTCTTTGCCAGTTCAAAATCCTTTTTGATCAACCCCAATCGGGAGAGCAGAGACCAGCAGACACCGCTTGTCATACGCCAGCGGTCGGCATTGACATAAGAGGAAGGCAAATTTTCGGCACAGTATTTCAATTCACTGACGACAAATTCATAAACCTTTTGTTCTGCTGTACGGGGTTGGGTATTTTCTTCGGGAGTAAGCGAACGCTCCAGTAACGGAATATCTCCGAAAAGCAGCATCAGTTCCATATGATAATAAGCTCTCAGCGCTCTTGCTTCCAGTTTCATTCTATCTTTCAGTGTAGCGTCCATATATACACGGTCTACATTTTCAAGAAACCGGTTTGCTCTTCTCACACAGATGTAGTCATCCTGCCAGATAGAATTGGCCACTCCCCATCTGCTGGTTGCCAGTCCACGGGTAAAACTGTCGTAATCTCCTTTAAAATCACCCCGATGCACGGCTTCATCCGTCAGACCGGCATAGTACATAATATTACGCCCGGATGATCCTCCCGGAATACCGACATATACGGAAGCTATAGCATTGTACGCATCGGTTTCTGTATTCCACCATTGCTCATCCGTCACACCCGTAGGGCTATCAATGGTCAGAAAACTTTCGCATGAAGTCTGCATCAAAGACAGAGACAACATACTGTAAACTAAATATTTAATATTATTTTTCATTTCAGGTTTTCAGATTAAAAATTAACAGTTAGACCCAGAGAAAATGTTTTCATAATAGCATAGGTATAAGAACCTCCCTGAGATTCGGGATCCGCCATTTTTACATCTGTAAAAATAAACGGGTTCTGCACGTTCATATAGATACGGCTCGATTTGATACCATATTTATTCATAAAAGCAGGATTCAGTCTGTAACCTAGCTGAATGAATTTGACACGCATATACCGCGCATTGAATAACCAGAAATCACTGCGTAACACATTCGTAGCCGGATTGGCTAACAAACGCGGAAAGATGGCATCCTGATTATTTTCGCGCCAGGTATTGGCTGCTCTGTACGTTGTAGGAACCCCTCCGGAAGCACTCATATTAAGAGGATGCCATAAATATCCGGCAGACTTCCCTCCCAGATTGCCGGAATAATCATGATCACCGGTACCCTGTAGCAGAAATTCCAGATCCAGATTTTTATACCGGAAATTAAAATTTGCAAAATAATTGATACGCGGTGTCGGATCACCTATAATCTGCTGATCATTCTCATCGATGATACCATCACCGTTAAGATCAATATACTTGATATCTCCAGGCCCCTGCCCGGCAACAACAGGCACTTTGGCTGTTGTCTTGTCTGCTTCAAAGTCTGAATACTGCAGAATTCCATTGGAAGCATAGCCGTAATAACTTTTGATACTGGATCCTTTTTCATTGATCTCTATACCGCTGATATAAGGTCCTCCAAGCAGATCAGTGATCTTATTTTTATTATACGTAATACCGGGGCGGACTGAAAAGTCAAAATCCTGACTTAGCTTACCGTTATAATTCAATGAAAGTTCTAACCCCTTATTCGTTACCTCACCGGCATTCAGCGGAGCAGAGCCTATAGCTCCTGAAGGTGCTACGGAAGGATACAGGATAACATCTGAAGTTTTCTTGTCGTAGTAATCAAAAGTCAGGCTTAGTTTATTCTGAAACAAAGCCATATCCAGACCGATATCCAGAATATTTACTTTCTCCCATGAAATATCCGGATTACCCCATACACTTTCCGTTCCGTTGCTGGTATTGATCAGATTCTGATAGCGGTACAGTCCTATATTCTCGTTCCCAAGCTGACCATAAGAAGCTCGGATTTTAAAATTGCTGATCGCCTCTACATTGAAGAACGATTCATTATGCACATTCCAGCCGAATGCAACAGAAGGGAAATAACCGTATTTATTTTTAGGACCGAATTTGGATGAGCCGTCTGCACGGAAAGAGGCTTCCAGCAGATAGCGATCTGCATAAGCATAGTTGACTTTAGCATAAGAAGATACCAAAGCTGAAGAATTCCAGTATCCGTTGTTGAATTTTTCCATAGAAAAACCACCCATCGCAAAAAGATTGTGTTTGCCAAAATTCTTACTGTAATCTACAGCACCACTGAGGTAATAATAGGTGTCCCGTACTTCAGAATACGCATCACGCTGAACAGCCCAGGTCTGTACAAGTTGCTTGGTATAGTAATCAAAGAAATAATAATTATCCCTGTTTTGTTTATATACATCACTGTTGAGCCGGTAGCTGAATTGTCCCCTGATATTCAGATCATTAGTAATAGACCATTTTGGCTGAAGGTTGATCGTAGCCTGATCATACTGATAACCTATACTTCCCCCAACTTCCGAATAAGCAATCGGATTGACAATATCTGCATAGCGTCCATAAATAGTTGGCCAGCCTTCTTCCTGAGGATATTTAGGCAAGACTGTAGGCGGAAGTCTGTACAGATCATCCAGCAAACGGCTGCCCCCGTTCGAAATGGGCCGGTTAGGATACATCGTATTCCGACGGATCCCCAACACATCCAGATTAATAAGAAATCTTTTGGACAAGGATACCGACGTATTCGCACGTATATTAAAACGGTCCATCTTATTCTGCGGGATCATCCCCTGCTGATTCATATAATTACCTGTCACCGCAAATCTTGCTACATCATTTCCCCCACTCACGGACAGTGAATGTGACGTCAGCGGTGAGTATTCATCTATCAGCTCCTTTGTCCAGTTGGTATTCGGATAATTGACCGGATCATCTCCGGCTTCTGTCTTGGCAATCTGATCGTCAGAATAAAATACCTGTCCGCCAGAGGCCACCTGTGCGTAGTTATACATGCGCATATAGGTCGGAGCATCGACAAATTCAGGCAATACTGTTGGTGTCTGCATCCCCAGGTATCCGTCATATAAAATATTGATCTGACCAGCCTTACCCCGTTTGGTCGTTACCAGAATAACACCGTTGGCTGCTCTTGCGCCATATATAGCTGCTGCCGCAGCATCTTTCAGAATAGTTACACTTTCAATAGTTACCGGATCGATATGATTCATATCCATAGGCACCCCATCGACCAGCACCAGCGGATCGGAGTTATTCAAAGTAGAGATACCTCTGATCTTTATACTGGCTGCATCTCCTCCCGGAAGACCGGATCCTTGTTGTACCTGCAGTCCTGTCACACCACCTTGTAATGACTGAGAAAGATTGGTAATAGGCTTACCTTCAATACTGGACTTGATATCCAGGCTGGCTACAGAACTTGCAATATGCTTGCGCTGCATTTCTGTCATTCCCACCACCACTACTTCTTCCAGATCTGAGACATTCTCCGATAGAGAAATGGTCAGGTTATTTTCAGTCTTGTTGACAGGAACCTGTTTGCTATGGTATCCCACCATACTGAAGACTAAGGTCGCACCTTTAGGCACTTCCAGTTCGTAGTATCCACCTTCATCGGTATGCACACCTTGACTTCCGCCCAGTACAGCGACAGAGACGGATGACAGTGCCTGCGGAGGTTCTCCGCTGTTAAATACGCGGCCTTTGATGCGGATCATTTCCTGCGATCGGGTTTCGGTTGCTACGGTGCGGCTTACAGCAGACGGAACCAGTGTAATCTGATTGCCACTGATTGTATAATCCAGGCCGTACTTGGGTAGTTCCCGTTTCAGGAGCTCCCGCAGATCTACCTGATTCGCCTGTACAGATATCCGCTTATTTTCGATAAGGTGATCGTTGTAGAGTAAAGCCACATTAGTCTGATCCTGAATAGATTGCAGAAAGACTTTAAAGGTAACATTACTCAGTTTTAAAGACACCCGCTGTGAATAGGCATTGGCAGCAAATGTCATAAAAAGTAAAGTAGTCAAGAGGGAGGTAACTTTCATATAATAGTAGAATTTGACATCAAAATGCCCCCACCCGGCCATTTGTTGCCAGGATTGCTTTTTTTTCATAATTTTAGTACGATTTTAACTGTTTAAGATCAATAAATGTGATAAGGGGGAGTAGCAGCTCCTCCTTATTCTTCTTATTTAGTAGATTTAGGTTTTCTTATAGTCACCTCCTTTTCTTTTAATATTATCTGATAATCTCTGAGTTCGTAAATATTCTTCAATACAGCAACCACATCTTCCCGTAAATCCAGACGCCCGGAGTATGAAAGATCTATATTGTCCAGTACAGGATCAGCATCTATAGATACATTATACAGACGTTCTATTTTCCGGAAGAGATCCTGCAGTCTGATCTTGTTCAGTGATATTTGTTTTTTGGTCCAAAGAATATCCTGCGCCACACCTGACTTATCAATCACCACACGGCTTGGATTTTCATATGCAGCAATCCGCTGTCCCGGACTCATAGCTATTTTTTCAAAACCTTTGTTATTACTGTGAAACAAGACCTTTCCGGTGATCAGCTCCACAGTAGTCTGCTGATCTCGCTCATAACTATTGATGTTAAATGAAGTACCGACGACTTCTACCGTATGTCCTTTCATCTGCACAAAAAATGGTTTTCCTGTATGTGTCACATCAAAATAGGCTTCCCCGTTAAGGTAAACCCGACGTTCTTTACCGCTCATATTCTTATCCATTGTGAGGTAAGACCCGGCATTCAGCCAGACTCTGGTACCATCTGTCAATGTTACTTCCTGCCGGTGTCCGTTCGGAACATAAATCGTAGTGTAAGAAGCTGCTGACTCATCAGACAAATCCAGCATACTATCCGCTGCATAGGAAACATCTCCGGACAGCAGACCGGGATCATTGGTAATGGGTGAAATAAAAATTTTAGATTTGACAATCTGAATCTGATCTGCAGACTCAAATTGCTTCTGATTAAATTCTGCAACCTTAGAGAGGTCGAACGAGCTGTCCTCAGCCCGGGGATAGAAAATAAAAAGTGATCCGATTAATAAGACACAGGCTGCAGTGAGCATCAGGTATACCGAACGATGTCTCTTTTGCCGTCCACGACGGATTACAGATGCCATTAATTCTGCTCTTTCCGGATCTGTCAGCTGTTCGCTTTCCGGCAGATCAAATATTTTCTTTAACTGATTTCTATGCTTTTCCAAATGCTGTATTTCCCCCTTTATATACAAAGAGCAAAAAAGTACAGCCGCATAGACATTTTATTTTAAATTTTTCTGAATAAATTTTTCAATCAATTCTCTTATACTTTTTAACGAGACTCCAGTGTTCTACACCCTTACCAATCGCATTAAGGGTTCAAAAGAATAAAGTGCAGGTCTTCTTCCAGCAGCTTCTTCTTTTTGAACCAGATAGCCGTTTTCTACTAATTTTTTTATCATCACAGCGCCTGTTGGCACTGGGATTTTCGTACTACTCACAAATCTATTGTTTCTAAAAACAGGGTTGGTAAAAATAAAATCAAGAGCAATTAAACTCCATTTGGAGGAGAGTAAATCAGCAAACTCAGTTTTCATTTCTTCATATAGATTTCGGATACGTTCTGCTATTTCCAAATTTTTAGTAGCCTGATGCTGTACCGCGGTGAGGAAAAATTTAATCCATCCATTCCAGTCATTGTTTTTAGACACATTTCTCATAGCTTCGATGTATTCATCTTTGTGTTCTTCAAAATAGCCACTGATATAAAAATGCGGCTGAGATAAAACTCCGGATTTCCATAACAAAAGTGTGATGATCATTCTTCCAATTCTACCATTACCATCTTGGAATGGGTGTAATGCTTCAAACTCCACGTGCGCTACACCGGTTTTTATCAATGCTGGAACAGGATTATTTTCGATATAATTGATCAATTCGTTTAGACCATCATTTAATTTTTCAGGACTTATAGGGATAAATTGAACCTTTTTAGCTACACGATCAGCCAAAAAGTTTTGCTCCTTTTTAAATTCTCCAGGAGATTTAGCGGCTCCTCTGCCTGAAGACAGCAATTGCTGATGTATTTGTTTGATGAAACTGAGCGAAAAATTATAACCCTCTTCTAAGGCTAACTGAGCATTTTTCAACGCTCTTTGATATAAAATAGTCTCTATCACATCTGCACGTGCATATTCTGAAAGTCCACTATCAGTGTCTGCTTCATATTGCAATATTTCATCTATAGTACTTATAGTCCCTTCAATTCTGGATGATAAAACCGCCTCCTGATTTCGAAGTGGTGCCAATAGCAGCTCGCTATTATGTAGATTTTTAATCATTTGATCATAACGAGCCAAAGTTTCTGTTGCTCCGATCAATTCCTGTATAAAAAACTCATATTGGATATTATCCGGTGGAAATTGATCGTAATGATATGCTACAGCATTATCTAAAGTCCATATATCATTTGTTTATTACAAATATAATAAAACAATAATCAATCATATTTGACTATAATATTTTGTTATTTTCGAGAAGAAAAATAAGTATTATATAAAAAATGAGAAGCAAAATAATTTGATTATCGAATTATAAAAAACAAAACAAACTAAAAATTTATTTTAAAAAAATATAAATCAGGGCTGACATATATTCCAGTGGCCCCATATGAGATTTGAGCACACGAAATGCCCGGTAGGATAAGGTTCGACAGGACTCCACACTGACATTCATTATGCTGGCAATCTCTTCGTAGGAAAATTCCATATAGTACTTAAGATACAATACTTCTTTCTGACGCTTGGGTAGCTTATCTATTTCCTGCTTGACCTTCTGCACATTGATATCCTGATTTTCCTTCAGAATAAGATCCAGTTCATGTGAACCGATAGCCCATACATTTTCCGGCAGACTCTCCAGAGGTTCATATACATCTGCTTTCTTCCGTTTCAGAATTCTTCTTCTCAAAGCCGAGAACAGGTAATACTTAACATCCACATCCTTTGCAATACGCGGATTATCATAGAGATCCAGAAACAAATCATGTATACAGTCAAGGACAGTCTCGCGGTCTGCATGAAACTTGAGACCAAAAGCAAACAGATCCTCTATATATTGCTGATAGATAGATTCAAATGCCTTTGCATCACCATGTATAAAATTAGACCAGGACATTACTTCGCTGTTGGGATTTTCACGGGTTGAATTAAGTCGCTAATTTGAACAAATGATGTTAAGCCTGTATATCTTTTATTTTAAATATGTGTAAAATAAGGATAAAGCCTAATGTATTCGATCAAAATCAGCCAGGTTTATAAAATGCTGTACTAAAGATAGTACTATCTCTTATAATATCCCAAATGAATCCGTAAATAAAGTAAGAGACTAATCAAATGTCAGCGGATAGGTATACCCGCTGTGTTGCGAAGACGGCTAAGGTCTGACATATTCTACCTTGCCGGAGCTATCTATCAGAATCGCACCACCGAGTACCGATTGACCGGATGGCAATACATTGCTGATATCTCCCGGCAGCTGTATCCTTATTTTATTATCCACGACTTTGACATTGATGATATTCAACTTTAACTCTTCCAGGATCGATTGATCAGCGCCAAACATCACATTGACAATATATACATTTGCTTTGGAGTATGCAGCCATCAGAATCGGCTTGCCTCCGTCGAGATCAAAGCGCCGAAGATCCTGTGCCGGACGGTATCCGGACAATACTTTACCATTTACGTCCAGCAGCATTACCCAGTCACGGTTATCGCCGCCGGATACATTAGGATCGACCGCTGAAGCCACACGAACGAATCCAGGTTTTTGATCCAGATATTCAATACGTGTCATACGCTTGATAGACGGCAATCCATTCATCAACATTTTAGGCTGACTCAAGTCAAAGATATAGTGTTCACCTTTCGTATTTTTTCCGTCTACAAATGGAAATTCGGGATTACTGCTCATATTTTCCAGCTGATATTTTTCATCAACCAGAAGTTTTCCATTATGTATGATATTCGTCAGATTCTTACCATTACGATTCACAGACACCACAAAATACAAAGAAGAGCTTTTTGGATCCTTTATGACAGACTGTACATAATTTACACCTGCTTCAAAAGGCAAAACCAAAGCTTTCGCATCGGTATCATATACACCCGCCAGTTCATTTTTCTTTACCAAATACAGATTATCCTTCATATGATTCACAGCAGTATATGCATAGGGTACCACCTGCTGTTTAGTAACATAATCGTAAAGCCCGAATCCCTGACCGTCTGCAGAGGCTAATATTTTATCCCCTTTAATCCAGTCCGTATTAACATGCTGCGTACTGTACACAAAATTTTTATCTAAAATATTCTTACCGTAATTGTCTGCCAGATAGTACTCATTATCCGCTACCATAAGATAAGAAGCTCCGAAAGAAGATAAAGGAATAATATTTTTAAGAACAGGTTCTACAACGACAACTTCAGATTTGTTCATCGCACCGTAGCGTCCCCCCTTTTTGAATAAAACCAGTTCTTTATCTTCATAAGGAAATGCAGGAATGGTAAAATCTGCCTTTTTAATAGCATTCGTACTCAAATCCAGTATATCAATATCCTGATATTCATCGGATACAAATCCTCCTCCGTCATTTGCTCCTTTCACGTTATTAGCAACATAAGCCGCTCCTTTATCTGCTATAAAAATTAAAGGTTTCTTCTCATTGAAAGACGCAATTTTATCCCCTGCAGCATTTAGTATAATCTTATCCTTACTATCTTTTTTAGAAGTAAGCAAAAGAAAATTCTGCACTTTCTTTCCTTCATATTTCTTTTGATATTCTTTTGGAATGTCCTGTCCGAAAGCGAAAGTTGCATAGAGCATAAAGCCTAAACTAAATAAAACTGAAATTCTTTTACTATTCATTATAGATTAATATATTTTAAACGAAAATATAAATCAGAAAACACAATAACAAACTGTTTATCTGGCAAAAATTTAAACCGTAGCCTAATACCTACAATTGCTTGAAATACATCAGAAAACATTCCGGATCTGATGCACAATTTTATTACAAAAAATAAACACAAACATCTCTTCCTGCATAAAACAAAAGCTGTACATTCATGTTAGCTTTAAAAAAACAAACAATATACTATGATTACAACAAAAGGATACGCAGCACAAACTCCAACTTCGGATTTGGCCGAATGGGAATTTGAGCGTCGTGAAGTAGGTCCACATGATGTACAATTTGACATTCAGTACTGTGGTGTCTGTCACTCAGATCTTCATCAGATACGCAACGATTGGTTTCCGGGCATATTCCCAATGGTTCCGGGACACGAAATTGTAGGTAAAGTCATCAAAGTAGGTGAACACGTAACCCGTTTCAAAGTAGGTGACCTAGCTGGAACAGGATGTATGGTGGATTCCTGCAGAACCTGCCCCAACTGCCAGGAAGGACTGGAGCAATATTGCGATAATGGAAATATCCAGACGTACAACGGAATCAACAAGTATACGGACGGAGCCCCTACTTATGGAGGATATTCCAATACAATAGTTGTCAATGAAGATTTCGTATTGCATGTCCCTTCTTCTCTTTCTCTAGCTGCTACAGCACCTTTATTGTGTGCCGGCATTACCACTTATTCTCCGTTGAGACATTGGAAAGTAGGTAAAGGGCATAAACTGGCGGTATTGGGACTGGGTGGACTGGGACATATGGCCGTTAAATTTGGTGTCGCATTCGGTGCAGAAGTAACGGTACTCAGTACTTCACCCAATAAAGAGGCTGATGCACGTAAATTAGGAGCACATCATTTCGTAGTTACTACGGATCCGGAACAAGTAGCAAAAGCTAAAAATTCATTTGATTTTATCCTGGATACCGTTAGTGCTGAGCATGATATGACTATGTATATGTCTCTTTTGAGGACAAATGGTGTACATATCATTGTAGGTGTACCTCCTGAAGCGCATAAAATACCGGCTTTCGCATTTATTGACAGACGCAAAAGTGTGGCAGGATCAGGAATCGGAGGCATTGCCGAGACTCAGGAAATGTTAGATTTCTGTGCGGAACATCAGATTGTTTCGGAAATCGAACTTATTGATATCAAAGATATTCAGACGGCTTATGATCGGATGATCAAAGGAGATGTAAGGTATCGTTTTGTTATTGACATGGCGACATTATAATCTCTGGTAAAATTTTAAACAGCTATCCGCCCGGATAGCTGTTTTACTGCTTATCGAAAGATAAATTTCGGTTTTTGAGTAACAAAACTTACTCATATTCTTCTATTTAGCTACAGAAAACCAGCTGCTTTACTTATTTTTTATACATCATTAAACCCGGGAATATACAGATATGCTCAAAAAGGTTTATATTTACACTATAACAAGAATTTACTGGCCTGTTATGACTTTTACCAATGCTTGTATATCAGATATCATGACGAATGACTATATGATAGCAATCTTATAAAAGGCTTACATCCGATAACTAACCTTACACTAAAAACACTATACTTGTTTTCGTCAGATGACTGCAACAGATTTAAATAAAGAAATCATTCTTCAGTTTTCAGGAGGAAGTGCGCAAGCATTTGAACATATCTATAAACGATATTCGAAAATCATTTATAAGCGACTTCTTTTCCTCCTCAAAGATCCTGAAACGGCAGATGAAATTCTTCAGAGTCTGTTTATCAAAATCTGGGATATGCGCGAGACTATTGATGCAGATAAGCCTTTTTCATCCTATATTCTACGTATGGCAGATCATATGGCAATAGATGTATTCAGAAAACTGACACGGGACAAGAAGTTACAAAAGGAAATTTGGGACAATTTTATAGAGTACAGTACTTCACCAGATGAAGATTATATCTATAAAGAAAATCTGAATATACTTGAACAAGCTATCGAACAAATGCCTCCGCAGCGAAAATTGATCTTCAGATTGTGTAAGATGGAAGGAAAATCATATAAAGAAGTGAGTGAAGAGTTAAACATTTCGTATTCAACAATCAGCAATCAACTGGTAATGGCTATGAAATTCCTTAAAAAATATGCCATAGAACACGAGAACACATTAAAATCAGCTCTTATTTTAATGATTTTCAAAGATTTTTAATTTTTTTTATTTTTTTCTCCTTTTTGAATAGTGAGTTTTTTGTTTTTGAACGTATTCATATCAGAACCGCGTCCAAAAGCCGACAATTCATGAAAAATACAACTGAGCTGAACCTATTACTAAAAAAATATCTTACAAAAAAGATAGATAAAGATGAATACGACATCTTATTCCTTAAACTTTCTGAGCTCAGTGATGATGAACTAAAAAAAATTGTACAGCAAGAGCTTGGTTCGGTTGATGCTGACACAGACTTAGCCGATGAACTGATCGATCAAAGACTGCTCAGTATTTACGGAAAGATTAATTCTACTATTGCCAGCAAATCAGCCTACAGCATTTCCTCCTATTCCAATAAACCCTCATCAGGGATATTTCGTACATGGGGCTGGATTGCTGCAGCGGCCAGTATTCTTATTGTTTGCGGACTGTTCTTATTTAACAGGCCTGAAACTTTAGAGAACAATCCGGCTATTGCACACAAATCCGACGATGTACATCCGGCCATATCTGCAGCTACCCTGACTTTTGAAAATGGCAGAAAAATAAATCTCGACACTGCCATAACAGGTGTGATCTATGAAGAAAAGGGGTTCCGGATTATAAAAAGCAAAGATGGACTGATCTCCTATGAATATGATAACAAACATGAAATAGAAACCAAAACCAATATTATTGAAACACCTAAAGCTGCCTATACCATGGTAGTTCTCCCCGACGGATCCAAAGTACACCTGAATGCGATGTCTTCCATCCGTTATCCGGTGACATTCCAGGGCGATAAAAGGGAAGTAACCTTAGTCGGAGAAGGTTTTTTTGAAGTAGTTAAGAATTCCGCCAAACCTTTTATTGTTCATACAGAAGGACAAGATGTGGAAGTGTTGGGAACGACATTCAACATCAACACATACGATGCAAAAAAAGGAGTTAAAACAACATTGGTAGAAGGAAAAGTAAGTATTACACTACCCAACAAGACCAGTATGATCCTGCATCCGGGTGAGCAGGCATTGGCAAAGGACATGATTACCGTCCGTCATGTCAATGTCGAAGAGATCACTGCCTGGAAAGAAGGCAAATTTGTGTTTAACAACACCTCTCTCCTGTCGGTAATTGCAGAAATAGAACGTTGGTACAATGTAGAGTTTATATTTACAGACAAGAATTTTAAAGACGAACCGTTATCCGGTTCTATTTCCAGAGATGTTATGTTATCCGATCTGCTGGATGTTATACAGATGAATACAAGTTACAAATTTAAAATCGACGAAAGGAGGATAATGGTTAAACACTAGACCTAAAGAAATAAAAAACTGGAGATGTTCGCACCATCCCCAGTCATAAGCGGTCATATATACCTAATTGGCCTAAGAAAGTAACAAACTATTTTTTAAACCAACCTGTACAAATATACGTAAATCAGCGAGTTGACCAAAACTGCTGTAGTGCGCTGTATCTGTACGCAACCAAATCTTATGAAAGAAAAAGTCTATGCATTTATATCCAGGTTTTGCATAGTTGTGAAAAACCGGATACATGAATGCAGAATTTCCAAAAGCGTTATTCTAGCCATGAAACTAATCCCATTGCTATTGTTCGCCTTCATGTTTCATGTAAATGCTCATACTTTCGGGCAAAACATCAATCTAAAAGTAAGGAATGAGCAACTTATTAATGTACTGAAAGAGATCCAGCGTCAAAGTGGGTATAACTTCTTGTTTAACTCTCATTTCGTCAAGATCTCCAAACCCGTATCGGTGGCTGTCGCCAATGAGAACATCAACGATGCCCTGGCACTGATTTTTCAGAATCAACCTTTTGATTTTGTGATTACAGACAAAATCATAACCGTAAAGGCTAAAGAATCTGTAGCAATTGCCGGATCGGCTGCAATGGTTCAGCAAAAGGTGGTCACAGGAAGAGTTGTAGACCAGAAAGGACAGCCTCTCTCCGGAGTGACTGTAACCGAACTGGAGACCAATAATTCTACCGCAACAAATAACGATGGTGCATACAGGCTTACCTTGAGAAATAACAATGCTACTCTTCAGTTTAATCTATTGGGATTCGGAACTGTACGCCGTAAGGCTGCAGACAATGTGCTCAATGTTTCTCTTGCACCGTCGGATATAGGTATGGATGAAGTCGTTGTTACTGGTTTCCAGAAACTGGATAAACGCAAGTTTACAGGCTCGGTGAGTCAGGTTGACAAAAATGTGATTGATCGCTCAGGAGCAATTGACGTTTCCAGAATGCTGCAGGGGGCGGCAGCGGGTGTCAGCGTACAGAATACTTCCGGAACTTTCGGATCTACTCCAAAAATCAGGATTCGTGGTAACTCCTCCATCAGTGCCAATCAGGAACCACTCTACGTCATCAACGGAGTTCCGATCACCTCTCCTTCCAATGTCGCTGTAAGTCAACTCTATTCCGGAGATCCGGCTTCTGTATTAGGATCAGCCATCGCAGGACTGAATGCTCAGGATATAGAAGATATCGTAATCCTGAAAGACGGAGCTGCAACAGCCCTGTACGGAACAAGAGCAGCAAACGGAGTTATCTCTATCACAACCAAATCAGGTGCGTACAATCAGCGGAATGTCAACTTTTCTACCGCTTTATCGCTGGGTATCAAACCGAATATCAAAAATTTCAACCTGATGAATTCACAGGAAGAAATGGGATTGTATAAGCAAATGTATGATATGGGATACCTGTCCAATGCCAACTGGCCTACCTATACAGGAGCTTATACGGAGACATACAAACAACTTGCACTTAGAAATATCAACCTTGATCAGGCTTATGCGGAATTGAATAAATCAACTATGGCCAATACAGATTGGTTTGATGTATTATTCCGCAACAATGTTGTTCAGGAACACTCTCTTTCATTTAACGGAGGATCAGATAAGAATACGTATTACCTGTCCGGTAGTTATGCACATGATGACGGACAGGCTATAGGCTATAATATGGACCGCTTTACGGTAGATGCACGTAATGTATTTAACATCACAAGCAAACTGAAACTGGATGTCAATCTCAACTGGTCATACCGCGATCAGTTTACACCCGGAACATATAATAGTACAACCACATATTCGGATATCTCCAGACAATTTGAGATCAATCCGTTCCTGTATGCGATGAATACCAGCCGTACCATGTATCCATATAATGAGGATGGCTCATATAAATATTATACTGAAAATCTGGCCCCCTTCAATATTATTGAAGAGTTAAAAGAGAACTTTACACAAGTCAAATCTCAGGATATCAAACTGAATATCAGACCATCCTATCAAATCACAAAAGCATTACGCTATGACCTTACACTATCATTGCGAAAAACAAACAACAGCTATGACCATACGGTTACAGAAAGATCTAATGTCGCTAATGCCTACCGTGTAGATTATAATGATGTATTACGTGGTCAGAACACATTGCTGTATCAGGATCCTGCAGATCCGAACGGATACAAAGAGACTATTTTGCCACGTGGAGGTTTTCTGTATGCACGCTCTAACTGGGGTAAAAATCTGTATATCAGAAATCAGTTGAACTTCAATCAGAAATGGTCCAAACACGCTGTGGACGCATTGGCAGGTATGGAAATCAGCAGTGACCGTATAGATCGCCAGTATACCAAAGGAATAGGCTATCTGTACTATGGAGGAAAAATTATATCCCCGAGTAAATTAGCAATGATCCATTCTGTAAATACAGATGACCGGGTCTACATCGAGTCTTTCGAAAACGAAAACAGGACGGGCTATTATGCCAATGTACAATATTCATTTCTGGAAAGATATAATATTGAAGCCGGAGGACGTATGGATGCCAGCAATATGTTTGGCCGTATGACCCGTTCTAAGTTTTTACCCAACTACAGTGTCGGTGTTTCATGGAATATTGATCGTGAAGATTTCTTCAAAAAAGGAGCAATCAGCGAGACTGTGGATTATTTAAAATTACGGGGTAGTTATGCATTGCGCGGTAATGCTTACCAATCCTCTCCACTGAGAAGTGCTGCATTTATCAACAAAACAAGACTGGATGCTCAAAACAGTGATATCGGTGTAAATGTCTCTTCTCCTGAATTGTATAACCTCAACTGGGAGAAAGATTATATCAAAAACGTAGGTTTAGAATTTGGTTTATTTGATAAACTGACCTTTGTGGGAGAATACTATGACCGTAAAAATAAAGATCTGATTGCAACAATCAATGTGGCGCAGGAAGAAGGATTTGAGACCAAAACCGTCAACTTCGCCAGCATGACTAACCGCGGAGTGGATTTGACTATAGGGATCAAAAATATCCTGAACAAAGAACATCTGAAATGGGATGCCAACTTTATATATGGTTATGTAAAGAATAATGTAATCGGAGGAGAACTGGAATCTTCCTTATTAACACAGATCACCCGCTCGAATGGCTATCCGCTTAACGGCAAGCCTTATGAAGGGTTGTATGCTTTCCGCTTTGCCGGGCTGAATGAAGACGGACGTCCTACATTCTGGAAAGGCGATCAGCGTGTAACCGGTATTATTGCCAGTGAAAAAGATCGTTCGCTGATTGAATATATGGGTACAAGACAACCGCTGGGTACAGGATCGCTTTCTAACTCCGTGCAGTACAAAGGTTTTGAGTTCCGCATATTCATTACCTATGCTTACGGTCACAAAGTATTTATGTCTCCTATTGCTGCACGTTCTTATGATGACAGCGGATCCAAATCTGCCGATCTTAATTATCGCTGGCAGACCATTGGAGATGAAAACTACACCAATGTACCCGGACTGTTGAGTACCATACAGCGGACATACCTTGGTACAGTTTCCAATATTGACGAGGTGGCCTATAACAGAAGTAATTTCAGAGTTGCAGATGCCAGCGTAATCCGTCTTAATGAATTAATGGTTTCATACGAATTAGGGCGTCTGATCAACAAGAAATATCCTTTTGTAAAAAATGCACGTATCATTCTTTCAGGAAATAATCTGTATTACAAAGCCAGTGACAAGCTGAGAGGTGTAGATCCTGAATTATTATTGACAGGCGGTACATCTTTGCCTAACCCAAGATCATATTCACTAAGATTAACCGTAGGTTTTTAATTGAACAAACTATGAAAGCTTATATCATACTTTTACTAACAGTAATCTCCGCAGGATTTTCTACTTCATGTTCGAAATTCCTGGATGAGCCTTACGACAACAGGCTCGACCTGACTCAAGGGCTCGATATCCTCGAAGATGTACTGGTAAATGCATATCCCGAACGTCAGGATATGTTCACAGAAATATTAACAGACAATTACCATCACTATGCCAATACTATGCAGGCAAACATGGGCGCACGTTATATCCCCTTATACCTCTGGAAGGATGAATATGAGGAAACGAATATTGCATCACCAGGAGCTGCATATGCACATTATTATAAAAAGATATACGATGCAAACTCGGTAATAGAAGAAGTAGCTAAAGCATCCGGAGACGAGACACAGAAGAAAGCTATAAAAGGAGAAGCTTTAATGATCCGGTCATATGCATATTTCTCGCTTGTGAATCTCTTTGGCATGCATTACAATACGACGACTTCAGCCACAGATCTGGGTGTACCACTCGTGTTGGAAGTGCCTAAAGCTAATCGCCCTTTGTTTGATCGTGCAACAGTCAAACAGGTATACGATCAGATCGAAAATGACATGAATGAGGGACTCGCTTTACTAAAAGAAGGTCGTGAATTTATGCCCAATACGCCGTATCGTTTCTCCATGGCCAGTATATATGCATTCTTTTCCAGAGTCAGTCTGTACAAAGGCAACTGGGATGATGTAATCAAATACAGCGACCTGGCTGTTGCAGAAAAGGGTGTAATTGTCCGTAAAATGAGCGATGACGTAAACCGTAAAAGAACTACAAGCGAGCAGTACTGGGCACAGGAGATAATGAATCCCAGCATTCACCCCAGCTTGTTGCTGACCTCACAGAGCAGTCAGTTTTTATGTCGTCCTATCGGATATCGTCTGTGCGGATTTTATCTTGCACATGAAATCTTCTACAGCACGCCTAATTCAGATCTTCGATTTCAGTCCTTCAGTTCAGGAGGTACAGTTATTGATAGTGTGGCTCTTGTTGTAAAATATGCCAATCAGCCTAATAACCCGAATGCAGCAGCTTCCAGATACGATTGCTTTACGATGGAAGAAGTACTATTAAACAGAGCTGAAGCTTATCTCAAGATTGCAAGTCCTAATATTACAAAAGCAATGCAGGACATAGAGGCCATCCGTAAGGAAAGAATCACGCCTTATACTGCTTTGCCTGTTCCGTCGACTACAGAGAATGCCTTAGCAACCGTATTGAAAGAAAGACGCATGGAACTAATCGGCCAGGGTTTCAGATGGTACGATATCAAACGTCTTGGATTACGTATCGAACACCGTCTGGTCAGGACATCGGCTGCACCGGATGTCGTATTGGAACGTAATGACAAAAGAACAGCTATACAGATTCCTATCAATGCCCGTGTAGGTAATCCTTCATTAGAGAATCAATTAAATCCGAGATAATTATGAAAAATACGATAACACTGCTGGTACTGTTTGCATTGCTCACCTTTGCAGGTTGCGCTAAAGACAGTACCAAAATAGATCAGATCGACGAAACGACTGATTATTTCACAAAAAAAGAGAAAAAACCAAAATCTGCCTGGAATGAACTGGATTATCTGGCAGATTCGATCCAAAAAGCCTATGGGGTAGAAATTATTTATGAATTTTCACCACGTACCATCACAGGAAGTACATTCTTTGTGCCGGCCAGATATGATTTGGCACTGGAATACACAAAAGTGATGCTGAACAAAATATGGCTCAAAACACTTAAAGAACGTTTTCCAAAGTTCTTTAACGGAGAGACTCCGATAGAATTTATCATTGTGGGAGGTTTTGTACACTTCAATGATATTACCTCTACAGGTACAGCTGCAGGAGCCGGACTTAACGGACAGTTTTACAGATTAGGTATGGGTGGCGTCAACAATTTCAGCAAGACGAATAAAAGCTGGTTAAGATCACATATATCGACCTTATTTCACGAGCATGCACACCAGATAGATCACAAAGTAGGTCGCGGCTACATCTATGACCGTATCTCTCAGGGAGAATATTACGGACTTACTTACGGAAGCCGTAGTACAGCACAAGCTAATCTGGATGGTTTCTTCACCCCATATGGCGGATATGCTCCGGAAGAAGATTTTGCAACCACTGTAGAAAATCTTACACTGAAACCTAAGAGTGAGATTCAGACTATTGTAAGTAAAAATCCTAAGCTGGAAACCAAATATAAAATGGTATATCAGAAGTATCTGGATATGGGAATAGATCTGCATGAACTGCAACCTATATTAGACTCACTCGTATATCAAGTTAACTATTAATAAGTACGTTATGATTAAGAAATTATATATAATGGGTCTGGCGGTTATCGGGTTGCTTTCCTCTTGTGAGAAGGATACGATTACAAATTCCTACTTTGATGATAATCCGGAAAGAACAGCCAGACTGACACAAGAATTTAAACAGTCCATCCAGAATTCCAAAAACGGGTGGGTTATGATGGTCAAGTCAAGCCTGAGTAACAATGTCTATTCACCGGTTGTCCTCAAGTTTGATACGGTAACTAATAAAGTGAATATCACTACGGTATACGGATATACAGATCCTGCTGATTCATACTTCAATATTTCTGCAGGTATCGGTAGTCCGCAGATTACGTTTACGACCGGATCGGTAATGACTTCATTCTTCCGAATCGGAGCAATGGCTTCCGATATTACGGATCATGTATACAATGTCGTGAAAGTATCGGCCGATACACTGGAGATCCGGGGATACCGCAGCGGCCGTGTCTATACCAAAGAAGGTGGTGTGATTTACAAAATGTTTAAAAGACCTGACAACTGGACCTGGGCGGATGCTGATCGTTATTTTGATCTTACAACTGCCACAGGCCGTACCGGATTGGTCAACAGAGATGGTGATCTGGTAGTCAAATATGCAGACGGCTCGCCAAGCAAAACGTTTTTATTCCGTATAGGCGTGTGGTCAGATGCGCAGGTTGTTGCGTATCAGGCAAGGGATCCTTTTGTAACAAATATTTCAGCGAAAGGATTTTTACCAATGTATACTCCTTTAGTTGATTATTATGAGAAGATACCGGGATCAACGAATACAACTTTACTGAGATTCACCTGTATGTTTGGACAAAACGCATTTTCGTTTTATCCGTTCACATATAATACAAATACAAACCAGAATGTTATAGCCTTCAAAGATAAAATCAAGACGCATTATCTGATTGCCAAAGAAGTCAGAAAAAACGGAAACAATGTAGACATTGATTTTGTTGCATATGATCAGAAAGGTAATGAAGCTGTAACCGCAACATATACACTTCGGTAATAAAAATATTGTAACCTCAGATTATTAACCTCCGGGAGGGTGTCTTGAAGATATATGTCACGGTCTCTGAAAATCTGAAAAACAGAATTAAACCAGTCTAAAAGTAGTACAAGTAAGATTGCAAATTCCTTTTTTCAGACCAGACAGATCAGTACATGTTTTTCAAACACCCTCTTTTTTTTAAAAACTTGTAGAAAAAAGACCGTCTCTCCAACATGAAGAAATTAGCATTAACCGGCATAATCCTGTTGTTATGTATATTCCTGAGTTGTAAACAGGATCGTCAGAAAGTAACTTTAGTATTTGACAACCCGCTCATAGATTCCTGCACAGTAGACATCTATCACTATATCAGCGGAGAAAAACTGCACAGCACTTCTTTTACCAATTTGAGTGGCGAATGGGTACTCGACTCGTTACCTACGGATATGTATGTATTAAGTATTTCCTGGCAAAGAAGGTATATACCTCACCATATGTACAGATCGAGCCGTAATAAACAAGATCTGAATGAACAATTTATACTGACTAAAAATCTATATCTGAATCCGGAGCAGGAGACTACTTACAAAGTAAGCCTTCAACCTTCGCTCGACAGAGAAAAGATAGAACTGACACAACAGCCAACCATGCTGATCCTACCTAATAATTGTAAAGATTGTGTCTTGTCAGAGAAGTATTGGCAGCTGTATGAAAACGATAAGCAGGCTAGAAAAAACCACGTAGATTCCTTGCAGAATAAAATGTCTGAGGCTGTAAATAATGCAGACTATACATATGCCGGAGAGCTCAACAAACAGATACAGGAAAAGAGCCAATCCCGCAGTAACAGTTCGATTATGGAGCAAAGTCTGAAGCAGATGGTACAGCAAAATAACGAAAGCCCTGTAACAACATTCTTTGTTTTCCATGAGTTATACCTTTACAGAGATTTTCCAGCATACAAGTCAAGCTTTGATAACCTTGCAGCAAATGCGAAGAATAGTAAATATTACAACATGATACGTAAACAGTATGAAAAACTGTAAATATCAAAAAAGCCCAACCCTTTCGGGTTGAGCCTAACTAACTAAACAATAAAACAATATATCCAAGAAAGCAATTAAATCTGACCGGAATAAAGAATTTATAATTCTTTACCAATCCTTTTTATATATCTTACCATCGAAGACAAGTTCTTCATCAAACAATGTTTTTGCAATATCACTCATTTGTCTTTGCTGTCTTTGAAAATTACTCCGATTCGGATCCATCGCAAAGATCATATGTGCGCCATATCCTCCGTCGCGCAATCTTTTCAGATTAGCTGCAGTTGTATAATAACCTCTCGCAAATTCTTGTGAATACAGCGCCATTCCTTTTTTAGACATTCCGGGATAATTTCCGGAAAGATCGTATGATCCTCCGTAATCATGAAGGCCATAATCTACAAACTGTCCAGGCTGTACCCCGTCCACAGCATTAAAAGAACGGGTTGAACTGTATACATAAGCCAGCGTAAGTTTATTCGGCATTACCTTTTTTGTTTCATAAAAAAGTCTGGCTGCTGCATCAGAAGATGGATACACAAAACCGGGAGGTGGAGGATATATTTCTTTAGAATATTCATCATCAAAAAATACACCATCCAGATCATAAGCATCACATACTGCTTTAAGCTCTTTTGCGAATTCACGCGCAGTATCATCAGATAAATTAGCGACACCTGCACGGTCATGATTCCCCAATATGCTGAGCACAACTTTAATACCACGATCTTTCAGTGGTTTTAGGTATTTCATACGATTATCCAACAGGTGCTGCACATTCGGGTTGTGATATACATACACCTTACCTGTTTCCTCATTGTAGTTAATATTGGAAGAAAAAAGGATGACCATATCAATCAAGGGCTTACCACTGTCTTTTAATGTAAAACTCAAGTTATTCAATGGATTAGTATCATTTACCTCCATACAACTGATAATTTCAATACCTGTAGATTTGGCTGCACTTGGAATCTTCGAAAGATCCTTAACGAAGACAAGGTAGTCTGATTCCTGTGCTGACAGTAATGCATTCCCGCTATTTATAGTGGTTCTTACCGGAATAACATAGGATTCATCACTGCTTAGAGAAGCTCCGGTTTTCACCTGAACTTCTATTTGTGTGGACTTATTTTCACCCTTTGCGATTTGTAATACTCCATTATTACCCAATGTCAGTAACTCTTTTGGAAACAAGGCATGAGTTGTCCCATTTTGCTTATTATAGTTATCCAATACAGCTTCATTATATGCAATAGATGCGGTGACAGCATCAGAAGCAGCTTTGGAAAGATTGAGTTGAAGTGTTGTCGTCCCGCTGTTTCGGAATTCGAGACTGCCTGTATTTATTTTGCCTTCTCCATTAGTAATAAATGCTAACGCATCTTTACTACTCTGGAAGCCCGCTTCATCAACTGTTGCCACTTTGACCAGCTCCTGTTTACAGGAAGTCATCCCTCCTATCGTGATCAGAGATAAGATCACAAACAGACAGATTTTATTATAGCTGTGATTTTTCATTACCTTATAATTTTTAGATTAACAATTTTATTTTTTTGCCGGCAGGGATACGGGAGTCCATTTGATATCCTTACCTAATTTTGACGTCAGGTTATTACCATTTCCTGTATAATCCTGTACTGTATTTCCGGCTCCTTCATTACATTTCCAATAGGCTACCAAACCATTACTTTTGGGATCTACCTCATATGGACTACCGGCAATTTCCTCTTCAGTGCGGACAACATTCCATATTCTGCATTCTGCAAATTCACCTGCAAAGAACCGGTCATCAGCATAAGACCGGCCTATATAGAATCCATCCTGTCCATTCACACCCAGCGAGATAGGTGCCAGTGATAATGTTCCTTCAGACTGGACTTTGCCATTTACGTATATTTTGATAGCTCTGCTCGTCCGGCTGTATGTAACTGCTATATGTACCCATTCATTTGAAGGCAATCCTTTATTGGAATCTCCTCCCGGAAAATTCCCTGAACTGGTAGCTACCTGAATCTGATTAGATGGAAAACCGGCATCTCCAAGACGAATTAAAAAACGACCCTCAATACCCATTACAGAACTGATCATCCTGTCGTAATTACGGGCTCTGACCAGTGTTTCTATTGTAATCTCTGACAGATTATTGACCACTCCGGGATTAGCCCACTGGTTAATATGCAGATAGTTTTCTTCCAGATCTGCCACCACATTGATAAGTGCAGCACCTTTCAACACATAGTAAGTGGTGCGGGCACTTTGTAAAATATCGATATCTGCATTGGAAATAGTCACAGGCAATACATAGATCTGTTCGCGATCCAACATATTTATTTTATCAAAGTAAACGGTCACATCATTAGATTTTACACTTCCGGCTGGAATCTGTGCAGATGCCTGAGGTAACCGGTAATTCTCTTTTGGCAACATGATCGCTTTATCGTAGTAGGCGGCATTATATTTCTCAACCAATGATGCATCTACATTATAGGCAATGTTAACATCTCTGGTCTCCGGTCTGGCTATAGATGCCTGCAATTTACGCTCATCTGAAATCAACGTTGATTTGATAAGAAGATTTTCAACCTTAGGAACAGCATTAAATACATTGTTTGAGAAGATTTCTTCATTTTTACAACTGACAGCGAAAGTCAGGATTGAAAAAAGCGCTATCTGGATGTATATATATAAACTTTTCATATTTTAATCATTTAATTATAGACGGATTTAGAGTATAAATAGCCTCACGGGTGTACTGATATACTTTATAGGTATTAAAATAATCATTGTTCATATTGTATATACCCAGTCCCGAAACCGTATATCCGCTATGTGTCGCTGCAGCCCAACCGGCAGTTACACCCAGCGCACGAGAACCATCCGAAAATATTCCGGTCTTGGTATCCGTTTTATCCAGAGAAACAGTAGAAGCTGTAACAATAAAACGATCTGTAGGTACACCTTCCACATTTGTCATAAGGATATTATATGACAACCTATCCTTACCCTTTACATCCAGATCAGGAAGTATTATATGTAAGCAGGAAGCAAGAATAGTTTTATCTGTCAGATTCTGCGGATATCCTTCAAATACAAGGACTTTACCTTTATTGGCATTATACCACTTGCTAACAAGATCCATATAGATCTTTTCCCGTTTACTGTAAACCTCCTTATCACTGTCTGTCATATGTGCGGTACTTTTTCCTCTGTAGCCTGCTATAATTCCGTCATATTTATACTTGTCGATTAATTGCAGAGTATACTGTAAAGTATCCGATAGATAGGTTTCAAAATCCTTTTCAGAACCGGTTAATTTACCAGCCTTTTTGAGTTCGTCCATTCGGAGATCATAAGCCAGTTTAGTACCGTCATAATCGAATCCGAAGATCACTTTTGTACCCTTTTCATTTCTAAGAGCATCCATCTGCTGCAATTCGCGATCTATCAGTTTATCGGGTGATTTCAACACCACAAAATCTACACTATCCGGTACATTTTCAATATGTTGCCCTCTGTTAATCGGTGTTTTCACATGATTATCAAACCAACCATAAATAACCTTATGCTTTGAATTCTTGTATGCTTTCAAATTAGCAAGATAAGCAGCATAGAGCTCAGGGTTTTGCGTCCTGATGTCCGGATCTTCTATTTTGACAGTCTCTGTTTCCGTCCATTTTTCACAGGAAACCAATATAAGGGTCAGTGCCCACAGACAACATGTGGCGAAGACCAGTCTTTTCAAATTAATTTTTCTTTTCATAATCCTCTTATATTACTTTTTTGCCCACCATAAATCAGTTCCCATTTCATCCAATCCTTTCAGATACGAACTCACGGCATTTTGCACATTAGCAGCATTTTCGGTGTATTCGTCTTGTGGATAAGGAAGTCTGCGTGCCATACGTTGAGAGTTTACGCGTCCGCCACTGTTATTCTGTAAGACACTCATCAGTTTAGGATATCCCGTACGACGGTATTCCGTCCATGCTTCAATACCTAATGGGAAGTTTGCAATCCATTTTTGGGTAATAATACGTTCGAGATTCTGTTCCATATCAGATGCTGAATTCCATTTAATGGTAATCATACTGGTAGAACCGGTATTCGAAGATGCTCCTAAAGGATCTATATAAGATACTGGAACGCTTCTGCTGTCATCTATATATGCAGTTGCTCCCGCAGCACCCCATTGATTAAAGGACAGATTAATACCCGTTTTATAGAACCCTTCTGCCGGAGTAGATCCTGTCATAGCTGCTGTACCCATGTTCCAGCCTCGCAGTGCTCCCTCAGCTCTTAAAAATGCTACCTCTGCAGCATTCATCCAGAGTACCTTATCTGTATTACCTACATTCATATTGGTATATCTCTTCACGTTTTCACCACTGGGAATAGAAATTCCAGAACGCAACCCTATATATCCGTTTGTAATATTTCCGGTAAATGTGGATACGGTAAAATATTTTTCACGTCTAGGATCTTTGTATCCATTCATATAAGAAGTAATATCTGCCGAAATACGGGAATCTCCATTGTTATATTCATACATCACTACCCTGAACGGATTTTTAGTAACAGGCTGTGCAAATGCATTATCATCATTTGAGACCATAGGACCTATTTCATGCTGTACTGCTTCCTCAGCCTTAGTTTTTGCCAGCGTGGGGTTAGCAGACAGAATACGCATAGCCAGTCTTAACTTTAAGGAGTTTGCTAATTTGACCCACTTAATCACATTTCCTCCAAAAACAATATCAGCCTTAGGTGTAAAATTCTCGGTACGGCGTAGTGTTAATACAGCAATCGCGGCATCCAGTTCAGCAAACATTTTCGTATAAACCTCTTCCTCGGAATCGTAAGGAGCATTCAATGCACCCTCCGCACCTATTTTTGAATATGGAATAGGGCCATATATACTGGAAACTCTTGAAATAGATAGTACCTTAATAATATCGGCTACCGCTGCAGGAATAGGATCCTGAGTCACACTTTTCACCTTTACATTCCGAATAAAAATATTTGGAATTACATCGTTGAACGGTACTCTAAGCCAGTTTTCTTCCGGATTATAGGTTGCAAAATTTTTGCCATTAAAGCCATTATTGGAGTCTGAAAGATACCCTCCGTAAGAACCGCCAAGCAGGCATTCGGTAAACTGGCAGGTATTTACATCCAATGGCACTACCCAGGCCTGCATACCTGTCAACGCTGAGGCAAGGATATAGCCATCGCGTTCTACTTCTTCCTGAGTCGAACCTTTCGGATCAGTATTGTACTTTTCAAAACTCTTGGTGCAGGATTGCAGAATCAGCATAGCACCAATGAGATATATTGCGAGTGATTTATTAATTTTCATATCGATCTCTTTTAAAATTTAAGTCTGACATTAACCCCAACATTCCTTGTACTTGGCGTCATAAAATTGTCAATACCCTGATAATAATTTCCTGTACTTGCCGTAGATTCAGGATCATATGGTGCCTTGTTATAAATCATCCAAAGATTACGTCCTACCAGTGTAAGTGATACTTCTCCAAGATTCCAAAAACGATTTTTAGGGATAGTATAACCAATACTTGCTTCCTGCAATCTCACATTTGTTGCACTATATGCATAGTATTGCGGCAATCCGCTTTTACCTCCTATGGTTGTATACCAGGTCTCTGCATCTACCAAATCGCCACCATTAAGCATGACACCACCGTTTTCTCTTGCCACAGCAGATGCTTCAGATACTCCATACTGATCTAAGGCAGCTTGTGTCGCAGAATAAACGATTCCTCCCAGACGCGCTGAAAACATAAATCCGGCTCTGAAATTTTTCCATGAGAAATCATTTCTCCAGGCCATATTGGCTTTCGGAAAAATACTACCTAATTTGATATCACCAGCTTTGTTGTTTACCGCTACTCTTCCATCCTGATCGATATAAATATCGCCATTGCTATCCCGTTGAAGATCTGACAACGAATACATATCACCAAGTGTGCCTCCTTCTTTCAAAATAAAGCGTGCCTGAGAAAGACCTCCTACATCCAGCCGGTCCTTATTAATAATAGCTCCGGTCTCCGGATGCTGGTAGTTGCGTACCAGTTCCAGAATCTTATTTCTGTTGGCACTGAAGGTATAATTGGAAGCCCAATTTACATCACCCCACTGTTTTTGATATCCCAATCCCAGCTCTATCCCTCTGTTTCTCACACTTCCGGTCTGTACATACAATGTAGTGTACATAGAAGACACGGAGATTTTAGGGTCAAAAGTCTGGTTGTAGGTCTTCGTATCATATACACTCAGGTCAAGATTAAAACCTTTGAGAAAACGAGTAGAAATACCCAATTCCCAGGAATCTGTCCGCTCAGGTTTCAGATCCGTCATAGGATAGTTAGTTTTATCCTTATACTGCTGGATTGTTTCATCCCAATCATATACAGGGTTGGCAATAAAGCGTGGAAAAGGTAAACCAATAGAAGCAAATGAACCGCGTAATTTCAGGTATTCGATTTCCTCCAGCATAGAAAATATCTCGGAAAGAATTATTGAAGTTCCGACAGAAGGATAGAAAAATGAAGTTGCCTTAGACTTAGGACCGGCAAGCTGAGAAGCCCAGTCATTTCTTCCGGTCAATGTCAGATAATATGCTCCTTTGTACCCCAGTTCAGCACTCGCAAAGATAGACTGTGTCTGATCCCGCCATCCTTCATCCCGATGTTTGGTGTTTTCATAATCTAACTGCGCAATATTAAATTTGTTCGGAATACCGTTTGGCCGTATAGGACCCCGGTTCTGAATAAAATTCTGACGGGCATCAGTCAAAATAGCCCCCACATTAGCCTGCAAAGAAAAGTCATTGAATGTCTTATTGATGTTGGCCATAAAATCAGTGTACAACTGCTTGTCTTTTATTTCTTTTATACCATACAAGCCATTTTCAGATCCTTCAGCAAGTGTTGTATTTGTAGAAGCGTATAATCTTTCAGAATATTCAGTATCCGCGTTATCGATGCGTACACGCGCTGCAAGACTCAGCCAGTCTAACACTTTATACTCCAGATTTGCATTAAGCATATATCTGTCCTTACTATTATTGCGCAGATTACGGTAATTAATCCAGTATGGATTTTGTCCTGTAAATTCATTCAGTCCCTGTGGCCAGTATTGGGTATATATCTTACGCTGAGTATCATACCGTTCATACATTTTGATATCATTCCAATCGTCGCCGCGAGGAAAAAGATAAGCCGTCACAAGAGGATTCGAATAGGTCCCCTGATTAGTCATATTCTGATCTTGCTGCTTGATATAGCTCCCTCCTACATCCAATGTCATCTTATCATTTAAAAACTTTGAAGTATTACGGAATGTAAAATTGTAACGGTCATACTTGTTATTCGGAATTATACCTTCCGAGTTGACTGCCGCAGCAGATACATAGGTTTGATTTTTTTCATTTCCGGTAGAAAATGAAATATTCTCGGTCGCAATAACTCCTGTTTTGAAATAGTCATTATCGGGAGAATACCCCATAAAGTTAGAGGAATTGAGCGGTTTACCCCAGCTTCTATCATTTGTATTCTGAAACAAGCCGCTTCCCGTACCAAATCTGTTCTGGAATTTAGGTAACACAAAAGCATCTAATATTTCCGTATTCTGGGACAGAGAAAGTGTAGTTTTACCTATTTTTCCCTTTTTAGTATTGATGACTATTGCTCCGTTGGCAGCACGACTTCCGTATAAAGCTGCGGCAGCGGCTCCCGTCAGTACAGACATGGATTCAATATCTTCCGGATTGATGTCCGCAATAGATTCTGATGTCCCTGATGAGCTGAATTCTTTACCTTCTTCCCCACTGTAGTTATGAATAGGAATACCATCAATTACATATAATGTATTATTGGTCTGATCGATAGCCTTTGATCCGCGCATAACCACTTTGCTGGCACCTCCGATACCGGAAGAGCTACTGTTTATCGTTACACCTGCTACTTTTCCTGAAAGCGCATTGATAAAGTTTACATCTTTAACACGTGTCAGATCGTCTTCCTTCACCTGTTGAACATTGTAACTCAAGGCCTTTTCCGACCGCTTTATACCTAAGGCAGTCACGACCACGGCATCCAGCATATTATCTTCTGCTGCGAGGGACAATTCTATAGGCTGAGCTGTAGAGGTAATCGTATAACTTTTGGCCTGATAACCTATGAAACGTATCTCAAGTACATCATTCACTTTGGCCTGAGCCAACGTAAAACGACCTTCTGCATCCGTAGATATCCCGATGTTAGTTCCTTTTATAGACACTGAAGCTCCCTGTAAAGGCTGCCCTTTATCATCCGAAATTTTTCCGGACACCCCTTGCTGAAACGAATTAGCATTTTTAAATAAAGAAGCTTCCTCCGGTTCAGATATTTGGTTAATCAGAATAGTATTATCCTTGATCTTATATTGAAGACCGGATTGATCAAGCAGAATATGCATTACTTTATGAATATCTGCCTCATCAAATTCTACATTAAGTATTTTTTTATCATTAAAGATCTGATTAGAGTATAAGATATTATATCCTGTCTGCTTATTAATAATTTTAATAAGTTCTGATGCTCGTATTTTCTGCCTTTTAAGGGTCACTACGCCTTGTCCGGCAGCCGAAATAGAGCAATAGGTGACCATTAAAGCCACGCACATAGCCCGGGCTAGTTTAAAAATATTTAACCTCATGATTTTTAAGAAGTAATTTAAATTGGTTATTTAAAGAGTATAATTGTGTGAAATCTGGTAATTAGTCGTCTATCAGCCCATAAGCGTTAATTTTGGTTTACAATAATTGTTCGGTTTATAATTTTGAATTTCAATGTACTTGTACTCTGCAGTAGTTCAAGCACTTTTTCTACTTCAGCGTATCTGGATATTTTACCGCTGAATGTGATGTACCTGCTCCCCTCCTTAGCATATTGTACATCTACATTGTACCATCTGGACACTCTGTTCAGAATAGATTGTAACGATTCATCCTGGAATACGAATTCATTATTTTTCCAGTCAACAAAGTCTTCTACATCAACCTGACTGATAAAGATATCCTTGCCTTTGACATGTGCCTGTTGACCTGGTGTAAGTATTTTTTGATTATTGATCTGAATTCTACCTTCCAGTAAGGTTGTGATATTATTAGACAGATCATAGGTATTGACATTAAAGACTGTCCCCAGAACTTTGATTTCCTGTCCGTTACTCTGAACAATAAAAGGACGCTTTTTATCTTTTGCGACAGCAAAATAGCCTTCCCCTTTAAGCTCTACTTTCCGGAGATCGCCATCAGACATATCTGTCGGAAACCGAAGCGAGGACGCCGCATTGAGTGTCACTTCTGAACCATCTGAAAGCTCAATCAGGAATTGCCCCCCTCTAGGTGTCTCAATTACATTATATTCGCCTCCTGTTACACCTCTCTGTACTACATATTTTAATTGACCGTCGGCAGTTTTCTGAATAGTTATGCCTGAAGCCAATGTTGAATGTTCAGTTGTGAGCTCGATTTTGCGTCCGTCAGCAAGTGTCAATGTAGCCTGATCCGATCCGGGTACAACCTTATCCGCTATTTTCACCGGTGTTTCCTGTTGTCCGGTTCGTGTCTGCCATACAAAAAGTGTGGCCATACTCATGATAAGAACTGCCGCCGCATATGGCAGGTAACGCTTCAGACTTCTGTATATAGATTTATTGCCAGTAGAAGAAGAGATTTTAGCATCCAGTTGTTCCCATAGAAATTGCTTTTGTTCTGCAGACAGCACAACTTTATCCGTTTCGGGAAGTGTCTCTATCCATAACTCTAACAGCATTCTCTCCTGTTCAGAGCATGTATTATTGGCATACTTCTCTATTAGTATATCTATAGTATTATCATTCATAATTGGCGAACTAACACAATGATGTTGCACAAGTCTGCCTTAGGGAGTAGAAAAAATAAAATTATTTTTCGGATAGCAGATAACTGATAATTACGATCACTTCAGCCTGTCTCGGACTGATCTTCGAACGAAAGATTTTCAGGACATTATTGATCTGCTTCTTAACCGTTTTTTCCGACAACTGAAGTTCTTCGGCAATTTCTTTGTGTGAAAGAAAATCCTGTCTGCTCATCCGAAAGATCTGTTGCATCTTAGGAGGCAGCTTAGCCGTTTCTCTTTCGATAAAATCCCGAACTTGTTTTTCCTGAATAACATCCAGAACAGGATCATAAAAGGGATTGAGATAGGTTGCTAAATTTTCGATGTATTTGTCCCTGGTTTTTTGTTTCCGAAGGCTATATAGCATCTGCTTGCGCACAGACATATACAACCAGGCTAGAGGTGTATCCAGACGCAGTTCATGTCTGCGCATCCACAAGGAAGCAAATACTTCCTGTACAAAATCATTAGCCTCCTCTTCATCCGTATGAAGACGTCTGGCATACTGTATGAGTTCCTGAATATGCCGCAGGTACAAGGCTGTAAAACCGGCATAATCATCCTGACCAATTAAAATCATTAATTGTTGATCTGAAAGCAGGTTATAATCAGTTTCCTTTGGCATAACAATAAACACAATACAATTTGTGCATGAAATCCAAAGATATAAATATTTTATAATTTGAAAAAAGAAGCATGGGGAAGGAAAAAATCTTTTACCATTTAAATAAAGAAGGGAAAAGGAGGGGGACACCTCCTCTTCATTTACCTTCTCTATGTTCCGGTCCACCTGTTCACCTTTACATACGTGGTCAGAACACTCAACTATAAACCACCATAAAACTCGTTATAAAATAATAATGCCACCACAACCTGTGGTTATAATTTAAAAAAATTAATCAGTCAGGCTTTTTCCAGCTTTACCTTCCCGGCTACCAGAGGTTTACGGTTCACAAATTCCTGGTGAAACAAGATAATGCCTTTGAGATGATGGAAGAGTATCAGTGTTTTTTTATCCCGTGTAAAAAGCTTGATGTATCCCAATACTGGATTATAAGTTGCATCAATAATATCATCCCAATGTGCTATCTGCATCTTACCCAGATTACTGTAACACATAATATATACATGATTATACTGCACCTTATGGAAATAATACAGAGAAAGGCTATGAACACCACATACACCAAAGATCAAAAGCAGAATGACTGCAAAGGTCATCTCGGTCATATCCATACGGCCATAATCATATACTGCCCCTCCTACAATTCCGGCACACATCATCAGACAAAAATACCCCAGATATACATGTACAGGATGTACACGCATCACAAAACTACCATCTTCCATACTTTCCATTGCAGAAGATGACTTATTAATAAATCGATACAGGAAATAACAAATAATTCCTGTTATACTCATGGTAAGAATACTTTGCATATCGATTACATAATGGTCTCAGATAGTAGGAATTAATAATTGCTTACAGATTTAAAAAATAAAAATACCATATTTTCAATCTGTTGTTTAAAAAGAGGGGAAAAAGAGGAGGCTATTCTCCCCTTTCTTATCCCTCCATTTTTTAAAGTCCTGAATTGCGTATCCACCCAAAGAATGCACATGATTGAAATCAATATCATCAAAATGACTATTGACATACTATAACATATCAGAACATTTTATAAACACTACAAAATTCGACATTAATAATGATGTCCACCACAACCTCAGGTTATAATTTAAAAAAGATAAGTACGGAAAGCTGAAAAGAAAAGTCAGCCATAATGAAGCATTTTATAAGCAGAAGGAGGAGTTATCTCTACTCCTTCTGCTATTTCCTAAATCGATTCTGTGCGGTTTATGCACCGAGGAAGCACAGACGTAGGACAAAAACCAACGCACCGAGATTATGACTATTCTTAATGTGACGATGGTCAGAACATTTTATAAACATAGCAAACATCGCTATTAAAATTGACCTCCGCCACAACCACAGGTTGTATTTTCAAAAAGATGAATATAAATTTCATATCGAAAAATCCGATGCGATATAAGGAATAAAATTAAGGTTCTGAACAGGCCGTATTAAGAGGAATTAATACCTTATCACAGTGATATAGCCTTTATTGACATGTACTTTCCCGCTCGGCAATTCTACCTCCAGGATATAGAAATAGGTACCCTGATTGAGCCCTACAGCACTCCAGTCATTCTGATACTGATGAGAACGGTAAACTTCATTACCCATTCTGTTGAAAACAGTCAGTTTATTTCTTGCATTAGTATCCAATCCTTTGATAACAAAGAAATCATTCTTTCCATCACCATTAGGAGTAATAATATTAGGAATATTCAGGAATACAATATTAACCGTTGAGCTGGCCTGATTATCTTCAATCGCTGTATCCCTCTCGCGGGAGGTGACTTTACTCATAGTAATAGCATTTCCTTCAGAAATAGCTTCTACATTTATCCAGAGAGAAGCAGACCCTCCGGCTTCCATCTCACTTATTTTCCATATCAGCTGTCTGTTGTTTGCCTGATAAAACAATTCTCCCGGATAGGTACCGGTTGGACCTACATATTCAATTTCACGTGGTATATTAAATGTGATGGTCAATTCATGTGCAGCTTTATTTCCATTATTCAGCACCATAAGCTGATAATTATAATTACGTCCTACCATTACGGTATTTGCATCAGGAAGATTACGTATTTCGAGATTTACCTCCACATCTTCTCCAAACGGATCAACAATGATTTCAACCGGATCAGAAAGATCCGAATTACAGCCTTCACCCAGAGCAATAACCGTATAAATTCCCGCTTCTGTCACAATAATTCGCTGATCATGGAATCCATTAAGAGGTTCATTGTTCTTAAACCAGATATAAGAAAGCGCATGCTCGGCATCGGCCCGTAAAGTAACTTTTTTCCCTTTGACAATATGCAAAGTCTGTCCCTGTTGCGCCGTTGCTTCTGAAAAGAGAAGCAACAGGGCAACTAGAAAAGATAAAATATATCCGGACAGACGTAGCATCTTGTATTAATTTATATCGGTTAGTCTGTGACTGCCTCGATAGTAATATGTGGTTTACCTGGTGTAGGTGTTACTGTAATAATCAGATCGCTTGCTCCGTTTACCGCAAAATCCCTGTAGATTACATAAGGTCTGTTACGGTTAGCCGGATCATCAGCAGACAGCCCGTTACTTCTGTCTTTAATGGCATACTCCGCCTCTACGAGAATTTTGTACTTTCCGAAAGCTGATATCTGCGGGAAAATAGAATTAGCAGTGCCGGTCAATGCAGTTACCCCCGTTAAAGTACTTGGGTCGAATTTAGCATCATCAATACTTGCACCAGCCAAAGGAGCATTGGCAGCATCTACTTTAACTGCATACCAACGGTAGTTAATGGTAAAATCAGTTACAGCCGGAGTAAGTCCGCTGGTCACAAAAGAAGGTGTAGCCGTCACCTGCACTTTGGCTTGTGTATTAGAGCCAGAAGTTTCAGATTCACAAAAGGCAAAATCTGTAGCTCCGCCAGCTAATACCCCGGCAGAAGCAATATTCAATTGAGGCAATACATATACTACAAAGACCTCTTCCTGCGGTGTACAAAGCGCACCTACAGGAGCATTATCAGGGTTTACAACACCTTGCACTTTAAAGTAGTGATACCCCTCTGTCAAACCGGTCAACGGTAATTTGTTGTTATCCGTACTTCCGTCTTGTGCCACAGAATAACCTCCGGCAACTAAACTTGGATTAAATGCAGCACCTGAAGCTGCCGCTGTGCCTGAAGTACCCATATAATACCAGGTATAATTCGTAAATCTTAATGCTGTACGAGGTGTAGGCAATACACTCACATCTTCATTCAGCGCAGCTACCAGTGTCAGAGACGGACCATTGGTTGCCGGATTATAAAACAAAACAGAGTTGACAGTTTCGTAAGCCGAAGTACCATTGGTCAGTACCGGAGTAATAGCAGTAACACGACCTGCATCTGTAACAGAAGTGGAAGGTCCTACATTTAAAGGCGGGTTACTGATACTTTGCCCCCATACAGCTGTTCCTGAACATAAAAGCAAAGCGATCACGCCGGCTCTTATTTTTTGAATTTTTCTTTTCATATTGATTACTTAATTGATGTTAATATTTTGTTGATTTTCCATAGTTATTTAATTGACAATATTTTGAATAGTTAAATGCGGCTTACCCTGAGCGGGATATATATTGATACTAAAAGACTGTAATGATCCTTCGCAACCATTTACCGAATTGTAAATGGACACCTTACCTGTATAGACACCATATGAAGCATTTGCCGGAACATTGACCGTGATAGCACTTCCAGTAAGATTTGTCCAGCTGGTTACATTTTGGAAAGAAACAGGTGTACCCGGATCCCAGGTGATTTTATATTGATTACCGCCATTGGCGACCACATAAGGCAGGGATGCATGTATATCTCCTTCACAAATTCTCGGAGAAGGAGACAATGTTATAGATGGTAAAGGATTGATTGTCAAAGTCACAGCAGTACGGGAAGAACTCGCACAACCTGTTGTTTCATTAAAAGCTTCGACATAATAAGTAGTCGTAACAGTAGGATTAGAAATAATATAATTAGGTCCCGTATTCAACACCGTACCTCCGCCAGCTGAAGAATACCAGCGATAGGTAATTCCGGCCACCGGAGAACTTACAGACAGCAGCACTGACGTGCCTGAACAGGTCGCTGTATTCGGCACTGTTGGTGCTACAGGTAAAGGATTGACGGTCAGCGTAACAGCTGTACGTGAAGTACTCACACAGCTGGCATTTGATGCTTCTACATAATACGTCACCGTAACTGTAGGATTAGTAATAGTATAATCCGTCCCCGTAAAGAAAGAAGATCCACCTGTAGAAGTTGTATACCAGCGATAGGTCGCTCCTGCTATCGGAGACGAGACAGATAACGTCGCTGCAGTTCCGAGACAAGTAGCTTTTCCCGGCACTGTAGGAGCTGTTGGCAGCGGATTTACAGTCAAAGTCACCGCTGTGCGTGCACTCACACAACCGGTAGTCGAATTATATCCCTCTACATAATAAGTGGTTGTCGTTGTAGGATTTGCAACGGTATAGCTATTTGCGGTTGTCAACGCTGTTCCTCCGGAAGCAACCGTATACCAGCGATAATCAATGCCCGCAACAGGAGAACTGACTGTAAGTGTGGCTGAAGTACCGGCACAAGTCGTCACATTAGGAATAGTCGGAGCTGCAGGTAAAGGATTCACCGTCAAAGTCACTGCTGTACGTGCACTCACGCAGCCGGTAGTCGAATTATATCCCTCTACATAATAAGTGGTTGTCGTTGTTGGATTCGCAACGGTATAGTTATTTGCTGTTGTCAACGCTGTTCCTCCGGAAGCAACCGTATACCAGCGATAGCTAATTCCCGCCTCTGGCGAATTAACTGTAAGTGTGGCTGAAGTACCGGCACAGGTCGTCACATTAGGAATAGTCGGAGCTGCAGGTAATGCATTTACGGTCAAAGTCACCGCTGTGCGTGCACTCACGCAGCCGGTAGTCGAATTATATCCCTCTACATAATAAGTAGTTGTAGTTGTAGGATTTGCAACGGTATAGCTATTTGCGGTTGTCAAAGCCGTCCCTCCGGAAGCAACCGTATACCAACGATAACTCATACCCGCTTCTGGCGAACTAACTGTAAGTGTGGCTGAAGTACCGGCACAGGTGGTTGCATTGGCTATTGTCGGAGCTGCAGGTAAAGCATTTACGGTCAAAGTCACCGCTGTGCGTGCACTCACGCAGCCGGTAGTCGAATTATATCCCTCTACATAATAAGTGGTTGTAGCTGTTGGATTCGCAACGGTATAGCTATTTGCTGTTGTCAAAGCCGTCCCTCCGGAAGCAACCGTATACCAGCGATAGCCAATGCCCGCAACTGGAGAATTGACCGTAAGTGTGGCTGAAGTACCGGCACAGGTCGTCACATTGGGAATGGTAGGAGCTGCTGGCAACGGATTCACCGTCAAGGTCACTGCTGTGCGTGCACTCACACAGCCGGTAGTCGTATTATATCCCTCTACATAATAAGTGGTTGTCGTTGTAGGATTCGTAACGGTATAGCTATTTGCTGTTGTCAAAGCTGTCCCTCCGGAAGCAACCGTATACCAGCGATAGTCAATGCCCGCAACTGGAGAACTGACCGTAAGTGTGGCTGAAGTACCGGCACAGGTCGTCACATTGGGAATCGTAGGAGCTGCCGGTAGCGGATTCACCGTCAAAGTCACTGCCGTACGTGAACTCACACAGCCGGTAGTCGAATTATAGCCCTCTACATAATAAGTGGTTGTCGTTGTAGGATTCGCAACGGTATAGCTATTTGCTGTTGTCAAAGCCGTCCCTCCGGAAGCAACCGTATACCAGCGATAGCCAATGCCCGCAACTGGAGAACCAACTGTAAGTGTGGCTGAAGTACCGGCACAAGTCGTCACATTGGGAATCGTAGGAGCTGCCGGCAGTGGATTCACAGTCAAAGTCACTGCCGTACGTGCACTCACACAGCCTGTAGTCGAATTATATCCTTCTACATAATAAGTAGTCGTAGCCGCTGGATTAGCAACGGTATAGCTATTTGCTGTTGTCAATGCTGTTCCTCCGGAAGCAACCGTATACCAGCGATAGCCAATGCCCGCAACTGGAGAACTGACCGTAAGTGTGGCTGAAGTACCGGCACAGGTTATTACATTGGGAATGATAGGAACTGTAGGTTTAGGATGGACTAAGACCGCAATTTTTACTTCTTGAGATTGCGCATAACACCCTGTACTCCAGGAAGAAGTTACAAAATAAAATGTCGTATCAACTCCCGGAGTATAGGTAACCGTAGGCGAAAAAACATCTGAATTGGATGTACTTGTTCTTACTGGTGTACCTCCAATACTATCCTTGTACCACTTGAGGACTGCCCCCGAACTAGCCGAGCTGGCAGAAATGTTTACAGTTTCTCCATCACAAGCATTTATTACACTTGGATAAGCAACCGGTGTTGTAGGCTTTGCCGGGGTACGTGCAACTTCATGCAATTTAAAATTATTAAGCAATCCAACACCAGTTGCATATACGACCTCTACACGATCAAATGTAGAAGTAGGTTTAAAAGATACTGTCTGTCGTTTGCCATTTCGGAGCAAGGATAATAAATCAAGGCTAAGGAGACTTCCTACATTTCCTGTGGAAACTAAAGTAGTCCCATTATACACATTTAAAGTAACATTATTAAATAATCCAAGTGCCAGCAGAGGTGCAGGTGGAACAGAAAAGGTAATACTTACTTCATCATTGACATTTGATTTATTGGTAAAATAAACCATCTGTATAAGTTCACTTCCAACTCCCAATAAGCCTCCAGCGAAATTAGAGGCAGTTGTTAATGATTCGTCTATAGCATATTCAGGATTTGAAATACTTCCTAACAATGCTACTCCTGTAACGCGGGTAGATGTTCCGGCAATAGTGCTGCAATTTGTATTCGGAGGTTCATAGAAGGCATAAAATATATTGGCACTTGTAGTCGCTAACAGACCTCCGCTAATTGTTATGCGCACCGCATTAAAAGCTTCGGAAGAAGTTACTGCAATAAAACTATTTCCATTCTTATCTGTGAAATTTGCTGTTGTAGTAACAGCAGTTGTTCCTGCTACTGATGTAGTAGCATTTTTATACGCTTGATAGGATATATTTCCTCCAAGAAGTCCCGTTCCGGAAGACAAACGAATGAAGACAGTTGATCCGGCAGGAACTGTAGTGGAAGGAAAAATCAGTTGTTGCCAACTTGCTCCACCAATCAAGCCTGGAACAGTGATAAGTGTCGAATTTGTATAGTCAGTATCTATAGAGTTTGTTGCTGCAGAAATTGAACTATTTGATCCTGCCGAATTCAATTGAGCAGTGGCATATACCCGTTGTGCATACGCTGTCCCCGCCATTCCATAGAATAGCAATGCAAGGATACAGATCAGATAACACCATTTCAACTTCATAGGTAATGACGATGTGTTTTACTAAAGCGTAAACGTATTTAGGTTAGGATGTATAATGTTTTTCATAGAAGTAGGCCGGAATACAAGAAAAAGACACCTAACCCTAAAGCCTTATACTTACATTCCACTACAAATGTAAAATATAAACTTTGATTTAAATAAACAAAGAATATATATTTTAACAACTAATTAAGCAATTGGATTTTAATTATGTTAAAAATATTATAATATCCAATTAGGTTATTAAATAGTGTATTTTTAACACGATAAGATTAAGAACATGAAATTTAAAGATGAAACTTCATTTCCTAATCGGATAATAACAATAATTTAATATGTAACAAAGCAGCCCAAGGAAATAGACCCACAGAATGAAAACTAAAAAATAAGCGTAAAATTTGACCGTGATTTACACTTACATTATAACAACCGAAAAGAGTATCGAAAAGCAAATGGTAAAATCAGCCTTTATCTGAAGAGGAAAATTTTGAAATGCAGCTTTAGTCAGCATTCCCGGAAAAGATTAAAACGGCAATAGAGCAGCTCCGGCTAAAGGTTGGAGGTTGGAAGACAAGTAAATTATCAACTTGCTCTGACGACTTCTTTAATCATCAAAAGCAATAAATAGGTAAGGATACTGAACTAAATCCAGCATGATATTTTATGAATAATCTGTTCTGCCTAGCTTAAAGGCTTCGCATTAGTATTTCGATAATAGGTGATTTTAGAAAGAAACATTGTTGCCATTTTCTCTCCTCGCAGAACAGCTTCTTCCGCTTTCTCTCCTTCAAAAAACTCCCGGACAGTATGACTCCAGAGATTAAGCCAGGCATCAAAATGAGCCGCATCAACAGGCAATGTCGCATGCGGAGGAAACGGGCTTCCGAAATAGGTGTGCTCATCCAGTAAAAGCGTCTGCCAGAAACCATACATTTTTTCCAGATGCGCCTCCCAGCGACCATCCAAAATTTTATTAAAGACAGGCCCTATTAGCATATCCTCTTGCACCCTGCTATAAAATGTATTTACCAACAATTTAATATCTTCCATCGTTGTAATATCCTGCTTTGCCATAGTCTTATTCTTAATTTAACAATATAAAATGTAAAATCTCTTTTGACAGAACAAAGGTAAAAATAATAAAAGACTTTTTTATCTTTTATTATTTTATGTACCTTTAAGAACTTTTAAAAATAACAGATCATGACTATTCACAACGATAAATCAACCGAATATCATAATGCTATCCGATCCATTTTTGAGAACCTGCAATACAGTTCAAAAAAACCGGACATCAAGGTGATTCTGGAAACTTCAGCTATTAAGGAAATACGTATCAGCATGCGGGCCGGCCAAGTTATGAAAACGCACAAAAGTCCGTTTCCTATAGTTATTCATGTGTTACAGGGGGCAATCAAACTTGGTATACTTTCTGAAACCTATGAAATGAAAAGTGGAGATATGATCGGACTGGAAGGTCATATACCACATGATCTCACAGCAACTGAAGATACAGTCATCAGACTCTCCATCAGTCATTCAGATACAGCAAAACGTATTGAGAAAGTCATAAATACAAGTGAATAATATAAACGCAAGGATTTTATAAAAATGGGATTTTTTTCAAAGACCTGTGAGTACGCACTTCGGGCAGTTATGTATATTGCACAGTCCAGTCAGCAAGGAGAAAAGGCCGGCATTCGTGAAATTGCAGAGGCTATCAAATCGCCTGAAGCTTTTTTGGGAAAGATACTTCAGCAACTTAGTAAAGAAGGGCTGATCCGATCATCAAAAGGTCCGAACGGCGGTTTTTATATGGAACCGGAAGATACAAAACGACCACTGGCAGATATTGTAAGGAGTATTGACGGCGTACAGTTGTTTGAAGGATGCGCCATGGGACTCGACTATTGCTCTAAAGAAAATCCATGCCCTTTACATCACCATTTCAAAAAGATCAGAAAAAAGCTGTCTGTCATGTTACAAGAAACAAGCATAGGACAGTTTAACACAGATCTGATTAAAGGTAATTTTACATTGTCAAAATAAGATACCTTTTGTTAACCAAAACATAATATGGAAGAAGACACAACTTCATTAACTTTAATACATGAAAAGTCTGTCTCCTCTTCGTCTTACTTTCATACTTTTTACATTTGCGGCCAGTCTGTTTACAGCCTGTAAAAAAGAAGATGCTCCTGCCCCTGCCGGAACAAATAAAGCCATCAATCAATGGATCATGTCGCAGATGAAACAATACTACTACTGGAGCAATCAAATTCCCTCCGGCAAGACGGATGAAACCTCACCTGATATATACTTCAAATCACTGTTGGTTCCCCAGGATCATTTTTCCTCAATCTTACAAACCAAAAACACGGATACTTACGGAAATACGCTGGCGAATACTTTTGGTTTTGATTTCATCCAGATTTCTCAAAACGGAACTATTCACCATATAGTCAGTCAGGTAGTGCCTTACTCTCAGGCGCAGCAATCCGGACTGTCCCGTGGAGATACGATCACAACATGGAATGATCAACTTCTTACACCTGCTAATGTTTCAGACCTTACACAGGAAGCTCTTGGCAGAAATACGCTCCGGTTAACACTGCACTCGGGGAAAACTCTACAACTGGCTTCTGCTTACATTGCTCAGCCAGTAGTATACACACAGCGTATCATACAACAGCAGAACAACATTTATGGGTATCTGTACCTTAGTCACTTCGACTTCAGCGGAGCTTACGATGTTATACGGGCTGTGGATGACTTCCGACAGAAAAAAATAACGGATTTAATACTGGATATGCGTTACAATGCAGGAGGACAGGTATCTTTTGCTGCGTTTTGTTCCTTGCTATTGGCAAAGGTACAGGCCAATGATATTTTCCTTATGTATCAGGGCAATGCTTCCTTAGGTGTACAGCGTATGAGTTTTGCACAGTCACTCAGCAGACAACCGGACGGATACAGCTTTACTGCAGAGGACCTGCATTCAAAAAGTCTTCAGCTCAGCAAAATCTACATCTTAAGCACTTCCTATACAGCTTCAGCAGCAGAATTACTAATCAACAACTTAAGTCCATACATAGAAATTATACATATCGGAGAGACGACCATGGGCAAAGATATGGCCTCTGTCACGTTGACTTCACCAGACAATATCAATGGCTCTGCAGAAAGCTGGCATATTCTTCCTTTGGTCTACAAATTGTATAACAAAAACAACAAAGGTGATTACAACGCAGGACTGATACCGCAATTTAACCTGTCTGAGCACAGTTCTTTACCCTTGTATCCTTTCGGATCCGAACAGGATCCATACGTAGCTTTTGTCCTCAGCAGAACCTCCTCCTCCCGGAATACATCTTTGCAAAAGGCCGCCATCAGTTTAGAAGGCCAGGTACTTTACCACTCAGATCCTAAACAACACAAACCTCTTATTCTTTCTGAATAATATGCTGCTCACAGCATATTCTCCTTTCCAAAATAAAACAGGGCCATCTCCTTAAGAAAATGACCCATCATCAACCTTTACCCAAAAAATTTTAATATTATTTAGCCAGGGAATTAATCGTATTGACCAGCTGACGGATATCTACCACAGCATGTGGAGTTCTTTGCAAACGACGAACAGGTCTTGCCAGATAAGCAGTACGGATACGGTATGACTCCTGTTCATACTTTTTGATAATTACTTCCAGTAAATTCAATGTATCCCGGTACTGCTGATGTAAGGCAACAAGTGATTCACGGCTTTTTTTGATATCATAAGCTGTAGACACTTCATGCTCTGATCGCAGTAAATGTTCGAGATCCACCAATACCTGTTTCATCTGCTGGTGTTTGAGCGAATTAATTCCCTTCATATTTTTTCCGTTTTATTTAATCAAAAAATTATTAAATGGATATGACCATCCCGGAGAAGGAGTCCAGGTATCGAAATAATCTTCCTTCTTAGAAATTACTCCGTCAGGAATCGTTGATATAAAAATACCTGCAGATGTATTTGAACTCTCCAAATACAGATATACAGGTTCTCCCTCTTTTAATAATGGTTTTTTATCTGCTTTCAATACCAGAAATCTCCCTACATAATCAGAGCTCCTGACTGGAGGACTCTTAACAGGAAGTACAGTATAATCTGCAGGCACTTTTCTGCTTACATTAAACACCGTATCTGTACTGATATCATAATATACCGACATAAACATTCCAAAGTCAAATTCTTTTAATTCCTGAAATACCAGATGTATAGCTTCTTCATTCGGAGCCAGTTCTTTATTGTAATTGACAAATTTGACTTTGATTTTACCCGGCTCCGGCAACACTCCTTCAATCTCGCCATTCCCCTTCATCAGTACGACCGTTTGTTCGTCAGCCGGATCCATTTTTAACAATGTAAACTTGTTTGTATTTTCTTCTAATTTTATATATTGCTTCAACACTTCTGTCTTTGATGCCAGACTTACTACGCTGACTTCTACAGAATCACTCCTGATTATTTTTTTCAAAATATTAAAAGGGATAGTTTCCTTACCTATTTTTATCTCATATCCTTCAGCTTGTTTGTGAGTAAACTGAACCGTACTTAATGCAGTGAACGAATTGATTTCTTCACCTTTTTGACAACCTGTGATTACTAATACAGAGATCAGTAATAAAAAGCAAACTATTTTTCTATTCATATACAGTTAAATAAAGCCTGCCGAAGCAGTTTTCGACAGGCTATATAGATTATGATTAATATGTTTTCGGAGAAAACTGAGTCCATCCGAATGTCCACACCTGAGAAGGATTCGTCACAGCAGGATCGATAGCTCCTTTGTATGAAGTTCCGGTACCGTAAGCTGGTGAAGTAGCTGTAGGACGTAAAACAAAAGGATTAAATCCGCCTGATACAGGGTAGAAAATATTAGTTCCACCTGCTAATGCCAGATAAGACGTTGCATCAGAAGAAACTGTTGTCGAGTTGCCTGATCCCGGAGCAGTGCCATTGAATGCAGCTGCATATCCGTGTACGACGTTGTTACTGAAATTACCTCCTGAAATGCTCTCGAAACTAGCTCCTGTAGCATAACCGGCGATGATTGAATTTTCGATATCCAGTGAAGAAGCTCTTCTCCAACGGTTACCATACTTAAGTTTAGTAGTAGCAACAGCTGCGTCTTTAATACCCAGGAATGTAAAGTTTCTCAATTTAGGATTAGTCAATGGCAATCTTGTAGCATCACCTGCTCCATTGTTATCAGACTCTAAACCATTAGAATCAGAATTTCCACTTGAAGTACTGTTAGTAGAGTTAGGATCTTTCAGAGACAATGCATACTCAATAGTTCCGGTATATCCGAAATCAAAATCATAATCATCATCGTCATTTGAAGAAGCTACTAAATATTTCGCATTAACAGTACCTCCGAAAAACTCAAAACCGTCATCTTTACCCCAAGATACCTGAATGTTTTCCAAAGTAGTTCCGTTACCGACACCACCTAAAGTCAGACCGTTGATCTCATTGTTTTCAGTCAGGTTATAACCTGCAAACTCAATACGCACATATTTCAAGGTACCGGAATTGTCAGCAGGATTACTTCCTCCGTAAGTTACATCTACACCTATAGGCGCAGGTACACCTTCGATACGTGTAGTAGCCGGTTGGTTAGTTGTCGCATTACCCAACATAATCACACCACCAAAATCGCCCGGATTGCGGCTACCCGAAGCATTAGGAGACGTAAATACAATCGGAGCAGCAGCAGTACCGATAGCATTCAACTTAGCTGTTTTAGGTACAACTAATACCCCACGGATATTTTGAGCACCGTATACCTCGTCATTATAAGATTTCACATTACCTGAAGTAAGAAAAGTACCTGCTTCAATTGTAAGCGTTTGTCCGGGTGCTACAAAAGAAACACCATCGATCAACCATACCGTATCTTTTGACAGAAATGATTTAGTGATCAAACCATTTACATCTACAGGAACGTGTGCCTGAGGTTTAGCCGGTAGACCCGCTTTGAAGTCTGCCTGTGGAGCCAGGTTGTCTTTGTTACATGAGGCTAATGCGATTGCGCATACAGATGCCGCGAATAAAAACTTTTTCATGCTTTGTTAATAATTTAATAACTTTGCTGCCTATAGACAATTTGTGAACTATGCTACTGAGCCGGACAGCAAATAACGTTCAGTAGTATAGCTTGCATAATCCCTTCACCCTTTTTTAGTTTTTACTTATCTTCCCGATTGTGTGTTTGACAATTCGCGGAACTTATTCTTCATAGGAGGATCACAGGATTATTATTTTTTGCCTGCCTCGCGCAAGCCTGTTTTTTATTTCTAACCACCTTTCAAGATGGCCTTCATATTTATTCCTAAAAATTGTAGGTAAAAGACAAATTAAAACGACGACCATCCTGTTTACGGTAGGTAATGGTATCTCCGTCATCTTTGTTATAATTATTATCTCCTTTAATCAAACGAAAACCATCAGCTTCTTTTCCAGGCGTTATCATTTCATAGGCTTCGGTATTCGTATAGAATCGTGTCCATTCGTTAAGCAGGTTAGCCATATTAAATTTGATTTCTGCTTTCTTTTTGAATAAGCGGGCATATATCTGAAAATCCAGCTGACGCGGAGCAAGTTCGTATTCAACCAGATTCGGACTGGTATTAGCCAGATTGGTACGAGGCCCTCTTTGATTATAACTGGCGGTAGCACCATAATAGTCTCCCCAATAACTCAATCCCAGATTCAACAACCATGGAGACTGCCCCATTAACGGACGATCCTGATCCGCACCTTTGGCCTGTACTAATGCATTATCCTGATTAGCATCTATGTACCACGGACTAAGTGTCTTAACAGAAGATTTCAGCAGGGTACCGTTGGCATATACAAAAAATTTAGATAACCATTCCTGAGAAGACACAAAGCTTAGATTTTTACGTACCTCCATTTCAACACCCAGATTGCGTGCAGATTCCATATTGACAAAGACGAAGTATTTCTGTGTATTCAGTCTCGGATCCATCACCAGCTCCACAGGTTTGTCCAGATGTTTATAATATCCTGTCAGCGAGATAATTTCTCCGGCACCCGGATACCACTCCAACCGGATATCGGTATTATCTACTAACGATGAAGTCATGAGTCCGCCTGAGATATTCGCATCCAGTTCATAATCATAAAAACCAAAGAAGGAAGTTTCTCTGAAATCGGGACGTATGGCTGTCCGCGAGTAACTTGCACGGACATTGAAATCATCCGTCACGCTATATGTTGCATTAACAGAAGGCAATGCTCTCCAATTTTTATCTTCAACCAGATCCCTGTACTCCAGATATTTATTGACTATACCTGAAGTTCTGTCCCAATATTCGGCCTGCTGATTATTCAGACGGTAATACTCCATACGTACGCCATATACAAGACGCAATTTTTGCCATAACTTCTGATCAGCCATGATATAACCGGCATGATTTTTCATATCTCCGTTGAAAATCCGGCCATTAATATTCTCCGCCCAGTAGTACGCCTGATTGATTTCTTTACCTATATTTTGAGGATCCAGGATGACTTCATAAGGTTGTTCAATAACACTGCCCCTTGCAGCAGCAGGCAGCATTCGGAATACATCCAGAGATCTGTTTTTCGACCAGCCCTGATACCCTAATTTAACCAAGGTACTGATGTTTCCTCCAGAGGCGAATTTTTTCGAGAAATCAAACTTCCAGTTGTAATCCGTCTCATCTACATTTGTCCACATACGTGAATCTCTGGACAGATTATCTCCTCCTACTTCTGAGGACAAGCGTACATTTGGAGTTTGAAAATAAGGCTGACCGTCAATAATAGTTGTCAATCTGTATCTTAACTTACGCTCATCCAGAATCTGCTGTTCGATCTTATTGACAGCTCCCATCGCTTCCATTTTGACAGACCAGGGCAAGAGATATTCTATATTCAGCTGATGTTGTTGCAAAGACATCGCTTCAGGCAACTGATACTGCTCTTTAAACGGGGCTTGCATAAGATCCTCATAATTCAATCGGATAGCCTCATTATAGTTCGAATTGTAGGTACGGGCATACATATTCTTGGAAGATATTTTGAAATCATTCCCTTGTAATCCAATGTTAGCAACAAGACCGCTGCTGCTGTTGAAACGATAGGAAGTACCGGCACCGTTCTGCCCCAGTCCTACACTATCTATAAAATGAAATCCGCCGCGGTTTGAGCTTCTTATATTGTTGAACTTTACAATATTCTGCTCATTTCGGATATTAGCACTTGCCGCAAAGCCAAGTTTCATTCCGTTATTCAAATCATATACACGCCCTAATGAAAAGCGGTAGTTCTGATTGGGCATTCCCTTATATTTATTCAGCCTGAGAGGTTCAGCACTCAAACGCTTGGACTGTGCAATAGCATCAAGTGAACTGTACGGACGTGGATCATTAGGTAATAATGTGAGGTCATCTGTCTGCCCCGGAATACCCGGAGGAGGTACTTCTACACCCGAGGTCCAGTACCAGGGAGTCATTCCGTCAGGCAGCTTGACAGAAGAGTTGTAAAACCCGATATATTCACTGTTATAGCGCTTTCCGAGATGATAAAAATCCTTACCCAGTGTTTGCGAATTCGTTCCTGTTCCCACCTGAATAGAAGTAAAATTTTGCGTCGGAATATCCAGCGTATTTACGGATACCTGACCACCCGAAAATTCAGATGACATATCCGGTGTAGCAGTCTTGTTTACAACTACATTACTTACCATTTCTGTCGGAATGATATCGAAAGAAAAATTACGCTTATTCATGGATGTGCTCGGTATCACTACTCCGTCAAGCATCGCCTGATTATACCGCTCAGACATCCCCCTTACCACGACATTTTTATTGTCTACTGTGGTCAGACCTGTCACACGTTTCAGCACCTGCCCCATATCATTGTCAGGAGTGCGGGCAATCTGTTCTGCTGAAATACCGTCCGTAACCGATGCTGCATTTTTTTGTGCAGCATAGAGTCCGGCCACTGATGCCTTCTTGAATGAAGTATTCACGACAGCCTCTGCCAATTGAGCAGTCTGCGCCACCATAGCGATATTTAAGGCTGTAATTTCACCCGATTGCACTTGCACATTACTGATACGCTGTGTCTGGTAGGAAATGTAACTCACTTCCAAGGTATACTTTCCTGATGGAATTCTTAACGAATAACTTCCGTCTACTGCACTCTGTGCATTACGGTTTAATTCAACTATTCTGATTGTCGCATTTGGCAAGCCCAATCCCCTTTCATCAAGAATACGTCCCGATACTCGTCCCGGTTGTTGAATAACCAACGGCTCAAGCATAATATAGCTCCCTACCTCCTTATAGCCGACTCCGGCCCCTGACAGGATATGCTTCAGCACTTCCTCTACTGTACTGTTTACAAATTTTCGGCTACGGGTAACTTTTTGATCCAGATTCAATTTACCGGGATCATAGGCAATAAATATCTGCTGACCTTCCAGATGTTTTAATGCTTCGGACATATTCTTTGCCGGCACAGAAATCGTAATTTTCTTTTTTAGTAATTGGGCATTTACGCTGTTGGCCAGTAACATTTCCATAAGGAATACCATCATCAGGCCTGAGAGTAATAGGGTTCTCATTATAAATTTGAGGTAGTATAAATTAAATTGCATAAATTTGATTATGTATTAATGACTTCACGGTTTTTAGTACAGTTTTAAAATCAGGAGCGATCCTGTGCGAAAAGGGTTAACGATGGCAGTCGTTGACTCTTTTTTGATTTAATAAACCATCACGATATCGCCCTCCTTCCTGAATTTATTATGGTGTACAGTCGTGATGACCTCCAAGAGATCGTCCAGAGAGATTTGTTTCTGAATGGACAGTGTGTACTGCTGATCCGCTATACGAGGATTTGTAGTCTGCAAGGTTACTCCGTAATTATTTCGGATGGTAAGCGCAAGCTCTTCGAATGAAGCCTTGTTCAGATATGTTTTACCCGTAATCCAGGCGTTTCTGTTTTCCAGGTCAAATGATTCTGTTGTACTGTTGTCATTTGATTTATCGTAACGGATCTGCTGACCTTTGGTTAATACCCCAAGCATCTGATCATGATGCTTTACCTGCACTCTGCCTGAAAATACAGCTACAGTCTGCTCCGGCAAATCTGTATAAGACCTGATCGTAAAAGAAGTACCCAGTACCTGAGTCTGCAGCGCTCCTGAAGTAACAATAAAAGGTCTTAATGTATCACGCCTCACCTCGAAAAATGCTTCTCCATATGAAAGTTCGAGCTTTCTGTTTGTTCTATTGAAACTTGCTACATCCAGCTTAACCCGGGTCATACTGTTTAGGGTGATGACTGAACTGTCCGGAAGCAATACCTGCTTCCGCTCGCCCGCTATAGTTTCAAAAACTCTTATTTCCGGAGTGGTCGCAATATAATGTGAAGGAGTTTGATCCTGAGCTGTCATCCACCACACAATACCGAGACAGAGGAGGACGCTGGCTGCAATACTGACAACAAATTTCCAGGAGATCATAGATCCTACCTGACGTACAGTAGCACCGTCAATATGACTACAGATTTCTCCGTATATACGATGTTGAAGATTTTCAGATATGCTATGTTCCGAAAATTTTTCCCGGTCAAGCTGATCATACCAACGATCGACAAACTGACGTTCGTCAGCCGTGGCACTTCCGTCCCGATACCGTTGTATCAATAAGTTGAATATTTTAGTTTTCACTTTTTTTGTCCCTTTTATCTGTATGTCAGCAAAAAGGATAAAAAGTACTTCAATAAATCATTAAGGTTATATGAAAGAATTATGAACAGCTACCTAAGGTTTGAGCCATTCTTGCAAGGATTGCACAAAAAGTAAAAAAAGAGGGCCGTATACATCTTTTGACCGGGCAGTCAGTCCCCTCTGAAGACGTTTGGTAGCTTCGGTTAAATTGTTTTTTACGGTTTGCTCAGATAGATTAAGTCTTCTGGCAATTTCTTTAATGCTATAATGTTCCCAGCGTAACAATACGGCCTGCTGCATATTATTAGGCATTGCTTCCAGCTCCTCCTCCAATAGTTTTTCCATGGCAAGATAAGTCTCCATTTCCTCCGGATGCTGCTGTACATAATCAAACATATGCGCAGCTAGTCCATCCAACAACTTTTGCTGAGCTTTATTGGAGTTAAAAAAATCTATGAGTTTAAATTTCAGCATACCATAGAGATATGCACGCAGATTCATTTCGGTATCTAAAGCAGACCGTCGCTCCCAGAACTGAACAAACAACTCCTGAAGAATGTCTTCTGCCTGCTGCTCATCGCGAAGACGTTTTACAGCATGGATATACAGTTCTCTCCAATAACAATGGTAGATTTCGGCAAATGCAGATCTGTCGTCTTGTTCTCTGACGGAGACCAACCATTGCTGATGTAAACGTCTTGTTTCAGGCATATGCTCCAAATGTAAAATATTCATATTAAGCCAATATTAAAAAATCATACCGTATACATTATATAGCAGTCAGGACGAAGACGATATGAAGATAAGGACAGAAGAAAATAACAAGAAAAAAACACAGCGACACATTGTAACATACTTGTTTCAATCATTAAAATATCTTGTCAGTATGCATTATTTTAGTAATTTCATAACTAATTAAGCTCGCTTACTATCCCCCATCAAAGCGCAGTAATCCCACCTATGATATCTAACGCTTAAAATTGATCTGTCTGTATGATTTAACTTGTTCTCCATATGTTAAAGCTGTGCTCAAACTTAGCTACAAATAAAAAAAAATATTAATTGTATATTTTTTTCATTTTAAAGAATTTATACGTAACTTACATATGTAAAAAATTATATGACCTATGGATACATATAACCAACATTCAACCTTAAAACAATATTTCAACAGCGTTGTATCTTTAGACCAGCCCGTTCATTGGCGGGAGTATTACCGCATATCAAAACTTGTTGCATATATGCTTTTGGAAAAGCTCAGGATGGATAATTATGATTCAGGGGTACATATGGACATTAACAATACTGCATTTGTAAAGACATCTATCAATGCCTATTATCATCTCGGTATAGCTCTTGAAATAGGGCTGAATGGTATGATTGACAATGCACACAACACAATTTCTTATCCCAGAAGTCAAAGGGTACAAGGAGCTTCACTCAAGCAGAAAACTCAGAATCTGCTTCAACTTGCAGACGAAATCGGATTGTTCAATAAAAACAGAATGGATTTTCAACGTTTCACAGATTATGAAAATTTAAGACAGGTATTGTTACATCTGAGTGATATTATCAAGTGGAACGAACGCCATCCCTATCCGGAAAGCTCCACCACCTTATCAAAACTAAGTAATAAAATTCCGTTTTTAATTTTCAACGGTTCACATATTACACAGATGGTTCAGCCTCTGTTTGATTTATTGGAAAATGAAATCGAAAAGAACTAAGAAAAGATAATTCTTTTAGGAGCTGTTTCAGCAACTCCTTATTATAATACTTATGTAAATCAGTATAACAGAAATAGTCAGCGGGGATACCCCATTTCTGGCGCAAGCGTCCGCTTGTGCCTGCTACTTTTATCGGTTCAGGAACAAGTTCTTCTCTCTTTTTTAAGGAGAGATCCCGGTTTACCGGGAGAGAGGTTAAAGACTGATATGACAAGCATATGCTTCTACTACTTAGTGCTACCCTATATTTTAAAATAAGACCCAAAATTCACGTTAATTAATAAAAAAGTCAGCAGGGACGCCAACTGACGCAGTGAAGGATTGCCTTATGATGCGGTTAAAACTGTTAAACAATATTATACAACTTCGGCAGCTTCATCTTTAGCGACTCCCATTTTTTCTTTAAAGAAGACGGCGAAAATCAAAAGACATCCTGCAGCTATTGCCGCAGGGGTAATCCACAAATACCACCAGAAATCAGATACATATACAGCTTTAAGGTAATCTGAAATATAACCCGCAACCCAAAAGCCAATCAACATCCCTATTCCATACATTGCGACTGTGATCAATCCCTGAGCTGAGGATTTGTAACGTTCACCGGCAATTGTATCCGTATAAATCTGCCCCACTACAAACATAAAATCATAACATACACCATGAAGTACAATGCCGATGATCAACATATAAGACAAATCATCTCCGTTTCCGAAAGCAAACAACAGATAACGCAGTATCCAGGCAGAAATACCAATCAGAATCATCTTTTTGTAACCAAACCTGGCAAAAAAGAAAGGAATAAGTAAAAGACAAAGCGCTTCCGACAATTGCCCCAAAGCCATCTTAGCCGTAGGATTGGGCAATCCTACACTTACCAGATAAGGATTTGTATTCTGATAATAGAAAGATATCGGGATACATATCACAACTGCTGTTAAGAAAAATATCAGAAAACCTTTATTCTTCAGTAATCCTAAAGCTTCCAGTCCCATAGCATCTGTTATACGGAATGATTTATCCTTATTTTTTGCTACAGGAGGTGTTTTAGGTAATGTCCAGCTAAACACAGATAAGAGTAGTGAACAGCAAGACGCCAGCAGAAAGGTATAACTCAATGCTCCACTTGCTATCGCATCAGGACTATCCCAGTGAAAAATATAACTTATGATTACCCCCGAAATCACCCAGCCCACCGTACCCCAAACCCGAATACCCGGAAATTGCTTTTTTGCGTCTTTCAGATGCCTGAAAGAAATAGAATTAGTCAATGCCAGAGAAGACATATAAGCGATAAAGTAAACAAATACATATGGATAAAACTCAGCTGCACTTGACGACTTATACATCATAAATAACAGTACCGCACCAATTAAATGTAATATAGACAGTACGCGTTCTGCATTAAAATAACGATCTGCCACAAATCCTATAAAGAAAGGTGCAAGAACGGCTCCCAGCGATTGTGTAGAAAAAATATTCGCAACCTCAAGCCCTGTAGCCTGCAGATTTTTGGCCAGATACGTCCCTAAAGTAACAAACCATGCACCTTTTATCACATATTCTAAGAACATCATGACCGAAAGACGAATACGCAATGAAATATCCATAAGAAAAAGAGAACTGCAGATGATTAAGGTTTATACATCTAAGATAGCCTTTAAAGGATGGTTTCACAAATTGTAACAGGATTGATTCAACAGTACAAACTATAGACGCTAAAGTTATCACCCATGCGGTTATCAAAATACACCCCCTTATCAATCAGCAAAATTTAATTATCTTTAACAGATTGAATAGAGTTATATATGCGTTACAGTCTTGTCCTGATTTTTATATGTGTCTTTGGATATACTTTTGCTCAAAAACCTTCCGGAAATGCAAAAGCACAACAACTCTATACATCTGCTAACAGACACCTGCAAAAAGGAGAATATCCTCCGGCAATAGAACTCCTGAAGGAAGCTGTAAAAATTGATGGTAATTTTGCATCTGCTTATCAGACTCTCGGAGATCTCTATCGCAAAGCAGATCAGTATGAAGAAGCCCGCCAGATGTATGAAAAAGTGTTGCAGACAGATCCTGAACTAACTCCGCTGACCTACTTTGGAATTGGCGAGTCCAGCCTTTTCACAGGCCATTACAAGGAAGCTCTGAACTACCTGGAAACCTATAAAACTAAAGTAAAACTAGCCGACAGAAGTGCTTTGTTAGTGAATAAATACATAGCAGACTGTAATTTTAGCCTCTCTTATTCTTCTCCGGAAACCTTTGTTATGAATAAATTATCCGATGCGATCAACTCTACAGATGATGAATATTTTCCTAAGCTGACTGCCGATAACAAAACTATTATTTTCACGCGTAAAACAGCCAATCAGGAAAACTTTTACGAAAGTCAGTACGATGGAAAACTATGGTCTCAGGCTAAAAAATTAACAGGCCACATTAACTCAGATCAATTTAATGAAGGGGCACACTGTATTTCACCTGATGGTAAATACTTGTTTTTCACGGGTTGTAACTGGCCAAACGGAATGGGTAGCTGTGACATCTACATATCAAAAAAAGAAAACGGAATCTGGGGCGAGCCATATAACCTCGGTGCGCCGATCAATTCCAAAGGATGGGAATCTCAACCTGCAATTAGTGCGGACGGACGTACCCTTTATTTTGTCAGCAACAGACCAGGCGGAGTTGGTGGGTATGACATATGGAAAAGCACACTGAATACAAAAGAGGAATGGTCTGCGCCTGTTAATCTGGGGCCGAAGATCAATACGATCTTTGATGAAAGTGCACCCTATATCCACGCAGATAATACCAGTTTATTCTTTGCTTCCAACGGATGGCCCGGGTTCGGCCGTAAAGATATTTTTGTAAGCAAATCAGATTCCCTGAATAAGTGGTCCACTCCTGTTAATCTCGGACATCCCATAAATAATTATTATGAACAAAATGCGCTTTATGTAAGCATGAATGGCAAAATGGGATTTCTTTCTACACAAATAGACGGACAACAACAGCTGGACATCTATAGTTTTGAGATTCCTGCACATAACCGTCCGCATCCCGTAGCATTTATAAAAGGACTGGTACTGGATGCAAAAACTTTAGTACCGGTAAAAGCCAGTATCAGCGTCACAAATACCGCCACAAATCAGTTGGTATTTGAAGACCAGAGTGACATCACCGACGGAGAGTTTCTGGCGACCTTACCCATTGGCAATCACTATGCAGTACATGTACGCGAAAAAGGTTATCTGTTTGAATCGATACCCTACGCTTTGGATGATCCCCGCCATACGAATGAAGAGTTTGAAGCCAGAATCTTATTAAAACCCATAGAAGTGGACAAAAATGTAGTACTGAACAATATCTTCTTTGCATTAAACAAATACGATCTTTTACCTTCCTCCACCAGTGATCTGAATACACTCGTTCTTTTTTTACAGGAGAATCCGCAGGTACGCATAGAAATAGGAGGACATACAGACCACACAGGGAATGATCAGCTGAATAAGACGCTCTCGGACAACAGAGCAAAGGCTGTGGTCGATTATTTAATTGTAAAGGGTATTTCAGCCACCCGTCTTCTGGCAAAAGGATATGGTTCAAATCAACCCATAGCTACAAATGATACTGAAGAAGGGAAAGCCTTGAACAGACGAACTGAATTTAAGATTATAAGATAATATTAATCCGCATAGCATTTGCTCTGCCTTTTTTCTAAAACAAGTATTAAGGAAGCAATTACAGTTTTTATAGATGCCTACAGTCTTCAGAAGCAAAAACTACTATTTTGTAAAGCTCCCAATAAAGTCCGATGCAGAGATAGTTGTAGTCTTATTTTGGCCTTCTTTTTCAACAAGATTCAGCTCACCTGCCGCATTCCATTTCACGGACTGATAAGAAGGTTTAACGACAAACTTTCCTTCCAGATCTATGACACCATACTGACCGTCTTTCTTTGCAAATACATATTCCGAATTTAGAGGTTGCATATCTTCCAGACTGTCAACACGTATTTTACCTTCAATATCTGCCAATCCGAAATTAGTATCAATCTGATAAGAATAGACCTGATCATTGACAGGTTGAAAGTGATTGTACCCGGATGTATTCAGCATCTTGCCATCATTACGTACCAACCAGTATTTCTGGTCCAGATCGGTCACGGCTGCAACTTCATCTGTAATATTTTCTATGGTCTGGTAATTTGCCGGTAACAGAATTTCTCCGCTTTTCTTCTTTAATCCTATGACTACATTTCCGTCCCGGTTATCCGGAAACCACTGTACACCGTCTTGTAGCTGAAGACCGCTGTTGAAGACGGCCAGCAGTTCTCCTCCGGAAGACAGTCCGTCGCCAGTATCCTGTACATCCACGATTTCCATTTCGGATGGCAATTCAAAATACGAAGGGTCAGCACTCATTTTTTCAACTTTAGTTGCCGCAAATCCTACTGTAGAATCCTGTGTATCCAGATCAAACTGAAGGACGGCTCCCGGTAAATGATTAGCAAAAGGAAGATTATCACTCCCATATGCAGGAATATCTTTGGCACACCACACCTGATAGTTTACCTCTCCGAATCCGTGTTGTCCAAAGTTTAACTTATATTTATGGCAGGTGTATCCCTGAATATCTCTCACTTCATCTGTAGGGGAAATAATCAGGTAGCTGACATCATCTCCTACATTCTTCACATCCGAAGCATTAATGATACGATATGGATCGGATATAATATCTTTTGTAATGATATCATCCCCTTTTTGGTAAGCGTATACTTCTTTTTTAGGATACACATACATAAACTGAGCTTCGTCCTTTCCCTTTAGTACTCTGGATTTGTCTTTTGATATCCAGATTTTTTCTTCAAAATCTGCATGTTTTGATTCAGGATAAAATGCTTCTGCAATATTCTGTTCAAATTCGGCAACATACTGTCCTGTACGCTCTGTCCACCATTCAGCAGGTTTTGCACCTTTTGCTTCAAGATGAATTTTCCACACATCAGTCTGTGCCTGCGTGTTTATTTGGGATAAGAAAAGGAGAAATAATACAGAAATGGAAATTTTCATCATCAAAACAAGTTAATACAATCTTTCTTCATCAAATTACAGACCAATTGATCAAAAAAAATTACATTGTGGAAAAATAGCAATGATGAAGACAGGAAAGAATCCTAAAGTCTCATTTAATCAGTCTTAAGTATAGGCTATAAAACTTATGCTGATAAATGAAAATCAAGAGACTATACCCATCATTTCATAAAATTATTGCAGAAGAAAGCAGTGGAAAATGCAAAGATTCTTAGGATAAACTAACGATCTTCCCCGTCTTGACAGATTCATCACAGGCAATAGCAATACGCAAACTATTCAATGCATCCTGCATAGATTTGCTCAGGTCGAGATTATCCTGTATAGCCTTTAAAAAGAAAAGCTGTTCTCTATTACAAAGTTCCTGATGATCAGGCTCGTCTTCCAGGTGGATCCATTCATCTTTACGCACGAATTTATTTTGATCATCAATAGCGGCATAGTGAACACGCAGGGACTCGGTGCGTGTATGGGAGGCTACACTATCCGAATGTCCGTTACCGGATGCTTCATTAGCTACAATGGACACACAACCCAGAGGCCCGATCACATCCTTCACAAAAAAGGCTGTTTCACTCATCATCGGCCCCCAGCCTGCTTCGTACCAACCTACACTGCCATCATCAAAACGAATCTGCAACTGTCCGTAATTATAATTATTGTCGGGAATATCATCTGTAAGCCTTGCCCCAATCGCAGACACCTGTAATGGTCTGGCATCGGTAAGCTGACACATCACATCTATATAGTGAACACCACAGTCCACTATCGGGCTGAGACTTTTCATAAGGTTACGATGCACATCCCACATATAGCCCTGACTTTGCTGGTTAAGATTCATGCGCATAACCAGTGGATATCCCATCTGTCTGCCTGTTTCAATAAACCTTGTCCATGACGGATGATGACGGAGAATATAACCGACAACCAGTTTTTTACCGGAACGTTCTGCTGCAGCAATGACATTTTCCGCACCGGCAACCGTATCGGCCAATGGTTTTTCTATAAATACATGCGCTCCGGAGTCAAAAGCCATGATTGCATATGTTTCGTGTGTATCAGGATAGGTAGCAATACAAACTGCATCAGGATGAGAAATAGCAAGAGCTTCTGCATAATCTTCATATAAAGGATAGCTTGCATTCAGGCGGCTATTCAGTTCGGATTTACTCTCTCCACGGGATACCAGTCCCACAATCTCAAACTCAGGAAGCTCATGATACGCTTGTGCATGGGAAGCTCCCATATTACCGCATCCTACTACTAATATTTTGATTTTTCGCATGAAAATCTGTTCAGATATTATCCAAAAGTTGTTAATCCCGGACGTGGAATTGGTAATTGATCTACTTTCATATTCCAGTCAAATTCATCAGAATGCGGGCCCAATACGACTTGTGAATTCATGATTTCATCATAGCTGATCGCTTTTCCGGTATAAGCAGCAGTTCTTCCCCAGATACCCAACAGCGTTGACTTAGTCATTGAATCTCCGTCATTAATAACTTGTCCGTTGCGAATAGCTGCAAACAGTTCATCATGTTGTGTCTGGTACATGTTATTGAGTCTTCCCGTAAATTTCCACGGATGTTCACCCATCACTTCGTAACTGGACATCAGTTTGACATCTACCTGTCCCTGTGTGCCCATTACATCGACACTATTACGTGATGTAGTGCCATTCTGCTGTCTGCTGAAATGGTAAGATTTCAATCCTCCGGAATAAGCATATTCTACAGCATAATGATCATATACATTTCCAAATTTATCCCACGGCTTAGCCTGTCTTCCTCCGGTACCTGTTACCAGTTTAGGCAGTTCGTCATTCATCACCCATGACATAAAGTCCACACTGTGTATGGCTTGTTCCACCAGCATATCTCCCGAATAACGGGTATAGAACAACCAGTTCCGAAGCTGAAATTCAAGATCACTCCACGCGGGCTGTCTGTCTTTGAATGTAAGTTCTCCGCCGTAACGAAAAGTAGACAATCCCTTTACATCTCCAATACTACCCGCTCTTACTTGTTTGATAATCTCCCGGTTTGGTGTGGAATAGCGAAAGCAAAAACCACAAACAATATTGAGCTTTTTCAGTTTTGCCAGCTCTACTGCTTTACTTACGCGGTGAATACCCGGAATATCAACGGCTACAGGTTTCTCACAGAAGATATGTTTACCAGCCTTGACGGCCTCTTCCAGATGATCAGGACGGAAATTCGGCGGTGAACAGAGCAATACAACATCTACACCCGAGTTTATAAGTCTTCTATATGCATCAAACCCTACAAATTTATTTTTATCATCAACCTGTACACGCGCAGCATCTATTTCACGAAGTGTCGTAAGTGCATGTTCTAACTGATCCGGGAAAATATCGGCCAATGCCGTTATTTCTACCTGAGGATCTGCCGCTAAAGCCTGAGAAGCAGCTCCTGTTCCTCTTCCGCCACATCCGATCAAACCTACTTTGATCTTTTTTGCGGAAGTAGCATATCCCAGATGTGGAATTGCGGCCAGTGATGCAGCCACGACCGCACTTTGTTTGATAAAGGTTCTTCTGTCCTGGTTCATTTCATTCATTTATAGAACTCTAAAATTAACAAATTAGAGTTACATTAAAAATAACAACTCTATATTTCAAATATCCATCACTATATTTTTACAAATTAACCATGCGTTTTTATGCATTTTTTAGATTAAATCAATGAATAAGTTACAAATAATACATAACTTCACCCCACTAATCATCAATTTTAAACAACATGGAAGAAAAATTACCAATTGTACAACCACTTATTACCAATGATGCTGTTGTATTCGGCTTATTAATGGGAATTCTTGGTTTTATCTTTTATACTTCCAGTAAAAAGGAAGGCTTTTGGGCCAAGTTTTATAAATATTGTCCTTCCCTTGTACTGTGCTACTTTGTTCCTGCACTTTTGAATTCTTTTAATATCATCAATGGAGAGGTGTCACAACTGGATGAGATGGCTTCCACATACCTGCTTCCTACCAGTTTGATTTTCTTTACCATTGGTATCGATATTCAGGGACTTAAACAACTGGGCAGCAAATCGTTAATCATGTTTTTCACAGGAGCTATCGGTATTATTATCGGTGGTCCTATTGCAATTGCTTTGATTGGCAGTATATTTCCGTCCATTCTTCATTTTAACGGTGAAGAGACATGGAGAGGTTTTGCGGCTATTGCAGGCAGTTGGATCGGAGGAAGCGCCAATCAGGCCGCTATGTTCAAAGTTTTCGGTTCTTCAGAATCTCTGTTTGGTCAAATGGTAGCTGTAGATGTACTTATATCCAGTATCTGGATGGGATTATTGATCTACGGTGCTCAAAAATCTGAAAAAATAGATGCTTTTTTCAAGGCCGATACTTCGTCTCTCAAAAATCTGGAACAAAGACTGGAATCCATTCACCTTGCAGAAAGAGTCAAAGATGTATCCGTAGCCCAATGGTTTACCGTATTAGGCGTCGGCTTTGCCGGAACTGGACTTGCTCACCTTATGGGTAATTTTATCGGACCCTGGTTTAAAGAAATCTGGCCGGCTTCGGAACAATATTCCCTGACAAGTATTACGTTCTGGGTTATTATTATTGCGACTACGATAGGAATGGTTCTTTCCTTTACCAGAGTACGGAAACTTGAAAATTACGGAGCGTCCAATATGGGCTCTATATTACTGTATATCCTGGTCGCTACAATCGGAATGAAAATGGATATAAAAGCTTTACTGGACAATCCTGTATTCTTTTTAGTAGGTATCGTGTGGATATTGATCCATATTATCCTTATGCTGGGAGTGGCAAAAATTATAAAGGCACCTTTCTTTTATGTAGCTGTTGCCAGTCAGGCAAATATCGGCGGAGCCGCATCTGCTCCTGTTGTAGCTGCAGCATTTAACAAATACTTAGCTCCTGTAGGGGTATTACTTGCGGTATTAGGGTATGCAGTAGGCACATACGGAGGTTACATCTGCGGACTACTGATGCAATATGTCTCCGGATTATTTCAGTAACCATATTTTCGATAAGAATGTTTTCAATAAATATAGTGCAGAACTTAAGCTCTGCGCTATATTTATTTAAGGAGTTACCAGTTTTGCAGCATCAGATATCAATTGATATTTAGCCTTTATAAAAGATGTTTCCCACTCCGGAACAGCACCCTTTTGATAATAATTAACAAAAGTCTTTACAGAACCTGCGAGATACTTATCCGGATTTCTGTTATTTCCCTCCGGTAATACTATCTTATATTTGCCGTCTGCTGTTAATTCAAAATTAACAGCCTGAATACCGGTCTTAGCAAGAGTTTCCTGAAGTTTTTTCTCAAAACCCTGCTTATCTGCCGATTCTTTTGCTGTTATATAAATGATATTACGGCGATCTTCGGATCGGACTTCAACAGTAAAATTAATGGTTTGAAGAACGCCTTCAAAAGTATCACCTTTACTTTCTTCAGAATCATAATCCCAGGCAACAGTTACTGCAACAGACTTCCCCCGAAGCAGATAACGAATTTCTGCATTCGAAGAAACAGCAAGCTCATTATATGGATTTACATAAGCTTTCAGTTCATCAGGATAAGATTGTTGTCCGGTCAGATTCGCAAACTGATACCTGTTCAATAAGGCAGGCCATTTTCGGGCCTTGACTAGTCTGACATCCGCAGCATAATCCAGTTTTTGTTCCGGCAATGTAATCCAGTTCACCAGATCAAGATAGGATGCAAGACCTGCAAAACCGTCTCCCTGTTTATTTACATCAAAAAATGAGAGCGGTTTCTGGATCATATCACCCTGTTTCCACTCTACAAAATTAAAGTGTCTGTTGATTACAATTGCCGGAGCCTCTTCAGAACCTGCAATCAGGCCTCCTGAAAACTCCTGCTGTGCGACTAATGCTTTGACAATAACAGCTTCCTCATAAAACCGTGCAGGTACCAGATCATAAATCAGTGCTTTTGTCTCAGCGGCAGTACGATACATATTTTGCAGGTGTTGCATACTCTGCTTTCCAGCCACAAGGGGCTGCTGCGCAAGTACAGCAATGCCATTTGCTGTTAATCGTTCTCCTATTGCACCTCTTTCTGTATTGAATCCGCCCAAATAGGAAACATTAGCCTTAGTTCCGGATAGCAATTTTCCCATTATATCTGTAGTCTGTATCTCTGCTACACGGAAGGCCGGATTCGCTGTCAGAGAAGAAGAATGAGAAGGGTTAAAGACTGTCACCAGTGTATCGAGCTGATCTGCCATAGCACTGACTACCGAATTTACGGTGCTGTCCACAGGATTGATGACAACAAGTGCGATATGTGACTGTTCCTGACAAGACATCATTCCGGTCAAAAGAACAAGTAAAGCTATATTTTTAAAAAAATGTTTCATAATTACCGTCTGGCGAAAGACATCAATGTTGCTGATTATTAGTCTCAAAAAAATTGAACCAAAATTACATTTTTATTTAAAACAAAAAACAGTTATTCTTTTAACTACCTTTGCAGCTGATTGATACTGACAAAAAAGTCAGCATTATAAAATTCAACAATTTGCAATTCAAAGATTTAAAACTTATAGCACCTATCCTGAAGGCATTGGAAGCTTCAGGATATCAGAATCCGACACCTATTCAGGAACAAGCAATCCCTATCATCTTTCAACGTAAAGATCTCCTGGCCTGCGCACAGACAGGAACTGGAAAAACAGCGGCTTTTGCCATTCCTATCCTGCAGATGCTGACCTATTCCAAAGAAAAGACTGCTCAAAAAAGAATACGCACGCTGGTGCTGACACCTACACGTGAATTAGCCATACAGATCAAAGAAAATTTTGATGCATACTCCAAAGAATTACCTATTCGTAATCTGGTCATATATGGTGGTGTGGGACAACAGCCGCAGCGTGATGCCTTAAAAAAAGGAATTGATATCCTCATTGCGACTCCAGGGCGCCTGCTCGACCTGTACAATCAAAGGTTTATTGATCTCAAACAACTGGAGTATTTTGTACTGGATGAAGCCGACAGAATGCTGGACATGGGATTTATCCATGACGTTAAAAAGGTGATTTCTATCATTCCTAAAAAGAGACAGACACTGTTGTTTTCAGCAACAATGCCTGCAGAGATTCAGAAACTGGCATCTCATATTCTGGAAGATCCAAGCAAAGTAGAAGTAACTCCGGAATCTACCACAGCAGAAAAAATACAGCAGTCGGTTTATTTTGTCAGCAAATCAGACAAACGTCATCTGCTTACGCATCTGCTCAAATCCGAAAATATTGAACATACGCTGGTATTCTCCAGAACAAAACATGGTGCTGACCGAATTGCCAAAGATCTGGCAAAACAGGGCATACAAGCCGCAGCTATCCATGGTAACAAATCGCAATCAGCCAGACAAAATGCACTGACTAATTTCAAAGATCGCAAACTTCGCGTACTGGTAGCGACAGATATCGCAGCAAGAGGGATTGATATCGATGATCTGTCTTATGTGATTAACTTTGATCTTCCAAATATCCCGGAATCTTATGTACACCGGATAGGACGTACAGGACGTGCCGGAAAGGATGGCAAGGCAATTTCATTCTGTGATGATGAGGAATACGCATACTTATTGGATATTGAAAAATCCATTCGGATGGAAATACCAAGAGTGGAAGAGCATCCTTACAGCTTACATATCTCTCCGAAGAAACCAGGACAAGCAGCTAAGAAACCAGCTACAGACAAAAACAGAAGCAAAGCCAGATCCGGAGCCAGTAAAAAACCCTTCAGAAGAGGAAAATTTAAAACAAAAGACTAAGAATTCATACGCCATAACAGAAGCCCGACCAATCGTAAAAATTGGTCGGGCTTCTTTTTTTTATGTTTACGCCACACCTATACAACGGTATTTTTATCTGTACTCAACAGCTAGATTGAAACGAATAAAAGTCTGTTGACTTCGCATTCGATTATCCAAATTTTGTACTTAAAGAACAATACAACAATCAATTCGAATATTATAAAAATCCTCACCACCCTATTTTTGCAAAACAAAAGTGTATTTAATATACGCTAAAATGATCTTCACTAACAAAATACAGCATCATATTTAGGTATAAAACTATCTCTTCTGTCTAAGGTATCGATCGATATAACTTTTGTTGCTTACCTAACAGAAAAAAAATCAGGTTTAGCCTCTTCGAAACATATGGAAAGACATACAAAATATAGTTTAAAAAAAGGGAAACCGGATGCTCTTTCATATAACAGTATACCATTTGTTAAAGGCAGTTGTATTCACTCGGATATAAATCCCAATTCAAATAGAAAATCTGAAAAACACAAGGAGATAAGTCATACGAAAAACGTTAGGGAAGCATTACATTTTCAAAAGCAAAGCAAGTCTTTTCAGATAAAGCTACACTATTATTACATAGAAAATACCGCATTAAAATCACGGTCATTTTTAGTGCACTCAAAAAAAATATTCATTTCACTTCATTCCATTTTCCTTATCTGAACGATGGGAGCAACCAAAGATATCTGTATACTTTATGACTATTTTCAATATTAAAAAAGCAGTATTCTTCCTTTTACTTCTTACAAGCATAAAAAGTTTTGGAACACCTCTAACATTAATTAACGCAGACATACAGACCAAAACCACAAGTTTTCCTGCAACACAAGGTAGAACGCAAACCCTGGCCGGTGGAACGGAGAATTTTATTACCGTTTGGGATATGAGCAAATCTTCCGGAAGCCCAAGTACTTCAACCAGCCTGCGTTTTGGGATTACTACCTGGCAGAATAAACCGGTCAGTTATACCTGGACAGCATCGGATGGCAGTAGTGACAGTGGAACATTGGCAACAGATAACTCAGCCTTGATTACAGGTCTGCCCTCCGGCGAAATCATCACATTAAGCATCGATTCTGAAATAGAGGCCATTTCTATTGCTGCCAACAGAGGCAATGACATACGACGTCTTGTCGACATTACCCAATGGGGTGATGCAACCTGGACCACAATGGAAAATGCCTTTAACGATTGTGTCAATCTCAACGTTACCGCTACTGACACGCCTGATTTGAGCGCAGTAACTTCTATGCGAAATATGTTTAGAAACTGTCAATCGCTGACCGGTCCTGCGAACATTGGTAGTTGGAATACAACAAGTGTCCGTAATATGCAGGGCATGTTTGAAGTTGCCCTTGCTTTTAATCAGGATATTAGCAGCTGGAATACGGCAAACGTGACCAATATGAGTTATATGTTTGGTCTTGCCAGATCATTCAATCAAAATATAAGCAATTGGAATACGACAAACGTGACCAATATGGAGTCAATGTTTCAGGATGCCCGCACATTCAATCAAAACATAGGAAACTGGAATACACAAAATGTTACCGATATGAGCGGAATGTTTGCTAATGCATTGATTTTCAATAAAGATATCAGCAATTGGCGTACATCAAATGTAACCAATATGAGCTACATGTTTAGAAATGCAGAAGCCTTTAACCAAAACATCAGCAGTTGGGATACACATAAAGTGACAGATATGAGTGGAATGTTTTGTTATAGCACAGCATTTAATCAACCCATTGGCAACTGGAATACTGCTGCAGTAACTAATATGTATATTATGTTTGCCGGTGCCAAAAATTTTAATCAGGATATTGGCAATTGGAATACCTCATCTGTAACCAACATGCTGGGGACGTTTGACTCAGCAACATCTTTTAACAAACCTATAGGTAATTGGAATACTGCAGCAGTCACCAATATGCATGGCATGTTTAATCTTGCCAGGTCTTTTAATCAGGATATAAGCCGTTGGGATGTTTCCTCAGTAATCCGTTTAGGTTATATGTTTACAGAAGCCTCTGCTTTTAATCAGAATATAGGCAATTGGCAGTTAAATCCAAATGTGGATATGACTGAAATGTTAATCAATTCAGGAATGAATTGTATAAATTATTCATCTACACTAAACGGATGGGCAAACAATACAAACACTCCTTCTGGACGTAATTTGGGAGCACAGGGCAGACAATACGGTACCAATGCCGAAGCAGCCCGAATACGACTGACTACAACCAAAGGTTGGACCATTACCGGAGACAGACAAAGCGGACAAAGCTGTGGACTATCACAAACCCTTACAGCTACCGATATAGTCAAAACCTACGGCGATGCGTCTTTTATACCTAATGCAACAGCAAGTTCAGGTCTTGAGGTAAGCTATTTATCAGCAGACAACAGCATTGCAGAAGCCTTTCAGGACAGCGCAGACGGTAACAAATGGAAACTGAAAATCAACAAAGCAGGACAAGTCAACATTACGGCAAAACAAGCCGGAGATGCGACTAACGATCCGGCTACAGATGTAATTTTCAAGTTGACCATTGGTAAAGCACCATTAATCGTCACAGCCAATGCTCTATCCAAAGAATACGGCACGGCAGACCCTGTATTGACTTATACTGCAACTGGATTTGTAAACAGTGATGATCAGACAGTGCTTAACGGTTTATTAACGAGAACCACAGGAGAAACTATAGGAACGTATGCCATTGGACAAGGAACATTAAGTAATGATAATTACAGCATAGCCTATACAGGAGCAGACTTTACCATTACTGCTGCAAAAAGAGATTTTGTCACCGTATGGTCTGAATTTGGTAGTACTGCTATCAGGTTTTACATCAATACCTCTACAGGTGGATCAATAGACTATTTCTGGAGAGCATCAGGAGGCAGTACTGGTAGCGGGACAATTCCGGCAGACAGTAAGAATGTTGTCATTAGTGGTTTACCGGCAAACGAGAAAATTACCTTAAACCTTAAACCAGACAACCTCAAGGCCTTTTCCATTTCTGGAGGAGATAATATGCGTCTTATTGATGTTGCACAGTGGGGTACCGCAACCTGGAGTACAATGTACGCTGCATTTAAAACTGCTCAAAATCTCAATATCACAGCTACCGATATACCAGATTTCAGCGAAGTTACCGATATGAGCTGGATGTTTGAAGGATGTATCTCACTAAACGGCCCTGCTAATATAGGCAGTTGGAATATGTCGAATGTGATTGGAATGTCCTATATGTTCTACGGAGCAAAAATCTTCAATCAAAACATCGGCACCTGGAATATAGCAAACGTAAACAATATGCAAGCTATGTTTTTAGGCGCAACAAAATTTAATCAGGACATCAGTAGTTGGAACACCTCAAAGTTAGTCATGATGGATTTTATGTTTCAGGATGCAACAGAATTCAATCAGGACATCAGCAATTGGAATCTCAGCCAGGCCCACAATATGGGCGCTATGTTTAGGAATGCGACCTCTTTTAACCAGGATATCAGCAACTGGAATACAGCAAATGTAGGTTCTATGACTATGATGTTTGAGAATGCAACATCCTTTAATCAGAACATCAGCGGATGGAATACGCAAAGGGTATACGCTATGAGATCGATGTTCAACGGAGCAAGTGCGTTCAACCAAAATCTTGGCGCCTGGCAGCTTAAACCTGACGTCAATATGGCCAATATGCTGGACAATTCCGGATTGGATTGCCAGAACTACTCGTTTACACTAAACGGTTGGGCAAACAATCCCAATACACCTTCAGGACGTAATCTGGGAGCAGCCGGAAAAACATACGGTACTAATGCCGAAGCAACAAGAATATTGCTTACCAATAGTAAAGGATGGACCATTACCGGAGACATGGCGGGTACACAAAGCTGTGGACTATCACAAACCCTTACAGCTACCGATATGGTCAAAACCTACGGCGATGCGTCTTTTATACCTAATGCAACAGCAAGTTCAGGTCTTGAGGTAAGCTATTTATCAGCAGACAACAGCATTGCAGAAGCCTTTCAGGACAGCGCAGACGGTAACAAATGGAAACTGAAAATCAACAAAGCAGGACAAGTCAACATTACGGCAAAACAAGCCGGAGATGCGACTAACGATCCGGCATCGGATGTCATCTTTAAGCTCACCATTGGTAAAGCACCATTAACCATTACAGCCAATGCCCTGTCCAAAGAATACGGCACGGCAGACCCTGTATTGACTTATACTGCAACTGGATTTGTAAACAGTGATGATCAGACAGTGCTTAACGGTTTATTAACGAGAACCACAGGAGAAACTATAGGAACGTATGCCATTGGACAAGGAACATTAAGTAATGATAATTACAGCATAGCCTATACAGGAGCAGACTTTACCATTACTGCTGCAAAAAGAGATTTTGTCACCAAATGGGACATGAGCAAGTCTGGTAGTGGTAATAACAAGTTAGAATTCTATATAAATACTTCCGGTTCTCTGGTACCTTATACCTGGACGTCATCAGGTGGTAGTAGTGGTAGTGGTACCGTAACAGCCGCCGCCTCCATAACCGGATTACCGGCAGGCGAGATCATCACACTGCGTATAGATCCAACGTATCTCAAAGCGTTTAGCATGGCAATTTCATTATCCAGTCCCAGTGCTAATAGCCTTCCTGATGCAATACGACTTATAGAAGTAGTGCAGTGGGGTACTAGCAAACTGGAAACCACGAAACGTGCTTTTTCAGGCTGTGAAAATCTCAACATCACGGCGACCGACCAGCCCGATCTCAGCAGCGTGACCGATATGAGTGAGATGTTTACTGGATGTAAAACCCTGAACGGCCCTGCAAATATTGGCAATTGGAATACCACAAACGTAACCAATATGAGGAGCATGTTTAACATAGCGTCTGCCTTTAACCAGGACATTGGAGGTTGGAATACGGCAAACGTAACCAATATGTCGAATATGTTTCACAGAGCTGATGCTTTTAATCAAAACATAGGAGGTTGGAATACAGAAAAGGTAACCAATATGAATGGCACGTTTAGAAGTGCATCTGCCTTTAACCAGGACATTGGAGGCTGGAATACAGAAAAAGTAACCGATATGAGTTATATGTTCAGTGATACTAAAGTATTTAACCAAAACATCAGCAACTGGAATACGGCAAATGTAACCAATATGTCAAATATGTTTCAGAGAGCGATGGCTTTTGACCAGAATATTAGCAGCTGGAATACGGAAAAAGTGACCAATATGATGAATATGTTCAGTAGTGCCAAAGTATTTAACCAACCTATTGGAAGCTGGAATACCGGAAATGTAACCAACATGAGTGCTATGTTCTTCGGTGCATCTGCTTTTAACCAGCCCATTAGCAACTGGAATACGGCAAAGGTGACCAATATGAGTTATATGTTCTATCTGACCAAAGTATTTAACCAGCCTATCGGAAACTGGGATACCGGAAACGTAACAGACATGAGTTTTATGTTCTACGATGCCGCTGCTTTTAACCAGCCCATTAGCAACTGGAATACGGCGAAGGTAACCACCATGTATAGGATGTTTTTCCTAGCTCCCGTTTTTAATCAGGATATTAATAACTGGAATACAGCAAATGTAACTTCCATGTCCGAGATGTTTACTAATGCAACTTCTTTCAACCGGGATATAAGCAGTTGGAATACAGCAAATGTAACTTCCATGTCTGAGATGTTTACTAATGCAACTTCTTTCAACCGGGATATAAGCAGTTGGAATACAGGCAAGGTAACTGATATGCGTTCCATGTTTAACGGAGCGGGCGTATTCAACCAAAACCTCGGTAAATGGCAGCTCAACCCTGCAGTTAATATGACCAATATGCTGGACAATTCCGGATTGGATTGCCAAAACTATTCGTTTACACTACAAGGTTGGGCAAACAACCCCAATACGCCTTCAGGACGTAATCTGGGAGCGTCCCTCAAAGAATATGGTACTAATGCCGCAACGGCAAGAACATTGCTTACCACTTCCAAAGGCTGGACCATTACCGGAGACAGTCCAAGCGGACAAAGCTGTGGACTACCACAGACCATTACGGCAAATGATATAGTCAAAATCTACGGAGATGCGCCTTTTGGGCCTGACGCAACAGCAAGTTCAGGTCTTGAGGTAAGCTATGTCTCCGCTGACAACAGCATAGCCGAAGCTTTTCAGGATGCAACAGATGGCAATAAATGGAAAATCAAAATCAACAAAGCAGGACTAGTTAATATCACGGCAAAACAAGTCGGAGATGCGACTTATAATCCGGCATCGGATGTCATCTTTAAACTGACCATCAACAAGGCAAAACTTACTGTTACTGCCAATGCCCAATCAAAAGAATACGGCACAGCAGACCCTGTATTGACTTATACCGCTACAGGATTTGTAAACGGTGATGACCAGAAAGTGCTTAATGGTTTATTAAAGAGAACAACAGGCGAAGCTGTAGGAACTTATGTCATTGAACAGGGAACAGTAAGTAATGACAATTACACCATTGCCTATACAGGAGCAGACTTTACTATTACTGATACAACGGGAGATTTTGTTACCGTTTGGGATATGAGTAAACCTGGTTCCGGCACTAATACAATCAAATTTTATCCAACCACATCTCCGGGCGGGTCAATAGACTATTTTTGGATGGCATCAGGAGGCAGTACAGGCGGCGGAACAATTGCAGCAGGCACTTTCGAAGTTGCTATTTCAAACTTGCCGGCAAACGAAATTGTCACCCTTAACCTAAAGCCTGCGCATCTCAAAGCTATTAAAATCAGGGACCTGCAACTGAACCCTGAGCGATTAAAATTAATTGATATAAGCCAATGGGGTACGGCACAATGGAGTACAATGAGATATGCATTTCTCGACTGTCATAATCTAAATATTACCGCAACAGATGTACCCGATTTCAGCAACGTTGTCGATATGTCCCGTATGTTTCAATCATGTTCCTCACTCAATGGTCCTGTCAATATAGGTAGCTGGAACACAGTGAATGTTACGGATATGTTCTATCTGTTTAATGAAGCAACCATTTTTAACCAAGATGTAGGCGGCTGGAATACAGCGAAGGTCACTAATATGAGCGGCATGTTTCAAGGTGCCAGAGCATTCAATCAAAATGTAGGCAGCTGGAATACCGCTAATGTAACCGATATGTCCACTATGTTTAACAATGCCCGCGCCTTTAACCAAAACATCAGCAACTGGAATACGGAAAATGTAACCGATATGGCAGCAATGTTTGATTCTGCAAGCCTTTTTAATCAGGATATAGGCAACTGGAATACAGCTAATGTAACTAGCATGTACAGCATGTTTGAGGAAGCAAAAGTCTTTAATCAAGATATAGGCAACTGGAATACAGCTAATGTGACCAATATGAACAGCATGTTTTCCAATGCACGGGCTTTTAACCAGAATATAGGCAGCTGGAATACAGCAAAGGTCACCGATATGAGTTTTATGTTTTCCAATGCACAGGCTTTTAACCAGAATATCAGCGGATGGAATACGCAAAATGTAACTAATATGAGTTTTATGTTTAGCGATGCCTGGGAATTCAATCAAAACATTGGCAGTTGGAACATCCAAAATGTAATCAATATGAGCTGGATGTTTCGCAATAGTTCTATGTTCAATCAGGATATCAATAACTGGGACACCCACAATGTAACTGATATGCGTTACATGTTTAACGGAGCGGCTATATTCAACCAAAATCTTGGCAAATGGAAACTAAATGCTGCTGTAAATATGGCCAATATGTTCGATAATTCCGCATTAGATTGCCAGAACTACTCCCTGACCCTTGTGGGCTGGGCAAATAATGCAAACACACCTTCAGGGCGTAATCTGGGAGCACAGGGCATACAATACGGTACCAATGCCGAAGCAGCAAGAACATTGCTTACTGGCACCAAAGGATGGACCATTACCGGAGACAGTCCAAGCGGACAAAGCTGTGGACTACCACAGACCATTACGGCAAATGATATAGTCAAAACCTACGGAGATACGCCCTTTATACCCAATGTAACAGCAAGTTCAGGTCTTGAGGTAAGTTATGTCTCTGCTGACAAAAGCATAGCAGAAGCTTTTCAGGATGCAACAGATGGTAATAAATGGAAAATCAGAATCAACAAAGCAGGACAAGTCAATATTACAGCCAAACAAGCCGGAGATGCAACATATGACCCGGCAATGGACGTTATCTTTAAACTGACCATCAATAAGGCAGACTTAACCGTCACAGCCAATGCCTTATCAAAAGTATATGGAACCGCAGATCCGTTATTGACCTATACTGCTACAGGATTTGTATATACTAATGACCAAACGGTACTGACAGGCACATTGTCAAGAGCAACAGGCGAAGCAGTGGGAACTTATCCGATCAATCAGGGAACATTAAATGCTGAAAATTATAACATTACCTACAACAGCGCGGATTTTATCATTACCAAAGCAACGCTAAACATCGTTGCTGATGCCAAATCCAAAGTCTATGGTACTACTGATCCGGTATTAACCTATACTGTAACCGGATTCCAAAACGGAGATGATCAATCTATTATCACAGGAGCATTGACCAGAACAGCAGGTGAAGATGTAGGAAAATATGCGATTCAACAAGGAAAGTTGGGAATAAGTAACAACTATGATATTGCTTATACAGGTGCTGATTTCACAATTACTAAAGCAACGCTGAATATTATTGCCGATGCTAAAACCAAACGATACGGTACCGCCGATCCTGCACTCACCTACACCGTAACCGGTTTTGAAAACGGGGATGACCAATCCATTATCACAGGCTCATTGACCAGAACAGCAGGTGAAGATGTAGGTAATTATGCGATTCAACAAGGAACGTTGTCAACAACAGCGGACTATGACATCGTGTACACCGGTGCTGACCTGACCATAACAAAAGCAACACTGAATATCACAGCAGATGCCAAAACCAAACGATACGGTACTGCAGATCCTACACTCACCTACACCATAACCGGTTTTGAAAACGGGGATGACCAATCCATTATCACAGGCTCATTGACCAGAACAGCAGGTGAAGATGTAGGGAAATATGCGATTCAACAAGGAACGTTGTCAACAACAGCGGACTATGACATCGTGTACACCGGTGCTGACCTGACCATAACAAAAGCAACACTGAATATCATTGCAGATGCTAAAACCAAACGATACGGCACCGCCGATCCTGCACTTACCTACACCGTAACCGGTTTTGAAAACGGGGATGACCAATCCATTATCACAGGCTCATTGACCAGAACAGCAGGTGAAGATGTAGGTAATTATGCGATTCAACAAGGAGCGTTGGGAATAAGTAACAACTATGATATTGCTTATACAGGTGCTGATTTCACAATTACTAAAGCAACGCTGAATATCATTGCAGATGCTAAAACCAAACGATACGGTACCGCGGATCCTGCACTCACCTACACCGTAACCGGTTTTGAAAACGGGGATGACCAATCCATTATCACAGGCTCATTGACCAGAATAGCAGGTGAAGATGTAGGTAATTATGTGATTCAACAAGGAACGTTGTCAACAACAGCGGACTATGACATCGTGTACACCGGTGCTGACCTGACCATAACAAAAGCAACACTGAATATCATTGCAGATGCTAAAACCAAACGATACGGTACTGCAGATCCTGCACTCACCTACACCATAACCGGATTGGAGAATGGTGATGATATGAGCATTGTCACAGGCTCATTAACCAGAACAGCAGGTGAAGCCGTAGGTACATATACAATTCAACAAGGTACGTTGTCAACAACAGCGGACTATGACATCGTGTACACCGATGCTGACCTGACCATAACAAAAGCAACGCTGAACATCATTGCAAATGCTAAAACCAAACGATATGGTACTGCAGATCCTGCACTCACCTACACCGTAACCGGATTGGAGAATGGTGATGATCAATCTATTATCACAGGAGCATTGACCAGAACAGCAGGTGAAGATGTCGGTACATATACAATTCAACAAGGAACGTTGTCAACAACAGCGGACTATGACATCGTGTACACCGGTGCTGACCTGACCATAACAAAAGCAACACTGAATATCACAGCAGATGCCAAAACCAAACGATACGGTACTGCAGATCCTACACTCACCTACACCATAACCGGTTTTGAAAACGGGGATGACCAATCCATTATCACAGGCTCATTGACCAGAATAGCAGGTGAAGATGTAGGGAAATATGTGATTCAACAAGGAACGTTGTCAACAACAGCGGACTATGACATCGTGTACACCGGTGCTGACCTGACCATAACAAAAGCAACACTGAATATCATTGCAGATGCTAAAACCAAACGATACGGTACTGCAGATCCTGCACTCACCTACACCGTAACCGGTTTTTAAAACGGGGATGGCCAATCCATTATTACAGGCTCATTGACAAGAACGGCAGGTGAAGCTGCAGGTACTTATGCCATCACAGAAGGAACTTTAGCAACAACAGTAAATTATAATATTAGTTACACCAGTGCGGATTTCACCATTACCAAAGGGATATTAACTATTGTTGCTGATGCTATAACAAAAGTATATGGTACAGCCAGTCCGGTACTGACCTATACTGTAACCGGATTCGAAAACGGGGATGATTTAAGTATTATTACTGGTGCATTGACCAGAACAGCAGGCGAAGATGTCGGTACTTATGCTATTAAGCAGGGAACTTTAAATGGAAAAGGCTATGACATTACTTATAAAGAAGCTCCTTTTACCATTACCAAAGCAACCTTAAACATCGTTGCAGACAATAAAACAAAATTCTATGGAACAACTGATCCTGCCCTCACCTATATTGTAACCGGATTTGTAAACGGTGATGATCAATCCATTATCACTGGTACACTGACCCGGACAGCAGGTGAAGATGTAGGTACTTATGCAATTGATCAGGGAACTTTGAACGCAGGTGAAAATTATAACATCGATTTTACTAAAGCGGATCTTATCATAGGTAAAATGACGCTATTTAATATTTCTCTTCATGATGAAACCTTCACCTATGATGGATCAGCAAAATCCATACAGATAACGGGCACACTTCCAGCTGGAGTCAGAGTTAGCTATACCGGCAATACACAGACCGCTGCAGGTCGTTATACTGTCACAGCCAATATAGACGGTGGGGAAAACTATAATAGTTTTTCACAACAAGCTACATTGAATATTAATAAGGCAAAACAGGTTATTACGTTCAATGAAATCTCTCCTGTTTACCGGAATGCCGGCACATTAACGTTGGATATCAGCAGCAACAGTCCGCTTCCTATACAAATCTACAGTGACAATACACTAGTCGCTGAAGTAACAGGTCGCCGGGAAGTAACAGTAAAAGGTGTAGGTGTTGCACTTATCAGGGCAGAACAGTCTGGAGATAACAATTACATTGCTGCAGATCCTGTAATCCGTGAACTCAGAGTACGTAATGAAAACGGAGCAAAACTTCCTGTACGTGTGCACAAAGCAGTCTCTCCAAACGGAGATGGTATCAATGAATACCTGCGTATAGAAGGAATCAACGAATATCCCGAAAATCAGATCGTAATCTTTGATGTCAACGGCAATCTGATTCAGAAAATAAAAGGATACATTAACGGAACTAACTGTTTTGACGGAGTAAAAGAAAGCCGAAAAGTTCCGTCCGGCACTTACTTCTATGTATTGGAAGTCAAAATAGATAACAAGTGGCAACATGAAAAAGGATACTTTGTTGTCCGCTATTAGCCTTCAAAACCGGAAGAGCATACACTGTTCTTCCGGTTTTTTATTCCATCTGCATTGAAATTTCTGACTGGGAATATCTAAAAACAAAAAATCAAAAAAAAGAAATATGAAATTAAAACATATCCTAACAGTGGTAACTATATTGCTGTTTATTAATCTGTCCTCAGGACAACAATATATCGACCCTGCCCTATTCGGGAGTTTTGGAAAGGTCCTTAATCCATCAAACAATGTTTTATTAGAAAAAGGAGAAGGTGACGCTATGATGTTATACCGCTATCAATGGGTTGGATTCGAAGGCGCTCCCAAGAGCCTTTGGTTCAGTGGTAATATCGGCGTAGGAAACGCAGGAGTAATCATGGGGATCAACGCAAAACAATCTCGTATTGGGGTAGAACGCAATAGCGAAATGTCAGCCAGTTTCACCAAACGGTTACAGATCTCAGAGTCAGAGTATATCGGATTAGGAGCCAATCTGGGGTATACTCATCAGCAGGGGAACTTCAATCCTCTGGATCCAGGAGATCCTGCTTTTCAGAATGTACAATACGGAACATTATTATATGGACTTTCCGCTACATTAATATCTCCTGATCGGTACTATTTTGGATTTTCGATGCCAAAAGCAATCTTTGGAGCCAAAGATTCGCAATATGTTCGTCAGTTTGGAAAAGATAATACATTTTACCTTTCCGGCGGGTTGATAATTGCGCTGAATGAAGGATTTCAGCTTCGTCCCAATCTGCTAGTAAGTTACAGAGAGGTGACCGGCTTACTGTTTGACGCTTCAGCGATGTTCTATGTTGATACAAAGATCGGACTTGGTGCCGGTTATCGCCAGCGCGGAGATCTGATGGGTATGGCAGAGTTCAATCTGGGCAAATTACGTATAGGATACAGTTATCAGCAAAATCTGAAAAACAAAGATCTGAACAGATATATTACCAATAGCACCCATGAACTTGGAATTGCTATACGTTTTGGAAAAGATAATTTCTCCATATTGTAATTTAAAAATAATCTGATCTGTCTTCCCGTCATATTATCTTCCTTTTATTGATTAAACAGCCTACTGATAATTGATGCTTTAAAGTAATTTGTATATTTATTCACTTAGATATTAGACTTAAGTACTGACTTGCTAACACTTGTTTGGGATAATTCAAAAAATCAGTGAAGACTGCAATTATTTATTCATCAGTAGATGGGCAGACAAAAAAGATTTGTCATGCGTTAAAGAATATATTAGTACCTGCAGAGCACGTGGTAGATTTATTTCAAATTCAGGATCTGACTGAAAGTATTACAACTTATGATAAAATTGTGATCGCTTCCAGTATAAGATATGGTAAGCATAATGAGCATATAATAGATTTTATTCAGAACAATTCTCAGGTTTTGAATAATAAAAAAACAGCATTTATTTCGGTAAACCTTGTAGCACGAAAAACAGAGAAAAGCACAGCAGATACCAATCCATATGTTATCAAATTTCTTGACTCTATAACGTGGAAACCACAATTAACTGGTGTTTTTGCAGGAAGACTAAATTATAAATTATACAACTTCGGGGATCGTCTTATGATAAAGTTAATCATGCTGATAACAAAAGGTCCGATTGGCTCAAAAACTGATATAGAATATACAGACTGGAATGAAGTTACAAAATTTGGGAATAAGCTATCTGATATGTAAAGAGTCAGATAAATAATCTAACCCTTTACATATTAACAACATTTATTGCTAACTCAACTCCGGTTATAGCGTAAGAACCTAAACACATTAATTATAAATTTATTTTCATCTGCCTCAAACAAAATATCATTTTCAGGGTATTAGATAGAGATGAAGGCTAAGGTGGTTATACAAATCATTTATTCCCAATCTGTTGAGCAGATATGGAATGCGATTACAGACAAGGAAGCTATGAAAATCTGGTATTTTGATATCCCGGATTTTCAGGCAGAACCAGGATGTTCTTTTGATTTTTATGAACCGGGAGGTAAAAATGAGTTTCATCATTTTGCTGTAGTACAACAGGTAATACCTTATAAAAAACTAATGCACAGCTGGACTCATCCCAGCCATAGCAAAGGAATATCTATATTGACCTGGGAGCTGGAACAAAAAGAACAAGGTACACTGTTAACACTTACACATGAGGGACTTGAGAATTTTGCGGATGGCGGAGAGGCATTTCTTCCTGTAAATTACGAAAAAGGTTGGCATGAAATCCTCCATAAATCGCTAAAATCATATTTGAATAACATCTGAACACAATAACCTATGCAAAACTTTAATGGCGGAGATCTCGAACGGTAGCCGCCATTTACTTTTTAGAGCTACTCCTGAAAATAAAACTACAAATCTGATCCTTCAGCTCAGTCCTCCAGTTGATCCAGTATTTTTTTGATCTCCTTCAGATGCTTACCATAATAAGAATAGCTCATTATTTCGATTATAAAAATCACTAAAGCAATACTTACGATTGCGGAAAGGACAAACCATACAATAAAGTTAGTATCCTGAGTCAACGTACTACCGATATGATATAATTTATTAAACCAGAATTCAAATTTTCCGTTGGAAAGCATAATCATATACATAATAAGTGCCTGCGGTATCATGACATAGGAAGTCGTCTTATATGAATCGATCGCAAACTTAAGATCATAATACATCTTCAGCAGGTTTTCACGTGAGCTAAGCACTTCCGACTGACTGGCACTTTTGTAGAAATAAAAAAAGCGACGATAATACACCATACTCGATAAGAGCATCTGAAAAAAGATAAGGTAATATGCAAACCGGGCATATCCCTCTATCTTATAAAGTTCGATCAAAGGTACCACAAGTAAAAATAGCATGGCTACAATCCAGGTGATAAATTCATACCTCACATTTTTACGGACCTTAGCCAATACATTATCGACTGCTTTATATTGATTCAGATCTGGGTTGATCTCCACCTGTTCAGAAGACTGATCATCCCATTGTTTTTTTAATTCATCAAAATTCATATTCATATTTTTTAATGATCTGCTGTATTTTTTCTTTTGTACGATTCAGTTTCACCCTTGCATTGACTTCCGATATCCCCAGATTGTCTGCAATATCCCGGTGGCTCTGCCCTTCCAGAAATAGAAAAATCAATGCTTTCTCAACCTGATTTAACTCCTGAACAGCTTTGTAAAAAATAGCCAGCTGCTCTTCCTTTTGCTCATGATCCTGCTCATCGGCTATGTCATGGTAAGTCTCCAGAGGTATACGGTCTTGTTTGCGTTTGTCCTTTTTGAAATATACCAAGGCCGTATTAATAGCGACTTTGTACATCCAGGTTGAAAACTGACTTGCATTTTTGAAAGAATCAAAAGATTTCCAGAGTTGAAAAATAATCTCCTGAGAAAGATCGCTCCTGTCATCCGGATCATCCATATACATTCTGGCCACCTTATAGATGATGCCTTTGTTTTTTTCAATCAAAGTAAGAAATTCGGATTCTCTCTCTTTCACTTTAGGATACTTTTTAATCTTTACTGAACGATTAGTCAATTTTAATCAATTAGTAACGCAAATTGAAAAACGTTACACAGAATTAAAAAAAAAGATTATTTTTCTTTAATTTCAGGAATTAGCAAACAATACAATCATTTTTCAAGTTAGTGTAAACATGGAAAACACATTTTATGAAGGTCAGGTAATATGGGCACAGATAGATGCGAACAGACATATGCGCCATTCGGCATATGCCGACATTTGCGCTCAGGCACGTAGTAATATGCTCAAAAAAATAGGTCTGTCGCTGGATCAGTTTGCCTCAAATGGCATTGGTCCTATCCTGTTCAGAGAAGAATTGATCTATCACAGAGAAGTCAGACTGGATGAATATGTCTCTGTAAGAATAGTACTGACCAGATTTAATCTGGCCAATGCAAGATTTTCCTTCAGACATGAGGTCTATAAGGAAGATGGAACAAAAGCAGCTACTGTCAACGTAGATGGTGCATGGTTAGATATAAAAGCACGTAAACTGGTCAATATTCCTGAGGAATGGTACGTTTTTATGCAACATGTACCGAAAGCCGATGATTATGAGGAGATTGATCCGTTATAATATCTTATTTATCAAAAAAATTTATTTTTAAGGCTTAAAAAGAAAATTAATTCATTAAATTCACTGTATAATTGATTCACACTACATACATTTACAACTAAACTGAACATGAAAACCAAGCTGGAATTTACTTTTTGCCATCGCAAACCTGAGCGATCTTTTTTTTGGAAAGGCAAGCAATTTCCTGTTTGTGCACGCTGTACGGGCATCCATCTCGGTTATCTATCCACTTTTTTATTTGTATTTGGCGTAATCACCATGAATTTTTGGGTTGCGGTATTATGCATGTTACCGACAATTATTGACGGTTTGACTCAGGCCTACTGCAACAGAGAAAGTAATAATACGCTTCGCTTTATCACCGGGATTATGGCCGGCGTTGGAACAATGGCTGTCTGCGCCATTATTGGAAGAGCAATCGGAGCATTGATATTAGAAGGAATAAAATTAATCATTAAATATAATTAACCATGGAAGATCAAAACACACCAAATTTTGACCCAAATCAAGGTCAAAACCCAAATCAGTTTAACAATCCTTTTAACCAACAAAATCAGGAAGACTTGTCTACAGGATTAAAAATTCTGTCTTTTTGTATTCCTTTGTTTGGTGCCATTTATTATTTCATAAAGAAGGATGAAGCCCCTGTTCAGGCAAAATCAGCATGTAAATTTGCGATCTATGGTGTGGTAGTAGGTATTATATTGAACATTATCTCTATGGTACTTGGAGGTTTAGGTTCAGTAATGGGTGGATAGTAGAACTGGGATCCAAAAAATTAAAAAGACGGTTCAGTAAATGAACCGTCTTTTTTCATTAAAAAAGCCGCCATGCAAATTTTGCATGACGGCACTCACATAACCTAAAAAAACTAATCTTATTATTTTACTTCAATCAATCTCTTAGCAACAATTGCTTCTTCTTTCTTACCCACTCGTACAACCAAAATACCATTTTCATAAGAAGCGTCAATGTTGCTGTAATCTACAGTATCAGGTAATGTAAAGGAACGTGTAAAGGATGAATAGTTAAATTCTCTTTTACTGAATAATTTTTGTTCTGTTTCTGTCTCTGAAGTTTTTTCAGCAGAGATAGTCATCATATTTTTATCTACATTGATCTTAAAATCAGACTTCTGCAATCCCGGAGCAGCCAGTTCAATTTGAAAAGAATCTTCTGCTTCTGCAATATTCACTGCCGGAACGCGAGTCACCAATCGATCTGTAATAAAGGAATCGTTAAATAAATTATCGAAAACTGAATTTACAAATGGATTTACTGCATCTGTATTTACTGCTTTTGTAGGGAATTTTAATAATGCCATAATGTTGTCCTCCTTTTAATTTTTCTATTTGTTTTTCTACAACTTATTCAAATGCTGTACCACTTCGAAAATCAATTTAATTAACGACAAAATGTCATTTTAAACTCTCGACTTAATGACATTTTGTCGTTTAACACTTTTGATTAATGCTGAACCGTGTAAAAAAGGCACGAGCGACACGCTCGCACCAGCTCAGGTTGATAAAGTTAAATGATTATAAAAAATAACAGCATTGCCTTCGGTATCCCACTTCTCTCCTTTCTAAGGAGAGATGCCCGAAGGGCAGAGAGGTTGGAAAGTGATAGATTAATAGAGGACACGAGCGACACGCTCCCGCCAGCCACACTTGCGTCAGTTGGTGTCCTCACCAACTGAGACGCACTCGCGCCACCTGAAGATAATATTGTATCGTTTTATTTGGAATAAGAGAGTGCTATTCGGGAATTAGCCCGATCTCCGCCGAAAAGAGGATTAACCTTGGTAATCGAAACATTCACCTGCTCAACAAAATCAAATTGAGAAACTATCGTTTCAAGTATTTCCTCAACTGCGGACTCTATTAACTTTCTTTTTTGCTTCATTACCTTTGCAGCTACAGCATACAATTGTTCATAGTTCAATGTATTTGCAAGTTCATCTTCCGACTGTACTTTATAAGGATAGCTCACTTCAATATCGACTAAAAACTCGTTTCCAGTCACAATTTCCTCTGCGTAATAACCAACAGGAGCATAAAACCGGGCATCATTGATCGCAATAGTCTGTATACGTGTAGCCATGTAGCAAACCTAAAAATATTTATTCGTTTGAAAAAATATCTTTATCATTGCTCTACCAAAAATTATAAAAACAAATTATACTGATGAAAAAATATCCCGTTCTTCTCAGCATCTGTTGCTTAAGTCTCTCCTTACCGCCTGCATTTTCACAGACGCAATTCAAACCTGAAGACACAGAATACTATAATCCGAAACCAAGAATAGTTACTTCTGAAAACGGCATCCCCACAGATGCTGTAATCCTGTTCAATGGCAAAGACCTGAGTCAGTGGCAGTCTGAAAACAAACCAGGAAGCACAGCTACATGGTCTGTTGAGAACAATGTACTTACAGTAAAACCTTCATCCGGAAACATACAGACAAAAGAAAAGTTCAATGACTTCCAGCTGCATATAGAATGGCGTAGTCCGCTTACTGTTAAGGGTAAAGGTCAGGGAAGAGGAAATAGCGGAATTTTCTTACAGGGGCTGTACGAAATCCAGGTATTGGACAACAATGATAATCCGACATATGTCAACGGACAAGCCGGCAGTATTTATAAGCAACGTCCCCCCCTGGTAGAATCCCGTGTAGATGCAGGTCAGTGGCACAGCTATGATATTATATATACCGCACCCCGGTTTAATAACGACGGAATGCTGATCAGCAAAGCACGTGTAACTGTACTTCAAAATGGAATACTGGTCCAAAATAATACAGAAATTGAAGGAACGACAGAATATATAGGTCTTCCCAAACTCAAGGCACACGGAGCAGGACCTATCGTGCTGCAAGATCATGGTGATCTCGTGAGCTATCGTAATATATGGATACGCAACTTATAATAGTTGTTGCAACAATTCTATACAACTTTAGGTTTTTATTTCCTTAATCTATAATTTTACCTTCCATAACACATATCAATGAGAAGAATTGCATTATTATTTCTTTTGGCCGGCAGCACTGCGGTATATGGCCAAAGGAATTTAAATTTAGAAGAAACAGTCTTTGGTCCACGTACCTATGCACCTGCATCTATAGTAAGTCCCCGTTGGATTCCCAACACAAACAGCATTACATACCTCGATCCTACCTACCAGAATCTGATCAGCAAAAGTGCGTCCGACAACTGGAAAGAGCAGGTATTATTACCCAAATCTGATCTGGAGCAAGCACTTAAAAGCAAGCTTCCAAACGAAACAATAGCGCTGAGAATGTTTCCCTATAATTATAGCTGGCTGGATGAAAATACTTTATCTCTGGAAGTAGACGGTAAAGAAAAATCGTACAGTCTGACGTATAATATCAAATCCAAAAGCATCGATAAGCTGATCGGGAGTGATGCGAAAGGGAATAATAAGGAGCTTACAGCTGATCGCTCGAAAGTGGCTTACCTGATTGACAACAACATTGTCATCTCGGATGCTGCCGGAAAGGTAACAGAAGTAACCAACGATAAGGATGCCGGCATTGTGAACGGAAGTGACTACACCCATCGTCAGGAATTTGGCATCAATAAAGGGATGTGGTGGAGTCCTGACAACACCAGCCTGCTGTATTATCGGAAAGATGAGACAATGGTCAGCAAGTATCCGCTTGTACAATGGAGTCCACGCGTAGCTGAAGCTAAAGAAATACGCTATCCGATGGCTGGTATGAAGTCTGAGGAAGTAACGCTGATTATTTATAATAGCGCTACTGGTACGAAAACCAACTTACAAACAGGCGAGCCTAAAGAACAGTACCTCACTGCGGTGACATGGGATCCCGGCAATGAATACGTATATGTCGGAGTATTAAACCGCGAACAAAATCATTTAAAATTTAATAAGTACAATGCAAAATCCGGAGCATTTGTCAAAACACTCTTTGAAGAGACCGCAACTACATGGGTAGAACCACAGACACCTCTGACTTTTGTCCCCAACAACCCTAAATTATTTCTTTACCAGACAGATAAAGAAGGATACAATCAACTTTACCTGTACGATACAGAAGGTAAACTGGTTCGCAAACTGGGATACAAAGATATTATCGTAAAAGATTTACTTACTTTTTCTGCAAAAGCAGATAAGGTAACGTATACCGGCGTTACAAATAACGGACTGGACAGACAGCTCTTCGAAGTAGAACTTAAATCCGGAAAAACAATACAACTCACCAGTGAGTCAGGTACGCATACAGCTTCAGCAAACAGTAACAGCAGCTACGTCCTTGATCAGTACAGCAACCTGACTACCCCTAATATCATTCAGATCAAAGAAGTAAAATCAGGAAAAAACAGCAATCTGATTAAGGCTGAAAATCCGTTTACAGGTAAAATTAATAATCCAAAAATCGAGTTTGTGCAACTCACCACTGCAGATGGAAACACTCCGCTGACAGGTCGTATTATTTATCCTGAGAATTTTGATCCAGCTAAAAAATACCCTGTAATGTACTATTTATACGGAGGCTCGCACTCACAGCTGGTCAGTAACAAATGGTTAGGCGGTGCCGGGTATTTTGATATGTACATGGCACAACAGGGCTACATCGTATTTACGATGGATAACCGCGGAACTGATGCGCGGGGACGGGCATTTTCCACAGCAACACACCGTCAACTGGGACAGGCAGAGATGGCTGATCAGATGAAAGGTATCGAATTTTTAAAATCAAAACCTTTCGTAGATCAGGAACGTATGGGTATTTTCGGATGGAGTTTCGGTGGTTTTATGACCACTTCGTTTATGCTGCATCACAATGATATCTTCAAAGCCGCTGTTGCCGGAGGACCGGTAATAGACTGGAAATATTATGAGGTTATGTACGGCGAGCGTTACATGGATACTCCTCAGGAAAACCCGGAAGGTTACAAATTAACGTCTTTGCTTAACAAAGCAGACCAGCTAAAAGGTGATCTGCTGATTATTCATGGCGCACAGGACCCTGTAGTTGTACAGCAAAACAGTATGCAGTTTATAGAAGCATGTATTAAAGCAGGGAAGCAGGTTGATTATTTCCTTTACCCTACTCATGAACACAATGTTTCCGGCAAGGACCGTATCCATATGTACGAAAAAATTGCCCGGTACTTTGATCTGCATCTTAAAAAATAGAACGCAGTCTTACTGATAAAAAGGAAGGGACTGTCCAAAATGATTGGATAGTCCCTTTTTTATGCGATTTTGTACGTAACCCTCTACAGCATCATTTCAGATATGCAATTCTCAAAGGATTTGACCTAACTTTTTAGACACCCTATTTTTATTATTTGACAAACCAATTCCCTCTCATTTTTAAGGAGAGGGTTAGGGTGAGGTTTTGCAGTTTTATAATTAACCTCTCTGCCCTTCGGGCATCTCTCCTTTAGAAGGAGAGAGAAGTTATAACAATGCCACTACAATAGAATTGAGGCTGTCCAACAAGGTTGGATAACCCCATTTTTATGCGATTTATAAGCACCTCCCTACAGCATCATTTCAGATATGCAATTCTCAAAGGATTTGACCTAACTTTTTAGACACCCTATTTTTATTATTCCACAAACCAATTCCCTCTCATTTTTAAGGAGAGGGTTAGGGTGAGGTTTTGCAGTTTTATAATTAACCTCTCTGCCCTTCGGGCATCTCTCCTTCTAAAGGAGAGAGAAGTTATAACAATGCCACTACAATAGAATTGAGGCTGTCCAACAAGGTTGGATAACCCCATTTTTATGCGATTTATAAGCACCTCCCTACAGCATCATTTCAGATATCCAATTCTCAAAGGATTTGACCTAACTTTTTAGACACCCTATTTTTATTATTTGACAAACCAATTCCCTCTCATTTTTAAGGAGAGGGTTAGGGTGAGGTTTTGCAGTTTTATAATTAACCTCTCTGCCCTTCGGGCATCTCTCCTTCTAAAGGAGAGAGAAGTTATAACAATGCCACTACAATAGAATTGAGGCTGTCCAACAAGGTTGGATAACCCCATTTTTATATGATTTATCACTATTCATGCTCCAGACCTTCGCTAAGATTATACAAAGTCCAGTGTCCGGAACGGATAGCTGGATTTTCCTGTTGCAGTAACTTAATAAAATCTTTGACACCAAGCTCTTCATTACCATTACCATGTATCAGCACAATACTGCCAGCTACGGGATGCTGTCCCTTGGCCAGCCATGCATCTGAACCTACCGCAATAAGACCATAGCTCAATAATGTATCTATCACAGCCTTATCCGAAACCAATCCCGGACATCTGAAAAATACAGACGGAAGTATCCCGTTCCGAAGCATAAGCTTTTCATTTTCCAGAACTTCCACATCCATATTTGCACCCTTAGTCAACAGGAAATTGGATGTTAGCGGTTGATTGCTAAACACATGAGAATAACTATGATTAACCCATGTGATCTGCAAAGCCCCCTCTTTATCCAGGTTTTTCAGCCAGTTCAGATCCTCCTGATGTTTCAGCATCCATTTTCCTGAAACAGATATAGCGACTGGAAGACGTCTGGATTTACCTTTAAAGGCCGAGAATAAAGATTGAAAGATTATTCTGTCAAATGGCTTATGCGAAGGACAGAGATCAATAGTAAGATTGATTCCATGCTCATTAGGCATACGAAAATCCAATCCGGCATTCTGGAGATTCTGTTCCGTTCGCCGCACGAGATCAAAACTCCTGATATAGGGCATTTTATTAAATTGTGCGGAGATATCTCCAAATGTTGAACGGGTTCGTTTATATTCATCAGACAGAACCACACGTGTCTGCATTGTAAGAGGATCGACAGCTAACAAATAGGTTTTGTTATTAGCTGTAAAACTACGTATGCCTATAAGCTGACTACCCTTTTTTTCCAACAACGCCCAGTCAACCTTATAATTACGGCTACTGTCAAAGGTCTGGCCCTCCCCTTTCTGTGATAAAAAAATAAAGATCAGACATACCAGCCATAATTTTAAACTCTTCATATATCAACAGTTGGTTAAGGATTTACATCCGGGTAAAATCTAATTTCCACTCGTCCGTTTAGGATTTAATAAGGTCGGCCATTGCATCTGCTTTCCATCTGTATCTGTAGGCATAATCATTTTCTCGCGGGATACCAATTCCGGTTCTTCACATGCCAGATAAGTCAGTATAGCAACTATAACGGCATTCTGACGAACTTCATCAAATACAATCTTATCATACGTATCCCTATTGGTATGCCAGGTAAGCTTACCATAATCCCATGAAGTAGAACCTAACATAAAAGCAGGAATTCCCTTCTTGACAAAGGAAGCATGATCTGATCCGCCACTTCCCGGCAGGCCCGGAAATGTTGTTTGGATTTCATTACGGAAAGCCTCAGGTAAATACTGCAACCACCGGCCGATGTACGCATAGGACTGTGCAAATCCATTGCCGGAAATCCGGGCAATTCTGCCCGTACCGTTATCCTGATTCCAGACCACCTGTATCTTATCATGCAATTCAGGATGATCTTCTACAAACGCTGAAGAACCATTTAACCCCTGTTCCTCACTCCCCCAGTTGCCCACCAGAATCGTTCTCTTATTATCGGGATACACTTTTTTTAATATACGCACTGCCTCCATCATCGTGATGATACCCGTACCATTATCTGTTGCACCTGAAGCACCGTCCCATGAATCCAGATGTGCAGACAGCACCACATATTCTTCTGGCTTTTCTTTACCTTTTATCTCCGCTATACTATTATATGTTTTTGCGACCCCAAGCTCTTTTGCCTCTGCCTGAATTAATATCCTGGGCTTCACTCCTCTTGTCACCATCCGGTATAGCAGTCCGTAATCTTCCTGCGCAATATCCACAACCGGTATTTTCTTGGTTTTAGCATCAAAAATGCGCGTTACACCAGGCAATTCTGTCCAGTATGAATCCACTACAGCCAATGCCCCTGCTTCTTCCAGAGCAATAGCCAGCGTCCTTCGTGTACTGCCTGTAGCCTCCAGACTTGCAGCCCATTGATTCGATTGCTCTTTCTTAAGAGCTTGCATTTTATCATAAGCTGCTGCTGTAGCTGATTCTTTCCAGTTTGCATCCGAACGCCCTGTAGGCTGATTCATAGCTATCATTACGATTTTTCCTTTCACAGAAGGCAACCAGTTTGTAAATTCTGTACGTGATTTAAAAACCGGAAGCACAATCACCTCCGCTTCAATCCCCTTCCCCTTTGTTGACGGACTGAACGAAAGTTGTGTTCCTTCCAAAGCTTTGATCCTCGGATACGTCATGGTAATACTGGAAAGTCCCCGCTCCCATGAACGCCACTCTCCGTAAGGCTCATTACGTGCCAAAGCACCCATCTCTGTATATTTCCGGACAACCCAATCGTGCGCCTTTTGCATTTGCGGACTACCGACCAGTCGCGGCCCGATCATATCGATAAGTTCAAAAGCATAGTCCTCCAGTTTGGAATTTGTATTTGCTTCCTGAACAATAGCATTGACCATTTGCTTTTTGTCCTGACCGAACACACCGGTACCGGCAAACATAGCTAAAGCGACCGCAACAGGAGAAAGCCAGGTAGAATAAGAGGTTAATTTCATAAGAAATGTTAAGTGTTTTAAAATATACGGAAGTTAGCAAAAATTTACAAAAGACCAGAATACAGGACGTATTTTATACGTATTCCGGCACCCGGAAGGAAGGGACCATAAACAAAGAAAAGCCAGAAACATTCGTTTCTGGCTTTAACAGATATAAAGGTTGATTAGCTACACAGCTACTTCCGACTTGGCCTTTTCATAACTTTCGTTATGTACAGCGGCAACAGCTCTGCCGGAAGGGTCATTCAGATTCTGGAAAGAGGCATCCCATGCCAGAGCTTCAGGCGTACTGCAAGCGACAGATTTGACTGAAGGAACTGTTTTTGAAGCAGCTTCCGACGGAAAATGTGATTCAAAAATAGTGCGGTACAGGAATTCTTCTTTGTTTTTGGGTGTATTGACCGGAAAACGATCCGCAGCAGTAGCAAATTCAGCATCGGAGACTTTTTCTTCTGCCTGCGCCTTAAGCGTATCGATCCAACTATAGCCTACCCCATCTGAGAACTGCTCTTTTTGTCTCCAGGCAATACTCTCCGGAAGATAGTCTTCAAATGCCTTACGTACCACCCATTTTTCCATACGACCATCTTTAATCATTTTATCTTTAGGATTAATCGTCATGGCGACATCTATAAACTCTTTATCTAAAAATGGCACACGGCCTTCCACACCCCATGCAGCTAATGATTTATTAGCACGCAAACAATCGTACAGGTATAGTTTTTTTAGTTTACGAACCGTTTCTTCATGAAATTCCTGTGCATTCGGCGCTTTATGAAAGTACAGGTATCCTCCGAATAATTCATCCGAGCCTTCTCCGGACAACACCATTTTGATACCCATAGATTTAATAACTCTAGCCAGGAGATACATAGGTGTAGAAGCCCGGATAGTCGTCACATCATATGTTTCCAGATGATAGATAACATCTCTGATTGCATCAAGACCTTCCTGAATCGTAAAATTAATTTCGTGATGAATCGTACCAATATGATCTGCTGCTTTTTGCGCCGCAATAAGATCAGGTGCACCTTTAAGACCTACTGCAAAAGAATGTAACTGCGGATACCATGCTTCTTCCTGATCACCTGATTCAATACGTCTGGACGCGAATTTTTTAGTGACAGCTGCAATAACGGAAGAATCCAGTCCTCCTGAAAGCAGAACACCATAAGGCACATCAGACATCAGCTGACGGTGTACCGCATCTTCCAGAGCCGTACGCAATTTATCAATATCCGTATCTGCATCTTGAACTGTTTCATAAGCATCCCAATCCCGTTGATACCATCGCTGTGGTGTTAATCCATCTGCACTATACACATAATGTCCAGGAGGAAACTGGTCCATCTGTGTACAGAATCCTTCCAGTGACTTTAATTCAGAGGACACAAAAAACTGTCCCTGCTCATCCGTACCGTAGTACAAGGGGATAATCCCCATATGATCACGAGCTACCAGAAAGACATCTTTACCGGCATCGTAAAGTGCAAAGGCAAAAATACCGTTTAAATCCTCTATAAAAGAAGGTCCTTTAGCCTGATACAAGGCCAATACGACTTCTGAATCGCTGTTTGTCGAAAATTCATAATCCGGCAAGGTTGCTCTCAGTTCTTTATGGTTATAAATCTCACCGTTTACCGCCAGCACTATCTGACCGTCAGGACTGTAAAGAGGCTGACTACCTGATTTGGGATCCACAATAGCCAGACGCTCATGCGCAAGAATGGCTTTGCCGGACGTAAAAATACCGGACCAGTCCGGTCCACGGTGACGAATACGTTTTGACATTTCTAAAATCTGAGGTCTTAGCTTCTCAGATGAATCTTTTAAGTCGAATGCTCCAATAATTCCGCACATATGCTTATTTGATTTAGTTGCTATCTAATTTTATACTGTGTCACAAAGTAAAGGATTAAAAAACAAATTTCATAATATTTTTCAATTTTTATTAAAAATATATCAACATTATAAATATTTAAATGAAAAACAATCAACAAAAAGGCAGTAAAACACAAATTAAATCAATTCAACAAAGATCATAAAGAAAATTTGCAGTCTCCCCCGAGATGCCAGGTTACAAAGCGAATGAAGCGACAGTACTTCCTGAACATAATGGGAATATTTATTTTGCGTAGATAAAAGTAATTCGATAGGTTCTGCAAGCTACAATCAGACAGTAATCGTCTGATTACCGGATCTTTTAAGAACCGCTTTATTCTCCAAAATCTTTATAATAATTACTGTTTATTTATCCGGATTTTTCTAACTTCATAGTAAAGTAAACCACTATGACATCAGACCCGTTTAACGTATACCGGAATTCGGCCATCGAGGCTAAAGATCTGGAGAACATCTCTTCCAAACATGAATTGGTTCACTTCTCTAAAGGGGATATGATCTTAAGAGAAGGAAAACTGACACATGAATATTATCTGTTGGAAAGCGGTCTGGTACGGTCATACGTTCACGATTACGAGGGCAATGAGATTACTACAGATTTTTTTGGAGACAATGAAATTGTGATTGAGGTGACATCTCTTTTTCTAAAGATTCCATCTCAGGAAAATATACAATGTCTGACAGACTGCAAAGCCTGGAAACTGGACTATGACACTTTCCAGATGCTGTATCACACCATACCTGCATTCAGTGAATGGGGCCGTGCATGGATGACGTACGCTTTACATATTATGAAAAAGCGGTCTATTGAAATGGTATCCTTATCCGCTCTGCAGCGATACAATCAATTAATAGTAAGTAAGCCCCAGATCTTTCAATTCGCACCGCTCAAACATATTGCATCTTACCTGGGAGTGACAGATACTTCCCTTAGCCGTATCCGAAAAGAAGCCGTACAATAAAATACAAGAACTTGTCCTATGACAAGTTCTTTTTTTCATGACATCCTTAAATTTGAATAAGCATTATCCATATATGCAGGTTGGGATAATATTCCGCTTCGAACGGATAAAAAGCGGTATAAACTAAGTATAACCAATGAGTAAAGCAAAACAAGTTGTAGAGCAGTATATGCAGGGATTTCGGGAAAGCAACCACGAGAAGGTGTTGGAATGCCTGACTGAAGATGTCATTTGGCATATGCCCGGTTATTTTCAGCTGCAGGGTAAAGAAGCTTTTGATAAGGAAATCGAAAACGACCTGTTTACAGGCTCTCCCACCATTCAGGTATTTAGGATGATAGAAGAGGGTGCTGTAGTCATCGCCGAAGGGGCTGTTCAGGGTAAATTCAAAACCGGAGATTTGCTCGATGCGGTATTCTGTGATGTCTTTGAATTCGACGGATTGAAAATAAAAAAGCTGATTTCTTATCAGATGAATAAATAATAATTGACTGCTGACAAACAGCTGTCAATACGACTTTTAATTTTGAATTATAAATCATTAAAAACTAAAAGATATGGCACTATTACACGCGTATTTAAATTTTAACGGAAATTGTGAAGAAGCTTTTGAATTCTACAAAGGCGTTTTCGGTTCGGAATCTTTAGGAGTTTACCGTTTTGGCGATATGCCTGCTGATCCGGAATACCCTATTCAGGATGAAGACAAAAACAAAATCATGCATACGGCAATTAAGATTAACGAATCTGTCATGCTGATGGGATCAGACTGTATCCAAAACTTTGGACACAGCGCAACAGCAGGAACAAATGCTTACCTGATGCTGGATACACAGACAGCTGAAGAGGCTAAACAATTGTATTCCAAACTGAGTGTGGATGCGCAGTCCATTGAAATGCCTTTAGGTGAGCAATTTTGGGCTGAGTTATATTCTTCATTTCAGGACAAATACGGAATTTCCTGGATGATCCATTTCGAAGGAAATAAAAAAATGTCCTGATGAACAGCGTTGTATACTTTGAAATACAAGCTGAGAATCCGGAAAAATCTGCTCATTTCTATGAGCAGATTTTTGGATGGAAGTTTATAAAAGAAGACAGTCTTCCTATTACTTATTACAGAATAGAGACCACAGGAATACATGGCGGATTATTTCAACGACCTGCAGACACCCCTCCGCTCAATTGCGGAACAAATGCATTTACCTGTTCTATGGAAGTGAATGATTTTGATAATATAGCTGCGCTGATCATACAAAACGGAGGACAGGTGGCAATGCCAAAATTTGCCATTCCCGGTCGTTGCTGGCAAGGATATTTTCTGGACATTGACAACAATGTATTTGGCATTTTTGAAGTAAATAAAAGTGCGGGAATGTCTTAAGAAAGACTAACGCTTACAGCACTGTTTAATTCAGATCCACGAACTGGCGGATAACCCTTAAAACAAATTACATCCCTATGAAAATAACAGGAGGAAAAAACATTGCAATCAAAGTCCCTGTTTCAAAATATCAGGAAACAGTAGATTTTTACACCCTTACACTGGGACTGCAGGCATCAGAAATACTTACCCCTGACCACCCTACTGTAAAGAAAAGTACAAAAGTAGTCTTCGGAGATAATACTTTGTGGCTGGATGCTACAGAACAAGTCTCACGTACAGAGGCCTGGTTTGAATTGCTGACTGACCATCTCGCAGAAACCGAAGCACATTTACAACGCGCAAATATTGCATTTGAAGACGATCTGGAACAGATTCCTGCACACATGCACTGGATCAAGGATCCAATCGGAAACGTATTTATTTTAAAAGAATCTCATTAGACTATGTCTTTTTTTATCACCAATCTGATATTATCCTCCAAAGTCAATGAACTTATAAATCCTTATGGTATGAAACAAATGATGTACCCTTGCCTATGGTTTGAAGGCAACGCAACAGAAGCTGTAGATTTTTACATCTCGGTTTTCAAAGATAGCCGGATCCTGTCCGCTAATCCGCTTGTTACTTTTTTAGAAATAAAAGGCCAGAAATTTATGGCTCTCAATGGCAGGCCGGATTTTGAGCCAAATCAAGCTTCTTCATTGGTGATCGAATGTACTTCTCAGGATGAGATAGATCAGTATTGGGAAGCCATCACCAAAGAAGGCGAAGAAAGCATGTGTGGCTGGTGTAAAGACAAATACGGATTTTCATGGCAGATTATCCCTGAAAACATCGAAAAACTACTTTTCAAATCTCCAAATGCGGAGCGTGCCGTACAGGCGATGATGGGTATGAAAAAAATTGATATAGCAGCATTGGAAAATGCCTGATTATTCAATACGTTAAAACGGGATAAATAGAAATAAGCTTTACTAGTTCTGTATGGCTACTTATCTTTGTTGCATGAAAAAACTTTTGACTACATTCTGCTTATTCCTGACGCTGACATTATCCTTTGCGCAAAAAAAAGACACTGAAGTAACTTTAAGAGATATCAAAAGCGGAGATTTGATTTTTGTGGGTGCTCAACAACAGGATCTTTCGGGAGCCATTAACCGTGTTACCCAGAAAAGTGAGTCAGCTTTCTTTGATCATATCGGCATAATAGAAATGACAAAAGACTCCGTTTTTGTACTGCATGCCAGCAGCACAAAAGGATCTGTACGTCAGGAAATTCATCAATTCTATGAAGAGCAACAGGATGGAGGCAATGCTCTTATCCTGTACAGACTAAAAGATCCTTTTATTTCTAGTATTCCCGCTGCACTGAAAACAGCCGGAACTATGCTTGGAAAACCCTATAACCGCAGCTATATCATGAACGATAGTTATTATTACTGTTCTGATTTTATATACCGCGCTTTTGAAAAGAATCAGATATTCAGTTTAGCACCTATGACCTTTATCGATCCCGAAACAGGAAAAACGGATGACTTCTGGAAAGCTTTTTACAAAAAGCAAAACCTGGAAGTTCCCGAAGGAAAACCAGGTTGTAATCCTAACGGTATGGCAGCATCAGAAAAACTCAACCGGCTCGGAAGATTTTATCTGTAGGTAGAATATTTAATTTTTACCTATTTTATGCTCTTTTAACATAGTTTTAAACTTAGGATTGCGGATATATCTTTTGAATTCATGACTTTCCATTCCGGAAAAATCCGTCATTTCAAAAAACGGGTAGTGTTTGCACAGTACATTATATACATCCTCTTTATATCCAAGATCTGTAGGTTCCAGTTTATCCGATAAAAATCCAAATACTTTTTTGAGCATTTTATCGGTATTGTTGGTGGTAATATGAATCTTTTTTACCTGCTCGCTGAATATACAGTACGTGCTGTCTCCTTCCCGGTAATCTTTAGGCCTGAAATCTGCCAGCCCCACTGCCGGAGCTAACATAATGCAGGTAATATTATTCTTATTTTCCTTTAAACTACTTGCGTCATCAATATCGACATGATGGATATCCTTTACCTCTTCCACAAATTTCTCTTTAAACACTGGTGTACTCAATGCACTTAATACGACAGATGCACCTCTGCTATGGGAGATAATATAGATATTCTTATTATGCATGGTATTCAGTAACCGTCGAAGTCCGAACTCACCTGCCATCTGGCTAAAAGAAGTAGCCGCAAACCATATTTTTGCACCGCTGAAAGGGTTGTTAGTAAGCAGTCCGTCCCAGTAAAATCGTATAACCTCGTCCTGACTGGAGTTGACATTCAGCTGCTTGCGGATATAATCATAACTCTGATTACTGGACCGTACATCTGAATTAAATCCATGTACAAAAATAAACACACGCTTCTTATTGGCCAGTCTTTTAGCAACCTGCTTCAGTTGCTGCGTTTCGTAACTGCGCAACTTATCACCCTCTCCCCGTTCTGTAGCAATCTTCATTAAAGAATAGTCATTTTTCTTTCCATTCTCCGGAGGCGCTCCATATGATTTTTTCCAATTATCCGGGTAAAAATTACCATTCTGATCAACAAAGGAATTGCTGATATTGGGCTTTTCAAAGGAATTTGGAGATTGATTTAAGGGTACATTATGTGTAATACCACAGGATGTGACGACAAAAAGGCAAACAAGACAGGCAATATATCTATTCATACATGCTTAATAATTTACTACAAATCTATTATTTAATCCATTTATTTTACTGACCCCCGAAAACTATTCACCGAAGTCCGGGAAATTGAATATTTTAACCCCTTCTTCTAATTCAGTATCTTTGAGCAACGATTACGTAATATGTCGACATTCTTCAAATCAAATATATTAGTATTTTTTGCTACGTTATTTTGTATCCAAAGTCTTTTGGGGCAGGAGATCCCAAAGATCGGGCATCCCTGGGTACAACAATATACCAAATTCAATTATAATGCCGGAAATCAGAACTGGTCCGTTGCGACGGACTCAAGCGGAGTGATCTATGTAGGAAACGGCGACGGACTGCTGCAGTTTGATGGTCAGGTCTGGTCATTGCATACGCTACCTAACAAATCTACAGTCAGAGCAGTAACTGTGGGACCGCAACAGCGCATCTATACCGGAGGTATGGGTGAATTTGGATATTGGGAGAAGTCAAGAACAGGAAAACTTACCTATCACAGTATAAGTAAACTGGTCAGTAAAGAAACAATACTGAAAGACGAGATATGGAAAATCATCATTGACGGGAAACGAATTATCTTTCAGTCATTTGCCAATCTCTACTGTTATGAAAACGGCAAAATAGATTTGGTAAGCGGAAACAACCAGCCATTCTTATTTGCATTCAAAGCGAATAACCGCATTTTTATAGAAAATTTACCAGGTGGACTTTTTGAACTAAAAAACAAGTCACTCCTGCCCCTGAAAGACAATGAGGTATTACGAAATCAGCTTATCCTTTCCATTCTCCCTTTATCTGATCAGTCTTTATTAATAGGTACAGCTAAAAACGGACTATACAGCTATGACGATCAGTCCGGTATCCGTCCATGGAATAATGAAATCAACGAGCAGCTCAAAAATGCACAGCTCAATAACGGTATACAGGTATTTAAAGATTACTACGCTTACGGAACGATTCTGAACGGGATATATATTATTAATAAAGACGGTCAGCTCATTCAGCACATAAATAAACAAAATGGTTTACAGAACAACACCGTATTATCGCTGACAACCGATCTACAGAAGCAAATCTGGGCAGGACTGGACAATGGTATAGCCCGTATCGATATACAATCCCCCCTATATTTCTATGCAGACAACAGTGGAAGTATAGGTACAGTATATAGTGCAAAAATATTTAACGGTTATCTCTATCTGGGTACCAATCAGGGTTTGTTCTATAGCGCATGGTCTTCAAATACCGCCCAAACCCCAATGAAATTTAATTTAGTTCCACAATCCCAGGGACAGGTATGGGATCTTTCTGTGATTGACGGAGAACTGATATGCGGTCATAATGACGGAACATTTAAAGTATCCGGACAACAGTTTACCAAAATATCGAATATGACTGGTGGTTGGGTGATAAAACAAATAAAAGGACATCGCAATCTCCTCCTGCAGGGAAATTATACAGGAATGGCACTCTTCCGGAAAGGAAATAATGGATGGACACTCGATACCAAAATTAATAATCGGAATCTTCCTGTCAGTGCTATAGAGCAAAAATCCGAAAATCAGTTTTGGGTAAGTAATGCTCAGGGGCTTAACCTGATCACTACAGATTCTGCATACAGAAATATTATACAGACAAAAGCATTCGGTACAAAAGAAGGATTGCCGGCCCGCACAGGCAATCATCCTACAAATCTCAACGGAAGCATTATTTTTTCTACCGACTCTGGCTTTTACAGATATGACGATATCTCCGATAAGTTTACACCATATCGTTATTTAAATGAAAAACTGGGTTCTTTTGCCTATTCCAACAAAATAATTCAGGCGCAGGCCAATCAATTCTGGTTTATTAATAAAGGACATATCGCCTATGCTACCTTCATGCCTAAGGGAGAGCTTCAGATAGATTCCTCCAGATTTGCTACATTGAAAAATCAAATGATGAAATATTATGAGAATATCAATCAGATAAGTCCCAATCTGTTTCTCATCAGTATAGACAATGGGTTTGCGCTTTATAATCCCAAAACTAAGCTTGAAGCGTCATCATATAAACCCAAACCCATCATTCAGGGTGTATATAATATTACCAAAGAAATCAAAGCTTTTACAGACAGTGATGAGGAATTAAACATTCCTTACAGTTCCAACAATATCCGTATCCGGTTTGCAATTCCATGGTACAGCTCCAGAGCCGTCCGCTTTCAATATTTTTTAGAAGGATATTCGCAGGAATGGTCTGACTGGTCCGAAGAATATCAAAAGGACTTCACCAATCTCAGAAACAGAACTTATACATTCAAAGTCCGGGCACAACTGCCGGATGGCACAATAACAGACGTCACCAGTCTGGAATTTACTGTGAATCCACCCTGGTACCTCACCTGGTGGGCACTGCTGATCTACTTCTTATTATTTGCCATTTGCGTACATTATGGTAGAAAATGGTACGAACATAAACTTGAGAAACATCGGAAAATACTCAGGGAAAAACTCAGCAGACAGCAGGAAGAAACGCTGAAAAAAGAAATGGAAGTAAAAGAGCGTCAGATGGTTCAATTGAAAAATGAACAATTGGAACAGGAACTGGCTGGCAAAAACAGAGAACTGGCAAATTCAGCTATGAACATTGTTTATAAAAATGAACTGCTCAACACCATTCATGAAGAGCTGATCAGCCTGAAAGATAATGACGGCAAAAAGCTTTCCAACGAACATGTTAAGAAGATCAGCAAAATTATCAACGAAGCTTATAATGATGAACGGGACTGGAATCTGTTTGAAAAAAGTTTTAATGAAGCACACGAAAACTTTTTCAAAAAACTAAAGAAAGATTATCCTGCGCTCGTCCCGAATGACCTCAAACTTTGTGCATATCTGAGGATGAATATGAACAGTAAAGAGATTGCTTCACTGCTTAATATTACGACCAGAGGAGTAGAAATCAGAAGATACAGATTGCGCAAAAAACTGAATATTCCGACTGAAAAAAATCTTTCAGAATTCCTGTTGGAGGTCTAAAAACCGAACATCTGACACCTCTCATATGATGTGAAATTGTGTTAAATGACTACATCATTACCACACACACCTCTGTGTGTAAAAAATACACTTACAACACCGAAAAACTTCACACTAAAACAAAAGCAACTTCTTAATTGTTAATAAGTTAAATAAAATGAAAAACAAATTAAATGATTTCATTTTCTGACGATGTAATAATGTTGAGGTAGGCATCTTTGCTTTTACAGGCTATACATCACATATTTGTGAAGTGTTTATTACATCCCCGAATAATATAACAACCAGTTATAAAGAGGAAAATTCGAAATCATAACTTAATCAGGTTAGCGGACTAACTAAACATTTTAAAACAATTCATTATTTAACTAAACAAAAAATGAGGAACTTTTTTACTTATTTCTTACTGGTATTTAGTTTATCTCTGTCCACCCCCCTGTTCGGACAGCAAATATCAATAAGCGGAACTGTCAAAGACAGCGGGACAGGAATCGGAATTGCCGGGGTGACAATTGCGATCAAAGGGGGAACGACCGCTGTTCAAAGTAATGACGAAGGTCTCTTCACCATTGAGGCAAAACCTACGGATGTACTTCAGTTACGGTACATCGGTTATGTTACACAGGATGTCCCTGTAAACAATCAGACAAATCTTAACATCTCTCTTATTTCCGACAGCGAAGCTTTGGAAGAGGTCGTTGTTATTGGTTACGGTACTGCCGCAAAACGCGATCTGACAGGTTCGATTGCATCTGTTAGCGGAAAAGATGTGGCAGACAAACCTTCGCCAAATCCGATTGCCTCTATTCAGGGAAAAGTAGCCGGTGTTCAAATCACCAACAGCGGTGAACCCGGAGGAGCTCCTAACGTAAAAATTAGAGGTACAAACTCCATTAACGGAGCCTCCCCTCTTTATGTTGTTGACGGAATCCTGAATGATAATATTAACTTCTTAAACCCATCGGATATTGAATCCATGGAGATATTAAAAGACCCTTCCTCCCTTGCGATCTTCGGGGTACGTGGTGCCAACGGGGTGATTATTATCTCCACCAAATCCGCAAAACAAGGTGATCTTAATTTCAATTTCAACTCTACTCTAGGCTTTAAAGATGTCAATCACCGTATGAAAATGACGGATGCGGAAGGATTTAAAACCCTGTATAATGAGCAGCTGAAAAATGAAGGCGCAACTCCTTTCGACTATACCAACTGGAATGCAAATACGGATTGGCAGGATCAGATCTTCCAAAGAGGTATTTTAAACTACAACAACCTGAGTGTAAGCGGAGCTACAGACAAGAATAAATTCTATATGGGTCTGGGTTATACCACCGAAGAAGGGGTAGTCAAACATGAAGAGTACAAAAAACTAACGTTGAACATCAACGATGAGCTGAAAATTACTGACAATTTTAAAGTAGGAATGAACTTCAGCGGTTATAAAGCAAGTTTACCACAGATTCAGAGCGGCCTTATCAATACAGCGATTATCGCCTCTCCGGTAACTCCTGTTTTTAATGATGAATACGGTCTTTATCATAATACACCTCCTTTCCAGACTCCACAGATCTACTCACCGATGGTTGGGCTGGAACTCAGAAAAAATACACGTATCAGTGATGAATACAGAGCGGTAGGAAGTGTGTTTGCAGAACTTACTTTCCTGGAGCATTTCACTGCCAAAGCCTCATTCCTGTATGACTATGGCTTTAACGGAATCAGAAGCTATACACCTATTGTAAACGTATATGACCCTAATATACAGGGTACGGATAAAACAAGTACACTTGTCCGCACAACCGGTGTATCACAAGAACAGAACACCTACAAAAAGGCACAGAGTGACTGGCTCCTGACATACAAGAACAATTGGGGAGACCACAGTCTGACCGCTACTGCCGGATTTACAACCTACTACAGAGGATATGAAGGTATCATCACCAATGTAGGCCAGGGCAGCGGCGATCCTATTCCTAATGATCCGCGCTTCTTTTACACAACCATGGGTGATCAGACAACCAGATCTATTGGCGGATCACAATGGGAACGTGCTACATTATCATATCTCGTAAGAGGTTTATACAACTATAAAGGCAAATACTTATTGAACGGATCCTTCAGAAGAGACGGTTCTTCTGCATTCCTTGGATCAAACAGATGGCAGAATTCTGGTGCTATCGGTGCAGGATGGGTTGTATCTGAAGAATCATTTATGCAGGATCAGCAACTTTTTGACAACTTAAAGATCAAAGGTTCATGGGGTGTCTTAGGAAATGAAAACACAGGTGATGGCTACCGCTATCCGGTATATCCGACACTGGTTTCAGGTAGTTCGACTTCATTTGGAGATAATATCTATCCGGCATTATCTCCTGCTTATTCTCCTGACCCTAACTTACGTTGGGAATCCGTACATTCATGGGAAGCAGGTTTTGAAGCTAAGATGCTGAAAAACAGATTAAGTCTGGAAGCTGTTTATTACGACAAGAAAACTAAAGATATATTGGTAGAAGTACCGGGAGTAAACGGATTCTTACCGATATTAAGAAATGCCGGAGAAATTCAAAATAAAGGATTTGAATTTTCTGCAGGATGGAACCAACAACTTACTGATGATCTGAAACTGGGTGTAAATGCAAACTTGACAACACTCAAAAACAAAGTTCTTAATCTGGTAAATGATGATTTCGCTATACTTGCCGGTAATGGTGTATCACGTACTATGTCCGGACAACCAGTAGGTTATTTTTACGGTTTGAGAACTGATGGAGTATACCAAAATCAGGCTGAAGTAGATGCAGGACCGAAATCAGGTCTAGGTGCTGCTTTCAAACCGGGAGATATCAAATATGTAGATATCAACAACGACGGAACAATCAACACGCAGGACAGAACCATCATCGGAAATCCTACTCCTGACTTTATCTATGGTTTCTCTGTCAATCTAAGCTATAAGAATTTTGATTTCGGAACTGAATTTATGGGTGTATCCGGAAACGAGCTGATCCGTACCTGGAACAGAAATCAGTATTCCACATTCAACTTTCTGGAAGACAGATTGGGAAGATGGACAGGCGAAGGAACATCTAACTTCGAGCCTATTATGGATTCCAAAAGAACCAACAACAGAGAATTCTCTTCTTACTTTATCGAAGATGGCAGTTTCTTCCGTGTTCGTAACATCCAGTTAGGATACAACTTCAAGAGAGAAGCGCTGGAAAAAATAAAACTTAAGTCATTAAGATTATTCCTGAATGCACAGAATCCATTCACCTTCTCTAAAAACACAGGGTATACACCTGAAATCGGAGGAAGTGCAATCGCTGTGGGTGTAGACAACGGAACATATCCAATCCCGGCTATCTATACTGTAGGTGTGAATGTTAATTTTTAAAAATTAGAAAGTGATGAAAACAAATATTTCAACATATATATCGGCAGCTCTTGTGGCACTTTTGGTGCTGAGCAGTTGTTCCAAAGATTTTCTGGATCGCAAGCCGTTAGGACAATTGACAGAAGAAGATTTACCTGCAGGATCCTTAGAAGGTCAGGTATTGGCTATCTATGCTGGGTTAAGAAGTGAAGGAACGAGTGGTCTTCCCTATGTAGGTGTACACAATATGCGTTCGGATGATGCCGAAATCGGATCGAGCGTAGGTGATGAAGCCGGATCCGCTCCTAATACGGATGATTTCCAATATACGACCAACTTTTGGTTATGGGGAAATTACTGGACAGACCATTATAAGCTGATTGCATTGACGAATACAGCAATTGAAACAGCTGACTCTCTGGGCGGCCAGAGTCCGGAAGTTGCCAGAGGATTAGCAGAAGCTAAATTTTTCAGAGCATGGGCTTACTTCAACTTAGTACGTGCATTTGGCGAAGTGCCAAAAATTGATTTCCGTGTTCGTGATCAGAAGGAAAGTATTCTTCCAAAATCTCCTGTTGCAGATATCTACGCATTAATAGATGCCGATCTGGAATATGCGACACAGCATCTCCCGCTAAACTGGGAATCCAGATTTATAGGCCGTATTACACAAGGAGCAGCATTTGCCGTACAGGCTAAAACATTCCTGGCCAGACAACAGTATAGTAAAGCTCTTGCAGCGAGCCGTATGGTCATCAATTCAGGCCAGTATAATCTGAGTGTAGCTTACAATCAGATTTTTAGAGAAAGTTCTGAAAACAGTAAGGAATCTGTATTTGAGATACAAGCATACTATGCACAGGGACAGACAAATCTGGGTATTACCTACGCAGGAAGACAAGGAGTACGAGGATCCGGTGCTATGAACCTGGGATGGGGCTGGAACGTGCCGAATGAAAGACTTGCAAAAGCATTCGAGGTGGGAGATCCACGGAAAGATGAAACTCTTTTGTATGCAGGCCAGGTAAATACTCCTTACGGAGAACTTATTCCTGCTGCAACTGCAACAGTACCAAGAGCATATTGGAACAAAAAAGTATATACCGATCCTAAAATCCGTACAACAACAGGAAGTCAGGCTGGAGAATGGTTCAATTTCCGCGTAATCAGATATGCAGATGTTGTCCTGATGGCCGCTGAAGCTGCAAATGAAGTTGGCGAACAGGAAGCAGCGCTGGCTTATTTAGAGCAGATAAGAGTTCGGGCAAGAGCTGGCAACAATGCTATCCTTCCGAAAGTTACAACTACAAACCAACAGGAATTGAGACTTGCAATCAGACATGAAAGACAAGTGGAATTAGGTATGGAAAATGAACGTTTTTTCGATTTGATACGTTGGAATATCGATGCAGAAACTTTCAAAGATGCCGGTAAAACAAATTACCAGCTTAGAAACAGATACCTTCCTATTCCTCAAAATGAAATAGACCGCTCAGGTGGTGTTCTGATCCAGAATCCAAACTACTAGTGCGGGTAAGAAGAGCATAGACAGCCGTCTGTGCTCTTCTTTCACAATATTGTATTATTAATAATTAACACCTCTCCGCTTTGAAAGCACTTATTTACACTTTTTTTATTCCGCTCCTCATATTACAATCTTGTTTTTCAAATCAGGAGCAAAAGAGCACGGACACACAAATTGACTCAAAAGACAGTCTGTCTACTGACTCTCTTCTCACACTTATACAAAAACAAACTTTCCAATATTTCTGGGAGGGCGCAGAACCGACTTCCGGCATGGCCCGCGAACGCATACATATAGATGGTGCTTATCCGGAAAATGATCAGAATGTTATTACCATTGGTGGTAGCGGATTTGGCATCATGGCCATTATTACAGGTATCGAGCGTCAGTTTATTTCCAAAGAAGAAGGAGCTCAGCGATTAGATCATATCATGGATTACCTGGGTCGCATAGACCGGTTCAAAGGTGCCTGGTCACATTGGTATTTCGGAGAAACCGGAAAAGCTAAATCGTTTAGTCAACAAGATGATGGCGCTGACATTGTAGAAACGGCTTTTATGGCAGAAGCTCTTATTGTTGTAAGAGAATATTATAAAAACGGTTCGGAAACCGAAAAAGCAATTGCAAACAAAGCAGATGCATTATGGAAAGGAATTGAATGGAACTTCTTCAGAAACGGAAAAGATGTTCTTTTCTGGCACTGGAGCCCAACATACGGATGGGGTATGAACCATGCCATACAAGGATATGATGAATGTCTGATCACGTATATACTGGCAGCCTCCTCCCCTACACATCCTATACCCGCATCTACCTACCACAAGGGATGGGCAAGAGACGGAGCAATCGTAACCGATGCTAAAAAATACGATATCCCGATGATTCTCAAACATAATGCACCCAATGGCGGTGTAGGTCCGCTTTTTTGGGAACATTACTCCTATCTGGGATTAGACCCAAAAGGTCTGAAAGATCAATATGCTAATTACTGGGATGTCGTCGTCAATCACAGCAAAATCAATATTGCACACGCCGAACAAAACCCCAAACAATATAAAGGATACGGAGCAGACAAAGGTTGGGGACTGACAGCCAGTTATTCCGTGAAAGGTTACGATGCACATCATCCAGATAATGATCATGGTGTCATCAGTCCTACAGCAGCCCTCTCATCAATGCCTTATACACCAAAGGAAAGTATTGCGTTTGCCCGATACCTGAATCAGCATCTGGGTAACAAAGTCTGGGGGCAATATGGTTTCTATGATGCATACAGCGAGACAGACAATTGGTTTCCGCAGCGATACCTTGCCATAGATCAGGGGCCTATCGTAGTCATGATTGAGAACTATAGAACAGGATTATTCTGGAAACTCTTTATGGGCGCACCTGATGTACAGAAAGGATTGAAAGGCCTTGGTTTTACAAGCCCGCACTTTTAGTACGTTCAGTAATAATTTTTTAAAAGACAATAGATATGAATATAAGCAGATACAGTCGATTAGTGCTGTCCATATGTACTTTGTACGTGACCAGCACTGTTACAGCACAGCAGAACAACCAAAAGATGGACAGTTTTATTAATACGCTGATGTCTAAAATGACATTGGAGGAAAAAATAGGACAGCTTAATCTGGTGACGGGAGGAGAAGCAACGACAGGAAGTACAGTCAGTACGGGCGTAGAAGGAAAAATCAAATCCGGGGCTATCGGAGGTATATTTAGTATGAGTACACCACAACGCATACGTGCAGCTCAGGATCTGGCCGTCAAACAGTCCCGTTTGGGCATACCTCTTATCTTTGGTATGGATGTTATTCACGGATACAAAACGATTTTTCCTATTCCTATCGGACTAGCTTCTTCCTGGGATATGAATCTGGTAAGACAGACTGCTCAGATTGCAGCAACAGAAGCTACCGCAGATGGTATCAACTGGACATTCTCACCGATGGTAGATATCTCGCGTGATCCGCGCTGGGGCAGATTTTCAGAAGGAAACGGAGAAGATCCTTATCTCAGTTCCAAAATCGCTATCGAAATGGTTAAAGGTTATCAGGGCAATGACCTTGCTGCCCATAATACACTGATGGCATGTGTCAAGCATTTTGCGCTGTATGGAGCAGCAGAAGCCGGAAGAGACTACAACACCACGGACATGAGTTTGCACAGAATGTACAACGAGTATCTTCCGCCCTACAAAGCTGCTATTGATGCAGGAGCTGGCAGTATCATGACTTCATTCAATGATATTAACGGTGTACCAGCTACAGCCAACAAATGGCTTATGACTGATCTGCTACGTCAGCAATGGGGATTTCAGGGTATGGTTGTGACCGATTACACCGCCATAAACGAACTGATTGATCACGGACTGGGAGACCTGCAACAGGTATCTGCACTTTCTCTGAAAGCCGGAGTAGATATGGATATGGTAGGTGAAGGTTACCTCGGAACATTAAAAAAATCATTGCAGGAAGGCAAAGTCACACAAGCTGATATCGACAGAGCGTGCAGATTAGTCTTAGAAGCTAAATATAAACTCGGACTATTTGACGATCCATACAAATACTGCGATGTAAACCGTGCTAAAAATAACATACTCACTAAAGCGCATCTTGCAAAGTCCCGTGAAGTAGCTGCGAAATCATTTGTATTATTAAAAAATGATAAGCAAACTCTTCCCTTTACAAAAAAAGGAAAAATTGCTCTGGTAGGTCCCCTTGCTAATACAGGTGCGAATATGCCGGGTACATGGAGTGTAAGCGCTGATCTGGAACACACGCCATCACTCTTACAGGGAATGAAGGATGCATTGGGTAACAAGGTAACTATTCAGTATGCCTTAGGTACAAATCTGTTAGAAGATCCTGTTTATCAGGAACGTGCTACCATGTTTGGCCGTACAATTCCTCGTGATAACCGCAGCGAACAGGAACTGATAGCAGAAGCAATCAAAGCATCGGAAGGTGCAGATGCGATTGTAGCAGCATTGGGAGAAAGCTCTGAAATGAGCGGGGAAAGCTCCAGTCGCACAGAAATAGGAATACCTGCAAATCAGCAACGTCTGTTACAGGCACTCTTAAAAACCGGAAAACCGGTAATACTTGTGCTCTTTACCGGCAGACCATTAACACTGACCTGGGAAAATGAACATGTACCGGCGATCCTGAATGTATGGTTTGGAGGTACTGAAACAGGTAAAGCAGTAGCAGATGTATTATTCGGAGATGTAAATCCTTCAGGAAAATTACCGGCTACTTTTCCTAAGAATGTAGGCCAGATTCCATTATACTATAATGCAAAAACTACAGGAAGACCTTTGGAGCAGGGCAAATGGTTCCAAAAATTCAGATCTAACTATCTGGATGTAGACAACGATCCGCTTTATCCGTTCGGATACGGATTGAGCTATACTGCTTTCCAGTATAACAATCTTCGCCTAAGTACTTCTAAATTAGAGAAACAAGGCAAAATTAAGGTTACTGTCGAAGTAAAGAACGCTGGAAAATATGATGGTGAAGAAGTCGTACAATTGTATATCCGTGATATGGTCGGCTCTGTAACCCGTCCTGTGAAAGAGTTGAAAGGATTTCAGAAAATAGCTTTCAAAGCTGGCGAAACAAAAACAATTGAATTCGATTTGACAGAAGAAGATTTAAAATTCTATAATGAAAATTTAGAATTTGTCGCTGAGCCAGGCGAATTTGAAGTATATGTCGGAACAAATTCCAAAGATGTATTAACTTCTAAATTTGAATTACAAAATTAACACTACTCTATTCTATAACAAAGGTCTTTCCGATAGGAAAGGCCTTTGTTTTTAAAATTTAGTTTCCTCTGTATTTATTATCAATACGATCTTCCTTCTTTACTTTATAGTAGTATATTATCCTCATCTCTAAGCGATATAAATATCTGTCTGATAATTAAATACTAAACGCTTATCAATAGCATATTCATCGAAAAGTTCCCGAAGTCCTTCATACAGGCTCTTACTTTCGGTTTCCTCATTTGGAAAGTAAGATGAAGATTTTACCCGTCCGAAAAATGCTTTCAGGTCAAAAGTTTGCTGGTTTGGCAGAGAGAACTTACGGATGGATTTAGGTGCAAAGAAGTCATGAATATGTTCATCTGTGATATTCTTCTGAGTGACTGTCTGATATTCCGGAATATGTCTGACCAGAAATTCTTCGTAAGCACGCTGAAACTCATCTTCAGGACTGCGTTGATTCCATACCAGCACGATATGCCCTTCCGGCTTTAAGATCCGTTGAAATTCAGCCTTTGTCTTTACTTTATCAAACCAGTGAAAAGACTGTCCTGCAAATATCAGATCAACGCAATGATCATCAATTTTGGTATCTTCTGCTGTAGCATTTACCGCTATAAAATTTCTATTCTTCTTGAAATGATGAATACAGGCTTCTCGCATCGCCTGATTTGGCTCCACACCAAAGGTATTATTACCGTTATCCACAAACAGTTTGGTCGATATACCTGTCCCGCTACCAATATCAGCGATCAGCCAATCTTTATTAAATCCGATTTCCTGAGTTAGTAGGAAAAGAATCTGATTCGGGTAACTGGGTCTGTATTTTTCATAATCAACCACCCGGTCTGTAAATCTGTCAACGTTCTTTTTCATTTGTAAATGGTTTTTTTAATGGCATGAATCGATCAGATTAATCCATCAATCCCTCGTCCTGAAAACTAAAATATTTGCTGTTTGTAAATATGACATGATCCATTACTCTAATATCCATTATTTTTGAAGCATCTACAATTTTTTTTGTCAGCTGAAGGTCCTGATTACTTGGCTTCAGGGAACCTGAAGGATGGTTGTGAACGAGGATCATAGAACTGGCATGACAATTCAGTGCTTGTCTGAGGATAATACGGACATCTACAGGAGTAAAATCATTCCCTCCCCTCCCTATGAGTTGCTGACTCTGAACCACAGATGCACGGTTAAGGTATAATACCCAGAACTCTTCATGCTGAAGATCCTGTAATTGGAATTTAAAGTACTCAAATACTTTCTGACTGCAATTAAGGACCACAGCTTCCTTCTCCGTACTCTCTTTTCGTCTTCGGCCCAATTCCAAAGCAGCTATAATAGTAATAGCCTTAGCGCTGCCTATGCCTCTATATACCTTTAGATCATCCACATCCAGCTGAGACAAGAAATCAAGATTGTGCTGATGATCTGAAAGAATACGGCGCGCCAGTCCGACAGCATCTTCCCCAAAGGAACCTGAACCGATAAGAATAGCCAGTAACTCTGCATTACTCAGAACCCTTCTTCCACGTCTTTCCAGCTTTTCTCGTGGCCGGTCATTTTCTGCCCATTTATTTATCGCTAACTTACTCATAATTAAAAATTATATAATTCACTCTAAAGATAACAATATCGCTCAAAGAAAAGTTATTTCTCAAAATATTTACTTCATTAAGTAAAGAAAATCATCCACTTTTACGTTTTCCCAAGTCAGTTGTAAATCTTATCTTTGTAATCCAAAAAAATATTGATATGAGCAAAGCGATTATTAAAACAGAAAAAGGCGACATGACTGTGGAATTTTACACAGCTGATGCTCCAAATACCGTAGATAACTTTATCAAACTGGCTAAATCAGGATATTATGACGGATTAGCATTTCACCGTGTTATCCCTGATTTCGTTATTCAAGGAGGTTGCCCTAATTCTAAAGAAGGTGCAGCAGGCGTACCGGGAACAGGTGGTCCGGGTTACAAAATAGATTGTGAACTGACAGGAGAAAACCAGTACCATGACCGTGGAGTACTTTCTATGGCACATGCCGGTCGTAATACCGGAGGTTCTCAGTTTTTTATCTGCCATAGCCGCAACAATACAGCTCACCTTGACCGCAACCATACCTGTTTTGGTAAAGTTGTTGAAAATGTAGATGTAGTGGATGATATCCGTCAGGGTGACCGTATCCTGACTATTGAAGTAATCGAAGATTAATCCCTCTACCGAAAACTATTAAAATGAATTTAAGAGCATTAGTATCCGTAACCGGCAAACCGGGATTATTTAAACTGATCGGACAAAACAAAGGTGGCTTTATCCTGGAAACATTAGATCAAGCCAAGATAAAATCAGTAGTAAATCTGTCTACTACAAAGATGGCGACTCTGGAAGATATCACTATCTATGGAGAGGAAGAAGAAATCAAATTACTGGACGTATTCGAAACGATCAAAACAAAAGGACTGGAAACACCTGATGTGAAAGCTAGCGGAGATACATTACGTGATTTTTTCCGTGAAGTAGCACCTGGACATGATGAGTCCCGTGTATATACTTCAGATATCAAGAAAATTATCTCCTGGTATAACATTATTAAAGAGTTACCAATATTTGACGAAGAAGCTCCGGCTCCTTTGGTATAATCAAATCTTTAAATGCGAAAAGGCCTTACAGACAGATCTGTAAGGCCTTTTTTGCGTTTCCATAAATAAAGAAAATGAACTTCTTTAAATAGCGCTTAAACACTTTTCAGCGACCTCAAAAAAACTTAATAATTTTTCACAAATCATGTAACGTTTCTCTAAACAGTTGTACTAACTCTGTAAAATCTAATATTCAGAAATTATGGAAACTAAAAATTTAAACACAACTATTGCAGAGCCGGTAAGGAAACAAATGAGAATTGAATTCTTTACACAGATCATAGCTCTGGTCGCACTGTTATTTGTACCCTATTACTTCAATTTCAATCAGGCAATGACTTCAGTTTACATGCTGTTTTATGCCTTAACTTTATCATTCTCGGGATATTATATATATAAATTTTATACCTTTTACAAGTCAACGCTATCAGTTGATCTGGAAAACTCAAAAGATCTGACCTGGTTCTACCATGAATTGAAATTAAATGTAAACATCTATACCAATTTCAATTTTATCATGATCATCACAGCCCTTGCTTACGGGATTACCTGCTTGTATATTACAAAATTCGACTTCGGAGCCCTTGCGTATAAGGTGGAATCCCTAATACCCGGAACAACAGCATACATAGCACTCACTATCAGCACACTTGTATTCCTCTTTACCATTGCAGAATATTCAGCTAAATCTACCTATGAAAAGTATACAGACCGTATAAAAGATATTCTAAAACAATTCGATTAACCTGCTATACGAACTATCCAGAGAAGAATGTAAAACCTAAAAAACAGACTTCTCTGGTTTTACACCGGAATTTTCACCGAAAAGCAGATCTGCTGCAACTTTTTCACCGATCAGTTTACCTTGTTTACCGATTTTTTGACTGGACTCACCAATTAGCTATGGCCAGGGTTTGTTATTGCTTATACCTTTGGATCAAACAATTAACAAGAACCATAAAAAAAATTAAAAACAACCAAAAAACATCATGAAAAATCTAATCAAAACTGTAGCTTTCTTATTATTCATTGCAATAACAACAAGCTCTTTTGCTTCCGGAATCTATAATCCTGGCAAAAATTATTCAGCAGATGCTGTAATCAGCAATTATATCGAAACGACGACTATGGGAAACCCTGCCAATGTAGAAAATTTGTTTACAGACAATTTCTTTCAGACAGTTTCCACTCCTTCAAAAGTGATAACTCATTCAAAAAAACCATTTATAGACTATGTAAAAAGCCAGAAAGGCTATGTGCAGAACTGCCAGACAAGTCATACCATTATCGAACGCAACGACAACTGTGCAATTGCTAAAATAACATTGACCTACAAGAACTTTACAAAAGTAGAATATGTAACTGTGTGCAGCGATGGAGAAATATGGAAAGTAAGTCAGGTCGTTACTTCGTACCCTAAAAAATAAAAAACAAAGCCTTATGCATATAAAACAACTTAAAACAAACAACAACGCTACTCGCTCCATAATAACAAAGCTCAGAAACAATTATTTCTGAGCTTTTCAATTATATCTAAAGCAATTATCAAAAAAGTCCCAGTTGTCGCCCTCGGTTAGGAACCTGAAAAAGATCAGTTCTTTGTGTTGGAAGATCATTTTTACCCATGTGTTGTTTTACAGATAAGCGAAACAGATCTCGTATACTTTCCGCCAGAATTCCTTCTCCTCTTATCCTTCTTCCAAATTCACTGTCATTCAGTTTTCCGTTGTGGCAATCCTCTATGCCGTGCAACACTTTGTCCGCACGGTCCGGATAATTTTTATATAACCAATCCTTAAAGATGCCAGCTATAGCACCATTTAGCCTGACAACAGTATAGCTGGCCGACCGCGCTCCTGCCTCTGCTGCTCTTTTGATCAGTAACGGCATCTCATCGCTGTTGATTCCGGGTACTATCGGCGCCACCATAAGCATTACCGGCACTCCTTTACCCGCCAGCTTTTCAATCAGCTTCAATCTTGCTGAAGCAGTTACTGTACGGGGTTCCATCTTCTGCCTTACCTCTTCACTCAGAGAATTGATAGTAACAGCTACAGAGATCAACTGCAATGAAGCAAGCTCCTCAATTATATCGAGATCTCGCAACATCAATGTATTCTTACTAATGATAGATACCGGATGTCTGTACTTCAACATGACCTCCAGAATAGACCTTGTAATCTTTAGTTTGCGTTCAATAGGTTGATAGCAATCTGTATTACCGGAAAGCATAATTGTAGAAGGCTGATAGTTTATATTATTAAATTGCTTTTCCAGGAGACGGGCAGCATCATACTTCACCAGTATCTTGCGTTCGAAATCCAATCCCGCACTGAATCCCCAATATTCATGAGCATTGCGGGCATAGCAATAAATACAACCATGCTCACATCCCTGGTAAGGATTAATAGATTGTGTAAAATGGAGATCCGGACTATCCGAAACGGAAATAATTTTCTTAGGATGAGTGGGAATCAATTGCGTAGGCACATGCTCCAGAAAGGGTTCATCTAAACCTTCAATATGCTCCTGTACATATTGAGAGGTAAAAAATTTATTATTTGGATTGACCTGTGCGCCTCTTCCCTTAAAGTAATTCGTCTCTTCCATAATCAAAAATACTAAAAATATTAGCATTTTTGATTATGGATCATTTAATTTTTTACATGCTTGAACATCCAGTCATAAATATCATCCTGATGAAAAAGACGCTCTACACTACCGTGATTCCCTCCCGGAATAATAGTTAGCGTAACATCTGCATCTGCATCTGCTTTTTTTATAGCATTGACAATCTTTTTAGATTCGGACATCGGTACGATATAATCTTTATTTCCATGTTGTACCCAAAGAGGTACTTTAGCCAGATTTTGTGCATAACTCAATGTGCCTCCTCCGCAAATAGCTACTGCTGCAGCTATTCTGTCAGGATATTTTCCGGCTACATCCATAGTGCCATATCCACCCATACTCATGCCGGCAACATATATTCTGGAACTGTCCGCATTATATTTCTTAATTGTGTAATCAACTACTTCCATTACTTTATCTGGATCCCATCCTCCTCTGGATTGCGGAGCTATAACAATGGCTGGTACTTCCTGACCCTTGGCCATCGCATAGAGTACTCCATAACGGGTTACCCGATTCAGATTAGTGCCTGATAAACTTCTGCCATGAAGAAACACTAATATAGGAGGCTTATTCTCAAGAATTTCAGCTTTAGGTAACTGGATCATAAAAGGGTATGCAGTCTCTCCCTTCACCGGACTTGGTTGTGCAACTGTTGCCTGAATAAAGAAAGTTAAAAATATTAAAAAACTTACTACAGACTTGATATACATATACATAGGGTCAAAAATTTAATATTCGGGTCACTAAAATACAAACTCTTGACGGATTATTGATACAAATTCTAAATAGATTATTGTATAACCATATGTGATCTTTATATCTTAATTTTACATTAACACGACAATCCATATAAACACATTACATTATGAGACTTCAAAAAATCGCCATTGTAACTGTTATTTTCTCTGCCATTATCGCTTTGAGTGCGTTTATTCCGGCTCCCCAGCCTGCGCAGGAAAAAAAAGCAAAAAATCTGAAAGTACTTCCTAAAAATATAAGTAATGAAGAGCTGGACAAAGTTATGGACGACTTTAAAGTTGCATTAGGCGTAAAATGTAATTTCTGCCATGCCAAAAGTACCACTGACCCTCAGAAAATGGACTTTGCAAGCGATGAAAACCCACATAAAGAAATTGCAAGAAGTATGATGAAGATGACTCAGAAAATCAATAAAAAATATTTCACACATAAAGACGAAAAATCCGGAACAATAGCTCAGATAAGTTGCATGACTTGTCATAACGGTAAAAAACATCCGGAAGTAGTATCCTTATAAAAAAAGATAAAAAAAAGGAGCTGGTGCTCCTTTTTTGTTTTAAAACCGCTTTTCTTTGGCTGTGACTCAGACTCCTGAATCTTTCCGCTTATTTCTGTAAAATCTTTTTTGTCCTTTCCTCCACTTCCTTTATTAATAACGGATAGGCAGGATACTGCATATTATGTCCGAATCCCTGAAGTTCCAGTAAACGGACATCTTGATGACCTGTTATTTTTAACATACGCGCCAGATAAGCATTCTCTTCATACCGGCCCAACATCTCAAGCTCTCTGTCACCTGTTATTAACAAGATCGGAGGAGCATCCTGACGAACATGAAACAAGGGCGCAAAACGATCTATAGTCGGTTGCTTCTCTGCTATACCGTGCTCCTGACGACTCGTAAAATGTGTTATCGCCTGTCCGCTGAAGGGGATTAGTCCGGCTATCTGATCTGCATCTATGGTATACTTTTGCAGATAATGTTTATCTAATATCGTCATCATTCCCAGATATCCGCCTGCCGAATGTCCCGATACAAAAACAAGTCGTCTGGAACCACCATACTCTTCAATATGATTAAATACCCATGCAATAGCCGCAGCAGCATCTTCAATAATACCTTCGACATTGGCCTGAGGTGAAAGACGATACCCTACTCCTACTACTGCCATTCCGCGGTTTTTCAGATATTCCGGAATTTCCTTCTGACCACCGGTCAATCCTCCTCCGTGAAACCACAGTATGGTAGCAAAATCTTTCTTATCGACGGGGTAATAAAAATCAAGTTTACATCTTTCATATTCAACCGTTTTACCCTTTGCCTCCGGATAATAAGCAACATCTTTCTTTAGATCATATTGTGCTAAAAGTATACCCTGAAAGAGCAAAAGAAAAACAGCAAGAAGTGTAGAGTGTTTCATAGTAAATGGAGTTTTATAAAGAAATGAGATATCTAAAATAGCAAAATATACCCGGATTGCGTGTACAAATCCATAAATTAGTCAAGAATAATGACATAGTTTTTGCGATGAAGCCAACCATTACAATAGAATACTGCCCCAAATGCGGCTGGATGTTACGTGCAGCATATATGGCACAGGAGCTCCTGACTACCTTTACAGAAGAACTCCATGCTGTAACCCTGAAACCCAGCGAAATAAGCGGACGCTACCTGATTACTGTTGATGAAACGGAAATTTTTGACCGCAAACGCATGGGACGCTTTCCTGAAATAAAAGAATTAAAACAATTAGTTCGTGATATCGTTGCCAGAGATAAAGATCTGGGGCATTCTGACAGAAAATCAGACGCATAGGTACAACAACAACTCCTGTCAGCAATGGTACATTGATGCTGTAAGCACATGATAACCTAAAAGGTATTTCGACCTTTTACAGATTAAAGGTATATTAGCATAACAATTAAAAAGCATGAAGATACTGCATACGGGCGATTGGCATCTGGGAAAAAAACTGGACTTCTTCACAAGAATAGAAGAACAACGTGTCGTACTTGAAGAAATATGTAATATTGCAGAAGAAGAACAGGTAGATGCAGTTATTGTAGCAGGAGATCTCTTTGACACGTTCAATCCTCCGGTTGAAGCCGTAGATTTATTATATAAGACCCTCAAGAGGCTTGCTAACAATGGAGCACGCCCAGTACTTGCAATTGCTGGAAATCACGATAGTCCCGACCGTATAAATGCGCCTGACGCTCTGGCCCGTGAATGCGGAATTATATTTATGGGATACCCTGACACAGCCATCAAGCCTATTCAGATAGAAAACGGATTTACGATTACACGATCCGATCTTGGCTTTATAGAACTGCAGCTGCCAAAGCATTCTTCTCCGTTACGCATACTGTCCACTCCCTTTGCAAACGAAATTCGTCTCAAACAGTATCTGGGGATTACTGACAAAGGAGAAAATCTCAATGAGGTGCTCAAAAATACTTGGCGCACACTTGCAGATAGCTATGCAGATAAATATGGTGTAAACATTCTGGTCACTCACCTCTATATGCTAAAGCGAGGAGGCGAAATACTCGAGGAACCGGATGGAGAAAAACCCATCAAAATAGGAAATGCAGATATCGTGTATTCAGACGGAATACCTTTACAAATACAATATACCGCTTTGGGGCATCTCCATCGCTATCAGAATATAGGTGGACATCTTGCACCTGTAGTCTACAGCGGTAGTCCGCTTGCCTATTCATTTTCCGAAGCCGGACAGGAAAAGAAAGTAGTCATTATTGAAGCCGAAGCAAACAGACAGGTACAGATAAAGACACGCAATCTGCAATCCGGACGCAGGCTTTATCGCAAACGCTTCGATAATACGGACGAAGCTGTATCGTGGCTGCAGACACATCCAAATGCATTGGTAGAACTCACACTGGTAAGTGAAACATTTGCAACCTCACAGGATCTGAAACGTATTCATGCAGCACATGACGGAATCATCCATATTATACCGATCGTAAGACAACAGGAACAACAACTGTCTGCTGCAGCGCATATCAATCTTGAGCAGGATATACAGGATCTCTTCAAAGATTATTTTAAATCCAGATACGGACAAGAGGTTAATGATGAACTGATCTCTTTATTTAACGAAGTTTTGAACAGTACCAACGATACAGAAGACTAACAGATGCTACCCATATATTTAAGTATAGAAGGCTTATATTCTTATCAGGAAAAACAGGAAATAGATTTCACCAGGCTTACTGAAGCGGGATTATTTGGTATATTCGGGAATGTCGGTTCCGGAAAATCCTCCATTCTCGAAGCGATTAGTTTTGCCTTGTACGGTAACACCGAACGTCTCAATTCCAAAGAGAACCGCAGCTACAATATGCTCAATCTTAAATCTGCAGCTGCTACTATCATCTTTGATTTCATCAATTTTGAAAACCGCAAGTTCAGATTTGCCGTACACTGGAAAAGAAAAAAGAAATTTGATCAGACCTCCACGATAGAACGAGTTGCTTATGAATGGCTGCAGCAGAACTGGGTCCCTATGGAATCTGCAGATGCTACCCATATCACCAATCTGACTTATCAGAATTTTAAAAGAACTATCATCATTCCTCAGGGACAGTTTAAAGAGTTTCTTGACCTAAAAGGTAAAGACCGCTCGGATATGATGAAAGAAATCTTCAACCTTGATAAATATGACCTGGGACCAAAAGTATCCGTGCTTCAGATTGATAACAACAGAAAGATGGAGCACCTTCAGGGTGCCTTATCCGGATTTGAAGAAATAAACTCAGGAACAATTGATCTGAAAAAAGTTGCTTTAAGCGAAGCTAAAGCATTATTAGACACATTAAGATCAGCATATCAACAAACAGAAAACAGTTACAAAATACTGTCTGAAGCGAAAACCAATCGTGAGAATCTGAAGGAAAAAGAAGAACAGTTTGCACAATTAAAGTTAAAACAAGCTGAAATCATTCATCTGGAAAAAGAATTGGATGAATATGAAAAACTGGTGTCCCTGTTTCGGGAACCTCTGGATAGAATCGATTCTTTACAACGGGATCAGGATCAGCTGGAACTAAAAATCCAGAATCTGTTACAGGAGAAACAGCAAACATCCCTGACACTGAAAGAGAAAGAGCATTCTTTTCAGAAAGTTGAAAAAGATTTCCTGAAAACGGAAGAGTTCAGAATAAAAATCAGTGATCTTAAAAATCTGATTCAGATAAGAACACAACAGGCTGAAAAAAATAATCTGCAAAGCCGTTTAGCTAAAGGAACACCTATACTGGAACAGACACGAAAGGAAGAACAGCTTTTTACAGAAGATATAAATCTTCAGGAAACAACTCTCGAACAGCTAAAATCTGTCAAGATCGACACTTCCGAATTGATAGAAATAGACAACTGGTACCAACGTCATGATCTTCTCCTGAAAAACAAATCTGCCCTAATCGAAAAGATTGATCTTTTAAAGGCACAGCAGGAAGAAATAACAGGTTTATTTACAGATAACGGCTATACAGTAGATAATTGGGAATCTGAAATCACTAATCAACTCCAACAGATTACCGTTGATATCAGAGCGCTAACTAAACAGGAAACTGATTTACATGTACAAAAAGAACTCGGTCGCTTTGCAGACAACCTCCATCATGAAGAAGCCTGCCCCCTTTGCGGATCTTTGGACCATCCGCACCCGATGCAGATACATGATGTCAGCATACAGTTAGAGGATTTAAAAGCAAAACAAACGGAGATTACAGAAAGACAACAGCAATTGCAATCCCTTCTCAGTCAGACGACCCGATGGAGTACAACCTATCAGGATAAAAAAGTACAACTGGAAGCTGCCGGAAAAGAGTTGCAACAGGCAGATGAGCAACTCACAGCACTCCGTTCCCGATTCAGCTGGGAAAATTTCCGCTGGGACGACCGTACGCTGTTTGACGAAAAGAAAGCAGCTTTAAGACAAAGTGAAATACAGATAAAAGAAGCAGAGCTGCTGTTAAAATCACTGCGTGTACAGCTGACAGAGACACAGAGTAAAGCAGCAAAATTCGAACGGTCGTTAAATGAGTTCACTCAACAAATTGCCGTTATAGAAGGCTTGATCACCCAGCATAAGATTCAGATACAAGCTATTCAGATTGAAGATTATAACAATGATAGCGATCACGATCTCTTAACAGAAATACAAAGCGCTGAAGAACTGATAATAACTACTGAAGAACAGCATAAAACGCTGCAGACAGCGATCAATCAACTCCACACAATAATTGCTTCTATACAAGGAAAACATACAGAGGCACTGGAGAATTACCAAACTACGGTACAAAAGATCGACAAGCTGAATCAGGAAATACTCGCTCACATCGAGCAACAACATCTGCCGGGTATGAGAGCCATTCAGCTTGTATTACAAAAAAATCTGCCTGTCATTGAAAACCGGAAACGTATACAAGACTATAAAGTAGCTTACGAAACGCTTCAAAATCAAATCACCGAGCTTATGCAGAACAGTTCGGTTCAGGATTTTGACGAAGAGCTTTTCGAACGTACAAAAATCGAATTAGAAGAAAAGAAATCTGCACAGGAATTGCAGATTGCACACACAGGAGCATTAGAACGTGAATTACAACGTTTGGAACAGGAATTCGATAAAAAAGGAAAACTTCTGACAGAGTTTGAAAAGTTGAGCCACCGTAAAGATAATCTGCGCACACTTGATAATATGTTTAAGGGTTCGGGATTTGTAAATTATGTATCGAGCATCCATTTACAACGCTTATGCGATATTGCAAATCAGCGTTTCCACCGGCTCACCAAAAATCAGCTCAGCCTCATTATCAATGAAGCCAACGAATTCGAGGTCATCGACTATCTCAACAACGGCTATCATCGTTCTGTAAAAACACTTTCCGGAGGACAGGGCTTTCAGGCATCCCTTTGTCTGGCATTAGCATTAGCCGAAAATATACAATCGCTCAATAAGGCCGATAAAAATTTCTTCTTTATTGATGAAGGTTTCGGCACACAGGATGCAGAAAGTATGAATACCGTATTCGAAACATTACAATATCTCAATAAGGAAAACAGAATAGTAGGTATCATTTCACATGTGGAAGAGTTGAAAGAACGTATTCCTATGTCCGTAACAGTTATCAAGGATTTGGAAAAAGGAAGTATTGTTAAAATGAGTTCCTGACAAACACAGAAAACAAACAGAATGGGGTTAATTTAATGTTAATCTTAAACCTGCAGATTGTATTTCAGATCAAAAGACCTTATTATTGTAAACAGTACAATAAAACATTAACTCTTCTGTATGAAATACCCGTTTCTGATAGTCTTCTTAAGTCTCTATACATCCCTTACATTCGCACAATCCCTCAAACCAGGCTTTGAGAAAGAGGAATACAGAACCATGCTCACCTTAATGAGTCAGGTAAAAGATCATCCCGTATATCAGGATTTTACGTTGAAATACACATCCCCCGTTATGGGACTCGAAAACCGCTGGTGGCTGTGGACAAACGATCAACATAAACAGGCTATAATAGGAATCAGAGGAACAGTATCAAGCTCGGAAAGCTGGATGGCTAATTTCTATGCAGCTATGATACCTGCTAAAGGGCAGTTACAATTAGACGAATCCCGGATTTTTGAATATAACTTTTCGGACGACCCTAAAGCAGCAGTTCACGTAGGCTGGACATTCAGCACAGGTTTTCTCTCTGCTGATATTTTACCTCATCTGGACTCATGTTATAAAGCTGGTATAAAAGATATCTATATTACAGGACATAGTCAGGGCGGAGCCATCAGTTACCTTTTAACTTCCCATCTTCGCCATCTGCAACAACAGGGACAATTACCAAAAGATATACAGTTTAAAACATACAGTTCTGCTGCACCAAAAGTTGGAAACCTGTATTATGCCTATCAATATGAAGCGGATACGCAGATAGGATGGGCGTTCAATGTCGTCAATACAATGGATTGGGTTCCTGAAACACCGTTTTCTGTACAGAAATTAGATGATTTTAATGAGATTAATCCTTTTCCGCAATTACAGAAAGCAATACAAAAACAATCCCTCGGCAAAAAGATTGTGATAAAACATTATCTTAATAGGATAAAAAAACCTACAGAAAAAAGTCAAAAAAATATAGAAAAATTACTGGGCCATAAAGTTTTCACTTTTCTCAAAAAAAAATATCCTAGTTTAGTAGAGCCGAAATATTTTCCCTCATCAAATTATATGCGTGCAGGCCAACACATTGTTTTAAAACCAGATAGCAGCTATACAAGCTCATTTCCGAATGACATAAATCATCCATTTATGCATCATGGTTTTAAATCTTACTTCTTTTTATTGGATAAACTTTAAGAAACCAGCAACAGTTCAGGAAGGTAAATTTATCTTAGGTACGATATTTGCAAGTACCTGATTTAACTATTCAATACTGAACTAAAATGAAAAGAACTCCATTTACAACTTTTGCAATTCTATTGGTCGTAGCTCTCATACTGGTATTTGCGACGACATGTTCGAGCGTTATGTAATAACCCTGCAATGACTGCTTTCAAACATATTCCCCTATATAAGCGTTCTCTTACCAGATAGCTTCCTTTGATACAATCTGCCTGATTACGTATCCTTTCGTCGTTTACATTCAATTTTCCAAAAACCAATAATTACAGATAAGTCCTGAAATAAGGGTACCCTTCGAAACCTTTATTACTGATTTACTGTCATAAAACAACTTTTTTAAACTATATAATCTACCATTCATATAGATTTTATATATTTGCAAAATAATAAATTGCAATGAATACCAAAACACACAAACTCTACTGCTTTCGAATGCTCTCAGGAAAATAATGCAAATCATTGTTTTCCTACCCCTATCCTTTTTTTATATTAATATTTTATGAACTAAACTTTTACATTCATGAATTTAAAAATTCATCATTTTCTTATTCTTATCGTCGGCATACTACTTCCGTCTTACCTGCATGCGCAGAATAATAATGTTTCCGGAAAAGTAACAGATGAGCAAAATCTTCCGCTATCCGGAGTAACCGTCACTGAAATAGGTGGTACACATACAACACAAACAGATCAGAACGGAGCTTTTACGCTTCAAATTTCCTCTGCAGAAACAAAAATCCGCATCACTTTCATCGGATATGAATCGCAGACACTTACAGTCAAAAGCGGACAGCAGTTGGCAATTAGTCTGAAAAGTGAAAATACACAACTTACAGAAGTAGTGGTAACTGCACTCGGTATATCCCGTGAGAAAAAAGCATTGGGTTATGCGGTACAGGAAGTCAAATCTACTGAACTGCAAACCCGTCCTACAAATGCACTCAGTGCTATTTCAGGAAAAGTAGCAGGCTTACAGGTTGTCTCATCAGGCGGTAACATCGGTGGATCTACACGCGTATTGCTGCGAGGTATCAACTCTATTGCCGGAAATAATCAGCCTCTTTATGTCGTAGACGGTACACCTATGGACAACAGCGATCTTAACAGCAGCGCAACGATAAATGGTAGTGCGGGAAAAGATGTCGGAAACATGATCCAGGATCTTAATCCGGATGATATTGAGAATATTTCAGTATTAAAAGGACCTTCCGCAGCAGCACTTTACGGATCCAGAGCAGCAAACGGGGTCATCCTGATCACTACAAAAAGAGCTGCTAAAGGTGAACGTGTAGATATCAGCCTTAATACAGGTGTAGATTTTGAAAATATCGTACGCCTTCCCAAAAGACAAAAATTATACGGTCAGGGATATGCTACTACCTTCCCGACAGCGAATATCAATGGTACAGATTACAAAATTGTAGATTATGCATCTGATGAAAGCTGGGGACCTCGTCTGGATGGCACACCGGTATTACAGTGGTATAGCCTGAATCCGGAAGATGAAGCAAATTACCTCAAACCGACTCCATGGTCCTACCCTAAGAATGATGTAAATTATTTCTTCAAAACGGGTATTTCCAATACGAACAACCTGTCTATAGCAGGAACAAGTGGAAGTACAAACTACAGATTTTCGTATACCAACAAGAATGTATCCGGGACAATCCCTAATTCCAGTCTTGACCGTAACACCCTGAATTTTTCGGGAGGAACGCAGTTAGGCAATCTGAAGATTACCTCTACACTCAACTATATCAAAAATTCTTCTCTCGGTAAACCCTGGAGCGGAGCTTCTAACCGTAATATTATGCTGGAAGCCTTCCAGTGGGGAGCAGTACAGGTGGACTACAAAATATTAGAAAACTATAAACGTGCAGATGGTACTCCGCTGGCGTGGAACCGTACAGGCTGGCAAAATACTCCGGCTGCAGAAGCAACCAGATTTATTGACAACCCGTACTGGTCTGCATATGAAAGTTATATGGAAGAGAGCCGGGATCGCTTTTACGGTAATTTCGGATTACAATATGATGTCAATAACTGGTTGACCGTAGGAGCAAAAGTACATGGAGACATTTACAGCTTTAATTATCAGGATCGCATAGCGGTATACTCCCGCTCTGCTTCGCAATACGAAGAATCCAGTAATAAGCTGAATGAATACAACTATGAATTCCTCGCTACAGCCAAAAAGAACTGGGATAAATTTTCTTTAGTAGCTAACATAGGTGCAAACTTACGCGATCAGCAACGGAAAGTAGATTATGCCATTACACAGGGCGGGCTGATAGTACCTGAATACTATAATTTAAAAAATGCTTCCAGTGTTAAAGTTGATAATAACCGCTTTCACAAAAGAGTATCTTCCCTGTACGGTAGCTTCTCTTTAGGATACAATGATTTACTATATATTGATGGTACGGTACGTAACGACTGGTCCTCAACTCTACCAGTCGATGACAATTCATTTATCTACCCATCATTCACAGGAAGTTTTATCTTCAGTCAGTTAGAAGGTGTTAAAAATCTGGATTGGCTTTCATTCGGTAAATTACGCCTGGGATGGGCGCAAGTGGGAAATGACACAGATCCTTATCAATTATACAAAGTGTATGGTGTAGATCTCTCGTTTGACGGACTTCCTTCCACAAGTTTACAGAATCAACTGAACAACCCGTTACTGAAACCGGAAATTACGACTTCCTGGGAGACGGGGCTGAACCTTCAATTTCTTAAAAACAGAGTCGGAATTGATGTGACTTACTATAATAACAGTTCCAGAAACCAGATCATTCCATTACCTGTCTCTCCTGCATTCGGATATGAATACAAAATTATCAATGCCGGTAAGATCAATAACAAAGGTTTGGAAATAACGCTGAACGGTACGCCTGTTAAATCTCAAAACCTGGAATGGAACAGTACATTAAACTGGTCCCGCAACAGAAATAAAGTAATCAAGCTATCTGATGATGCCAATACGTATACACTGAGCAATTCACTGGTAAGCCTTGTTGCCAGAGAAGGTGAGCAATACGGACAATTGTTAGGGTATGATTTTGTAAAAACAGATGATGGCAGAAGAGTTGTGCAGGCAGATGGTACGTATATGAGAACATCACAACTCGTACCATTGGGATCTGTACTTCCTGACTACATATTTGGCTTTCAAAACCAGTTCCGCTACAAAAACCTAAGTTTAGGATTTTTAATCGATGGCCGTGTAGGTGGAAGCTTCTTCTCGCAAACGTATAAAGTCGGTATGTATGCAGGTATATTAGATCGTACCGCAGAAAATAATATCCGTGAAACAGGCGTCATATTAGATGGTGTCAAAGGCAATGTAGTTTTTAATCCGGATGGTTCTTACACGGTATCCAATATTTCAGAAAACGACACCCGTATTACAGCTCAGCAGTGGGCTCGTAACGAGTACAACGGACCGACTACGTTCTCCATCTTTGACGGAACCTTTATCAAGTTGCGCGAAGTAACTGTTGGTTATTCATTCAAGCTTAAGAATACCACATTTGTGAAAAATCTTGGCGTATCTCTCTATGGCCGTAACCTTTGGAATATCTATACTAAAAGCAAGTATATCGATCCTGAATTTACCAATAGCGGAGGCAATGTACAAGGTATAGAAGGAGGAAACATTCCTACCCCGGTAACTTATGGTTTTAATGTTAATCTTAAATTCTAATTTTCCATGAAATTACTCAAATTCACATATACAGGTTTACTAGGTCTATCATTATTGATACTGGCTTCATGCTCAGATGAGAAATTTACAGAGATAAATACAAATCCGAATCTTCCGGCTAAAGTATCGACGACAAGTCTGCTGATATCCGCCCAGAAACAAACGATGGATGCTATCCGCAGTGAAGAGATCAACTACAGAGGGGCACAATTGTTTGCACAGTATTTTAGTCAGAATATTTATACCGATCCTTCCCGCTATCAGATACCGACAAGTTATTCGGATAATTTCTGGATCAAATCGTATAAAGCGCTCAATAATCTGAATGAGATTATCAAACTCAACACAGATGAAGCTACGCGTATCGGAGTGACGGCGAATAATGCGGGAACCAATACAAACCAGATCGCTATAGCACGCGTATTGAAGTCCTATCTTTTTCATTCGCTGACGGATGTATTCGGTGATATTCCCTACGAATCTTACGGTAACAAGGATGCTGATTTCCAGGCCTTACAACAAAGTCCGGACAATCTGACTCCCAAATATGCTACACAGGAAAAGATCTATAAAGATATTCTCAATGAACTGAAGCAGGCCGCAGACACCTTATTCAAATACAGCTCTGCCAACACATTCGGCACATCAGATAATATCTACAAAGGAAGCAATCAAAAATGGTATAAATTTGCAAACTCTTTACGCCTGCGTCTGGCAACACGTATAGCACTCAAAGATGCCGCATTATCCCGTACCCATATTGAAAGTGCGCTGGCACAAGGAGTATTCACATCGAATGATGACAATGCAGCCTTCAAATATTCATCAGCATCCCCAAATGAAGCTCCATTATACCGTGCTACAGTAATTGCAAACAGAAAGGATTTTGCCGTTTCTAATGTTATTATCGATGCCCTAAAAGGAATTCGCGGACCTTTTACAACTCCGGATCCGAGACTGGCTAAATATGCCAATCCAAATGCAAGTGGTGTATATAACGGACAAATCTACGGACTACCGCTCGAAGCAGGACAACTATTTCCGGAAAACACGATCTCATTACCGGGAACAATCATTAATGCAGCAAACTATGCGGAAGTATTACAGGAATACTCCGAAGTTGAGTTCCTGATTTCTGAATATAAAAACTGGGATCAGACAGCTTATGCTAACGGAGTAAAAGCTTCATTAACAAAATGGGGTGTAAATGATACAGATGCAGCCACATATCTTTCTGCATTACCGGCAGCTAACAAACAAAATGTACTGACTCAAAAATATCTGGCCCTTTACAATCAAGGTATAGAATCCTGGTCAGAAATACGCCGGACAGGATATCCCTTATTCCTGATCAAAAGCGGAGATCTGTTATGGACCGGTCTTGTAGGAGGTGTCACAAAAACCTACTACTTTACACCTGAAGTAGGTACGGCTATTCCAAACAGATTGGTATACCCGATCATTGAACAGAATACCAATAAAGCAAACTATCAGGATGCTTTAAAATCTCAGGGAGACGACGTCATTACCAATAAAATATGGTGGAATAAATAACGCCACACCCCATATGTTTAAGAGGATATTCCACACCGGTTTATCCTCTTTTTTATTACCCGTTTTTCTGGAAATAAACCGTATCTTTGCGCCATGATTAATGTGTCCAATCTTTCTCTTCGTTTCGGCAAACGTGTGCTGTTCGAAGATGTCAACCTTAAATTTACTGCTGGAAACTGCTACGGTATAATCGGTGCAAATGGTGCCGGAAAATCCACTTTCTTAAAGATTGTCTCCGGAGAGATCGATCCTTCAACAGGATCTGTAGCGTTCACTCCCGGTGAAAGAATGTCTGTATTGAAACAGAATCACTATGAGTTTGATAAATTTTCCGTCATTGAGACTATCCTGATCGGTAATCAGGAGCTCTACAAAATCATGAAGGAAAAAGATGCCATTTACTTAAAAGAAGATTTCACAGATGCAGATGGCGAGCGTGCCGGCGAACTGGAAAGTCTTTTTGCGGAAATGGACGGATGGAATGCCGAAAGTAATGCAGCAACCTTATTGAGTAACCTGGGGATTTCAGAAGACCTGCATTATAAATTGTTAGAAGAACTGGATGGTAATCAGAAAGTACGTGTGCTTTTGGCACAGGCTTTATTCGGAAAACCAGACATCCTGATTCTGGATGAGCCTACCAACGACCTGGACATCAACACCATTGCATGGTTAGAAGATTTTCTGGCAACTTATGAAGCAATCGTACTAGTCGTTTCTCACGACCGTCACTTTCTGGATGCCGTATGTACGCATATCGTAGATATTGATTTCAGCAAAATGACCATCTATACCGGTAACTATTCATTCTGGTATGAGTCTTCTCAACTGGTCCTGAAACAACGTACGGATCAAAATAAAAAGATGGAAGATAAAGTCAAGGAATTACAGGAATTTATCCGTCGTTTCTCGGCCAATGCATCTAAATCCAAACAGGCAACTTCCCGTAAGAAAGCTCTTGATAAAATCAATATAGAAGAGATTAAACCATCTAACCGTAAATATCCGGCTATCATGTTTAATCAGATGAACCGGGAACCGGGAGATCAGACTTTATCAGTAGAGGGTCTTGGCAAAACAGTCAGTGGAGAAGTATTCTTCAAAGACATTAATTTCATGATCAACAAAGGTGATAAGATTGCAGTCTTAGGACGCAATTCACTTGTTACTTCTGCATTTTACGATATCATCACCGGCCGTGATAAAGATTTTCAGGGCGAATTCAAATGGGGAATTACGATTACCCCGGCAGATATGCCAATAGAGAATGCTGAATTCTTTGATGGTAAGAATGACAACCTGATCGATTGGTTGAGAGAATACACGACTAATCCCGAAGCAGATGAACAGTTCCTTCGTGGATTTTTAGGCAAAATGCTATTCTCAGGAGAAGAAGTTCTTAAAAAGGCATCAGTCTTGTCCGGAGGTGAAAAAATGCGTTGTATGTTCTCCAGAATGATGCTTCAGGGAGCTAACTTTTTGATTTTCGACGAACCAACCAATCACCTGGATCTGGAATCTATTACCGCTTTAAACAACGGTTTGAAAGATTTCAAAGGATCTATGCTGTTTACCTCACGTGACCACGAATTGACAGAAACAGTAGCAAATCGTATCATAGAGCTGACTCCTAAAGGAATCATCGATAAGCTGATGACTTATGACGAATACATCAATAGCGAAGCCGTTCAGGCACAAAGAGCAGAGATGTACAGTTAATACATATTATACTTATTATTCGAGACACCTTACTTAAGTTAATTAAGTAAGGTGTTTTTGTATACACTCTTAGCGAACCCCTCCTCTCTCCTTTTCAAGGAGAGATCCCGATGTATCGGGAGAGAGGTTAAAAACTAAATCCGTTTGCTTATACCTTCATTAGCAGTATAAAAAACCTCTCCCTAACCCTCTCCTTTTTAAGGAGAGGGAACTTTTTAACGGAGCTTATCTCTCCTCCTTCCTTAGAAGCAAACTGAAGCTCCTTAGCGACCCCTTCTCTCTCCTTTCCAAGGAGAGATCCCGATGTATCGGGAGAGAGGTTAAAAACCAGATACGTTTGCTGCTCCACTCACCAACAGAGCAAAGAACAACTCCTTAATTCTTCCGACGAGTCAGAACAAGTTCTATTTAGGAGAGAGAACCCACACATCTTATAAAAAAAATAAAATACTGAAAAACAACCAATTACATACACAAACACAAATTAATTTGTAAAATAACATTCATCAAAATATATTTGTCTACTTATTCTATAGACTTTATAAAATTAAATGACAAAACTTCGACCTATCCTTTTTATTTTATTCCTCTTTACAGTGCAATCCGCATACAGTCAGGGCAATAATCTTATTGAATTATCCGGTCACATTATTGATCAGGAATCAAAACAACCTATCTCGGGAGTAACTGTACTCGTCGAAGGAACAGTCAACGGAACATCGACCAATGATAAAGGAGATTTCAAACTGACTACAAGAGCAAAATATCCGTTCAAACTTAAAGTCTCAGCAGTAGGATTCGCAGCGCGGACCTATGAAATCACCGGACCTGAATCCAATTTAAACCTCGAACTGCTCACACAGACTATATTGGGAAAAGAAGTCGTAGTCACTGCATCCCGGGTAGAAGAAAATATTCTTAAATCTCCGGTAGCTATCGAAAAATTAGATATACGGGCTATCCGTCAGTCTCCTGCTCCCAGTTTTTACGATGCTCTGGAAAATGTAAAAGGGGTTCAGATGACAACCTCCAGTATCACTTTTAAAATTCCGAATACCAGAGGGTTTAATATCCCGAACAATTTTCGTTTTGTACAACTGGCTGATGGAGTAGACATGCAGGCAGCGACTCTTGGTGTTCCACTTGGAAACGCTATCGGCCCTACAGAACTGGACATTGCCAGTATAGAGATCACTCCCGGAGCTTCATCTGCACTATATGGCATGAATGCCATTAACGGTATGGCCAATCTGCTCACAAAAAATCCCTTTTTATATCAGGGACTCAGTGTATACAGCAAAAACGGACTTAATCATACCGGAGGCACCGGACGGGAGCTGAGCAATCTAACTGAAAATGCAATCCGATACGCTAAAGCATTTAACAACAAATTTGCATTCAAAGTCAATCTCAGTTATTTGAGAGGAACAGATTGGTTATCTAATTCATATCAGGATCAAAATCCGAATAGCCTTGTAACCGCCAATCCTTCCTATCCGGAATTAGATGGCATTAATAATACAGCATATGATGGATGGAACATCTATGGTGATGAAAATAATAATGCAGTGACGGTATCAGGATTAACATACAACGGAAAATCCAATCAGTCTCTGATCGTCAGAAGAACCGGCTACAAAGAACAGGATTTATCCAAACCTACTGTAGAGAATCTCAAATTTGATGCTGCATTACACTACCGGCTAAGCGAAAATGCAGAATTATCCTACAGCTACCGTTTTGGGCGTATGGATGGTGTATTTCAAAGAGGAAACAAAATTCAGCTTGATAATGTAAGAGTTCAGAATCATAAACTGGAGTTAAAAGGAAGTGATTATAGCATCCGGACATATATATCTTCGGAGAATACCGGCGATTCATACAATATCAAACCTCTGGCGGATAATCTGGATCTTACCCACTTATCCAACAATGCCTGGAGAGATAAATTCAAAGCCTCTCTCCAAACACAGCTTAACAACGGAATTGCTTTGGCTGATGCAGCCCGTCAAGCACGTGCAGATGCAGATCTGGGACGTGTAGAAGCCGGAACAAAAGCTTTTGATGAACTCAAAAACACAATTATTGGGATCAACAACTGGGATCATACCAATGCAGGAGTATCAACCGGAACAAGTACCGGAGGTGCAAAACTCAAACAAATGAGCCGCACCTATCATGCAAACGGGCAATGGGATCTTTCCCGTCACGTAGAAGTGGTAGACATACTCTTAGGTGCAGATGCGACTATTTATGAAGTTATCCCGGACGGAAATAACTTCGTAGACTTCAAAAGACCTGTTGCCGAGCGTAATATCCCTTTGGAAAATGGTTCTTTCGGAGAAAATGTATACTATAAAAAATTCGGCGGATTCACTCAGGTAACCAAATCTCTGCTGGAAGAAAAGTTAAAGCTTTTTGCTTCCCTTCGTGTAGATTATAACCCCGAATTCAAAGCTAAATTTAACCCACGCTTTGCAGCAGTATACACACTTGCAGAAAAACACAATTTCAGAGCTTCTTTCCAGAACGGCTTCCGTTTCCCTGCACTCTTTGAGGCTCTTTCTTTTGTCAACAACGGAAATGTACGTCGTGTGGGCGGTCTTTCTTATATAAATGAGGGCTTGGGCTACCTGGACAATTCGTATACTCTGGCCTCCGTTAACAATTTCAATGCAGCAGTGAATAAGGATGTCGCAGGAGGATTAACAGCAAATGATGCTGCATTAAAGAATAAAGAACTTCTGACCGCCACCGACTTGAAAGCCACTGATCCCGAGCGCATTACTTCTTTCGAAATCGGCTACAAAAGCGTTATCCTGGATAATAAACTGGCTATTGACTGGGATATCTACAGCAATGTATATAACGGTTTCTTAGGACAGGTAGAGGTAGCCGTACCGTCAACAGATCGCATCACTACAGATGCTTCTGTAATCGATATGCTGGCCGCCAATCGTGCTAAACAAACCCGTTACAGAGTATATACCAATGCAAAAAACAGCTATAACAACTATGGAAGTTCATTAGGATTGACATACAATTTTTACGAAAAGTATACCCTTTCCGGAAATATTAATTACAGTGCCATCACTGAAAATAAAGAGAAAGACATATTCGTCACCGGCTTTAATACGCCCAAATGGGCAACCAATCTTTCTTTTGGTAACAGAGAGATACTCCCAAATTTCGGATTCAATATTGTATGGAAATGGCAGGATGCATTTGACTGGGAGAGTCCGCTCGTCAATGCAAGAGTAAATGCTTACAGCAACATCGATGCACAGGTAAGCTACAGAGTTGGAAAAGCAACCATAAAAGCAGGTGGAAGTAACATCTTTAACAAGCACTACATTCAGTATGCCGGAGGTCCTACACTTGGAGCCTTGTATTATACGGCTATTACTTTTGACAATATTTTATAGCACTTAATGATCTCCTCATAATTGGTTTATTCAAAGAAAGGCTTTCCCCTCCCCGGGGAAAGACCTTTATGTTATTAGTGAACATTGGACATATCCACTTTATTTTTACCTTGTTTAATTGTCAGTACAAAAGGTACACAAATCAGAAAAACAATTCCCAGATACAGAAATACATCCATATAAGAGAGTACTGCAGCTTGCTTGGTGACTGAAAGATCGAGAAGCTGATGCGCTTTAGCTAACGCTTCATTGGAACTGAATCCCTTAGACATAAAATTAGCCTGCATCTGCTGTATACGCTGCTGCACTTCAAAACTGCTGGAGTCCAGATGCGAAATCAGATCTACCCGGTGTTTTTGTGAATCTCTGGATATAAAAGTTGTGATCAAGGCTATACCGAAGGATCCGCCCAACTGACGCATCATCCCTGTAAATGCAGCCCCCTCTCCAATCGCTTTTCCCTGTAAAGTAGATAGAGATAAAGTCATCACCGGTACAAATAATAATCCCAGACCTACTCCCCGTATAATCAGCGGCCAGAACATATGCTCTGATCCTGTGTCATTCGTCAGTATACCATACATGAAAAATGAGAACCCGAAAAATATACACAAACCAACTGCAACCATATATTTTTGTGGTAAGCCAGCCTGAATCATTTTTCCTATAAACGGCATCATCAAACCGGTCATAATCGAACTCGGGATCAGTAACAATCCAGCATCCGTGGCAGACCAGCCCAGAATAGACTGCGTGTAGATAGGGATAATAAAGGTGGACCCGAACAAACCAAATCCCAGAATGAAACTCATAATAGTTCCCACCTGTAGATTTTTATCTTTCAGTACCCGAAGATTGACAATCGGATTCTTGTATGTCAATTCGCGCCAGATAAAGAAAAACAACCCAAAGAAAGATAAGATCGACAAAGTGACAATCGTACGATTCTCAAACCAGTCGTCCTGCTGTCCATGTTCAAGCACATACTGCAGCGATCCAATAAACATAATCAGAAAGACCACACCCCACCAATCCACTTCACTTGCAGACTGTTTCTTACCATATTTGGGACTTCTGACGAAAGATAAGGTTAAAAGTGTCGCGATAATACCCAAAGGCACATTGATATAAAATATATACGGCCACGAATATTCATCTACGATATATCCACCCAACGGAGGACCTAAGGTCGGTCCCACAATGACACCCATACCGTAGATGGCCTGTGCCATACTTCTTTTCTCCGGAGGATAACTCTCTGTGATAATCGTCTGTGCAGTTACCAGAAGCGCACCTCCACCCATACCCTGAATAAACCTGAAGAAAACAAGTTCCCAGATATTGGTTGCATTACCACATAAAAAGGAAGCAACCGTAAAAATAATAATGGATGCTGCGAAATAGTTTCGTCGGCCGAACTGTTGCGAAAGCCAGCTGGTCATCGGGATTACAATTACATTGGCGATAGCATAAGCTGTAATCACCCATGCAACATCTGTCAACGTAGCGCCCAGGGAGCCCTTCATGTCATTCAAGGCTACATTGACAATAGTCGTATCCACAATTTCCAGCAAGGCACATAATACAGCTGTAATCGTAATGACTACGCGACGGAAACCATATTCAACCAGACTATCCTGTTGTAATGTTTCCATATCTATTTTACATGAACGTCAACGTCCGCATTCATTCCCGGACGCAATAATGCGATTTTATCACTTGTATTTTTATCGGTTAATCTGATCTTGACAGGAAGACGTTGTACCGTCTTCACAAAGTTACCGGTCGCATTATCCGGAGGCAATAAAGAGAAACGGGATCCTGTAGCCGGAGAGAAAGAGTTGATTTCACCTTCAAATTCTGTATCCGGAAAAGCATCAATTTTAATAGTTACTTTCTGACCGGGACGCATTTTATTCAGCTGCGTTTCCTTAAAATTGGCCACCACCCAGGTTTCACTGTTGTCAACAATATAAAACAACGATTGTCCCGGATTAATCATCTGTCCGGGTTGAATTTTGATATTCGATACCTGACCATCTACAGACGCAACTACAGTAGTATAGGAAAGACTTAAATTGGCGGCATCAAGAACCGCTTTTGCACGTTCAATATTCGCCTGTGCAACGGAAGTTTGCTTAGAAGCAACCGTGGTCTTACTCACAACCGCGTTACGCTGAGATGTACTTGCATTACGTTGTTGTTGCAGAATCTCAACCTGTTTCTCTGCTTCCAGCTTGGCTGTCAAAGCCTGCTCGTATTGTTGTTTGGTAATAGAATGATTGTTATACAGATTTGAATACCGTACGTAATCGTTATTAGCTTGTTCAGCACGTATTTTGGCCGCATCTACACTCCCTACATTAGATTTTATACTCGCATCAGAGATGGCTACATTAGCAGAAGAAGCAAAAACATCTGCTTTGGATACTTCCAGAGAACTCTCTGCAGCCAGTAAAGCCGCCTGAGCTTCCTGTACTTTCACCAGGTAATCCTGAGGTTCAATTGTAAACAATGTATCTCCTTTTTTCACGATGTCATTGTCTTTAACAAACACTTTTGACACATATCCGCCTACACGAGGGATAATAGGACTCATATTTTTGTCTACCTGCGCATCATCTGTCGTCTCATGAGCCTGGCCGTGTAAATATTTATATGTACCGTATCCACCTCCCAGCAGTACAAGAACCACCAGGATGATGACAAATTTTTTATTTGATTTTTTACCTTCTTTATTATTAGTTTCCATAACGATTATTTCTGATTGATTTCTCCATTAGTCAATAGTAGATCATAATACTTCTCTACTGTATTTGCTTTTCCGATAGCCAGATTGATTCTGCTTTGCAGTTGTTGTACGTCAGCCTCCAGCAGATCATCCGTATCTGCCACACCGTTATCATATTTATCTTTTACGATTCTGAAGTTTTCATTGGCCTGATCTACCGCCTGTACGTATACCCTGTCCTGCGCTTTTGCCAGCTCATAATTTTCATTAGCCTGCTGTACCTGTACTTTGATCTGATCATTCAGCAAGCTCATATTATCTTCTACCTCACGAACCTTATTGCGGGCAACATTTACATTCTTTTTATTTTTATACAGTGAACTGATATCGTAAGACACTCCTACACCTACATTCATAGCATTCTTCACTGTAATTACATTTTTCACATCCATAGCTGTGTAGCCACCTGTTGCAAACAAAGTCGGATAGTTAGCAGCTTTAGCGATTTTCACCTGATTCAGGGCTACATCATGCTGTGCTTCTGCAGCTTTAAGATCCGAACGATGAGCCACAGCAGTTTCCATAGAAGCGTGAAGATTTGAAACATTGCCTGTTTCCAGCTCTATCTGTGCAAATTCAGTCTGTTCATCCAGTTTCAGAAAATTTGCCAGTTGATAGTTCATCACTTTCACATTTTTCTGAGCTTCCTGTTGTGCTACCAGATAATTAGACAATTGTAATTCAGCCTTCAACAGATCATTACGGGCAATCACTCCATTCGTTTCCATAGCTTTAAAATCCTCTACACGCTGTCTGGCACGTTTGATATTTTCTTCAATCAGCAGATTAGTCTGCTGTGCCTTATACAAGTTCAGATACAAGGACAATGCCCGCTTGGAAAGCTGATCCTTTGTTGCCTGTGCTGACCATTGTTCAGCCTTCAATGCATTTTCTGAAGCGTGAATACTTTCCGTAATCTTACCTCCGGTGTAGATCGGCATATTGATCGTTGCTCTCCCCAGCATAAGCTGATTAGCTTTAATATCAGGTGCACCTCCCTCTCCCCCGAGTGGGATATGGAAATTGATATCCGGAGTTGTCATCAACATGTACTGACCACTTAATTGTGCTTCCGGCAACTGACTGTTTTTTGCAGATTGTACTTCTAACCTGCGGCTTTCGATTTTGGTATCCGATAAGTGGGCTTCTGTGCTTTGCGTACTGGCCAATTGTATAATTTCAGCCAGTGTCATCTTACGTTTTTCCTGAGAAAACCCATCCAGATGAGCAAACACTAAAAGTGCACCCAAACCCAATAATTTAATTTTCATATGTGAGTAGTGCTTTAATATTCTTTTGTAAATAATGAATCAGTTCTGTCTCAATGTAATTGGAATACTCTTCTTCCGAATCCATATTCAGTGCTGATTTGAGAAATAAATAGTTCATTTGAAAATTCATAAATGTACCCATCAGTGTTGCATGAATATGGATATAACTATTTCCGGGCTGGAAAACCCCTTTATCCACTCCATCCTGAACAACTTCTTCAATTACACGCAGATTGTGGTATTTAAGCTCCTGAAATGATTCCGAAAGCAGCAGCTTACGTTTGATCGTCGACTCCACTGCTATTACCTGATATAAACCACGGTTACAGTTCATAGATTTGACGTACAGCTCAATCATCTTGTCTACTTTTTCCATCGGAGATGAAATATCCTTCAAACTTTCGCCATTCATTTTAAAATTCTCCACGCGTACATTGATCAGTGTATCCAGCAGCCCCTCTTTTGATCCGAAGTAATAATTGATCATAGCCACATTTACGTTGGCTTCGCTGGCAATATCCCGAACGGAAGTCCCGTCAAAACCCTTTATCGAAAAAAGATTCTCGGCGACATTCAGTATTTCCAGTTGCTTTTCGTTTATCTCCATGATAAGACATTTATTTTTGACGGGCCAAAATTAAACAAACGTTTAATTTAAACAAATGTTTAAATTATATTTTTTGCATAGATGACATTGAAATGAAAAATAAGACATCACAGGATTTCGTAAACATCTTTCTGCCATTTAATTATGATCACATAAATAGTTTGCTATGGAAAATCAGATAGCTTGTCAGCTACAATTTTGCAGGTAGGAAACCAGCACTATATTAAAGGTAAAGCGGGTAAAGTAGAGCTATCCTGACCACAGGAATAACTTATGTTGCCGTTGAGGGCAGCAACAAACCCTGAATAAAGGTTGAAAAGTATAATTAAAGCATTTAATAATAAGCTATGCCGGCATCAGTTGACACCACAGTCCATTATTAATTTAATATATTAAAGATCATCTCTCTCAGAATATCATCCGTACCCGTATTACTGCCTACATTCATTCCTTTTGATTTGAGATCTGCTTCTTTCAAATGGTTTATAATATCGAATGCCTTACGACGGTTGTAATTCCGCGCTGCAATCTCATATTCTTTTATAAAAAAGGGATGAACCCCCAGTTCCTTGGCAGCAGCAGATTTATCCGGAAGATAATGATACTTTAATACTTTTGTAAAGTAACCGCCCATTGCCCCCAATACGACTACTAACGGATTATTCTTGGGGTTAGCAGCAAAATAATCGACAATCTGGTACGCTTTCAGCGCATTGCGCTTCGCCAGAGCCGTATTCAGTTCAAACACATTAAAATCTTTGGATATCCCGATATTTCGTTCGATATCTCCTGCTCCTATTTCCGTAGACTTTGGCACATTCAGCATCAGTTTATCGAGCTCATTAGATACCTTGGAAAGATCTGTTCCTAAATATTCAGCCATCATTGCTGCAGCCTGCGGATGAATGGACCAGCCATGATCCTTCACATAAGAAGTAATCCAGCCAGCCACTTTATCTTCATAAAGCTTGTTAGACTCTACAACTTCACCGGTCTTTTCAATAGCCTTATAAAGTTTTTTACGCTTATCAAATTTGCCGTATTTATAGTTGAATACCAGCACGGTACTAGGCGTAAGATGCTCCACATAGTTTAGCAAGAGCTCCTCCCCCTGCTTCCACTTCAGATCCTGAGCTTCTTTGATCAGGATAACCTGATGATCACTCAACATCGGATAACGCTTTGCCGCATTCACTATAGTGATAAAGTCCGTGTCTTTGCCGTACAGGATCGTCTGATCAAATCCTTTCTGTGCATCATCCAGCACCGAACTTTCAATAGTATCGCTGATCAGATCAATAAAGTAAGGTTCCTCCCCGTGTAAAAGATAAACGGGTTTGAGTTTTTTATTTTTGATATCCGAAAGAATAGGACTAACATTCATACCCAACAAAAATACAAATTAATTCCCCTTCCCTTTGTTATAACTTTTAAGAATTTGAAGGATTTACGATTTACAACAGATTTCGTATCTTTGCACATGTTTACACCCATTCCCTTAAATTTACCACCTTTTTCTGCTAAACTATCGAGGGAAAACGACATCATATTCATTTATGACGAGTTACGTAAAAAAAAGCTGGTACTGACACCGGAAGAATGGGTAAGACAACATTGGATCAATTATTTACATCAGGAAAAGAAATATCCAAAATCCTTGATGAAAACGGAAGGAGGACTTAAATTGAATACCCTCCAGAAGAGAAGTGATTTGCTTATTTACAACAATAAAGGAGAAAAGATATTACTGGCTGAATTCAAAGCTCCTCATGTAAAGATTACACAATCTGTGTTCGAGCAGATTGCAAATTACAATACCGTACATCAAATCCCGTTATTGTTAGTAAGTAATGGATTGGATCATTTCTATTGTAAAATTAGTTTTGAGACAAAATCTTACGAATTTTTAAAGGATTTGCCGGACTATTTCGTCATCTGACTTAATTGTTGGCTGGATGTAAAACATAAGGTGCAACATATACAACTTTTAAAATATAGTTTTATATTCGTCTTAATAAAAGGAAAATTAATATTATGAACATAGATAAAAACGAATTCAGAAAATATGCTATCAAGCATCACCGTATCGGAAGCCAACATGTGGACAGCTTCATTTCACGTGTTCAACAAAATATGCCCACTAACCTGACTCCCTACATTGTAGAAGAACGTCAGCTAAATGTGGCACAAATGGACGTATTCTCCAGATTAATGATGGACCGCATCATCTTTTTGGGAGATGCTGTTACCGATCAGGTTGCTAATATTATTCAGGCACAATTATTATTTCTTCAGTCTACGGATGCGCAACGTGATATACAGATCTATATCAATTCACCGGGAGGTAGTGTATATGCCGGATTAGGAATATATGATACAATGCAATATATCTCTCCGGACGTAGCTACAATATGTACTGGTATGGCCGCTTCAATGGGAGCTGTATTATTAGTAGCCGGAGCCAAAGGTAAGCGCGCAGCGTTGAAACATTCACGTGTCATGATCCACCAGCCATCAGGCGGTGCTCAGGGCGTTGCTGCAGATATGGAAATCAATCTTCGTGAGATGCTTAAGCTGAAAGAAGAGCTTTATACTATCATTGCAGAGCATTCAGGTCAGTCGTACGAATGGGTAGAAAAATCTTCTGACCGTGACTACTGGATGAGAGCTGCAGAAGCAAAAGAATTTGGAATGGTAGACGAAGTATTGTCTTCCAAAAAAGAAATCAAATAGATAAATGAGCAAAAATAACACAAAAGATATTCGCTGTTCGTTTTGTGGCATCAGTAAAAATGATGCCCAAATGCTGATTGCCGGAGACGGCGCTCACATCTGTGACCGCTGTGTCATGCAGGCCAATGAAATATTGGCTGAAGAGCTGAAGCAACGCAAGAGCAAATCTTTACAGACTGCTTTAAAACTAATCCGCCCGCTGGAAATCAAACAGCATCTTGATCAATACGTTATTGGTCAGGATGATGCTAAAAAAGTGATTTCGGTTGCGGTATACAATCATTATAAACGTCTGAATCAAAAAATAGATAAAGACGATATTGAGATTGAAAAGTCAAACCTGATCATCGTAGGGGAAACAGGAACCGGAAAAACACTATTGGCAAAGACAGTAGCTAAAATTTTGAATGTACCGTTCAGCATCGTAGATGCTACAGTACTGACAGAAGCTGGCTATGTGGGTGAAGATGTGGAAAGTATACTGACGCGTTTATTACAGGCAGCAGACTATGACGTAGCTGCCGCCGAACGTGGTATTATTTATATCGATGAAATCGATAAGATAGCACGTAAAAGCGATAATCCGTCCATCACAAGGGATGTATCCGGTGAAGGTGTACAGCAGGCGCTGTTAAAAATATTAGAAGGAACAGTGGTCAATGTACCGCCTCAGGGAGGACGTAAACACCCGGATCAGAAAATGATTGCTGTCAATACCAGTAATATCCTGTTTATTTGCGGGGGAGCTTTTGACGGTATTCAGAAAAAGATCGCAAACCGCCTGAGAACACAGACAGTAGGTTACAAAATGAGAGAAGACGAACAGGAGATTGACTTAAACAATCTGTATAAGTACATCACTCCTCAGGATCTGAAAAACTTTGGTTTGATTCCTGAACTGATCGGCCGTCTTCCTGTATTGACCTATTTAAATCCGTTGGACAAGGAAACGTTGTTAAGCATCCTGACGGAACCAAAAAATGCATTGATCAAACAGTATAAAAAACTGTTTAACTATGAAGGTATCGAGTTAGAGTTCGATAAAAATGTCTATCAGTTTATCGTGGACAAAGCAGATGAATTCAAATTAGGAGCCAGAGGATTAAGGGCCATATGCGAAGCAATTATGCTGGATGCGATGTTCGAAATTCCGACTTCAAGAGAAGACATTACCGACAATACATTGCACATTACGCTAGACTACGCCAAACAAAAATTTGAAAAGTCAGACATCAAAAAACTGCATGTCGCGTAACTAAAAGATATAAGGCTCTCCATTGAGGAGAGCCTTGTTTATATTCGGTTCCAATCCGCTTATTACACAATACTGACAACAGTAGATCAGCGCAATGCCGGCCTACATTGGTCATAGCCCAACAGTTTCTTATCTGCTATAACTATTGCTCATGAATACAATCCGACACAGATGTATTCCGGGCAGATGCAGTCGCACACAAAAGTTCTTTTACAGCACTTTAACAGAAAGTTAAACGGATATGCTTATACTTGCTGATCGTTCTTCTCCAATCGGCAGGATAGCGTGTATCCGGTTTTCAGATATATAAAATAACACCTATTAATAAAATTGTTATGAGCAAAAACAAAGAAGAAAACAGCCCGGTAAAAGCCGGACTTAAATCAAAAGAAGATATCGTACACAACTGGCTTCCTCGTTATACAGGAAGACCTCTTGATGAATTTGGAGAGTATATTTTGTTAACCAATTTTTCAAAATATCTGCATATTTTTTCCGAAATGCATGATAATGCACCAATCTACGGCACAGATAAACCGATGCAATCGGTGACTGCAGCCGGTATAACGATCATCAATTTCGGAATGGGCAGCCCCATGGCAGCAACAATAATGGATCTGTTGTCAGCCATTGCACCAAAGGCCGTATTATTCCTTGGAAAAGCAGGAGGCTTGAAAAAGAAGAATAAGATCGGTGACCTTGTACTCCCTATTGCCGCAATACGGGGCGAAGGAACATCAAACGATTACTTTCCGCCTGAAGTACCCGCTCTGCCGGCATTTGCTTTACAGAAGGCAATATCCACCACGATACGGGATCATTCACGTGACTACTGGACTGGGACAGTATATACCACCAACAGACGTGTATGGGAACATGAAAAATCGTTTAAGAAATACCTCAAATCTATACGCGCAATGTGTGTAGATATGGAGACTGCAACTATATTTAGCGTAGGCTTTGCCAATAAAATCCCTACAGGAGCATTATTGTTGGTATCTGATCAACCGATGATCCCTGAAGGGGTAAAAACGGAAGAAAGCGACGTATCTGTAACTGCTAATTATGTACAAACGCATCTTCTGATCGGGATTGATTCTCTGAAACAGCTGATCAATAATGGTTTAACAGTGAAACACCTGCAGTTCTAATCCCCTCAACGGAAAAGACTACCTTTGCATAAACAAATAAAACAGTATGTGGTATAACAATATTTTGGAAACAATAGGAAATACACCTCTTGTTAAACTGAATAAAGTCACTAAGCACCTCAAGGGTACAATCCTGGCTAAAATAGAGACAACAAATCCAGGCAACTCTATCAAAGATCGCATGGCAATCAAAATGATAGAGGATGCCGAAAAAGCAGGATTACTAAAACCGGGCGGCACCATCATCGAAGGAACATCCGGAAATACCGGAATGGGCTTGGCTATGGCGGCTGTCGTAAAAGGATACCGTTGTATCTTTACCACTACGGATAAACAGTCCAAAGAGAAAATTGATGCACTTCGTGCATTCGGCGCTGAAGTAATTGTATGCCCTACTAACGTTGAACCTGAAGATTCCCGCTCCTACTATTCTGTTTCGAGCAGATTGCAAAAGGAAGTACCCAATGCATGGAAGGCTAATCAATACGACAACCCCTCCAATGCACAGGCTCATTATGAGACCACAGGACCTGAGATATGGGAACAAACGGAAGGAAAGATCACGCATCTGATCGTCGGAGTAGGAACCGGTGGAACTATATCGGGAACAGCCCGATATCTCCGGGAGAAAAATCCGGATCTGAAAGTTTGGGGTATCGATACCTACGGATCTGTTTTTAAGAAATACAAGGAAACAGGAATATTCGATAAAAACGAGATATACCCTTATATCACGGAAGGTATAGGTGAAGATTTTCTTCCTGAAAATGTGGACTTCAGCGTCATCGATCTGTTTGAAAAAGTAACAGACAAAGATGCTGCACTTCAGACCAGAGATCTGGCCCGAAAAGAAGGCATATTTGCCGGGAACTCGGCAGGAGCTGCTGTTGCAGGACTCCTGCAGCTGGGAGCATCTCTAAAGGATGAAGATGTAGTTGTGGTTATCTTCCATGATCACGGGTCCCGTTATATGGGTAAGATGTACAATGAAGACTGGTTACGTGAACGCGGGTTTCTGAAAGATGAAAAATTAACGGCTCTGACTATTCTGAAAAAACGGGAAACACAGGACATTGTAACAGCAGATGTTGACCAGACAGTGATTGAAACATTCAACACCATGAAAACATTGAATATTTCCCAGATACCTGTTACACAGCAGGGAATGGTTGTCGGAAAGATAACAGAGTCTGATATTTTGTCGGCACTTCTGGAAAATCCATCCACCAAATCCGCAAAAGTGCAAAGCATCAGTACAAAGCCTTTTCCATTTGTAGATCTTAATGCCTCTATAGACAAAATTTCGGCCTTGATCAATAAGGATTCTCAGGCAGTATTAGTGGAGGATGAATACGGAAGAATCAATATCATTACGCAATATGATATTATCAATGCTATATCTGAGGGATAATCAGTATATCTTTTATCAACAAGAAGGGGTATCTGAAATCAGATACCCCTTGTCTTTATATTATTTTTTCTCAGCTTCCTTTTCAAGGATAATGTAGACATCTTCATTATCTTTTTTCATTTGATAGCGTTCCCGTGCTATACGTTGAATCTCACTGGGATTATTCTGTACATCCTTAATAGTCTGCTGAATACCAGCTATCTCCTTCTCATAGTATGCCTTTTCTTTTTCCAGATTAGACTTTTCTTTCTGATAACTGTATTGCGTACTGAAATCATTTCGGTCAAAGAATAACATCCATACCACAAAAGCTACACCTGCAAGCAGGTATTTATTTCGGATAACGTACAAAAATCTTTCCATATGCCAAAAGTACAAACTATTACCTATTAATTTCTAACAAGCTAAAATTAAAGTAATTTTCTGAAAATAAAAAAGAGACTATCGAAATAGTCTCTTTCTATATTAACATTGCTGTTAATGTTTATTTTTTCTTGATTGCGTATTTGAAATCTTTACCAATGAAACGGGCATTTGCACCCAATTCTTCTTCGATACGCAACAATTGATTGTATTTTGCGATCCTGTCAGAACGTGAAGCTGAACCTGTCTTAATCTGGCCACAATTTAACGCAACTGCTAAATCTGCAATAGTTGTATCTTCAGTTTCTCCTGAACGGTGAGACATTACAGAAGTATATCCGCTGGTCTGAGCAAGAGATACCGCATTGATAGTCTCTGTTAACGATCCGATCTGGTTCACTTTTACAAGGATAGAATTACCAGTATGCTGATCGATACCTTGTTGAAGACGTTTAGTATTGGTTACGAACAAATCATCACCAACCAGCTGAACACGGTCACCGATTTTATCTGTTAACAATTTCCATCCTTTCCAGTCATCCTCAGCCATACCATCTTCAATAGAGATAATAGGATACTTCTCTGTCAATTCAGCAAGGTAATCTACTTGTTGTTCGATAGTACGTACAGCACCTTTAGAACCTTCAAATTTTGTATAATCGTATTTGTTGCTTTTGAAGAACTCAGAAGAAGCACAGTCTAAAGCTAAACAGATATCTTTACCTGGTTTGTAACCTGCAGCAGAGATCGCTTTTAATACCGTCTCTATAGCATCTTCAGTACCTTCAAATGTAGGAGCAAAACCACCTTCATCACCTACAGCAGTAGATAATCCTCTGTCGTGAAGAATTTTCTTCAAATTGTGGAATACTTCCGTTCCCCAACGCAAAGCTTCAGAGAATGAAGGCGCACCAACCGGCATAATCATAAATTCCTGAAAAGCAATAGGAGCATCAGAGTGAGAACCACCGTTGATGATATTCATCATCGGGATAGGCAATGTATTTGCATTGACACCACCTACATAACGGTAAAGAGGTTGTCCGCTTTCCTGTGCAGCAGCTTTAGCTACAGCCAGAGAAACACCAAGGATAGCATTAGCTCCCAGTTTACCTTTATTCTCTGTTCCGTCAAGATCAATCATTAACTTGTCGATTGCATTCTGCTCGAATACATCTACACCTTCCAAGGCTTTCGCAATCTTAGTGTTTACGTTTTCAACAGCTTTAAGAACACCTTTACCCAAGTATTTTTTCTTATCGCCATCACGCAATTCTACAGCTTCATGCGCACCGGTAGAAGCACCCGAAGGTACAGCAGCACGACCAGTAAAACCATTTTGTGTAGTTACATCTACTTCAATTGTAGGATTTCCGCGCGAATCCAAAATCTGACGCGCTCTAACATCAATAATTAAACTCATTGTTATTTTTTTCTGGTTGTATGATTATCTTCAAATAAAAATCAGCACTAAGTGTACAAAGTACACTTTTTATGCTTTCTCATTTATATACAACCAAATATAACTAAAATATGCTTCTTAGAAAATTATTTGGGAGAGATTTAAATAAAAAAAGCAAGACAGGAGGGCTGTCTTGCTAAACATTGATTACCATTCAAATCATAAACCTAAATATGATTGTATACTCCTAACGGGACAAACCTGCTTTACGCTACAGCAGAATAATAAAAAAGGGTCGAATATTTTCTATTCAACCCTTTCTAACTGTTATACAGCGTTTTATTTTTTGATCAAAGCGACGAAATCATCGAATAAATATCTCGAATCGTGCGGACCCGGAGATGATTCAGGATGGTACTGCACCGAAAATGCTTTCTTACCTTTGACACGGATACCTTCTATGGAACCATCATTCAGGTTGACATGTGTAATCTCGACCTTTTCTGATTTTTCAATATCTTCTGCTACCACACCAAAACCATGGTTTTGGGAAGTAATCTCACATCTGTTTGCAATAATATTTTTGACAGGGTGATTAATACCTCTGTGGCCATTGTGCATTTTGCTGGTACGGATACCATTCGCTAAAGCTAATATCTGATGTCCTAAACAAATTCCGAACATTGGTTTTTCAGCAGCAATAATCTCTTTAACGGTATCAATCGCATAAGGCATTGCAGACGGATCGCCAGGGCCATTAGAGATAAAGTAACCATCAGCTCCCCATGCTTCCATTTCTGCAAATGTTGTCTTTGCCGGAAAAACTTTTGCATACACCTGACGTGCGTCAAAGTTTCTCAAAATATTACGTTTTATACCCAGATCCAGAACAGCGATGCGTGTCGAAGCATCTTCATCCCCATAAAAATAAGGTTCTTTGGTCGAAACCTTTGAAGACAACTCCAGTCCATCCATCGAAGGAACCTGTGCCAGTTGTGCTTTCAAAGACTCTACATCCAGATTTTCGGAAGATATAATCGCATTCATTGCACCTTTACTGCGAATATGACGGACTAATGAACGGGTATCGATATCTGAAATACCAACAAGATTCTCCTCTTCAAAGTAGTTTTGAATAGAAGTATCAGCCATCTTGCGGCTATAGTTGATATTATAGTTCTTACACACCAATCCTGCGATTTGGATTTGATTAGATTCAGATTCTTCATTGGCAATACCGTAATTCCCGATATGAGCATTGGTCGTTACCATAATCTGTCCAAAATAAGAAGGATCGGTAAAAATTTCCTGATAACCAGTAGTGCCGGTATTGAAACAGATCTCTCCTGTAGTTGTTCCAATTTTCCCAGCAGCTTTACCATGATACACGGTACCGTCTTCTAAAACTAAAATTGCAGGCAATTTGCTGTAGTTGGTCATTATTAACGTTTATTATTTTATGTTTAAGCTTCTCGTTCTTCTCATCATTCAAGGGCACAAAAAAAGCCCTCAACGGGCTAAATAGCAATTAATCGACATATTGATCAATGAATACACTGATAAATTCTGCGCTCACCTTGAAAAGATTTACTTCAATTTTCACGAGGGACAAAGGTACATATTATTCATTAAAATAGCATAATTATTTTAAGAAGTTTTCAACACTTTTATCCGTCACACATTAATCTTCATCTATAATCTCTGCTACACGACCTATCTGACCATCTGTAAGACGTACTTTGATACCTCTGGAATGGTAAGATGATGAAGTCAGAATATCTTTTACAATCCCCTCTGTCAATGCTCCCGTACGTTGATCTTTTTTCAAAATTATATTTACCAGTATCCCTGGTTTTATATCTGCTCTGTTCGTTCCGTCCATATTTTATCTTTTAAAAAGCAAGAAGGTCTTTCAAATGAAAGACCTTCTGCTTATCTATTGAAAATCTTTATTTAAAGAGTTTGAAAATATCATTTCCAAACACAAATATCATTAAGCCCAGTAAGATAAAGAAACCTACCATTTGTGCCTTTTCAAGGAATTTTTCGCTCAATGGCTTGCCCTGAATCATTTCCACAAGCAAGAAAATTACATGTCCCCCGTCCAGTGCAGGAATAGGAAGTAGATTCATAAAGGCCAATGCCATTGACAGCATCCCTACCAGACTCCAGAAACGAACCCAATCGACTTCTGTTCCAAATAACGTAGCAATACCTACAGGACCTGAAAGTGCCTTATCAGCTCTGATTTCTCCTCGGAAGATCTTACCGAATCCTTTAATATTATCTGTGATAACAGAAAAAGCCTGCTTTGCTCCTACCGGAAATGCTTCCGCCAGACTATACTCTGTAATAACTAATGGAAGAGAGTAATCGTAGTTACGGTTGAATCCTAAGGTTCCGTCTTTATCAACCTGCCCTTTCACTGTAATCGTCTGTCCCTTTCTTATTAAAGTCAACATGACAGGCTTACCCGCATCTTTTTCTAAGATGGATTTGAATTCATCAAAGAAACGAACAGGCACTTCATTTACAGCAATCACACTATCTCCTTTTACGAGTCCCATTTTGGCCGCTTCCGAACCTTTTACCACATTATCTACAGCGGTCATCTTGGTACGGATCTGTACGAATTCATTTGCTTTATGGTCTGCTACAGCATTCAGAATATCAGCCGGAACATGAATTTCTTTTGTCTCTCCGTTACGCTCAATTGTCAGATTGGTATTACCCATCAGTACTTTTGAACTCAGAAGCTCTTTGAAAAAACCTACTTTCTGACCGTCTATTGCAACAATGCGGTCTCCGGTCTGTATGCCGATCTGCTTACCGATAATCCCCGGCACAACTCCATTTACAAGCTTTTGGTTATCGAAATTAGATTCACCCTGACTGAAAGCCAGCATCCAGTACACCACTACTCCAACTACAATGTTTACAATAATACCGCCTAGCATTACGATAAGACGTTGCCAGGCTGGTTTGGAACGAAACTCCCAGGGCTGAGGTTCTCCCTTCAGTTGCTCTGTATCCATGGACTCATCGATCATACCGGCAATCTTCACGTATCCTCCGAGAGGTAACCATCCAATACCGTACTCACAACCTTTATAATTGAATTTAAATAATTTGACACCCCAGGCATCAAAAAACAAATAAAACTTTTCTACTTTAATACCGAATGCACGTGCTGCTAAAAAATGTCCCAATTCGTGCAATACAATCAAAATCGACAGGCCTAAGACGACCTGTCCAACCATTATTAAAACTCCCATTTAACTTTTTAATCTTTTACATTAATTCTTAAATCAACTCCTGAGCAATCCTTCTGCTCTCCTGATCGGCATATAAATAATCTTCCAATGTAGGAGTTGCTACATGCTCCACACGTCCCAATGTTTTTTCTATCACTTCACTCATGCCCAGAAACGATACTTTTTCTTTCAGAAAAGCATCAACCACAATCTCATTTGCAGCATTCATGACACAAGCACTGTTGCCCCCCTGACGCAATGCTTCATAAGCAATCGCCAAATTACGAAATGTTTTTGTATCGGCAGGTTCAAATGTAAGACTTGCAAAATTAGCAAAATCAAATCGTTCAAATTTATTCTCCCATCTGGAAGGATAGGTCAGTGCATACTGAATAGGCAACTTCATATCCGGCACGCCCATTTGTGCTTTCATAGAACCATCTCTAAACTGCACCAGTGAATGGACGATAGACTGCGGGTGTACAATGACATCCACCTGATCTGCATCAAGATCAAATAACCATTTGGCCTCGATAACTTCCAGCCCTTTATTCATTAAAGAGGCCGAATCAATAGTAATCTTGGCCCCCATTGACCAGTTCGGATGCTTTAAAGCCTGCTGCTTTGTCACGGAAGATAAGAAATCCAGATCTTTACCTCTGAAAGGCCCTCCGGAAGCGGTCAGATATATTTTTTCAATCGGATTGGCTTCTTCACCTGTAAGGCACTGAAAAATCGCAGAATGCTCCGAATCCACCGGCAGCATACGTACCTGATGCTTACGGGCAAGCCCCATGACCAACTCTCCTGCCACTACAAGTGTCTCTTTATTAGCCAGAGCAATATCCTTTCCACTCTGGATCGCACGAACGGTAGAACGAAGTCCCGCCGATCCGACAATTGCATTCAATACGATGTCAATATCCTCATACTGCACCACTTCTTCCAACGCTGCTTCTCCTGATCTGACAACTATTGGATAACCCGCAAGGGCTTCCTTGACACGAAGATACTGACTGTCATCTACTATAACGACAGCGCGGGGTTGAAACTGAAGGGCTTGTTTGATAAGTAGATCCGCATTTGATCCTGCGGTAAGCACAGACACCTTTAATCGTTCGGGAAAAGATTCGACTACCTCTAATGCCTGTGTACCCACACTACCTGTCGAACCGAGTACCGCTATTGTTTTATACTCCAAGGGTTGTTAAATTTCTTAAATAATATTCTTTAAAATCTCCGGATTCTCTCCGCCTGCATAAGCAGTCATCATATTCCGGTAGGCAACCGTAATCACAATACTGGATAAAGGTACAACCAGAAAGGAATTGATGATGCTTAAAAATATGGAAAAAAATGTATATCCTGCAAAATTGAAATAAACCTGCAAAATATGGAGCATCGCAAAACAAAAAAGAATCAGCAATAATTTAGTTACATTGCCTTTTGTCAATGCAAAACTCAACCGGATGGACCGGAATGAACTGGCATGCTTGTCCATAATAAAGAACGGATAAAAAGCTACCCGGATTATAAACAGAAACGTTAGTATAGCTGAAACAATCAGAGATACACTAGCCATTGTACTGACTTCTTTTTTGATATAGATTAAAGGCCAGCACACCACTGAAATAACAAGCAGAATAACCATGGAGACACCCAATATGATCAACATAGCCGTGAAAAAGTAAAGAAGCTCTTTTGTAGTCGGAATAGAGACAGACAACTTAGCTCCGTCCTCTTTATCAATAATCTCCATGATATATTTAAACAAGGTAAGGTTCACCCCGAAATAAAAGATCATAAAAATCAGCGCCATGAAACCACTTAAAACAATATTGTACTCGCTCATATAGCTGGCCAGCATACTGGACAAATTAGAAGTGACAAATAGTAAAAAACATAGTCCTGCCACCGAAAAATAATGATTTTTCAGAATGTTTACAGATTTTGCAAACACCTCATTTACAGCAAACGTGCTTTCCTTTAAATATTGTATCATTGAACTCATAGAATTACCGCAAAGATGTGATTTATTTTCGTGTGCATCAACTCCTTCCATCCGTTTTTACCCAAAAAAAACAGTTTTTAACAATTATAAATGAAAAGAGGTTTTGACTGACATACAGCAAAACCTCTTTTTCTTATTCGGGCATTATAAAAATCTATTTAAAATCCTGAGGAACAGGCTTCTCTAACAGATACTGATAATAAAAGCGAACGCGCTCGTTAAAATCATATTTACGTTTTGATGCCTCAAAACCATGTCTGCTTCCCGGATAGATCATCAGCTCAAACGCTTTGTCTCTGTCTGTAAGTTTGTCCACCAGCTGAATCGTATTCTGAAGATGCACATTATCATCCAGATCACCATGCATAATACGCAGACCACCCTTATATTTATCAGCGTAAGTCAGGACAGATCCGCTCTTGTACCCTTCCGGATTATCCTGAGGTGTATCCATCCAGCGCTCGGTATAATGGGTATCGTATAATTCCCAACTGGTCACAGGAGCCCCTGCTATTCCGTAATCAAAATAATCAGATCCTTTAGTCAGCGCCATACAAGTCATATATCCACCATAACTATGTCCTGTGATCAGCAATTTATCTTTTTTGACCCAGGGTTTTGCCTTCAGCCATTTTGCTACAGTGCTATAATCTATCATCTCCCAATGTCCTAGGTTTCTGTGCATAAGAGCAACCCCTTGCTTACCAAAATGACCTGAAGCCCGGTGATCTGCAGCGATTTGGATAACCCCTTCATTAGCCCAATACTGGTTGGAAGTCCCTTTCCAGGTATTCTTGACAGTTCCGGCATCCGGTCCTCCGTAGATGCTCATCACAACAGGATAAGATTTTGATTCGTCGAAATCAGTCGGATAAGTAATAATAACCGGAAGCTGATATTTACCATCATCCGAAGGTATAGTCAGATACTCCGTCTTACCAATTTTATAGTCCGCAAAACTTTCACCCTTACTGTCTGCCAGCTCACGAATCAGTTTTCCATCCGTACGCAATAACGCTACTTTATTAGGTGTATTGATATTGGAATAATTAGTTATAAAATATTTACCATCAGGGGATACAGACACATTGTGTGTATAGTCCCCGAAAGTAAGTCTCTTAAAGTTTTTACCTGAAAAATCTACTCGGTATAAATCTACTGTTGCTGAATTTTCTTTTCGCGCATTCACGTACAGAACCTTTGTTTTCTCATCAATGTGTGCAATAGAAGTCACCTGCCAGTCTCCTGAGGTAATAGCATTAATCAGCTTACCATCTAATGTATACAGGTAATAATGCGCCCAGCCAGTCTTGTCGGATTTTAGAATATAATGCTTATTATCCGACAAATAGGTAATACGCTCATCGTGATCCAGATTTATCCAGGAAGGCTGTTTCTCGTCATAGATTTCTTTCTTCGCTCCAGTCTGCGGGTTTACCTGATAGAATTTTAAATTATTCTGCTCACGGTTCATCCACTGCACCATAATATTTTCACTGTTAAATGCCCAGTAGGGCTGGCCAAAATACTGATCGTCCTGCTCATTAAAGTCGGCCCAGACCACAGCGCCTCCGTCAGTATTTACAACACCAACCTTTACCAAAGGATTTTTATCTCCTGCTTTCGGATAGCGTGTCTTTTCCAGATATCCATGCTGACCTTTGGATACATAGATGGGAAACATAGGGACCTCTGTATCATCAAACCGCATAAAGGCAAGCTTTTTACTGTCCGGAGACCACCAGAAAGCCTTATAATTAGTAGATCTTCCCAATATTTCCTCATAATATACCCATGAAGAATAACCGTTATAGATCACATCAGTACCATCGGTTGTATACTGAATCTCCTTACCCGATGACACTTGGACAGCAAAGAGATTACTCGCTCTGGTATAAGCGACATAATTTCCATCTGGAGATAAGGTTGGGTTTTGTTCTTCTATATCGGGAGAATTCGTAAGTTTTTTGACTGTACCATCCGCAAAGCGGATCTGCACATCTTTATCCTTCACTTCTACGGTTGTACCTGATTTTGTCGGAACAGTGTAGCTTTTTCGTTCTCCTGTACTGACATCTACCTGGAACATTTGCTTATCTCTGGGATTACCTTCCAGATAATGCGTCCCGTCTGCCCATCCGGAAAAGGAAGGAATTGGTTTGGTAACAGAAAGCTGTCTTCCCCATGACTGTTCAAAATTCAGACGTTTTGTCTGTGCATCACTATGCTGATAGAACAGTACAAACAAGCCGAAAAAACCGGCAGCATATTTATTCATATTAAGTTTGAAGTTATTTTTTAAGTTCTTCGAAAATAAGCATATTACATCTGCTTTTCAGCAAACAGATGTAACAACTTTATAAAAAAAGCCACTATGGAATAGTGGCTCTTATTCTAGGCTAGGCACACCTTAGAATGAAAAGTCGTCTCTTTGAGCAATTTTGCTACCCTCAGCATAACCTGCATCTTCAAAATTAGGCTCGTAACGTTTCTCAACAACATCCTGATTCGACTTGATGTATTCCACAACATCTTTTAATCCTTCAGCAAATTTTTCAAAATCTTCTTTATATAAGAAAATCTTGTGTTTGATAAACTGTCCGTCTTCAAAACGTTTTTTACTTTCTGTGATGGTAATGTAATAATCGTCTGAACGAGTTGCCTTTACATCAAAAAAATAAGTACGTTTTCCAGCTCTCACTTTTTTTGAAAATACCTCTTCGCGCTCTTTGTTTTCAAAATCTCCCATTATTAACTATTTAAGTTTAAGTTCCATTTTCCGTCATAAATATATAATAATTATATTCTTTTCTCCAAATTTTAATAATAAAAAACTTATTATTTTTCTCAAAATAGGAAAATATTGCTTTTTTTATGACAAATAATGGTTGGAAAACATTTTACCGATAAAAAAGCGATATTCACCGACTTTTTGATTCTAATAACCTAAATAGTGTTTTGCTCTCCTTATATTAGCTCTACATTTGAACTATCAAAAACATAGTAAAACAAATAAAACAATGAAAACGACAAATAATAACTCGACGCCTCCGAATATCCCACGCATGCCGAACGACAACCGTAATACCATAGGAGCAATCATTATAATAACTGGATTAGCATTACTATTAAAAAACCTTAACATCGGAGATCTGTTCCCGGACTGGTTGTTTAGCTGGCCGATGATATTGGTGGTGGTAGGTCTTATTATAGGTGTCAATTCCAAATTTGAACGTAAGGCTTCTATTATTCTGTTAATCATTGGTGGGCTTTTTCTATTCAGAGAAATTACAGACCTTTCCTTCGGACGAGTAATACTTCCACTTGGTATCATTATACTTGGATACTACCTGATATCTAAAAAGAATTCAAACTACATACCTCCTGTGCCTCCGGTACCACCGGGTCAGGATGACTTTGACTGGGATAAACGAGTAGTTGATTCATCAGAAGAAACAGCTGCAAATGGTTCTTCTGAAAATAAAACCGAAAATACAGATCCTAATTTTCAGTCCTCGTACCAAAGTACGGGGCAATCTTCTTATGACCGGTTCAATCCAAAGTCTGAAGACATCCTGAATGTAAACTCAGCATTCAGTTCAATGAAAAAACTGGTGTTATCCAAAAAATTTCTTGGAGGTCGCGTTTCCAACTTATTCGGTTCTGTAGAAATCAATTTATTACAGGCGGATCTGCAGCAACCAATAGCGATAGAGGTATTTCAGTTATTTGGCAGTACACAAATTATTCTTCCAAGCCACTGGCAGGCTTCTTCCAACATTTCCTCTTTATTGGGTGATGTCGACGACCGACGGTTTCCTTCCGGAGTAGGTCTGGACCCGAATAAGAAGATATACATTACCGGAAGTACAATATTTGGAGGTATTACACTTAAAAACGCATAATACAGACGAGAATGTTATTTTTTAAGTTACCCGCAAATAAAAATTATCTGATCCATGTCTCTGCATGGACAATTTGTATATTATACTTTTTGGTTGTATTTGGTCTGTTGATATGGAGCGGTACAACCAAAGAAATCGCGTTGTATGATGCCGGGATTAATGCCTTAAGCATCACTTTGTGTTGTTACATTCTATCCAGCACCATTAATTTTTTCCTGCCTCGGAAAGGTCAGATGCTTCGGTTGTCCGCAATCGGTCTTATTGTTGTTGCCCTTGGGCTCTACGTGAGCCGCATTATTCTCCTGCAGATTTTCTCTTTGATAGACATCAGTTATTTTGACTTTAGTATCCCCTACCGGGTTATTCTCAATTTTCTTGTTTTATTCTGTATTGCCATTCTGCAGATCGTATGGAATATTCAGGAAGAATATGAAGAAAATAAGAAAAGAAAGGAAGAATCTGAAAAGATGGTCAGAGATGCCGAATTATATAATCTCAGACAGCAGTTGCAGCCCCATTTTTTATTCAATAGTTTAAATTCCATTATAGCACTGATTGGCATTAAACCTGAGAAAGCACGTGAAATGACTTTTCAGCTTTCCGACTTTCTGCGGGGAACAATGAGAAAGGACAATCTCAGTCTGATCTCACTAAAAGACGAGCTCTCTCATCTGCAGCTCTATCTGGATATTGAAAAAGTGCGCTTTGGTCATCGTCTGAATACAGAAGTTCATTTCCCTGAAGAGCTGTCTGAAACAAAGCTGCCCACTATGATTATCCAGCCTTTGCTGGAAAATGCGATCAAATTCGGGCTTTACAACATTACCGGAGATGTCCTTATCAAAGTCGAGGTTTCCTACGCAGATAATCTTCTTTGGATCAGAATCACCAACCCTATTGAAAATGATCAGTATGAAAACACCAAAGGTACAGGCTTCGGATTAAGCAGTGTACAACGCAGGCTGTTCCTGATCTTCGGTCGCACAGACCTTTTATTTACCGAAACAAAAGATAAGAGCTTTATATCAACCCTAAAAATACCTCAATATGATTAAGACCATTATTATAGATGACGAACCCCTTGCCAGAAGTATTATTTCAGCTTATTTACAACAACATCCGGACTATACGGTTGTTGCAGAATGTAATGATGGATTTGAGGGAATAAAGGCTATTCAGCAGCACAAACCCGATCTTATATTTCTGGATATTCAAATGCCTAAATTAAATGGTTTTGAACTATTGGAGATTATTGACGAACAGCCACAAGTCATTTTTACAACTGCTTTTGATGAATTTGCAATCAAGGCTTTTGAAAAAAATGCAATTGATTATCTGCTGAAACCGATCAGCCAGTCAAGGTTTGACCAGGCAGTCAGCAAATTCAACACGGCATTCAAACAGTCTACTCTGGCGGCCACTCCTGTTAAGATTAAAGAATCTCTGGAAGGAGAAGAGCAAAATCTGGAACGTATAGTTGTTAAGAATGGCGCACAAATCAAAATAATTCCGGTACAACAGGTTATTTTTCTGGAAGCATATGACGATTATGTGAAGATACACACAAAAGAAGGAATGTTTTTGAAAAACAAAACCATGTCATCTTTTGAAAAGCAACTGGATCCGAAAAACTTTGTCCGTGTACATCGTTCTTTCATGATCCGGGTTGATCAGTTATCAAAAATAGAACCTCTGGAAAAAGAGAATTACATTGCTACACTCATCTCAGGAGACAAAATAAATGTCAGCAAATCAGGTTATGCCCGATTAAAACAATTAATTGGTATGTAGCATTTCATTGCTTAATTTTGTCCTGCAATGACAAAATATATAATATCTCTGTCTTGTCTGTTGATCGCTTTATCATTAAAAGCTCAACAGACAAGTTCTCAACAACAGCAAAATAAAGCCGTATTTAATAAAATTGAATTTTTTCTGAACAATCAGCAGGTAGATTCCATTTATAATATGGCAGATGAGAGTTTTCAAAAAGCCATCCCCAAAAGCAGATTGGCATCTATACTTACTCAGAATGTGTTTCCGAAAGGTCGCATCCGTTCAGCTACATTGGAAAGTTTTGACAGCGGAATCGGTGCTTATCGCTTAGATTATGCTGATGGTCCTCTGCAGCTTTTACTGGTTATCGACAAGAGTCTGCATTACAATACTTTTCTGATAAAACCTTATCCAAAAGCAGAGAAACAGGAGGAAACAGAAACAAAAACGGATACGATACTAACTGATAAATCAGTTAAAGAATCCCCTCTTGACTTTTATGTGGATTCTATTGCGAAAGCATATCTTAAAAAGCCGAACACGGCATCACTTACTATTGGAGTAATCAAAAATAATCAGGTCAAGACTTATTTTTTCGGTGAAACAACAAAAGGAAATTCAACTTTACCAACGGAAACATCCCTTTATGAAATAGGTTCCGTCACCAAGGTATTTACAGCGACATTATTAGCAGATTTAGTATTGAAAAATACAATCTCTCTGGATGACGCTATTACAAAATATCTGCCGGATTCCCTGAAAACCAATACCGATCTTCAGAAAATCACCTTCCGGTCTTTAGCTAACCATACGTCAGGTTTGCCCCGATTGCCCGGCAATCTGGAAACGGTAAAAGGCTATACCGAATTGGATCCCTATAAGGCATATGACCGTAAAGCACTTTATGCCTATCTCAAAACCTTCAAAGCAGAGCAAGCTCCCGGTGAAAAATTTGAATACAGTAATTTAGGTTTTGGATTATTGGGCGAGCTGATCAGTGTAATCAGTAAAAAAACATACAACCAATTGATACAGGACATCATTGCAAAACCACTCAGTTTGAATGCGACTACAGATAAAGTAGATCCAAAAAACAATCAGTTGGTCAGTGTTTATAACAGCAAAGGTGAGCAGGTACCTGTATGGAATTTTAATGCACTTGCCGGTACAGGGGTTTTAAAATCTACTGTTACAGATCTGCTTCAATTTGCACGCGCTCAGTTCAAGATGCCGGAGACCGATATTGAAAAAGCGATAGCGGAAACTAAGCAATTCACTTATTTCCTGCCTCCTGATACCGATCTGGGCATGGCATGGCATATCAATATGCTGGAAGGCATCACATTTTACTGGCATAATGGCGGAACGAACGGAAGCCGTTCGTTTATCGGAATCGCTCCGGATGAAAAATCCGCAGTAGTTGTATTGTCCAATTCAGCTGTTGAGACAGATGAATACGCTATGAAAATTTTAGATTATTTGCTGACTCAGAAAAATTAACAACAGTCAGCTGTCAAAAATGATTGGTTTCATGATCTGATGAAACCAATCATTATAAATCTTATTTCAGATAAGTAACCAGTTTACGGGCATCCTCTTCCCCGTCAAAGTGCTTGATCAACTTCCTGGTCTTTGCATCATACACGTAAACCGATGGATACTGTGTAGGATTAAATTTAGGGATAAACTCAATATCCTTGTCATGCAAAAACACTACGTTTTTCCTGTTCTTTAATCCCGGAATATACATTTCAATAAACCCGTCTACATAAGGCTTATCATTAATGGTCACAAAATAAATCTGAGTTTTCGAAAATTTATCAATGTTTTTGGCGATTCCGGCAGCCATTTTCTGACAATGCCCGCAGCCCGGATCATAATAATTGAAAACAATATATCCTGATGAAGGAAGTTTATCCTGCTTGAATGGCTGATTATTCTGTAATAAATAAAAGGTAAAATCCGGTATGCTGGCCGGTGCTTTTTGTGCTGCAGCATGGCTTGTAAAATAGACGCTCAGTAAAATAACAATCAGTTTTTTCATTATATAATATTTAGTCCTTGTGCATTAAAGATACTATTTCATATGATATTACACCAGTTTTATTATCCGCTCTGTAGAGTCCCAACTGGATCTCGTTGCCGTCCGCTTTGATAGGATACATCGCAGATTTATAAGCTCCGCTGGGCGAAAGAGGCGTATTAATAACTTTAAAATTAATACCATCCTGACTATAGGCAATATACAGTTCATTACCATAATAATTATTGACCCGGCCTACATCTACCAACATAAAATAAAGACGTCCTACCATAAAAGCATCCAGATGCCAGGGATCCATTCCCGTACCCCAGGGGCGGTTGATAAATTTACACAGTTGTGTCGTACTGAATTTGCCAAAAGAGTCAATCTGCGCAGAAGTTCGCCTATGAACAAAGGCATGCGTCTGATTGCCCTGAGGACCTATAGGGTGTTTGGCCGAACTGTAGATCACATCGTAGCAGTTATATTTACCAGTGTGATCCTGAAAGATTGCCGGAGACAAAAGCAGGTTTGCAGCATCCACACCTTCAGAATCGGAAGAATACAACATCCATACTTTAGACCAGTTGGCACCATCACGGGAAGAGCGGTGTACAATTGCACGTTCATGATCGCCAAACCGCACGCCCAGTTTACCATTTGGCATAGCATCTCCTCTATAAAAGATATGCATCAGTCCTTTATCATCCAGATACAACTTCGGATCACTCCAGTATGCATGTGAAGGTTTTGCGGGCGGAATATCAATAGGATTGCGGATACCCTTAGGCTCTTCCCAGTGAATGCCGTCATTGGAACAGACTACAGTAGGATTCTCAAAACCGGGATCAGACTTTGTCTGTCCGAAATAGGGAGACATGGCCATCCAGTACCGGAATCCATTCCATTTGTTGTCCACATACACGACACTGGGATGGCAAAAACTATCGTATAACAGTGGCAGCCGCTGTCCGTCATTCTTTCCCTCTGCAGAAGCTCTTCCGACCGCAGTTACCGCAATTTCGATAGCAGGAGCTACCACTTTGGTATTGCTGACCTGCAGATTGAGACGAGGCATATCCATATTCATGATATACGATCGAAGATTGATTCCCGAAGTAGCAAGCTGTGCCGTGACAGTCTGTTGAAATGCACTGCTCACTAAATAGATTACACATGAGAGCTTTAGAAGTATTTGTTTCCTCATAAGGGATAGAAGTCCAATTTAATTGTAAGATTTGGCTCCAATTTCTGCATTTAACGCATATCTTACAATAATTTAATGAAAAATTTAAGTATTTTTGGTTAGTTTTAGTTAATGGTTATCAATAAGGAAGAAAGTCTGTGAAAAAACGTATCGCTATTTTTGCTTCAGGATCAGGTTCTAATGCTCAGAAAATAATGGAGCATTTTAAATATTCAGATACAGCCGAGGTCGCATTGATCTTAAGTAATAATCCCGAGTCATATGTACTGCAACGTGCAGATAACTTTGAGATTCCTTCTCATGTATTTGACAGACATGATTTTTTCCAAACAGATGATATTGTTAAACTACTGAAAAATCTGAATATCGATCTGATTGTATTAGCTGGTTTTCTGTGGCTTGTTCCGGAAAATTTACTGAAAGCTTTTCCAAACAAGATCATCAATATCCACCCGGCTTTGCTTCCTAAATTTGGTGGCAAAGGAATGTATGGGGATCGCGTCCATAAAGCGGTACTCGAGGCCAAAGAATCCGAACATGGGATTACTATTCATTTTGTAAATGAGCATTTTGATGAAGGTGAAGTCATTTATCAGGCCAAATTTAAGGTGGAATCCGGCGATACGCTGGAAATTATAAAATTCAAAGGCCAGCAACTGGAACATCTTCACTACCCTAAAGTGATTGAAAACCTGTTAAAAAAGTACAATTGATAATTTACTAAAATACGCCTTAGGCTATTCTGTATTATTTTGTATCTTTGCGGCTTCCAAACAAAATAATAATGAGCCATCCTGTAAAGATTAAAAATGCTTTAGTGTCTGTATATTACAAAGACAATTTAGCGCCTCTCATTCAACTGCTGCACAAACATGGTGTGACCTTCTACTCTACCGGAGGTACCGAAGCATTTATCAAAGATTTAGGTATCGGTGTTGTACCTGTAGAAGATCTGACCAGCTACCCTTCTATTTTAGGCGGACGTGTCAAAACGTTACACCCTAAAGTATTCGGAGGTATTCTGGCAAGAAGACCGTTGGAAGATGACCAGAAACAACTGGAACAATATGAAATTCCGGAAATTGATTTGGTTATCGTTGATCTTTATCCGTTTGAAGAAACAGTTGCTTCCGGAGCTCAGGAACAGGATATTATTGAAAAAATCGATATTGGCGGTATTTCATTGATCCGCGCTGCTGCGAAAAACTTCAATGATGTTGTGATCCTGTCTTCTAAAAATGATTATCAGGAACTTGAAAATATATTAGCGACTCAGGAAGGAAGTACGACACTTGAGCAACGTAAGGAATTTGCAAAACGCGCTTTCAATACATCGTCTCATTACGATACCGCTATTTTTAACTATTTCAATCAGGAGAATCCTCTTGATGTGTTCAAACAGTCTGAACAAGCAGCACAGGTATTACGCTACGGAGAAAATCCGCATCAGAAAGGTGTTTTCTATGGCAATCTGGATGCGATGTTTGACAAGCTGAACGGTAAAGAACTTTCATACAATAATTTAGTAGATGTAGATGCTGCCGTATCTATTATCGATGAATTTGAAGAACCTACTTTTGCGATCCTGAAACATACAAATGCCTGTGGTGTGGCTTCACGTCCAACTGTAAAACAAGCATGGACAGATGCGCTGGCATGTGATCCTGTTTCCGCATTCGGAGGTGTTTTGATTACAAATCGTGAGGTAGATGCAGAAACAGCTATAGAAATTAACAATCTTTTCTTTGAGGTATTGATTGCTCCTGCTTACTCTGAAGAAGCGAAAGCTATCCTCACAGCAAAGAAAAACCGTATCATTCTGGTTCGCAAGGATGTAAAATTGCCTCAGCAACAATTCAAAACATTATTGAATGGTGTCATTCAGCAGGATAAAGACAATACGGTAGAAAATCCGGATCAGATGACTTCTGTTACGAATGTTAAGCCTACTGCAGAACAGTTGGAAGACCTGTACTTTGCCAATAAAATTGTGAAACATACCAAATCCAATACTATTGTTTTTGCAAAAGACGGTCAGCTGTTAGCTTCAGGTGTGGGACAAACTTCACGTGTGGATGCCCTGAAACAAGCGATCGAGAAAGCTAAATCATTTGGTTTTGATCTTAACGGATCGTCAATGGCTTCAGATGCATTTTTCCCTTTCCCTGATTGCGTAGAACTTGCCGCAGAAGCTGGTATTGCCGCGGTATTACAACCGGGAGGATCGATCAAAGACCAACTGTCTATTGATATGGCAAATGAAAAAGGCCTTGCAATGGTGACGACAGGTGTACGCCACTTCAAACACTAATAAGACAGACGTTAATCATATAACATAGTACAATATTAAGGCTGGGTTCTCTACAGAACTCAGCCTTATTTTTTTATAACAAAACCGTTGGACAATCGATTGCTCAAACCTCATATATAGCGATTTACGTAGCAAAAGAATATATTTGACTAATTTGTAAATCTAATAACCAATGAAAAAATTATTTCTATGTGCAGTGATCTGTTTAAGTGTATTTACACTGCAGGCACAGATCAAAAAAGCAAAGCATATTGTAGTCATCGGCTGTGACGGATTGGGTGCATATGCCCTACCTAAAGCAGATATGCCAAATGTCAAATCAGTAATGGCATCCGGCGCATGGAGTCTGCATGCCCGCTCAGTTCTTCCCTCTTCCAGTGCTGTTAACTGGGCATCGATGCTGATGGGTGCCGGTCCTACTCAACATGGTTTTACAGAATGGGGAAGTCAAAAGCCGGAGATTCCATCTGCATACACAACTGCTGCATATAAACAGTTTCCAAGTATCTTCAGTGTAATCCGGGATCAAAAGCCAAAGGCTGTCACTGCAGCAGTATACAGCTGGCCGGGAATTGGCTACCTGATCGAAAAAGATGCAATTACACATGTATTACCAGCAAATGATGATGAAGAAAAATGTGTGAACGATGCTGTAGAAACAATCAAAACAAAAAAACCGCTGTTTACATTTATTCATTTTGATGAACCGGATCATACAGGACATGCCAAAGGCCACCGCACAGCTGAATATTATGAAATTCTGAAAACAGTAGACGCACGGATAGGTAAGATACTGAATGCAATAAAAGATGCAGGTATAGCGAACGAAACTATTGTACTCATCACATCAGATCATGGAGGAATAGATAAAGGCCACGGTGGAAAATCACTGGATGAAGTGGAGATCCCATGGATTATCAGCGGACCGGGTGTAAAAGTAAATCATGAAATCAAAAATACCATTATCACCTATGATACGGGCGCTACCTTAGCCTGGATACTGGGACTTGACCAACCTCAGGCATGGAGAGGTAAAGCTGTAATGGAAGCTTTTAAATAGAAATGAACAGCCCTGAAAAATCAATACAGGATTTTCTCAGGTCAGGCATAAATTTCAGACAACTATAAGGAATTGCAGCACAATCTTTATGTGCTGCAATTCCTGTTCGAATAGGATTACACAAGCAAATTATTAGTTACTTCAAAAAATAATCCCCTACCTCTTTCCAGTTCATCAGTCTTTCATATCCTTGTTCATTTACATTATGAAAGGAATTAAAAAGGACTGGCTTTCCCTGAAAAGTACGCAGATTACTGATGTGGTCATCAAGAAGATAATCGGTCTTAATCATGCTTTTATCACCACAAAAAACAATATTTTTCCAGGAAATAAAAGGAAAATATTCCGCCAGCCAGTCAAATTTTTCCCGAAGTGAATGCGGGAATTCCATTGCTGCAGACACGACATATACTTTATACCTGTTCTGTAACTCCCGAACAATTTCTATTGCATCTTCAGCTACAGGTAGCGTTCTGAAAAAGCCTTCAGTATGCAGATAGCGGTATATCGCTGTTTCATCGGGCAAACCCAAGCCCTCAGATTTTCCCAACATGGATAAAGGATCCAGCCGGATTCCTGTTTCGTTATAATAATACGAAAGATAATGCTGCTGGTTATCTGCCAGTACACCATCCATATCAAGTGCAATTATTTTCTGTTGTTCCATGCTGCAATATGCAATATTTTGCAATAAATTGCAAATATTTGCTGTTTATTATTTTAAATGCTACTTTAGCTTATGCTAAAACAGGAACGCTTATCTACCATATTAAATGAACTTCACAAAAGAGGAGTTGTCTCTTATGCTGAACTGTCAGCTGTTATAACAGCATCTGAAGACACTGTAAGAAGAGATATCAAAGAACTCGACAGCCAGGGCCTTCTCAAAGCTGTACGTGGAGGTGCAACCACCCTGTCGAAGATTCCGCATCATTACAGACAACGTGAAATAAGAGATATTGAGGAAAAGAAAGTCATTGCCCGCAAAGCATTATCCCTGATCAGACACAATCAGCTTCTTTTCTTCGACGGAGGAACATCGGCTTTGGAGTTGGCTAAAATATTACCACAGGATCTCAGATCAACGATTATAACAAATAGTTTTCCGGTTGCCAATGTTCTGGAAGATCACCCGACATGCGAACTATTGTTTCTTGGCGGTCGTCTTTCTAAAACAGCATTTGCGACATATGGCAACGAAACTCTTCTGAATATCCAGAAATTCAGGGCAGATTACTACTTCTTCGGTGTATCCAGTATCACGCCAGATGAATTGTATTGCAAAGATCTGGAAGATGCTGAAATGAAACGGGAAATAATTGCTAACAGCACCAATACGATTGGTCTTTGTACGTCAGATAAACTCAACAGTACAGACAATTATTATGTAGCAAAGACAAAATCTCTGCATATGCTGATAACAGAATGCGACCCGGATAGTGTCCTGTTGGAAGATTACAATACCATCGGAGTAGAAGTTCGTTAATGAATACGCATATGAAGCTAAAATTTTATAATTAGGTTAAATACTGCTATATGGAAGATCAATTACCTATCTATCAGACTGACATTCTGGGAAGTCCTTATGAACAACTTACACTGAGACTCAAAGATGATTACGAAGGAAAAGCTGTGGCAACGGTAGTTCGGAGAAAAAGTAAAATTGTCACCCGAAAAGCGGTACTGTACATACACGGCTATATTGATTATTTCTTTCAAAAAGAGATGGCAGAGCAATTCAATCATCACGGATATGACTTCTATGCTTTGGATCTGCGAAAATACGGACGCTCTTATCTTCCTCATCAAAAACTATTTAATGTCAGAGACTTACGTGAGTATGACGAAGAAATTGATCTGACCCTGAAATTGATTGCTGATGAAGGGCATAGTTCGGTTATTTTATCTGGTCATTCTACGGGCGGACTCACAGTTACCTATTATGCAATTCGTCATCCGCATCATTCCTTAATCAAAGGCCTATGGGCAAATAGCCCGTTTTATGATTTTAATGTAGATGCTTTGTCTAAACGTATAGCAATACCTTTTGCCAGCAGCATAGCTAAAGTATTCCCCCACCTTCGCCTTCCGAACGGGTTAAACCGTTATTATGCAGCAAGTCTGCATAAGGATCTTTCAGGTGAATGGGATTTTGATCTGAATTGGAAGCCTGTACAATATCCCTGCTCTTATGCAGGGTTTATAAGAGCCATACATAAGACGCATAAAGTACTGCACAAGGGTGCAACACTTACGATTCCTGCCCTGATTATGCATTCACATCAAAGCAAAAAGCCAAAAGTATGGAATCAGGAGGTCAACAGCAGTGATCTTGTACTCGAAGTTAAAGATATCCACAAATATGCCTTAAAGCTGACAGGAGATATTACTATCAGGGCTGTTGAAAATGGGGTACATGATCTTGTTCTTTCCGGAAAAGAAGTCAGGACAAAAGTTTACGAGACCTTGTTTTCATGGCTTAAAGAAAAGAATCTTTAGACAGATTTTATCTGCCAATAAAAAAGGTTTACATTTTTCAATGTAAACCTTTTTTGTGCCCAAGACTGGAGTCGAACCAGCAAACCTTGCGGCGCCGCCACCTGAAGACGGTGCGTATACCATTTCGCCACTTGGGCAGCACGACAAATATAAGGAGAAATCGCCTTTTTTCATCTAAAAAATCAAAAATCTTATACAAGTTAGTATAACATCCTGATCAATATAGAATTAAAAAAAAATAAGCTATTATTGCAGGCAAAACTCGTGTCGTTAAAATAAAGCAATAAAATAAGACTGCGATAGATTCAATATTTATAACAGTCTTATAAAAACGTTTTATTACAACTCCTTAAGATGTTTATAGTTGGATTTTACCGTATCAAATACCTCCTGCATTTTCCCTCCTAACATCAGTTTTGTCATTGATTTTGCCATTCCAAACATCTGATCCAGATTCACTTTAGGTGGCATCGCCAGTGCGCTTGGATTGGTAAATACATTCAACAATACAGGTCCCGGGTGCAGCAATGCCGCATCTATAGCTCCGCTCACTTCTTCAGGATTACGTACTGTTATCCCTCTGAAACCCATTGCTTCTGCAATCATTGCAAAATCAGGGTTGATCATATCGGTTTCATTATCCATCAAACCCGTCACCTGCATTTCCAATTTGACCATTCCAAGTGATCGGTTATTAAAAACAATAATCTTAACCGGAATATTATACTGCCGTATAGTGGCAAGATCACCGAGTAACATAGATAACCCTCCGTCTCCACACATCGCAATTACCTGACGATCCGGATAAGCCAGAGCAGCTCCTATAGCCATAGGCATCGCATTGGCCATAGATCCGTGATTAAAGGATCCAAGCATTTTACGCTTACCGGTAGCTGTAATGAAACGAGCTCCCCATACACAGGTCATTCCCGTATCCACCGTAAAAATAGCATCTTCAGAAGCTTTTGTATCAATGATATGCGCCAGATATTCTGGTTGAATGGTATCTTCGTCTCCTTTTGCATTGATATACGTATGCATATTCTCCTTTACTTTTTCATAAAAATCAAGCTGACTTTTCAAAAAACTATCATCCAGCTTTTCATTCAGTAAAGGGAGAAGTGCCACAATAGTATCTTTGATATCCCCGATCAATCCCAAATCCAGTTTTGCACGCCTTCCTAGACGTTCTGCATTGGTATCAATCTGAATAATTTTATTATCAACAGGCATAAAATTTTCATATGGAAAATCCGTTCCCAGCAGAATCACTAAATCAGAATCGTGCATGCTCTGATAGGCAGAAGGCATGCCAAGCAGACCTGTCATACCGATTTCGTTTGGATTATGATGTTGTATGCCCATCTTTCCCCGGAAAGAATACCCTACAGGAGCTTTAAGATGATGTGATAACTGAACGACTTCTTCATGGGCTCCTTCAGCTCCAATACCACAGTAAATAGTGGTACATCGGCTTGAATTTATCAGATTAGCCAGTTTGAGAAGTTCATCCTCTGAAGGACGGATTGTTGGATTGCAACGGAAGATCTGTGTAGAGGTCTCTGTATCCACAGCTTTCAGCTCACTGACATCTCCCGGCAAACCGATTACAGCGACTCCTTTTTTACTGATCGCATGCTGAATAGCGGTCTGGATAATTCGGGGAGCCTGTTCTGCAGTAGTAATAAGCTGGTTATAGCAACTGCAATCGTCAAATAATTTGATGGTATTTGTTTCCTGAAAATAATCCATTCCCATCTCATGCGTATTGATGGTAGAGGCAATAACCAGCATAGGGACATGCGACTTATGTGCATCATACATTCCATTGATAAGATGTACATGTCCCGGACCGCAGCTACCTGCACAGCAGGCAATACCATCCAGTTCTGCTTCAGCAGCAGCAGCATATGCTCCTACTTCTTCGTGTCGTACATGAATCCACTTGATACGCCCGTCTTTTCGGATAGCTTCATTAAAAAAATTGAGACTATCTCCCGTAACTGCATATACTCTTTTTACACCCGCCTGCACGAGCATCTCCACCAATTGATCGGCTACAATCTTTGCCATATAGATATGTTTTTAATATTAACAATAAAGAGAGGAAGCCTACATTTGCCTCCCATCTCTTTAACAGTTTAAAAGCCTATCTGTTTGACAATAACAGCATGTTTACAATAATTTGCCGCTGAGGAAGAATGCAGCAATAGAAAAATAGATAATAAGGCCGGATACATCGACTAATGTAGCCACAAATGGAGCCGAGGCAGTAGCCGGATCCATTCCGAGTCTCCGTAAGATAAAGGGAATAAAAGATCCGGATAATGTCCCCCATAATACGATAAACAATAAAGATATTGATACACTCAAACCTATATAAAACCAGTATTCACCGTAATCATATATACCAAATTGCTGCCAGAGCAGAATCCGTATAAATCCTATAGAACCCAAGATAGTACCTAAAATAATCCCGGAGGAAATTTCTCTCTTCATGACATACCACCAGTCCTTCAGTTTCAGTTCTCCAAGTGCCATGGCCCGTATAATAAGTGATGCAGCCTGAGATCCGGAATTTCCGCCGGAGGATATAATAAGTGGCACAAACAGAGCCAGTACCACCGCTTTCGCAATCTCTCCGTCATAATAACTCATAGCTGAAGCGGTTAACATTTCACTCAGAAATAGGATAATCAACCATCCTGCACGCTTACGTACCAGTTCCAGCAAAGGAGTCTTTGTATAAGCCAGATCCAGCTCATCCATCCCTCCGAAACGATGGATATCTTCCGTATCACGATCTTCTATACGATCCAGTACATCGTCAAAAGTCACTATGCCAACCAATACACCACTATCTGTAATAATAGGAAGCGCACTCCTGTCATACTTTTGAAAGATCTCGAATGCTTCTTCCATGGGTGTGGAGGCCCGGATGGCAGCAAAGTTGTAGTCTACCAGTTCAGAGATCTTTGTATTTTCATCAGCCAGCAGCAGCTGACCGATCTTGAGATCATCAATCAGCACATTCTGTCCGTCTACCACATATACAAAATTCAGCGTTTCTGCTTTTCTGCCGAAAAGTTTAATGTGCCGGAATACATCGGCTACGGTATAATGCAGCCTGACCTGTACATACATTGGCGTCATTAGGCGCGCAATGCTATCTTCTTTGTAACCGATCAGCTCCAGCGCCATCTGCTTTTCACCCTCATTGAGAAGGTTGATCAGATACTTGATCACTTCATCCGGCAACTGATAAAACAGCTCATTACGCAAATCCGGCTTTAGATTATTCAGAAATTCGGATAGTTCTTTTTCCGACAATTGTTTTATCAGCTCATATTGTGCAGCATTATCGAAAAAAGAGAAAATTTCGAGCCGGACATCCAGGGGATAATCGGAAAATGCCTGATACAGTTCTCTTCCGGTTAACTCTGCCAGTTGTTCTGCAATGTCTGCAGGATGAAGTAGGTTCTTTTGATCCATCGGAACTCCATTATTATAGTGAACAAAACGCGGCAAAGCTAACCTTTTATTTTGGCTTTCAGGCTGAAAGCTGTTTTTCAGAACTTAAAAATCAATCTGCCCGGGAGAGAGTTCCACAGGTGCTGCCCCCTGTCTGAACAGTCTGGCTGTCAGATTTCCGGCAAGTATGACTTGTCCGTTCTCCACCTCTAACCAGCTTCCTTCCCGTATACCCAGGACAGGTTGTGAATTATAGACATGAAACTCCTGAATACGGGTCTCACGGGTTTCTCCTTTGTGCGTGGAGTTAGGATCCGGATCCAGATAATGGGGATTGATATTAAACGGCAAAATCTGCAAAGCATCAAATCCCTGCGGATAGACAATCGGCATATCATTGGTAGTACTGATCGTTAATCCGGTGATATTAGATCCCGCAGAAGTACCGATATAGGGTTTTCCTTTTTCAATTTCCTCTTTCAATACCGGCAGCAATCCTTTTTCCTGCAAAGTCTTAAGCAGTAAAAAGGTATTTCCCCCACCCGTAAAAATGGAAGAAGCCTCACGTATGGCTTGCGCCGGGTCTTCAAATTCATGAATACCTCTTACATTAATACCTAAGGATATAAGAGCCTGACCTACTTTGGAGGTATACTCATCATATGTAACTCCGGACGGACGGGCGTAAGGAATAAACAAAATTTGCTTTTCTCCTGTAAACTCCGCTATCCTGTCACGTATATAAACTAAAAAATCACTTCCATATACTGTACTTGTACTGATCACCATCAGTCGTGTATTCTTTCCAATTTCCATATCACATTACTTCTTTAATACTTTCAAATGTATAGCTTTCAAATAATATTTACCTGAATCCTTATCAAAATGACATTCTTTCCACTCTTGGCACAATGTCCAGATCATCTATTATCAAAATTCTTATCGATTTTAATAAATGTATAATTTAAATACAAATAATCACAAAAAATCAAGTCAATTTTTCAAACAAATCATATTCCTGTTATCAAAAATTGATTTAGCAAATACAAAAAAATAATGCAAGAGCTTACACACTCTTGCATTATTAACAGGCAGATACCGAAAAGATAGGTTATTTTTCAGACTTATCCCCTGAATCTTTACTTTTAAGACGTTTGTTCTCTTTCAATGCTTTATTCAGGAGATATTCAATCTGACCATTTACACTTCTGAATTCGTCGGCTGCCCACTTTTCCAATGCATTGAACATTTCAGCATCGACCCTTAACATAAAATTCTTTTTACCCGACATCCTGTTTTCAATTTTATTGATACAAAGTACCTGCGTTGACTATCGGAGAGGCTGCCTTTTCACCACAAAGTACAACCATAAGATTGCTGACCATCGCTGCTTTTTTCTCATTGTCTAACTCGACAATATCCTTCTCCGAAAGCTTATGAAGTGCCATCTCCACCATACCTACAGCACCTTCTACAATCTTAGCTCTAGCCGCAACGATAGCAGTTGCCTGCTGGCGTTGTAACATCGCTCCTGCAATCTCTGAAGCATAAGCCAGATGACTGATACGAGCCTCTTTAATAACAATGCCAGCCGGAGCCAGACGATCCGTCAATTCCTGTTCTAAAATATGATTAACGGTCTCTCCTCCTTCACGAAGCGTAATAGAAGCTTCTTCATCTTCAAGATTATCATAAGGAAAACTTCCGGCCAGATGACGCACAGCCGCTTCACTCTGTGTACGAACATATGAAGTGTAGTTTGTTACATCAAAAGAAGCTTTGTATGTATCTCCTACCTGCCACACAATTACAGCTCCGATTTCAATAGGATTACCCATTTTATCATTAACCTTTAACGTCTGCCCCTGTAAGTTATCCGAACGAAGGCTCACTTTGATACTTGAATACAAAGGATTAATAAAGAACAAACCGTTTTCTTTTACTGTTCCTACATACCTGCCGAAAAAGCTCAATACGCGGGAGTGATTCGGACTGATAATCATGAGACCTTTAAGTGTAAAAGCAAATACCAGAAACAACAATGCACTTATAAACCCATATGTCGGATTGTCCTTGACCAGAACAATACAATATATGGCAAGCGCAAAACATATTACCGCAATTAATAAGGCTAGAAAGCCTGAAATAGGTTTGATTAACTTTTCCATAATTTAAATATTAGTGTTATTGATATGATATCAAAATTATATCATTTTAATTTCAAAAGCAAGTCCTTTTAAAATTAAAATTTCAGGAAAAGAATCAAAGATCAGATAATTAAAAAAGTAGACATTAAAACACGCTTAGAATTCACTATCTGAAACTCAAATGACTAATAGATTTATCATTTTTTGTAATTTTAAAATATGCTAAAAGAATCTTTTCCTCCTGTATGTGGTCTTTTTCCAAGGTTTTTAATTCTGGGTTCTCTGCCAGGAGATAAATCGCTGGAACAGCAGCAATATTATGCACATCCTCAAAACCGGTTCTGGAAATTATTATTTCATCTTATGGAAAAAGAATATGAATCTGATTATTCCAGGCGCATTCAACTTTTGGAAGATCATCATATTGCACTTTGGGATACCTGTGCTTCAGCAATACGTCCTGGTAGTATGGATACAGCCATACTTTCAGAAATCCCGAATGATATCATCAGTATGCTACAACATGTCCCTTCTATACAGCACGTGATTTTTAACGGTAATAAAGCAAAGCAATTATATGACAAATACCATAAGAGACTTCCGCAGATATCCTATCACAGCCTGCCCAGCACCAGCCCGGCAAATGCCAGCTTTACCTTTGACAAACTGGTAGACTCCTGGTCAATACTCAAATCCGTTTAATATTCGCCAATTTTCCTGTAAATATCAGGATGATTGACTATTTTTGCCCCAAGATGTCAGATTTAAAATACAACCAAAGAGGTGTGTCCGCAGGTAAAGAGGATGTACACAATGCAATCAAAAACATTGATAAGGGACTTTTTCCCAAAGCTTTTTGTAAAATCATCCCTGATATTCTGGCTGGTGATGAAGAATGGTGTAATATTATGCATGCCGATGGTGCAGGTACAAAATCTTCATTGGCGTATGTATACTGGAAGCAAACAGGAGATGCTTCAGTATGGAGAGGAATCGCACAGGATGCTATTATTATGAATCTTGACGACCTGCTGTGCGTAGGTTCAACAGATAATATCCTGTTGTCTTCTACTATCGGAAGAAATAAGAATCTGATCCCTGGAGAAGTAATTGCAGAAATCATCAACGGGACAGAAGAAATACTTGCTGAACTTCGTGATATGGGTATAGGCATCTATTCTACAGGTGGAGAGACTGCAGATGTAGGCGACATTGTGCGTACCATCATTGTGGACAGTACGGTTACTTGTCGTATGCCTCGTAAGGATGTGATTTCCAATCATAACATCAAATCCGGAAATGTAATCGTAGGACTTGCTTCATACGGACAGGCCAAATATGAAAAAGAATATAATGGCGGAATGGGTTCCAATGGCCTTACATCTGCACGTCATGATGTATTTCATAAAGCGATTGCCGAACAATATCCGGAAAGCTTTGATCCCGCAGTTCCCTATGATCTGGTATTTGCAGGTGGTAAAGGATTGACAGATCCCGTTGAAATAGGCAATGAGAAAACGATCACAGCAGGTAAACTGGTTTTATCACCAACCCGTACATATGCTCCGGTTATCAAGACCATTTTAGATAAATATCGTTCACAAATCGACGGAATGGTGCATTGTTCAGGTGGTGCGCAAACAAAAGTATTACACTTTGTGGATAATGTGCATGTTATCAAAGATAATCTGTTCCCTGTTCCGCCTCTGTTTGATCTGATCCAGAAAGAATCAAAAACAGACTGGCAGGAGATGTATAAGGTTTTTAATATGGGACACCGTATGGAATTGTACGTTTCGGAAGACATTGCTCAGGATATTATTGCGATTTCTGAATCATTTGGTATCCCTGCACAGATTGTAGGCCGTGTAGAAGGGGCTTCAGGCAAAAAAGTAACGATCCATTCTCCTTACGGAACATTTGAATACGAATAAACGGTAGATATATGGCTGAAATGCGAACCATAGGTTGGTATGAAACGGTAGATCTGCCGGAACTTGGCTTGTACAATTTTAAGGCAAAAATCGATACAGGTGCCCGTACTTCTGTTCTTCATTGTGAAGAATATCATATTGAAGAAGAAAACGGACACAAATTTATACAATGCACGATCATCGACGATTTTGAGACAGAGAGCACACGTGTCATCCGGTTTCCGATAGTACGCCAGGGAGTTGTAAAAAGCTCTTTTGGACATTCAGAGATCAGGTATATGATCTTTACTAAGATTAAACTCTTCGATCAACTATATAATATTAAACTTTCATTCCGAAATCGTTCGGGCATGAAATTTCCAATGCTTCTTGGGCGAAATTTTATAAGCAAAAAATTCCTTGTAGACGTTTCAAAATACAACCTCTCAGAAAACTCTTCCTTATAAATTTGCAAAAGGAAAACCAAGCAGCATATCATTTGTTATAACAATACAATACTATCAGTTCAGTGAAAATCGCTATTCTTTCAACTAATAAATCTTTGTATTCCACACGAAGACTCGTGGAGGCTGCTGAGAAAAGAGGACATGAGTGTGTGGTCATGGATCACAGCAAATGTTACGTAGGCATCCGCCAGGACAGCCCAAGCATTCATTATCGTGGTCAGGAGATCGGCCCTATCGACGCCATTATTCCGCGGATAGGTTCGTCTGTTACCTTTTATGGATCTGCTATTGTACGTCAATTTGAGGTTATGGGTGTTATTTCAGCCAACCCAAGTCAGGCTATTACCCGTTCAAGGGACAAACTGCGCTGTATGCAGATCCTTTCGGGTGCCGGTATCGGACTTCCGGTAACAGGATTCGCAAGAACCATCTCCGATGTAGATGACCTGATCAGCATGGTCGGTGGTGCGCCGCTGGTTATCAAATTGCTGGAGGGAACACAGGGTATAGGTGTTGTGCTCGCTGAAACAAAAAAAGCAGCTTCATCCGTTATTGAAGCGTTCTATGGATTAGGGAATAATATCCTTGTACAGGAATTTATTAAGGAATCCAAAGGAACGGACATACGTGCCTTCGTCGTTGGAGGAAAAGTCGTCGGAGCTATGAAAAGAACAGCCAAAGAAGGTGAATTCCGCTCCAATATCCATAGAGGAGGAAGCGCTGAAGTCATCAAACTGACCAAGAAGGAGAAAGACACAGCTATAGCCGCAGCTGCAGAATTGGGTCTGACCGTCTGTGGAGTGGATATGATTCCATCGGAAAGAGGTCCATTGGTACTCGAGGTCAATTCAAGCCCCGGACTGGAGGGGATAGAAAAAGCGACTAAAAAAGATATCGCAGGGGAGATCATTATGTATCTGGAGAGACAGTATGAGCTCAAGGTTTCAAAACCGGAAATCCGCAAAAAGAAAAAAGAAAGTAAGCTCTAAGCTATTCTCAGTTATATAATATTATCCTCACCCGCTCATACAGGTGAGGATATTTTTTTACTTCAGTATGTTCCGGATCAGTTTTTCATATGCACGTGCAATCTTCATCATTCCCAGATCATTGGGGTGAGCATAGTCCACCGTTGATTCCAGATCAAGACCGATAGCTGTATTTGACAGCAGATACAGATCTTTTATTCCGGATTGTTGCATATCCCGGAAAGCTTTCCTTGCAATCACAGTCGATCGTGTATAAGCTGCATTTGTTCCCAGATTCATCACCTGTGGATCCATACCCGAACTGTGTTCTGTAATAATTATCGGCGTTTTGGGATGTTTCAGACGCAATACCGATACTGCATTTTTAAGCAAAGAGTCCAATTGCTTTTCTGACAAATCTTTGGTAATACCCAGATTAGGAATACAATCCAGCACATATACACGCGCATCGACAGTATTCATCAGGTTTAGGACAGGTTCTTCTAACCGTCCGTTACCGGAAAACCCCAGATTAATCACAGGTATCTGCAGATGTCTGCCCAGAATATTGGTCCACGCCAAACCGGGTCTCGATGTACAGGCTCCCTGAGCGATAGACGTACCGTATACTACTACAGGTTTACTATCCTTCTTCAAGAACTCCAGTTTGCTCCCTTCCGTCACCCCGATATTCATCCAGCCAACGGAGTTATACAAAGGTAGATATAAGCGATACTGCAGAGAAGAGCTGGAGGCAATATTCGAAAACACAAATGAAGAGGTATCACTAAAATCATATCTTCCTGCAGCCCAGCTCCAGGTCTTTTTGACCGGATCAAAGGCATACAGATCGAGACCACTTACGCCGGTGGAAGGCATATGTGGCATTGCGAGCGAACCTTTAAGTGTATACTTCACTATAATAGAATCTGCATCTGTCTGAAAATCTATAAACAAACCAGCTGCATTAGTTCCCAACGACCATACCGGCTCCCTCACCTGTTCTTTTAGAGAAGCAGGAAGTCGGCCATAGTCATGACTCTTTGCTAATCCGGGAACCCTGCCTGACACAGCATTTTCGGTCAAAGGGTCTAACCAATGAATAGCGGTCTGTGCATATCCTTTAAAAAAACAAACCATCAAAAACAGAAGTAAAAAACAAGGTTTAGATTTCATTGTTATAGTTTTAATTAGGCTGAAGATATAAAATTTAGTTAAGTTTACGATATGAAAATATTAGCCTTTGCAGGAAGCAACAGTTCCTCATCCATAAATAAAAAACTGGTAGCATCTGTATCCAGATATTACAAAGAAGCCGAAGATATTATTGAGATTGCCGATCTCAATGATTTTCCGTTACCGCTGTTCAGCAAGCAGGTAGAAGCAGAAATAGGAATACCACAGGAAGTGCATAATTTTGTGGACAAGATCGACTGGGCAGATCTTATTCTTATCTCACTAGCTGAAAATAACGGCAATTATAATGTGGGGTACAAAAATATGGTCGATTGGATTTCCCGCATTCCCAAAAGAAAGATATATGCGGACAAACCGATCTTTCTGATGGCTACAAGTCCTGGTGCCAGAGGCGGACAATCGGTATTGAGCATTGCAACTGCACGGATGCCATTTGACGGAGGAGATGTTCTGGATACCTTTTCGCTGCCTAGTTTCAATGATAACTTTGAAGAAGGAAAAGGAGTAGTTAATATGTTGTTAAGAAGTCAGCTGGAAGCGAAAGTCAGGAAGACGAAAAGAACAATGGCCGAAAAACTTCAAGGCAATTCATGACGTATATTTTACTAAACTGATCTGCCGCTCAAAGCAATTACTTGTATATTTAACACTATAAAAATTTAGAAGATCATGGCAAAAAAAATCTTATTATTAGTAGGCGATTATGTAGAAGATTATGAAGCAATGGTACCTTTTCAGGCAATGGGTGCAATTGGAATTGATGTTGACGCCATCGCTCCTGAACGCAAAAAAGGAGATGTAGTACCTACAGCAGTGCATGATTTTACCGGAGATCAGACATACAAGGAATTACGCGGGCATAACTTCGGTATCAACAAGGACTTCGACACTGTCAATCCGGAAGAATATGACGGACTCTATATTGCAGGCGGACGTTCTGCAGAATATATCCGGTTGAATAAGCGTGTACTGGAAATTACACAACATTTCTTTAACGCCAACAAACCTGTGGCCGCTATCTGTCATGGTATTCAGGTATTGACTGCCGCAAAAGTATTAGCGGGACGCACTTTGACAGCTTATGTAGCTGTAGGACCGGACATCGAACTTGCCGGGGGAACATGGAAAAATATACCTGCAGATCAGGCTGTAGTAGACGGCAATCTGGTGACATCACCTGCATGGCCGGGACATCAGGCCATTTTAAAAGAATTTTTCAAACTCCTTGATATTAAAATTTCGCTTTAATGAAGAGCAAAAACAAAAAAGCCTGGTTGCTGATCATCCCAATTATACTGATCGTAGGATTTATTTTCAAAGATTCGCTGACTCAAAAAAGTATCGCAGATCTGAAAGGAGATTTCAAAGAAGTTGCTTTTGTGCGTAATGAACAAAATAAAGGTGGTATTATCCGTATTTATGCTATTTCAGTCGGTGATATCGCAAATGCAGATTATGAAGGTGCTGCAGATCTGTTCCCTACGAATGACTACGGAAGCTCCACAACGCTCTATTTCTTTGACAAGAACTTTCCTTTTCCTACAGAACTGACGCTCGAATCACCTCATTTTGATCTTGATAAATACAAATCTATCATGATTATCAAAAGGACAGGTTCCAAATAACTATTATTCCTATCCTCTCCCATCAGCAGAGCTGAAAAAGAGGATAGGAAATCCTTTATTTCAACAAATATGCAGCCCAAAGAATTATTTATTCACCAATTGAGACCCATACACAGAGGGTTGATAGCACTGGTAATTGCTGGATTTGTTTTTTTTGTATTACCGAGGAATGAAAACATCATGGTTCAGTTCCTGTATAGCTGGCTGGCTTTTTCGCTTACTTACCTGGTCATAGCCTGGACAACTTTTTATACTATGCCGATTCGGAAGATTATTAAACTAGCCACAATCGAGGACGGAAGCCGCATTGTTGTCACTTTATTTATCTTATTAGCCTCTTTCACCTGTCTTTTTGCGGTATTATTTGTAATCGAATCTCCGGCAGATAACCCTTCTCTTAATATCAGCAATATAGGAATAGCTGTAGCCAGCATGATTGCCTCGTGGGCACTTGTACACACGATTTATACTTTTCATTATGCTCGGCTCTACTACAATGATGACGACAAGAAAGCAAGAGGTCTTGACTTTCCGGGATCAGAGAAGCCCGACTATCTTGACTTTGCTTACTTTTCTTTTGTTTTAGGATGCACGTTCCAGGTTTCAGATGTAGAGATATCCAGTAAAAAGATAAGACATGTGGCACTGTTTCACGGTTTACTTTCTTTTGCACTGAATACTTTTGTGGTCGCTCTGACCATTAACATAGTCGCCGGTTTCATCAAATAAGTCTTACCACATCAGGCTGTTAATCAGCCACATTACTTCCTACCTCCCGTTTTTGGCACCGGGTTTGTCCTTTATTCTGCATATAAACAGAATCTTTAACAAACATAAAAAACGTTACCACTATGAAAAAAATGATTAAGATCTTGGGGCTGTTAGTGTTCACTGTTGCTATATTTTCAGCATGTAGTAAAGATGATGATCCGGCTGACAATGATATCTTCGTAGGGAAGTACAACGGTAAAATTTCCTATACTGATCTTGGAAACAGCCAAAACAATAAACCGCTGGCTGATGGAACAGTGACTGTACAGAAATTAGGTAATTCCTATACTTTTTACTTTAACAATGATATTCCGGATCTTAAAGGAGTAGAGTTTGAGAAAAAAGGAGATAACACTCTGGTTAATATAAATTCAGCAGAAGGTGCTTTGATCCGTATTGATGCAGGAAAACTAACTATAGCTTTCACAAAAGAAAATAAGATATGGACAGCTGATTGTCAGCGATAAGCAGTTTAAATCTGTCCAAAAGTAAGAAAGCGGTTCACAAGTGAACCGCTTTCTTTATATAAAACAACAAATTAGTATCGCTCCCAGAATGGCGGAGGCTGAATTCCTAAAGCCCGGAGATACACATACCCCTGCCCGCGATGATGAATCTCATTATCAATAAAATAAAGAAGATTTTCATATATAGGTGATTTGTACTCACCAAAAAGATTAAAGGTATCGTGAAAATCTTCTTCTTTAATCTTGTTAAAGTACAGATCTACATCTTTGGTTACCTTGTCCCATTCGTCAAGAATTTCCTGTTTTGTTTTCAGGTCTATTTTTTCGCTGTAAGGCTCCTCTGCCCTATTCACTATACCTTTTAATCCGGGACCGGCGATGGAGATCAGCTCCTGAGCCATTAATGAAAATGGACGCATAGGACCTACTTTAAATTCGAACAAATCTTTTTCCGGAAATGCTTCTATAACCCGGCGTGTCAGACTGCGGTGTCCCTGCCAGTGTTTCAATAATTCTTCTTTGCTGATGATTTCATTTGTTTTCATATTTCTCCTGTTTTGATTATGATTCAAAGTTAATCCGGGTCAATGACAACAGTATGTCAACAGCGAAATCAGAACTGATTATTTTTTTTATCTCGGTTTAGGGAGGAGATTATAAAAGAAAGACCAGCACACTTGAACGAAGTATGCTGGTCTCTCTCACACCGGCAATAAATCCCGGAATGTGTATCAGGCAGTTTCTTTACCTTTTTTCTTTGCTGCAGGTTTTCCGGCTTCTGTAGCTTCCGGAACCACAGCTTTTGCTTGAAATCCACGAGGGCGTTTGTTACCATACGAACCCATAATAATTTTCCCTTTTCTTGATTTTTTATCTCCTTTACCCATATTATTATATTGTTAAGTGATGTAATAAAAATAGTTAACGATTTACAATTTAACCATTTATATCCTAAAAAACAAAGAATGTGGTCAATAAAAACGGGCATCCAAAAATTGAATGCCCGTTTTTAATATTTTTTCCGATCAGAAATTAACCTCTGCTGTTGTAGTTGGGAGCTTCTTTTGTAATCGAAATATTATGCGGATGCGACTCGCGAAGTCCTGCTCCTGTAATTTTCACAAACTGCGCTTCCTGAAGACGCGAAATCGTTGCCGCACCACAGTAGCCCATTGATGCACGAAGACCTCCGATATATTGATATACAACTTCTGCCAAAGTACCTTTATAAGGAACACGACCTACAATTCCTTCCGGAACCAGTTTTTTAATATCATCTTCCACATCCTGGAAATAACGATCTTTGGATCCTTTTTCCATAGCCTCAATAGATCCCATACCACGATATGATTTAAACTTACGTCCTTCATATATAATCGTTTCTCCCGGAGCTTCTTCTACTCCTGCAAACAGTGATCCGGCCATAATAGTACTTGCTCCCGCTGCTATTGCTTTTGCAATATCGCCTGTCTGCTTGATACCACCATCAGCAATCAAAGGAACTCCTGTACCTTTAAGTGCTTTGGCAACTTCATAAACAGCATACAACTGTGGTACACCTACACCAGCTATAATACGTGTGGTACAGATAGAACCCGGACCGATTCCTACTTTTACAGCATCGGCACCTGCTGCTGCCAGATCAGCTGCTGCTGCTCCGGTGGCAATATTTCCGACGATAACCTGAAGATCTGGGTATGTTGATTTTACTAATTTAAGTTTATCTATTACTCCCTTTGAATGACCATGTGCAGTATCAATAGTCACGACATCTACACCAGCTTTTACCAAAGCATCTACACGATCCAATGTGTCCGGAGTCACTCCTACTGCAGCTCCTACCAGCAGACGACCATGGGAATCTTTCGCAGCATTAGGGTAATGTTTATATTTCTGGATATCTTTAAAGGTAATCAGTCCTTTTAAAAATCCTTCTTCATTGACAACAGGAAGTTTTTCAATTTTATAATTCTGAAGTATCAGTTCAGCCTGCACCAGATCCGTACCTTCAGGAGCTACAACCAGATTATCCCGGGTCATTAATTCGCTGATAGGGCGTTTCATATCTTTTTGAAAACGCAGATCTCTGTTTGTTACAATTCCGACCAGTTTACCCGATAAGTCTATAATAGGAATACCTCCGATTTTGTGCTCACTCATGATTTTGAATGCGTCACCTACAGTAGCTGTTTCCAGCAACGTAACCGGATCCTGAATCATACCACTTTCTGAACGTTTTACTTTACGGACTTCAGCAGCCTGCTCTGTAATTGTCATATTCTTGTGCAGCATACCGATACCTCCGGCCTGTGCTATAGCAATAGCTAAGTCAGAACCTGTTACCGTATCCATAGCGGCAGAGACCAAAGGAATATTCAACTTGATTTTTTTAGTCAAATATGTGCTCGTGTCTACATCACGCGGCAAAATTTCTGAATAAGCGGGAATTAATAATACATCGTCGTAGGTAAGACCTTCTGCTACGAATTTTTGTGGATCTAATTGCATGGCAAATACGTGTTGGAGTTTCTATTTGCCAGGCAAAATTACAAATAATATTCGGATTGTAAAACGTTTTTTTATAATTGACAACCAAATGATGATTGCCTGATTACAATTTCTGCATAAAAAAATGTATCAATCATGATTTTTGGCAAGCTATTTGCAAAGTGTTGATCGTAATTTAACAGAAAAACAACATAACATTATTATGAAAAAATTATTACTTTCTTTTGCAGCAGCAGCTGTTTTGGCATTAGGTGCCCAAGAAGCAAAAGCACAGTCTCCGCAAAGAGCGGCTATAGGAGTTGTATTTGATTCACCATTTGATGCATTTGGAGTACAATACAAAACTTCTTTTGGAGGAACTAATCAAGGTCAGGTTCAAGTATTATTCGGTGATAATGTTGTAGGTATTGGTGCAGATTATCAGTATGCAAGACCTTTCCGTGGCACTAACGGTTTGGGATGGTATGTAGGTGTTGGTCCTCAAATCTCGTTTATCGATGCTGGTAGCGATGATTTCACTGCAATCGCTTTACGTCCACAGGCAGGTCTTGAATTCAAAATCCCTAGTGCTCCTATCGGTCTTCACGTAGATTGGAAGCCTTACTGGCAGTTAAATCACAATAGTGATTTTGATGCTTCTGAATTTTCATTAGGTATCAAATACACATTGAAATAGAAAATATCAAATCTTTAAGCAGAGCCTGACGGATATCCGTCAGGCTCTTTTTGTTCCTCCCTCTCCTGCATATATAAAAGCCGGAATACTCTTTTATATTTCCCAGCTTGCAGTTCCACACATCTGTTTATCAACAAATAGAGGAGCTTTTACAAACAAAATTGTCGATAATTCTTGCTTTTGATAATTATTTTAATCATGTCGGGTTCATTATACAAAAATTTTATACCTTTGCCATTCTTGGTAAAATGTAATACAACCGGAGTAAATTATAAATATACTATATATCAAACTAATACACTAAAATAGACAATGCAAGGTAAAGGGCTGATTAAATTTTTGGTTATAGTGGTATCGTTAGCATGCCTCTATTCCCTATCATTCACTTTTGTGAGCCGTAAAGTAGAAAAAGACGCTGAGGCATTCGCCAAAGGTGACATGACGAAAGAAAAGGCTTATTTAGATTCGATGGCTGGACAGGTTGTATACAATCTGGGAGTAGCGAAATACACGTACAGAGAAGTCAAAGCCAAAGAACTGGCTTTAGGTCTTGACCTAAAAGGCGGTATGAACGTGACAATGGAAATTTCATTAGACGAATTGATCAGAAACTTAGCGAACAATCCGAAAGATGAAAAATTCAACACTTCATTAGGAAATGCTGTAAAGAAAAGCAGATCTTCCAATAAATCATTAGTTGATTTATTTATCGAAGACTACAAATCCAGCGGAGCAAGCACTCCATTAGCTTCATTTTTTGCTACACAATCTAATTCTACCTTAATCAAAGCGACAAGCTCTGATAAAGAAGTAGCTAATTTCTTGCAAAAAGAAGCGGATAATGCTATCCAGAATTCATATAAAGTACTTCGTACCCGTATTGACAAATTCGGAGTAGCATCTCCGAATATCCAGATTCAACAAGGAACAAACCGTATTCTTATTGAGCTTCCGGGTGTCAACGATGAGGAACGTGTACGCAAACTTCTTCAGGGATCTGCCAAACTGGAATTCTATGAAACACATAGCAATTTCCAGGTATATCCTCTTTTGGAAAATGTTAACAAAACATTAGCGGCGACCCTGAAAGCACAAAAATCTTCCCCTGCTGATACAACAAAAGCAGATACAACTAAGAAAGAAAATCTGTTAGCCAACCTGGGTGCTGGCAAAGGAAAATCTGACTCAGCTGCTGTAAACGCAAAATTGGGTGAAGAAAATCCGTTATTTGCTGTATTGAGACCGTCAGTTGCTATGGGACCAAACAACCAGATGCAATTAGTACCGGGCCCTATGGTCGGTATTGCGGAACTGAAAGATACTGCAAAAGTAAATGCTTTATTAGCAAAACCAGAGATAAAATCTATTATCCCGGCTAACCTGAAACTTCTTTGGGCAGTAAAACCTGAACAAAATTCACCTAATGCATTATCACTTTATGCAATCCGACCGTCAGGTATTGATAACGGTGCGGTATTGACAGGTGATGTGATTACAGATGCAAAAAATGACATCGCTCCACAGACAAATCAACCTGTGGTATCGATGCAGATGAATAATGAAGGTGCACGCGAATGGCGCAAAATCACGGCAAAAGCAGCTCAAAATAAAGAAGCTATTGCTATTGTATTAGATAATGTTGTTTACTCTGCTCCGAATGTAAATGAAGAAATTCCAAACGGAAGTTCACAGATCTCAGGATCATTTACAACAGATGATACAAAAGATTTAGCAAACGTATTAAAGGCAGGTCGTCTTCCTACAACAGCTAAGATCGTTGAAGAGGCTATTGTAGGTCCTTCATTAGGTCAGGCAGCAATCGATGCGGGTGTAAACTCTGCCATCATTGCTTTCGTAGTGGTATTGATCTTCATGGTTGTTTATTATAACCGTGCAGGATGGGCAGCAAATATTGCTGTTATTGTCAACGTATTCTTCCTGTTAGGGGTATTAGCCTCCTTAAATGCCGTACTTACCTTACCGGGTATTGCAGGTATCGTATTGACTATGGGTACAGCGGTAGATGCCAACGTACTTATATATGAGCGTATCCGGGAAGAGCTGGGTCTGGGTAAATCTATGCGTCAGGCGATTGCAGATGGTTACAAACATGCGATGCCGTCTATTCTCGATTCACAGATCACAACTTTCCTTGTAGGTATTGTACTCTTCTTCTTAGGTAGCGGACCGATCTTAGGTTTTGCAACAACGATGATGTTAGGTATCGTTACATCATTATTTACTGCAATTTTCATTTCCCGTCTGATCTTTGAATTCATGTTGGATAAAGACATGAAGATCTCTGTATCTTACCCTTGGTCTGCGAACACGCTGAGAAATGCAAACTTCAACTTTATCAAAAACCGTAAGAAATTCTATATCGTATCTATTATTGCTGCTATTATCTGTTTGGCATCTATCTTTACAAAAGGCTTTACGCTTGGGGTAGATTTCCAGGGTGGTCGTACCTATACAGTACGTTTTGAAAAAGCTGTTAATCTGGAAAGCGTACGTCAGAATCTGGATGAAGTATTCCAGAAAACAACTGAGGTAAAAACTTTCGGAAGTGAAAATCAGGTTCGCATTACGACGACGTACAAGATTGACGAGACCAGTGATGCTGTAGATAAAGATGTATTGGATAAACTGAACCTTGGTTTGTCTAAGATTGGAGGAAACAAACATGAAATCCTTTCACAACAGAAAGTAGGACCATCAATTGCAAATGATATCAAATCAAGAGCTACCTATTCGGCTATCTTCTCGATTATTATCATTGCAACATACATTCTGATCCGTTTCCGCAAATGGCAGTATTCTGCAGGAGCTGCGATTGCAACTATCCACGATGCGGTTATCTTATTAGGTTTGTTCTCTCTGTTAGATGGTATCGTACCATTCTCTCTGGATATCGACCAGCACTTTGTGGCAGCGATATTGACCGTAATTGCTTACTCTGTAAATGATACGGTAGTTGTATTTGACAGACTGAGAGAGTACGTAAACAAGCCAAACAGCCATAATGAAAAAATGAGTGATATTGTAAATCATGCGATTAACACAACATTAAGCCGTACGATCATTACGTCACTGACCATTATCTTCGTATTAGCCGTATTGTTTATCTTCGGAGGTGAAGTAATCCGTGGATTCTCCTTTGCGATCCTTATCGGTATCGTAGTAGGAACATACTCCTCAATCTTCCTTGCAGCACCTTCTGTATATGACTTCCGTAAAGGACGTCACATGGCAGAAAAAGCAGATCTTAAAAAAGTAGAGCCTGCAAGACCATAATCAAGCACATAACTTAGTACCATACAGAGGGCTTTCATCAATGATGAAAGCCCTCTTTTTTTATAATCAATATTGACAATGGACTAACAAAAATGGTTTTAACTTAATGTATTCTTTCATATATTTGTTGTACTAAATATTGTTATGCAAAACGAAAAATTCAACGAATATTCATTTATCCTGGACCGGACTGCGAAAAAGGTAAAGCAATACGCACAATCCTCTTTTACGGAAAAGGGATTCGATATTACAGTGGATCAATGGACAATCATAAAGACACTCTTTGAACATCCGGATTTGTTACAAAAGGAACTGGCTGAAAAATGCGGTAAAGATCAGCCTACACTGACCCGTATTGTGGATTTGCTGATCAAGAAAGGATTGGCCGAACGTCACAATCATCCTACCGACAGACGCTCTCTTTATCTAAAACTGACGGACCTGGGCAGCAGTAAAGTACAATCATTAACTCCTCACATCACACAGATCCGTACCAAGGCCTGGGATAATCTGACAGATGAGGATTTCAAACATTTCACCCGAATACTTAACAAAATACACGATAACTTAAACATAGATAGCTATGATAACAACTGATATTTGTATAATCGGAGCTGGTCCGGTAGGACTATTTGCAGTATTTGAAGCAGGCTTATTAAAAATGAGATGCCATTTGATAGATGTCCTCCCACAGGTAGGCGGTCAGCTTTCAGAGATCTATCCGCACAAACCGATCTACGATATTCCCGGTTATCCTGCTATAAATGCACAGGAGCTGATCAATAATCAGATGGAGCAGATAGCGCCCTTCCACCCTACCTTCACTTTAGGAGAACGTGTAGAAGGATTGAATAAACAGGAAGATGGTTCTTATTATGTAATTGGTTCTGAGGGAACAGTTATCCATTGTCAGGTAGTCGTGATTGCCGGAGGATTGGGCTGTTTTGAACCCCGTAAGCCTGAAATTCAGAATCTGGATACTTTTGAACACAACTCCGTACATTATATGGTCCGTGATCCGGAACGTTTCAGAGATAAAAATATCCTGATAGCCGGCGGAGGTGATTCGGCACTGGATTGGACAATTTTCCTGGCCGATGTTGCAAAAAGCATTACGCTGGTACACCGCAGTGACAGTTTCCGCGGAGCTCCGGACTCAGCAGAGAAAGTATACAAACTGGCCAATGAAGGAAAAATTGATCTGTTGCTTTCTCATAATCTGGTGGCCTTACAGGGAAACGGCACTCTTCAGGAAGTGCATTTACAAAATAAGCAAAAAGAAGCCATAGTTGTCCATACCGAACACTTTATTCCACTGTATGGATTAAGTCCTAAGTTAGGGCCTATTGCAGACTGGGGACTTAATATAGATAAAAATGCAATAGTTGTAGACACCTTTGATTATTCTACTAATGTGGAACGGATATTTGCTATCGGAGACATCAATACCTATCCGGGAAAATTAAAACTTATTCTTTGCGGATATCACGAAGCAGCATTAATGGCACAGAGTGCTTTTAAATATGTATATCCGGATCAGAAACTTTCATTTAAATATACAACGGTAAACGGTGTAAATGCATTTTAATCAAATCACATGGATAATTTAATCACCATTTATGTAGAAGACCGGGAAGGCACAGTAAAAGATGTAGAGATTCCTACAGATATAAATCTGAGCCTGATGGAGATCCTGAAGGCTTCAGAATACGAGATTCTGGCCACCTGTGGAGGAATGGCATTGTGTGCGACCTGTCATGTGCAGATATTGGATGGAGCTGAAAACCTGTCCGAACCACAGGATCAGGAACTGGATATGCTGGATACCTTACCAGATGCGGATGATGAGAGCAGGCTTGCCTGTCAGATCAGACTAGGCAATGAAAATGACGGGCTACGAATAAAAATAAAAGGGACCTTACAATAAGCCTTTTTAATTATTATTCTTAAATTTGTGTACTTTGTACACTAAGAATACCCTTGATTGAAAAAGACTTATATACAAACAGGCAAAAAGTGCTTCTGTCTTTTCGATCAACGCACGTTGTTAATCTGCCTTCTTTAAAGATCTCTTTATCGCATGTGTACAAGGTTAGTTGCAAATAATTTAGTTTACTGCAATAAAATTTAAGATATTTGCAAAAACTTGCAAAAGTTAATAGAATAAAGATAAAACAACTAATATGCTAAGCAGTCGTTCAGAGAGAAGTTTTCCAAGAGTTATCGTCATAGGTGGTGGCTTTGGTGGAGTGGAAGTTGCTAAACACCTCAAAAACAAAGATGTAGAAGTATTACTTCTGGATCGCAATAACTATCACACGTTCCAGCCCCTGCTTTATCAGGTCGCCACCGGAACACTTGCAGCCGATGCCATTTCCTTCCCGTTACGGAAGATGTTCAAATCGCAGGAAAATTTTAAATTCCGAATAGCAGAAGTATCACATATCGATACCGATACTAAAATTGTAAGAACAGATGTCGGAGATTTCGATTACGACTATCTGGTTGTTGCGACAGGCGCTACAACAAACTTCTTCGGAAACCAGGAAGTAGCCAAATATTCTCTTCCGATGAAAAGCATACGCGAAGCGCTTAACATCAGAAGTTATGTTCTTCAAAATCTGGAAGCAGCAGTCCTGAGAGAGACCGCTACACAGCGTGCTCCTTACCTCAACTTCGTCGTTGTCGGTGGTGGCCCTACCGGTGTAGAACTGTCAGGAGCAATCGCAGAGATCCGTAATAATATCCTTAGAAAAGACTACCCTGAGTTATCTACTCAGGAAATGAATGTTTACCTGATAGAGGGGCAGGATAAGATCCTCGCTGCATTATCTCCGCAGGCATCCGAAAAAGCAGAAACATATCTGAAAGAATTAGGAGTAAAAGTATTGTTAAACAAGCAGGTAACAGGCTATAATGGAAATACGATCTCTTTCAGCGATGGAGAGAGTATTGATACCAAAACGGTTATCTGGGGAGCAGGTGTCATGGGACAATTCCCTGAAGGCCTGGAAAAAGATATTATCCAGCGTGGCAATCGCATCAAAACAGATGCAACCTGCAGAGTCGAAGGTCTGGAAAATGTATTTGCTATCGGAGATGTCTCTGCTATGATTACAGAAGATCTTCCAAGAGGATTACCGGGTGTCGCTCCTGTTGCACAACAACAAGGTAAATTCGTAGCACATCAGATCATGCACCTGCTTAATGATCAGCCTCTTGAAAGTTTCAGCTATTTTGACAAAGGATCTATGGCTACAATAGGTCGTAACAGAGCTGTCGTAGATATGGGTAAAATCCGGTTTCAGGGATTCTTCGCCTGGTTTGTATGGATGTTCGTTCACTTGATGTCCATCTTCGGATTTAGAAATAAATTGGTTACTTTCGTCAACTGGTCTATCAAATTCTTTACTATGAATGGTGGAATCCGACTGATCATCAATAAATATGAGCGGCCGAAACCAGAAGAAAAAAAACCGGCACTTACAGAATAAAACAACATTTAAGATATGGATAACAAGGTCATTGCTAAGCTATTTAAGCTGGGAAGTCAGCTTATGGAACTTCATAATGAAAACCCATTCAGGGCTAAAGCAATGGCCTCCGCATCTTTTAAAATTGACAAATTGCCCTTTGCTGCAGCTACAGCGACTGTTGAAGATCTCAGTGCTCAACAGGGAATCGGCAAAGGCACGGCAGAAAAAATTCAGGAAATTATTCAGACTGGATCCTTTACAGAACTGGATCAGCTGATCGCCAATACGCCTCCCGGATTATTGGATATGCTTCAGATAAAAGGTCTTGGACCAAAAAAAATACTGATCATATGGAAAGAACTCGGTATTGAATCTGTAGGAGAACTGTATTATGCCTGCAACGAAAACCGTCTGGTAGAGGCAAAAGGCTTCGGTCTCAAAACACAGGAAGACATTAAGAAAAATATAGAATTTTCCATTGCCAATCAAGGCTGGTTTTTATACGCAAAAGTATTGCCGTCTGCAGAAGCAATTCTCAATAAATTACGGTTCGCCCTACCCGAACACACAGCGCTTTCGTATACCGGAGCTTTCAGAAGAAAAGTTGAAATATTAGATCGTGTGGATTTTTTGCTGTCCGCTTCAACAGAAGAGCTGCAAAAAGTATTAGCTACGATTCCTGATCTGCAGATTCAGCAACAAGATCCGGATCGGATAGACGCAAAAGATAACAATGGCTTCCTTTTTAGTTTTTTAAATACAGATTCCGAAAATTTTGCGCAAACTCTTTTAATAACCACAGGTTCAGAACTCCATATCCAACAATTAGAAGCGATACAACAGCCACTTCCTAAAGCTTCTACAGAAGCCGGGATCTATCAGTTGCTGGGATTAGCCTATATCGAGCCCGAACTTAGAGAAGGATTGGATGAAATCCAGAGAGCAAAAAACAGCACACTTCCGCAGCTTATCACTTTTGAAGAATTAAAAGGAACCGTTCACAATCACTCTACATATAGTGACGGCGTACATAGCCTGGCTGAAATGGCGCGATACTGTAAGGAGGATCTGGGATTAGAATATTTTGGTATCTGCGATCACTCCCGTACGGCTGTATATGCCAACGGTCTGTCTATAGATCGTCTGGAACAACAATGGAAAGAAGTAGATGCGTTGAATGAAAAAATGGCTCCATTCCGTATTTTCAAAGGTATTGAATCTGATATTCTTTCGGACGGATCTCTCGATTATCCGAATGAGATACTTGCTAAATTCGATTTTGTAGTAGCTTCCGTACATTCCAATCTCAAAATGGATGAAGAGAAAGCGACAGACAGATTAATAAAAGCAATCGAAAATCCTTACACCACTATTCTGGGGCATCCTACGGGAAGATTATTATTAAGCCGCTCGGGATATCCTTTGGATTTCAAAAAAATAATAGATGCCTGTGCAGCAAATCAGGTGGTCATCGAGATTAATGCCAACCCTCTGCGGTTAGATTTGGACTGGAGATGGCACAGATACGCTATCGAAAAAGGTGTATTGCTATCCATCAATCCGGATGCACACCGTACAGAAGGACTTTTGGATATGCACTATGGTGTCTACGTAGCACGTAAAGGAGGACTATCTGCTGAAAACTGTCTTAATGCACGTTCGGTCACAGAAATCAGCGAATTCTTTACAAACAGAAAAATTTCAAGGGGAATTTAAGCGCTTTATTTTTCAGGTTCTTTTGCTATTTTTATAGATCAATTTGTGATCGGTTATGCGCTACCCTATTCTTTTGCTGTTATTGTTGTTTTCCTTACATTCTTATTCGCAACTCTTACACCCTAAAAACAGTTTTACCCGGGCTGATTCCTTACGCGGAAAGCTTACCCCCTTACGTACCTGTTATGATGTGCAATTCTATCATCTTAACATAAAAGTCAATCCTGAGCAAAAATCTGTTTCGGGCAGCAATCTCTTCCGGTTCAAGGCAGTGACGGACTTCAAAGACCTACAGTTTGACCTCTTTGAAAACCTCACTATTGACAAAGTTGTGTATCAGGGAAAGACTTTACCTTTCAGAAGAGAATATAATGCTGTTTTTATATCATTTCCGCAAACTATAAAAAAAGGAAATCAGGATTCCTTTGAGGTTTATTATTCCGGCAATCCAGTTGAGGCTAAACGTGCTCCCTGGGATGGTGGATTCGACTGGAAAAAGGATAAAAACGGGAATCCGTGGATAGCAACTGCATGTGAGGGTCTGGGAGCCAGTGCATGGTGGCCCAATAAAGATCACCTATCGGATGAGGTAGACAGTATGCTGATCTCGGTTGCAGTTCCCTCCTCTTTAATGAACGTCTCAAATGGAAGACTTAAAGGCGTAGAAAAGGGCACTGACGGATATTCAACTTACCATTGGAGCGTTTCTAACCCAATCAACAACTACAATGTGGCATTGAATATAGGTGATTATGTACATTTGCAGGATGCCTATCAGGGTGAAAACGGTAAACTGGATATTGATTATTATGTCCTCCGTGGAAATGAAACAATAGCTGAAAAGCACTTTGGTGAAAATGTCAAACCCATGCTTGAAGCCCTGGAACACTGGTTTGGTCCCTATCCTTTTTATGAAGATGGATACAAACTTGTCGAAACATCCCATCTGGGCATGGAACATCAGAGCGCCATTGCCTACGGGAATAAATATAAAAACGGTTATCTGGGCACAGAAAGCTCCGGCACAGGATGGGGAATGAAATGGGATTTTATCATTATCCACGAGTCAGGTCACGAATGGTTCGGAAATAATATAACGGCCAAAGATGTCGCTGACCTCTGGATCCATGAGAGCTACACAAACTATTCCGAAGCATTATACATTGACTATCATTATGGCAAACAGGCCAGCCAGGAGTATGTAAACGGCAATCGCAGGGGTATCCTGAATGATACAGCAATGCAAGGCCCGTATGATGTAAATAAAGAAGGATCGGGTGATATGTATCTTAAAGGTGGAGTATTACATAATATGATCCGCTCCATGATAAATAATGATGAAAAATGGCGTGCAATCCTCAGAGGATTAAACAAAAAATTTTATCATAAAACTGTAGATTATCAGGATATCACATCTTATGTATCTCGTGAATCGGGTATAGATCTGTCAAAAGTTTTTGAGCAGTATGTACAGCATACCAGCATTCCGACCCTGGAAGTGGTTTGGAACAATAAAGGTCTGCCCGCAGCCCGGTGGATCAGTGAAGTCAAAGATTTCAAAATGCCGGTAGCTATCGGTAAAAAAGGAGAAGTAAAACAACAATACACGTTTGATCAGCAGTTTAAACCCATACCTGTTGCGGAACTGACAAAGCAAAATATTGATATCGATACCTTTAATTATTATATCAAAGTCAAAATGTAAAGGATGATAAAATCATCCCGTATACAAAGGTGAAAGACCTTAAATTTAACGTATTAAACAACAACTATATGTTTGCAGCACATACCTATCAGGAACGAAGAAATGTCTTAAAGAAAAATATTGGCCATGGTATTCTCCTGTTTTTGGGGAATATTGAAAATCCGATAAATTTCGAACACAACCCCTACAGATTTCGGCAGGACAGTACTTTTTTATATTACTTCGGAATACAAGAACCCCGTCTGGCTGCAATTATAGATATTGATGAAGATAAAACAATTGTATTCGGAGATGAATTAAGTATCGATGATATCGTCTGGATGGGTAAACAGGAGACATTAAAAGAGAAAAGTCTGCGTTCCGGGATCAGTGAGACACGTCCTTTTTCCGCATTAGCTACTTATCTGCAGGAAAACAAGAATCGTACTGTACATTATCTACCTCCTTATCAACCTTCCAACAAGATCTTACTTACAGAACTATTCAGTATTTCTGTATCTGCTATACAACCTTCAGCACCCTTTATAACAGCTGTTGTAAAGCAAAGAGAGATCAAAGAAGATCAGGAAATTAAGGAAATAGAAGAAGCTATTCGCGTTTCTACTGAAATGCACCTGCTCGCCATGCGAATTGTCAGGCCGGGTATACGGGAATTTGAAATTGCCAATGCCATCCAACATCTGGCTGCTGATCAGAGCTGTGAAATGGCTTATCCACCTATTGTAACTATCAATGGCGGAATACTGCACAATCATTATCGTCAGCATACACTTAAAAGCGGAGATCTTTTTCTGAATGATTCCGGTGCAGAGACAGCGATGGGATATGCAGGTGATCTTACCCGCACATTCCCTGCAGATTCGAGATTCACCACCAAACAAAAAGAAATTTACAACATAGTATTGCAGTCTTTTACGAATGCAAGAAATGCACTCGCTCCGGACACAAACTTCAAAGATATTCATCTTAAAGCCTCCCTTACCCTTGTTGAAGGACTGAAATCCATTGGATTAATGAAAGGTAACGCTGAAGAAGCCGTACAAGCACATGCCCACACGCTGTTTTTTCAATGTGGACTCGGGCATATGATGGGACTGGATGTACATGATATGGAAGATCTCGGAGAACAATATGTGGGGTATACTCCGGACGAACCAAAAGATACCCGTACTTTCGGACTTAAATCACTTCGCCTGGGTAAACCGCTGAAAGCAGGTCATGTAGTCACCGTTGAGCCTGGTCTGTATTTTATTCCTGAACTCATTGATATCTGGCAGGCAGAAAATAAAAACAGCACATTTATCAACTATGATAAAGTAAATGAATATCGCAATTTCGGTGGAATCCGTATAGAAGACGATTTCCTGATCACAGCAGACGGTCATCGCTTATTAGGTCCGGAACTCATTAAAACCGCAGAGGAAATTGAAAACTACAGATCAAACAATTAGCAGCATAATTTTTTATTTTATGATAAAACTCACCAAATACTTTTTATCCATATTTTGCATCTTTTTACTCCATAATAGTTTTGCTCAAAAAATGCAATGGACGGCAGATGGCAATGCCTATTATTCATTCTCTTCCAAGGGAATTGATATGGTAGATCTTCTTCACCCGGATCAGAATAAAGCCTTTCTGACTACACAGGACCTTATCCCAAAAGATTCGACCGAAGCGTTAGAAGTCCAGAGTTTTCAGGTATCTCCTGATGGCAATAGCCTTTTACTGTTTGCCAATACGCAACGTGTATGGCGGGATAATACGAGAGGAGACTACTGGATATTTGACAAAAAGAGCAAGAAACTTATTCAACTGGGCAAAGGATTGCCTGCCTCCTCTCTGATGTTTGCAAAATTTTCACCTAACGGCAAAAAAGTCGCTTATGTATCCAAGCATAATATTTACATAGAAGATCTTTCTACCAATACATACATCGCTATAACCAAAGACGGCACAGACCGCATTATCAACGGTACATTTGACTGGGCTTATGAAGAAGAGTTCGGATGTCAGGACGGATTTCGGTGGTCACCCGACGGAACAAAAATCGCCTATTGGAAATTAGACGCAAAAGAAACACGCAACTTCCTGATGATCAACAATACAGACAGCCTGTATTCGTTCACTATTCCGGTAGAATATCCGAAAGTAGGTATGAACCCTTCTTCCTGTACAATTTGGTTTTATAATATATCAGATGGAAGTACCAAAAAAGCCGGTATTGAAGGAGATGACATCCAGCACTATATTCCCCGAATGGAATGGGTACTGGATTCCAAATCTATAATACTCCAACAGCTTAACCGCAAACAAAATGTAAGCAGAATTATCGTGTGCGATGCTGTAAATGCGACTTCCAAAACCATTCACCAGGAAACTGACGAAGCATGGATAGATATTAAAGCCCGCTGGAATAACGGAGACCCAAGCGGTTGGGACTGGATCAACAATGGCGAGGAATTTATCTGGCTCTCCGAAAAAAACGGATGGAGACAAATTTATAAAATCGACCTTCAGGGTAAAGAATCGCTGATTACAAAAGAAAACTATGATGTTATACAACTAGATAATATTGATCAGAAAGCTAATCTTATTTATTTCTCTGCTTCTCCGGCAAATGCAACTCAAAAGTTTTTGTACAAAATCAGCCTGAATGGCGGGCAGGCCAGTCGCGTAACTCCGGCGACATATAAAGGAACAAACACCTATACGATTTCTTCCAATGGCAAACTGGCCATTTTCAACAGCAAGAGCACGACGTTTAGTTCCACAGGATCTATAGTAAGCCTTCCGGAACATAAAGAAATTGTAAAACCAAAGTCTGTTAAAGAAGGAATTGCCACACATGTGGAATTTATCAAAATTAAAACACAGGATAGCATTGAATTAGACGGGTGGATGGTAAAACCAAAAAACTTCGATCCGAATAAAAAATATCCGGTTGTATTCTATGTTTATGGAGAACCTGCAGCGCAAACAGTAACAGATGATACTTACACCGGATACAATCCATTGTATACAGGTAATATGTCGGATGACGGATACATCTATATTTCATTGGAAAACCGTGGTGCACCGGCTCCAAAAGGCAGAGTATGGCGTAAATCTATCTACAGAAATATCGGCCGTCTCAATATTCGTGATCAGGCCATGGGTGCAAAAGAGATATTAAAATGGAAATTTGTAGATCCGGAGCGTATAGCCGTATGGGGATGGAGCGGAGGCGGATCTTCCACACTCAACCTCCTGGGACAATATCCGGATATCTATAAAACCGGAATATCCATTGCTCCCGTAACAAACCAGTTGTTTTATGACAATATCTATCAGGAACGCTACATGGGGTTGCCACAGGAAAATAAAGAAGACTTTATAAAAGGATCTCCTGTATCTTATGTCAAAAATCTAAAAGGCAACTTATTACTCATACACGGAACAGGAGATGATAATGTGCACTACCAGAATACAGAGGTATATACCAACGAAATGGTAAAATATAACAAACAATTTCAACTGATGTCCTACCCAAACCGCAGCCATTCCATCAATGAAGGAGCAGGAACAACGCGGCATTTATCAACTTTGTTCACCAAATTTCTTAAAACGTATTGCCCTCCGGGAGCAAAATAAATTAAAGAGAGCTGCAAATTGCAGCTCTCTTTAATTTATAAGTGATTTAAAAAGTCAACATCTGGGACAACACAAATAATCCTAATAAGGATTATTTGTAAACGATTAGTTTACTTAACAACTAACATTAAAAAACAGGGATCTTTTTAAATTTTAACAACAAAAAAAGCAGTAAAATTATACGATAATCATCTCTTTTCCGTTAACGATTTAATACCTAACAAAAGATTCTTTTCGGTTCATTTTGAACCAAATAATTTTTTTTCATTGTACACAGAGATTGATAATTTTTCAGTAGTTTTGCATATTAATAAAAAATCGTTTAAAATTCACTAAATGGGGTTATTTAACTGGTTTACGCAAGAAGTTGCGATCGATTTGGGTACAGCTAATACCCTGATTATCCATAATGACAAAGTAGTAGTAGACGAACCCTCTATCGTTGCATTTGACCGCACTACCAATAAAGTAATTGCTATTGGTCGTCAGGCAATGCAGATGGAAGGTAAGACTCATGATAATATAAAAACCGTACGACCTCTTCGTGATGGTGTTATCGCTGATTTTACAGCCGCTGAACATCTGATCAGAGGAATGGTAAAATTAGTAAACAACGGAAAAAGTTGGTTTTTCCCTTCTCTTAGAATGGTCGTTTGTATCCCTTCCGGAATTACAGAAGTCGAGAAGCGTGCTGTAAGGGATTCTGCAGAAATTGCAGGAGCAAAAGAAGTATACCTGATTCACGAACCTATGGCAGCAGCCGTTGGTATCGGTATCGATGTAGAAGAACCTGTCGGTAATATGATCATCGATATCGGTGGTGGTACGACAGAGATTGCGGTCATCGCATTATCAGGTATCGTTTGTGATCAGTCTATCCGTGTTGCCGGAGATAATTTTGATTCTGATATTGTACAATACATCAGAAGACAACACAATATCATGATCGGTGACCGTACGGCAGAGAAAATCAAAATTGAAGTTGGTGCTGCTCTTCCTGAATTACAGGAGCCACCTGAAGATTTTGCTGTACAGGGACGTGACCTGATGACCGGTATTCCTAAACAAATCACTGTTTCCTATACGGAGATTGCGCATTGTCTGGATAAATCTATTTCGAAGATTGAAGAAGCAATCCTGAAAGCATTAGAAATAACTCCACCCGAATTATCAGCAGATATCTATCAGACTGGTATCTACCTGACCGGAGGTGGTGCATTACTAAGAGGTTTGGATAAACGTATTCAGGCCAAAACAAAACTTCCTGTTCACGTAGCAGAAGATCCTCTTCGTGCGGTTGTACGTGGTACAGGCACAGCATTGAAAAATATTGGTAAATTCAAGTTTTTAATGCAGTAATTCTTTGAATATCAATTCCAGTTACGCGATATAGATAGGTATACCCTGCTATATCGCGTAGTTGTTAAAAAACACCAGCAATAACATGAGAAACCTTTGGTTATTCTTAATCAGATATAACGCCTTTTTTTGGTTTATCCTGTTTTTTGTCTTTTCTGTACTCCTTGTTGTCAAAAACAACACTTTCCAACGTGCTTCAGCCTTTAATTCTTCTAATGTCGTGATCGGCAATATGTATGCTAAGGTAAACTCCTGGAAAAGCTATCTGGCGCTCGCTGATGCCAATGATCAGCTCGTTCAGGAAAATGCAATGCTTCACAACCAGCTCCAACGCTATATTGTCAAAGATAGCTCAGACAGCGTTCGCCTGGTAGACAGCATAGAAGAAGGACGTTATCAGTTTATTGTTGCCAATGTTGCAAATAACAGTATTCATCAGAAAAGCAATTATCTTACGCTGGATAAAGGTTCGAAAGACGGGGTAGAAAAAGATATGGGCGTAATAACTTCTAATGGAGTTGTTGGTATAGTATTGAATGTCTCAAAAGACTTCTGTACAGTACAGTCTCTATTGCATCCCGATACACGTATCTCCGTCACACTGGGCAAATCAGAAGTATTTGGTTCGTTAATGTGGGGCAGTAACAGAGATTCACGGTATGCGATGGTGCGTGATATTCCTAATCATGTCAAGGTCGCCAAAGGAGAAAAAGTATACACTTCCGGTTTTTCAATTTTTCCAAAAGGAATACAGGTCGGCCAAATAGTAGAGACAGGCATTACCTCCGGTGAAAGTTTTCTGGATCTGCGGCTACTGCTTTCCACCAATTTTTCAAATCTTCAGCACGTGTATATTCTTAAAGATAAAATGGCCGAAGAAAAAAGACTTTTAGAAGAAACGAATAACGACAATGGGTAGAACGGTTTTACTTAATTTTTTACGATTTGTAATCCTTATTCTTTTACAGGTTTTTCTGTTCAAGAATATTGGTTATTACAATCTCGCCAGCCCCTTCCCTTATATTCTTATTATCTTTCTTTTACCTATCGGCCTTCCTAATTTATTATTATACGTACTGGCTTTTCTTACCGGACTGACAGTAGACGTATTTTATGATTCACTGGGCGTACATGCTGCTGCATGTGTGGCATTAGCCTGGTACAGGATCTTTTTTCATAACATCACGCTGGAGGTGGATATGAAAGAATCCTACCTCACCCCCTCATTAGGAGAAATGGGATTTAAATGGTTCCTTTCCTATACATTTTTTGGCATTTTAGTCCACCATACGGTATTGTATATATTAGAAGTATTTTCATTCTACCAATTTCAATATACACTCTTAAGTATCGGATTAAGTTGTATCTTTACACTGATTATCATCCTATTATCCGGGCTATTATTCTTTAGAAAGAAGACCCGTTATAATGCATAATCGATTCTGTACATTTTTCTAATAACGAAGGAAACCTCCGGTTTATGAACAGTTTTTTTGCTCGTAAATACGTCATTCAAGGGATATTTATTGCCGTTGCCATTATACTGATTGCTCGACTTTTTTATCTTCAAATCATTGACGACACTTATCTTCTGTCTGCAAACAACAATGTCTTGAGGAAAGTCATTGTATATCCTGCGCGCGGGGTCATCTTAGACCGTAACGGCAAGGTAATGGTACAAAACGAACCTGTCTACGATCTACTGGTCACCCCAAAAGAAGTAAAAGATATAGACACCGCTTTACTCTGTTCATTAATAGACATCGATAAAGCCGGCTTTGACAGCCGGATGGCCAAAGCTCGCGCGCATTCTCCGTTCAGAGCCTCTCAATTTGAAAAGCAACTTTCGGCGACCACCTATGCACGTCTTCAGGAACATTTATATAAATTCAGAGGATTCTATGTACAGAATCGTACTGTCCGCAGTTATCCGGACAGTCTGGCTGCACAGTTCCTGGGATATATTGAGGAAGTAAGAGATCGGGACATCGAAAAATCAAATGGTTTTTACAGACCAGGCGATTATATTGGCGCCAGTGGTGTTGAACGGGCATATGAAGATCTGTTACGCGGTAAAAGAGGTGTCAAAAATCTTATGGTTGATGCCCTCAACAGACCAAAAGGAGTTTTTATGGAAGGCAAGTATGATACGCTTGCTGTAGCCGGGGATGGATTAATCTCTTCACTGGATAAAGAACTGCAGATTCTGGGTGAAAAATTAATGAAGAATAAACTGGGATCCATTGTTGCAATCGAACCTTCCACAGGAGAAATACTGGCCTATGTAAGCAGTCCGAGTTACGACCCCAACCTGATGGTAGGGAGACAAAGAGGCAATAATTATATGAAATTGCTGAATGATCCGACCAAACCCATGTTTAACCGGCCTATTCAGGCTTCCTATCCGCCGGGATCTGTATTCAAGGTGGTTTCAGCTTTGACAGCACAGCAAGCCGGCATGATAGATACGCATACTGTATTTAATTGTCCCGGAGGATACAGCTACGGAGGAGGGCGCGGATTTATGCGTTGTACGCACGTAGATGGACCAACCAGTCTGGTCAAATCTATACAACGGTCCTGCAATACCTATTACGGGTATACGTATGCCCGAATGATAGATTCAAGAGGACTTTCCGGACCAAAGGCATACGATCTGTGGAGAGAGGCTACTATGAAATTTGGTATAGGTCATAAATTAGGAATCGATTTACCCGGCGAAAAACCAGGTCTGCTACCTACTTCAGATTTTTATACAAAACGTTATGGTAATGACAAATGGAGATCTTCATTTAACATTTCTTTATCGATCGGACAAGGTGAAATGGGTATTACACCTTTGCAGATGGCAAATATCATGGCCATTGTTGCCAACAGAGGTTTCTATTACCGTCCTCACCTGATCAAAGGGATAGGAGACAAAAAAATCCTGAAAGAAGAATTTACAGAAAAAATTTCTGCCGGAGTAGATGCGAAATATTATCAGATGGTGATAGAAGGCTTAAGTCAGGCCGTGAACTCTCCGGGAGGTACAGCGTATTCCAACAGAATTAATGGAATAGAAATGTGTGGAAAAACAGGAACTGCCCAGAATCCACACGGTGAAAACCATGCTGTATTCTTTGCGTTTGCCCCACGTGAAAATCCAAAAATAGCAATTGCTGTATTTGTAGAAAATGCCGGTTACGGAGGAGTATGGGCTGGACCTATAGCCAGTATGATGGTCGAAAAATATGTTAAGGACACCATCACTATGCCAAAGTATATTCAGGATCGTATCTATAATGCGAGTTTTATGCCGAAGAAGGAAATTCCGAAACCGAAGAAAGAGGATGTGAAAAAGGACAGCACAAAAACAAAAGCAAAAACAGTGCAGCAGACTGCAGCAATAAGAGACGATAGAAAATCAGTATTAGTTCACCATAGCCAAATCAAAAGAAGATATGAATAATGTTAAGCAAAAATCCTTCTTCGGGAGAATCGATTGGTTAACAATCTTATTGTGGCTAACGTTGTGCCTTATTGGCTGGTTTAATATTCATGCAGCCGTCTTTGATCCGGAACATCCGGAATTGTTCAACCTGCAGACAAACTATGGCAAACAGTCTATTTATATTTTTTCCGCTATCATTATCGGAATCAGTATTTTAATTATTGATGCCAAGTTTTTCAGTTCTTCCGCTCCGGTTATCTATATAGTCGTTACCCTCCTGCTTATAGCCGTATTAGTTGTGGGCCGGAATGTGGGTGGTAACCAGGCCTGGATACCACTTGGAAGTTTCAGGCTGCAGCCTTCTGAATTTGGTAAACTGGCAACCTGCCTTTTACTTGCCTATTATCTCAGTAGTCAGAGCAACAAAGCTCCGACAATGAAAACTCTGGCTATAGGTGCAGGAATTGTATTATTCCCGGTTATGCTGGTTATGCTACAGCCGGATACAGGATCAGCATTAGCGTTCTTTTCTCTGATATTTGTATTCTACCGTGAAGGATATGTCAACACCGGCTTCCTATTGTTTATTGGTATGTGTATATTGCTGTTTGTACTTGCACTTCTGGTAAACCAATGGATACTGATAGGCTCTTTACTGATTATCTGCGGATTTTTTGCCTTCAGTCTTAGAAAAAGACGAAAGTACCTCATCAATATTTCTATACTCTTTGCCGTCTCAACAGCATATATATTGTGTGTGGATTTTGCATACGAGCATATATTGCAACCGCATCAGCGTAACCGTATTGATATTATCCTGGGTAAGATGGACGATCCGAAGGGTCAGGGATACAATCTCAATCAATCCATGATCGCTATAGGATCAGGTCAGCTGCTGGGCAAAGGATATTTACAGGGCACACAGACTAAATATAACTTTGTACCTGAACAAAGTACAGATTTTATTTTCTGTACAGTGGGTGAAGAATGGGGATTTGTAGGAAGTACCCTACTCATAGCGGTCTATATGACCCTATTGGTTCGTATAGTCAATATAGCCGAACGGCAGCGATCAGCATTTGCACGAATATATGCATACGGGGTAGCATCTATCCTATTCTTTCACGTCTTTATCAACATCGGCATGACGATAGGTATAGTTCCTGTTATCGGGATTCCCTTACCTTTTATCAGTTACGGTGGGTCCTCTCTGTGGAGTTTCACCATACTTTTGTTTATTATGCTCAAGTTTGATGCAAACAGAAAAGGGGTAGCTTAATTTAAAAACAGCTCCTACCCTAACTTCTGCAATTGAAAGAAAAGGCAAGTTAATTCAAACATTTGGATTGTAGGTATTATATCCTTTCCAGTATATATTGAATAGCCTCTTCCACGATTTTTTGCGGTTCCGGACTGAATGTTGCATTCACACGACTGGCTAATATAGCATTTATGGACAAAGCATGATGTCCTAAAGCTGCAGCCATAGCATATATTCCGGCTGTTTCCATCTCCAGATTCGTAATCCTTCTGTCTCCCACCCTGAAGCGGTTAATCTTATCTATAAAATCCGGATAAATATTCTGTGTCCTCAGTGCTCTTCCCTGTGGTCCATAAAATCCCGGAGCAGTGGCAGTCATTCCTTTCGGAAGATCAGAAGCAAACTGTTTCAACAACTTTTCACTGGCATGTGCCACATAAGGCTGAAAATGTAAGGCCGGGAACTGTTTTCCGATTTCCTGTTGAATATCAACTTCCAGAACGGAGAGTTCCCTCTTATAATATTGCATTAAAGCGTCAAAGCCAATTCCGATTTCAGAAGCAAGTATTGTACCCATTGGCAAATCAGCCTGCACAGCCCCTGAAGTACCTATACGGATAATATTAAGACTGATCAGATCAGATTTAGGTTCTCTTGATTGAAAATCAATATTTACCAATGCATCCAGTTCATTCAGTACGATATCAATATTATCGGTACCAATACCCGTAGATATGACAGAAACTCTTTTGCCACGAATTGTACCCGTATGCGTGATAAATTCACGTTTACCCTTTTTAAGTTCTATATGGTCAAAATATTTAGAGACTTCTGCGACTCTGTCCGGATCACCTACTGTGATGACCGTGTTTGCCAGATCTTCCGGCAGAATATTCAGATGGTAAATACTTCCATCTGTATTTATAATGAGTTCGGATGCTGGAATCATATTGTTTTTAAGTAATTAAGATGTACTCCTTCTATGGTATTCATTTTTTGCACAACGGTATTGACCTGCATTTTTCTGATTTCGAGCTCCATATAACAGCTATTATCAAATTCCTGTTTCAACATAGTCAAGTCTTCCTCTTTCACGATCCGCATTACATCATTCATCTGCAGATATTCAAAGGACACGCTATACACATCATTCACGGTGCGCTCCACAATAACCGAACTGGCTAAAGCTTCCTGCGCGGCTGTCTTGTAGGCATTGATCAATCCCGGAACTCCTAACAGAGTACCTCCAAAATATCGCACCACTACAATCAGGACATTGGTCACATCCTGAGAAAGCAATACGTTGAGAATCGGCCGGCCTGCTGTACCTGAAGGTTCACCATCATCATTTACCCGAAATACAGCCCGATCAGGTGTCAGACGATAAGCCCAGCAGTGGTGTCTCGCTTTAGGGTGTAAATCTTTTAATTCCTGAATGATAGTTTTCAATGCGGCTTCATCTCTGAACGGATAGGCATAAGCAATAAATTTACTTCCTTTGTCCCGAAAAATCCCTTCGGAGGACGATTCAATAGTACGATAAGTATCTTCAAATAAACTCACAGATAAGCAATTAATAAGACAGAAATTACAGCCAGACAAAGTCCCGCTTTATTCAATATAGACAATTTTTCTTTAAATAAAAAGATACCAGCCAGTGCACCGAAAGCAATCACACCGATATTCATGGACGTAAAGACAATAGATGGATTCTCCGGAATAGCACGGTGTGCTTTCATATAAAACATAATATTTCCGAAATTGAAAACACCCAGAACCAGCCCGCCAAACATAGACTGTATATCAAACTTTTGTTTTTTCCAAAACAATAAATAAAACAAACAGCCACATGCTACGACCAATGCCAGCGCAAAAATGATCAGCATAGAAGCCGTGTAGGGAATCTCTTTATGCTGCGCCACTTGTTTGAAAAGTACATCAATACATCCCATTCCTAAAAATACTATCGCCGGATATATAATAGACGAAGTCGGCTTTTCGGATTTCTGCCCGCCTTTACTCCATCCTATCGAGCAGATTATAGCGACAACTCCTACTGCAAGTCCAATTATTTTACCGGATTCAATACGCTCTCCAAATAACAGAAAAGCAGCGGTCAACGGAATAAACAAGGAAAGTCTCTGGGCAACTTCTGTCTTTACAATCCCGCTGTATTCTATAGAAAGCGCAATGATCAGAAATAAGGTAGGCAAGAGAATACCTAAGGGCAAATACAGATTCCAGGGAAGAACAGGGTTATCCCACCTTACGGGCTCCGGATTTAAAAATATCCAGGTCATCAACAGCGCTACAGGATAATTCCACAACACTAACTGTAAATGATTGATACCTCTGCTTTTTGCCCATTTGATACAAATGGCGACCAATACACTGCAGATAACACTTAAAAAAACAAATATCATATTCTTCTATTTCCAGAGTCCGGCTTTGTGCAATCGGGCTTTCCCCTCCAGTTCTCTGAAATAAGCTGCATATTTCACATTTGGAGGAACTGTCATCGTTACCGCATAACCCTTTTCTACCAGTTCTGCATTTAACAATACACTATCGATATATACATAAGCCAGCAATCGGCCATACCGATCCCGCTTTGCAACATCAAAAGTAAGACTAACATGCCTATTCTTTAAACGTTCTGTTAAATATTTTTTGGATTCTGCACCGAAATAGCCAATCAGCTTTCGCCCAGTATTTCGGGATTCAGGAGCATCTATACCTATAAACCTGACTTTTGTTCCTTTAGAAGAACCATCCTCGATCACAAAGGTGTCTCCATCGATAACCCGACGAACGATATAACTATGATCAGGCGCAATTTCTAATCTTTTGGATGAATGTACAAAAGACGTAAAAGCAATAAAAAAAAGAGGTAAACACCTCAAAAGTATCTTCATATAAATTATAAAAGGGAGGCTGCAAAATTAACAAAACCAAAATAATTAAAGGAAAAGTATAATTTCAAATAAAATAATCATTAAAAAAACCTAAATTTTAAAATAAAAATAATACAAAAAAAATAACAAATTTTTATTAAAAAATACGTTAAAAATAAATCAAAAAATAAGCGAAAAATACGTCATAAATATTAACACATTAAAAATATAAAAAGCTATATATAAACATTTTACCAAATAATAAGTGAAATTAAAGATGTAATTTTAATATAAAATTCACATAAAAATAAACATAAAATAAGATGTTTTTTAACCATAAAAAACAGAATAAAAACACACTTATAAAGATTAAAAAAACAATAAATATTAAATTTTATTTGGATTTTTATTTTTTTGCCGTACATTTGAAATGTCAAACACGAGACACAGACAATGAAACATAATAACACATATCTATTTTTTGGTTTCTTTTATTTTAGCAATAAGAGCAGGGACTAGTATATAGATATAAGTTATACAGATATATAGAGGGTCCCGGAAATATTCGGGACCCTCTTTTTTTGGAAAGTTAACGAGAAAAATGAGCTTAAAAATTGCAATACAGGGGGCAAAGGCCTCTTTTCACGAAGAAGCAGCCTTCAAATATTTCGGCAATGATATAGAAATTGTCGAATGTGATTCTTTCAAAAAGACCTGCGATATTCTCAAACAGAAAAAAGCAGATTATGTGGTCATGGCCATCGAGAATTCAATTGCCGGAAGTATTCTCCAAAATTACAATCTGTTGCGTGATTATCGCTTTCATATTGTAGGCGAAGTCTATCTGCACATTCAACAGCATTTATTAGCACTGCCGGGTGTAAAATTAGCAGATATCAAGATTGTAGAATCGCATCCTATTGCAATCCGTCAGTGTGATGCCTTTCTGGAAGATCACCCGCATTTTCTGGTGAAAGAGTTCACAGACACTGCAGCAGCAGCAAAGAAGATTGCGGATGAAAAACTGACCACGACAGCAGCGATTGCCGGAGAACTGGCGGCCAAACTTTATGGTCTTGAAATTATTGAACGCAGAATTGAAACCAACAAAAAGAATGCAACACGTTTTCTGATTCTGGCAGATGAAGTCGTCGAACAGAAAAATGCAAACAAAGCATCATTATCTTTTCAAACCGGCAATGCTGTAGGCGCTCTGGCTAATGTACTTCAGTGTTTTGCAGAGCAAAATGTCAATCTGACCAAAATTCAATCTATGCCGGTCGTAGGACGCCGTAATGACTACGATTTTTATGTAGATGTAGAATGGAAAAAACAATCCGAATACGATGCAGCTATCCGCAAAGTATTGAAGCATACTGTCAACTTCAGTATCATGGGTGAATACATTAAAAATGAGAAATTGTAATTAATAAACTGAAAATATAAAATACACAATAAAATGAAACACACATTAGACATCCTTCCGCTAAAATCCTGGTTAGATACAGGAGACAGACCTTTGATCATCGGAGGCCCTTGTAGTGCAGAGACTGAAGAACAACTGGTTTCAACAGCTCACCTTTTGGCAAACACCGGTAAAGTAAACGTATTGCGCGCCGGAATCTGGAAACCTCGTACCCGTCCGGGAGAATTCGAAGGTATAGGAAGTATTGGTCTGGAATGGTTAAAAAGAGCCAAAGAAGAAACAGGTCTGTTGACTGCGACTGAAGTAGCAACGGCCAAGCACGTGGAAGAAGCTTTAGCTGCAGGAGTAGATATCCTTTGGATTGGTGCCCGTTCTACTGCAAACCCGTTCACTGTTCAGGAAATAGCAGACGCCTTACAAGGTGTGGATGTGCCTGTATTAGTTAAGAATCCTGTGAATCCGGATTTATCTTTATGGGTAGGTGCATTAGAGCGTATCAACCGTGCAGGTATTAAAAAACTGGCTGCTATTCACAGAGGATTCTCTTCATACGAGAAGACAGCTTTCAGAAATGAACCGATGTGGGATCTGGCTATTCAGCTGAAAACCTTAATTCCTGATCTTCCGGTTATCAATGACCCAAGTCATATTTGCGGAAATCGTGAACTGATCCCGTACATTGCACAAAAAGCGATGGATATGGATATGCAGGGATTAATTATTGAATCGCATATCGATCCTTCAGTAGCGTGGACGGATGCCAAACAACAACTTACTCCTGCAGCTTTGGCTGAATTAGTAGGCCACTTATCTTTACGTCGTCCGGAATCCGACAATCCTGCTTTCGAAGATAAACTTTCAGAGTTACGTGCTGAAATCGACAGACTGGATGACAAAATAATCCAGCAAATCGGAGACCGTATGAAAATTGCAGAGAAAATCGGCGAATACAAACGCGATAATAATGTGACCATCTTACAGGTTTCGCGATGGGATGAAATCGTACAAAAACGTGCGAAATTAGCCAATGCATTAAACTTAGATCAGGATTTTACAGTAAAATTCCTGGAACTGTTACACAACGAGTCTATCCGCAGACAAAATGAAGTAATGAACAATACACCAGCTACGGAGGCGTAATGGAGCATTCAGGCATTGCATTAAGCCATCCAGGCAAAACAATAAAAGGTACGGTACAGCTCACAGGTTCTAAATCTGAGAGCAACCGTGCCCTCATTATCCAGGCACTGAGTAAAGGCAACGTCCGTATTGAAAATCTTTCGAATGCAGATGATACCGTGATTATGCAACGTGCTTTAAAGACCGCTGCTGAACCACAATCCGACACCACAACCATTAACATCGGACCTGCTGGTACAGCAATGCGTTTTTTGACATCCTACCTCAACTTAGTAAAAGGTAATTTTACCCTTACAGGTACCGAGCGGATGCAACAGCGTCCTATTGGTATTCTCGTTGATGCACTAAAAACATTAGGTGCAGATATACATTATGAGAAGAAAGCAGGATATCCTCCTTTGAAAATCGAAGGAGGAATGTTCCAGAATAAAAAAGAAGTTTCCATAAAAGGAAACATAAGCAGTCAGTATATTTCCTCGCTGTTGCTGATTGCATCAGCACTGAAAAAAGGTCTTACGCTTCATATTGAAGGAGAGTTGACTTCACGACCTTATGTATCTATGACATTAGATATGCTCAAAGAAGCGGGCATATCTCATACATGGAATGAAAATTCAATTGAGATAGCTCCTCAACAAGCAAAAGAGGCAACTTTATATATAGAACCAGACTGGAGTGCGGCCTCCTATTGGTATGCGATAGTAGCGTTATCCGAAAACGGACATATTGTACTGCCGGGATTGAAACAAAACAGTTTACAGGGAGACAGTGCAATAGTAGATATAATGACACACTTCAGTGTACGCTCTTCTTTTGAACAGGACGGACTCCATCTTCACAAGTCAGCAGTTGATTCTGATCAAACCCTTTTTGACTTTAAAGAATGTCCGGATCTGGCCCAGACAGTCATTGTATGTGCAGCAGCATTGAAACGCGACATTTCATTTACCGGCCTGGAAACACTTAAAATCAAAGAAACAGACCGTATTGCTGCTCTTCAGAATGAGATTGGTAAATTCGGAGCGTTGCTTGTGGAAGATAATGGAATCTACCACCTGAAGACTTCCAATGTCTTCAAACCTGAACACATAACAATCAAGACATATGAAGATCATCGTATGGCCATGGCATTCGCTCCTCTGGCACTTGTATTTGATCAGATTCATATAGAAGATCCTATTGTGGTCGAAAAATCATATCCTGAATTCTGGGATCACCTAAAAAATCAAAATTTTACGATTACGGCATAGATAAAATAGAATAAGACCATAATATTATGGTCTTATTCTATATCTTTACGCTTTGCTAATACATTATTAAACTTTATGGCAGGAAATTCATTTGGAGAAGTATTCAGGATTACGACTTTCGGGGAGTCACACGGCGAAGCTATAGGTGTGATTATTGACGGTTGCCCGTCAAATATCGAAATCGATGAAACTTTCATCCAATCGGAATTGGATAAAAGAAAACCCGGACAATCCAAGATTACAACTCAACGCAAAGAAAGTGATACTGCAAAAATTCTTTCAGGTGTATTTGAAGGAAAATCAACCGGTACCCCAATTGCTCTGGTCATTCCCAATGAAGACCAGCGATCTAAAGACTATTCTCACATACAGAATAAATTCAGACCTTCTCACGCCGACTATACGTATCATATGAAATACGGTAATCGTGATTATCGCGGAGGCGGTCGTTCATCAGCACGAGAAACTGCTGCAAGAGTAGCTGCAGGTGCTGTTGCCAAATTATTTCTAAAACAACTTGGCATTGAAATATTTGCCCACGTGTCTTCTGTAGGAAAGATTGATGCTCCTAACCTGGATCACAGCGATCTGTCTACACTACTGGAACAACGTGAAAATAATATTGTAAGATGCGTAGATCCGGCTACAGCCAATGAAATGATATCATTTATTGACGGCATACGTAAAGCCGGAGATACTGTAGGAGGAAAAATTTCAACAGTTATCCGTAATGTACCTGCGGGATTAGGAGAGCCTGTATTCGACAAATTGCATGCTGATCTTGCCAAAGCTATGATGAGCATCAATGCAGTACACGGATTTGAATACGGATCCGGATTTGAAGGATCACAAATGATAGGATCCGAACATAACGACATTTTTCTGACTGAAAATCAGGACCTGGATCATGTACATACGATTACAAATTTTTCCGGTGGTATACAGGGCGGAATCTCCAATGGTATGGACATTACATTCCGTACTGCATTCAAACCTGTTGCTACTATTATGAGAGATCAGGAAACGGTTAATACCGAAGGAGAGTCTGTAAGTATTTCAGGCAAAGGAAGACACGATCCTTGTGTAGTACCACGTGCAGTAGTTATAGTAGAAGCTATGGCAGCACTCGTGATTACAGACCATTTATTAAGACAAAAAAGTTATTCGAATGCCCGTTTCTAACCGATACATTTTAGCCTCCGATATCGGAGGCTCTCATATTACCTCAGCTATCGTCGATACAGCTGACTGGTCCATTCTATTTGAAAGTGTAACACGCAATCGTGTCAATTCTTCATCGGATGCTAAATCGATTTTTCAAAGCTGGGCTTCCAATCTAAAAGAGACAATAGCCAAATCTCCCGAAGAAATCACACAGCTTGGGATTGCCATGCCTGGCCCCTTCGATTATGAAAAAGGAATTTCCCTGATGCACAATCAGGACAAATATGACAGTTTATATCAGCTTGATACTTCTGCAGGTATCCGTGAGGCCATGGAAAACCCCTCTATCGAGATCAGATATATAAATGATGCTGCAGCATTTCTTCAGGGTGAAATATTTGCTTCCAAGCTCGATAAGGAGGAAAAAATACTGGGCATTACACTGGGTACAGGATTAGGAAGTGCGGTGTGGAGTAAAGGCAGCAAAGCATTTGATGCGGACCTTTGGAATACAGCATACAGAGATTCTATTTTCGAAGAGCATCTGGTAACGCGTTGGTTTACGAGACGATTTGAAGAGTTGACAGGAAATAAAGCAGAGGGTCTGAAAGAGATTCTGGAGCAACATCAGGATGAAGCAGAGTTTGCCACTCTTATTCAGGAATACAGTCAGCAGCTACTGGACTTTTTGAAATTTTTCAGTGAAAAATACAACTGTACACATTATATAATAGGCGGAAATATTGCGAAGGCATTGGACATTATAACACCTTACCGGGCAGAAGAATTCGGCGCCTATACCATTGGCAGAAGCAATCTGGATGAAAAAGCAGCCATTATCGGGGCTGCCAGTATCTTTTAGTTATAAAAAAAATTAAGGTATCCTGCTGACTACCTAATAGAGTGCAGGATACTTTTCCGGATTAGCATCGTTCATCATCTCGTAGACAATCTCAATTACATCATCAGCAGATGGCTTAGTGAAATAGTCTCCGTCTGATCCATACGGAGGGCGATGAGCCTTTGCAGTAAGTGTACGGGGCTGACCATCCAATACATAATATCCTTTCTGGTTTTCCAGTATATGTTGTAATATGTATGCGGAAGCACCTCCCGGAACATCTTCATCCACCACCAGTAATCTGTTGGTCTTATCCAAGGACAATTTGCATATCTCCGTTCTATCCAGCGGATACAGACATTGGATATCTACAATTTCTATATTAATTCCCAGTTTTTCAAGTTCTATAGCCGCTTCCTGGACAACTCTCAATGTAGATCCGTACGAAACTACTGTCAGATCTGCTCCCTCTTTGACGACCTCAGCAATACCTAAAGGAACCGTAAATTCACCAATATTCTTTGGCATTTTTTCTTTAAGGCGATATCCGTTAAGACATTCCACGACCACAGCAGGTTCATCTCCCCGGAGCAGTGTGTTGTACATGCCTGCCGCCTGAGTCATATTCCTTGGTACGCAAATATGTAATCCTCTCAAAGCGCCTAGTAACACGGTCATCGGTGAACCAGAATGCCAGATTCCTTCGAGTCTGTGTCCGCGTGTACGTACAATAACCGGAGCTTTCTGCCCTGCTTTGGTACGATAACTCAGACTGGCCAGATCATCACTCAGAATCGGTAATGCATAAATAAGGTAATCCAGATACTGAATTTCTGCAATCGGACGCAGCCCTCTCAGTGAGAGTCCCAGTCCTTTGCCGATAATAGCAGATTCCCGGATACCCGTATCGAATATCCGCAATTCACCGAACTTTTGCTGAAGCCCGGCAAATCCCTGATTTACATCCCCTATCTTTCCTACATCTTCTCCAAATGCGACCAATCGTTCATCTCTGGAGAAATTAGCATCAAAACAGGCATTCAGGACTTCCCTGCCATCCACAATCCGTGTTTCCTCATCATATTGTGCAGGAATAACCTGTACATGTAATGGAGAATCCGGAGTATCTGTAAACAGAAAATCGTTAAAGCGGTTTTCATTAACGCGTTGCTGTGCATGATACCAGTTCAGCAAGTCCTGTTTACCTTTAACCTGTACCCCTCTCAGTTCACGGATTGCTCTGCGTACATTGACATACACTTCTTTAAAAGAAGGCTCTGGCAATGATTTTAATGTTTTCAAAGGCATTTCCACTAAAGGAGACTCTACCCGCTCCAACAGATTTATAGCCTGTTCAAGATCTCCGTTAATAGTTTTATGATAATCTGTCCACGCTCTTCGCTGTTCTGTGCGGACATATTCTTTAGCTTCTGCTTCAATCTGGTTCAGCTCTTCTTCCGTAGCCATATCAGACTCCAGAATCCATTGTCTCATTTTTACATTACAGTCAAAATCATGCTCCCATTGCAAGCGTTCAGCAGATTTATATCGTTCGTGTGATCCACTGGTAGAGTGTCCCTGAGGTTGCGTTAATTCTGTAACATGCACCAGACAAGGAACATGTTCTTCCCGCGCATACCGTACAGCCTGTTCGTAAGTCTCCACCAGACTTGCATAATCCCATCCGTTCACTTTAAAAATCTCAAAACCAGTTGTATCTCCCTCCTGGCGTTGAAATCCTTTCAGGACTTCCGAAATATCTCCTTTTGTAGTCTGCACTTCATTAGGCACTGATATACCATAGCCATCATCCCATACAGAGATCACAACAGGAATCTGGTTGACGCCTGCCGCATTTATGGTTTCCAGGAAAACACCTTCAGAAGTAGAGGCATTTCCTACTGAACAGAAAACCACTTCATTCCCTTTATCTGAGAAATAAGAAAGATGATTCAGATCCGGATTATGACGATACAATTTTGAAGCCAGCCCCAATCCCATAATGCGGGACATCTGCCCTCCGGTAGTAGAGATATCTGATACCGAATTCTTTTGCTGCATCTGGTTAAACCAGTTTCCGTCTTCATCAATCTGACGGGTAGAAAAATGACAATTCATTTGTCTTCCGCCGGATGAAGGATCCGCTTCCAGATCCGGATGCGCATACAACTGAGAAAAGAAATGATAAACAGTAGAAATGCCGGAAGCAAATACAAAGGTCTGATCACGATAATATCCTGACCGCCAGTCACCTTCCCGGAAAACTTTTGCCAAAGCAATCTGTGCAAGTTCTTTACCGTCTCCGAAAATTCCAAACTTAGCTTTTCCGGTCAATACTTCTTTTCTTCCCAACAAACTTACAAACCTGCTTTCTACCGCCAAACGGTAATCAGCAATAATGATTTGTCTAAAATCATCAAAACTCAGCTTAGAAGGTTCGTATGTTTGCATATGCTGTAATATGGTTCCTGACATCTTTTGTTCTTCAGTTTTAACAAAAATACTAAAAATAAATTCTTTAATCCATCAACACACCCCTAAATTATATGGTGAAAACCTGTGTATGCCAAATAAATGACAAATTCTTATATTTTAATTCGTCAGGTTTAAAGTAACCGGTTATTTTTCTTTTGGTATCTTTGTTCGTTTTATCTCAAAATACAAAAAAAGTTGAATTTTCAAGAATTAAATCTTTCAAAGCCGCTGATCGAAAAGCTCAACACCCTTCAGATCACACAACCTACAGGGATACAGAAAGCTGTGATTCCGAACATCTTGAAAGGGAAAGATATCCTCGGTATATCCCCTACAGGGACGGGGAAGACAGAAGCCTTTGCACTCCCGGTTTTGCATCTTTTGACAGAAAATAAACAATCTGAACATAAAACACTGATCCTAAGTCCGACCCGCGAACTGGCACAACAGACATATCTGCGAATCCTGAACTGTACTCCTTCCGAAGCAAATATCCGTACCATATCTATCTTCGGTGGCCAGTCATATGAAAAGCAGGCAGCAGAGTTAGCAGATGATCCGAATATTGTAGTCGCCACACCCGGCAGACTGCTGGATCTTGTGGATCAGAAACTTATCAACCTGTCTGAATTTAAAAAGGTAATCATAGACGAGGCAGATGAGCTATTACAACTGGGATTTATATCTGCATTATTCCGTATACTGGGATATATTCCTGAAGACAGACAAACTCTTCTTTTTTCTGCCACTTTTCCAAAGGAACTGGAAGAAATTGTTCAGAAAGTATTGCATAAACCGTTTCGCTTTGAAGTACAGAAGCGAGAAGAACAGCAAAGCACGATCTATCAGTATTTGTTGTTTGTAGATAAAAACGATAAAAAAAACCTTATAAAACACCTTATTGATCATTATAAAATAGATGCTGCACTGATTTTTACGCGAACGACCCATGGAGTAGACCGTATTGTAAGCGACCTCCAAAAACACGGGCTCACTGCACAAGGGTTGTATGGAGACAAATCGCAGGCCGTGCGTACAGCAATAGTAGAAGATTTCAAAAACAGAAATTTCAACTTTCTTGTCGCAACGGATATTGCTTCACGGGGCCTTCACCTTGATAACCTCGATTACGTTATTAATTATGAAATTCCCGATACCGCTGAGCAGTATATGCATCGTATTGGCCGAACAGCAAGAGGAATCAGAGATGGTTATACTTACACCTTCTGTGATGCGGAAGACAACCCCAACCTGATCAAACTGCAGATTGCACTCAAAAAAAACATACCGATTTTATCCGAACATCCTTATGTGCTGAGTTGGCAAAAAATGCTAGCACACAAGGAATTAAAATCTAATTCTAAAAGAAAGGGCAGCAAGCGAAAAAAATAAAGTGAGATTGCGGGGACCTATTTTCATAGAATACCACAATATTCCTTACTTTTAGACCTTTATATAATTGTAATAATATTCATAGAATGAGTACCATTCATTTATTTAATGATCATAAGAATCAGCCAAACGGCAATAATCTGGGCGATTTAGAAAAAACCGTCATTATCAATTCACTTATGCAGACTCCTATCGCAGAGCGTGACGGCGCATGGGTAGAAGCTTTTGTTACGAATGTTGCTGAAGCTAATCTGACACTGAGCGAACCGGAGGTTATGATGGGATCAGACGGATTCCCTTATTTTAATCTTCGGACTATTGAATCCAATCAGGATTTTAAGGCTTTTGTCATCGCAAATCAACTTGATTACATCTTGAGTCAGGGATTTGGTGTCGCTATTAATGCCGGAGCAGAACAATCGGACTGGATATTCTCTTATGGCGATTTGACCAATCTGAAACTCAACGGAGAATTTTATACTGACGAAAGTATCTTTTCCCCTCAAAACGGGAGTGCTATTATTGGCAAAGACGAAGAGATACTTGTAGGTCAGCCTTCAGAAAGTATATTACCGGCTCAGCTTCGGGCGAATATCCGCGAATATCTGGTATATAACGGAATAAAGAATCCAAAAATCGCTTTAATAGCCCGTGACTATAAAAATGATGAAACGGTAAAACAAGATTTGGTATTTAACATTATCCCCAAACAATTCGCTACCGAAAAAGAGTTTGAAGCAATAATGACGACGATAGTATGGTTTCTTCCCCGTCACTATTCATTTATAGGTCTGGATGAAATGAGTATCGAGAACGGCTTCCAACCTTTGTAGAATAATATTAATAAATAGAATACATGTATCCTTTTAATGTGCGCGTGTACGGAATACTTATCAATGAGCATGATGAAGTATTGATCAGTGATGAAAAAACTGAAAGTGTGTCTTTCACCAAATTTCCGGGCGGAGGATTAGAATATGGAGAAGGACTGATAGATGCGCTCAAAAGAGAATATGAGGAAGAATGTGCACTCTCTGTGGATGTTGTAAAGCATATTTACACAACAGATTTTTGGGAAAAGTCCAGTTTTAACGAAAGTCAGATTATTAGTATCTATTACTTAGTGAAAGCCAACCAGCCACTCCATGTGGCTATAAAAGAAAAACTTTTTGATTTTGATAAAGATGAAGGAGGGGAAAAACTTCAGGCCTTCAGACTCGTACCTGTGGATCAGGTAAAATTAACTGAACTTACATTCAAAACGGATCAGGTAGCATGGGAAGAATACCTCAAAAGCCGGATTTTTTAATAATGAAAAGATTCAGATAATTTATTACTGCATATATTATATTATTTGTTAATCAGCAAAAATTCACAAATATTTAAAAATCAAATCCTTAAATGTACAAGCACAAAATAAAATACACACATTAAATAATACTATAGACTCTTTTTTCATTTATAATTTGATTTTGAATAAAAATCAGTATTTTTGGTATAGAAAATTCCTAGTCCTATAGGTTTTTTAATAGTTAGTGTGATTTTAAGGCGATACTCCCCGTATCGCCTTATCTTTTTCTAAATCACTTTTTTCCTATTTGAATATAAAGTATAAAGCAATTACTAAGATCATTCCTATAGCAATCATGATCTTTGCTCTCTTACCTTCATTATACGCCGAATCACTTTTAAAGTGATAATCTCTTTTTTGCATTCTCATATTTCCTCCTTTATTATTTAGATGCAAATTCACTACAATTTACATAATTTTTATGACTATTCATGATGATAGGGCTCACCCTTCATAATAGAAAAAGCACGATATATCTGTTCCACAAAAAACAACCTGATCATCTGATGAGAGAATGTCATCTTAGACAATGAAATCTTCTGTACGGATCTGTCATATACAGTCTGATCAAATCCATATGGGCCTCCTATTACAAAAACGATATGTTGGGTACTGTTGACCATATTCTTCTCGAAATATCGGGAGAAATCTACTGAACGGTATTCCTTACCAAACTCATCCAGTAATACGACAGTATCCTGGGGATTGACATGCTTCAGGATCAACGCAGCTTCCTTTTCCTTTTGTTGTGCCTGACTCATATTTTTACTGTTTTTGAGGTCAGGAATAATTACCATTCCAAAAGTAACGTAATGCTTTAACCGATTTGTATACTTCTCAATGCCTTCATTCAAATATTTTTCATCTGTCTTACCGACACAGATCAATGTAATTTTCATCTGTATTTAATTTGGTTTTAAAAAAGAGAGCTGTATGATTCACATCATCCGGAGATTTCAATAAATAACACCTTATGCTTTCTACTGTCAAAGATACATAGCACAGCGCTTTTTCATTACATAAAAGTGAATCAAATTACTATCTTTATTCTTAACTAAGTTATTAAGAAATTAATCTTGCAATATGAAGAAATTAAAACTCACACTTATGCTGCTTCTGTCAGCGTTCTCCCTTGTCACTTATGCACAACAGGAAGGTGCAGATTCAACCAGACTATGGACGATCAAAGGAGAAAATACTTTTTTGATTAATCAGAGTTCTTTTTCCAATTGGGCTGCCGGTGGTGTCAATTCCTTTGCCGGAAACCTGATGTTTAATTACGACTTCAACTACAAGAAAGACAAATGGAGTTGGGACAATAAAGTATTAGCCGCTTACGGACAGACCTTCCAGAAGGAAACAGACTGGAGAAAGAATGATGACAGATTTGCGATCAGCAGTTTACTGGGGTATCAGGCAAAGGAAAGATGGCTTTATACTTTCTTTATGAATTTCAACACACAATTTGCTAAAGGATATAAGTATGACAGTAACAATGCCAGGACATTATTATCAACAGCATTTGCTCCTGCATATCTGAGCTTTGGTCCCGGTATGGCGTATAAAGAGTCTGACAATTTTAAAATAAACATCTCGCCTGCCGCAGCACGTTTTGTATTTGTAACCAATGATTCCCTTTCCAATATAGGGGCTTTCGGTGTAGATCCCGGCAAAAAATCACGTTTTGAATTTGGTGCTTCTCTGGATGCATATTATAAAAAGGAGATTATGGAAAATATAACCTTTGAAAATATCCTTAAACTCTATTCCAATTATCTGGAAGACCCGCAGAATGTAGACGTCGATTATACCGCTAATCTCGTGATGAAAGTGAACAAATGGATCACAGTCAATGCAGGTGTACAGCTGATATACGACGACAATACCCTTATTCCGAAAGACAACGGAGCTCCAGGAGCTGAGCGGCCGGCTTTACAGGTCAAACAAATTCTTGGTGCAGGTATAACGTACAAATTTTAGAATGACCGCTAAAAAACACAAAGCCCGAATGAAAAACATTCGGGCTTTATTTTTATAATCAGTTTGACTTATTTCTTGTTTGCAACGATATCAATTTTGAAGTTGATTTGTTTTGAAATCAAATCATCTTCTTTACCAGCGTAGTTCACACCCCAATCAGCACGCTCGATATTGAAGTCTGCATGCGTCTTGATTACGCTGTCAGTTGATTCCAATACTTTTGTATCAAATGAAATACTCTTTGTGATACCTTTGATTGTCAGATTGCCGGTTACTTTTACATCAGATGCAGTAGCTCCCGCCTCTACTTTTGAAATCACAAAAGTCGCTTCAGGGAATTGCGCTGCATCAAAGAAATCAGCTGCTTTCAAATGTCCGTCCAATTTATCTTTATACTCTCCTTCCAGATCTGTAGAACTGATAGAGTTCATATCCAGTGTGAATGTACCACCTACAAGGGCATTGTTATCAATCTGAATAGAACCTGATTTAACAACTACAGTACCTGTGTGCTGACCTGTTACTTTTGTACCTGTCCATACTACTTTAGACTGCGCAGTATCTACTGTAAAAGAATTACCTGAAACTGTATTTTCAACAATAGCTGTAGAATCAGAAGTTTCAGCTTTTTTACCTTCAGGGTTACCTGCACATGAAGATAATACCAGAGCCGCAAAGGCAGAGAATAAAATGATTTTTTTCATGATGACATTAAATTGTATGTTTAAACATTAATTTGAGACAAAGATATTTAATTTCTCCTTTAATGTAACAATTTACAAGAGAAAAGACATTACTCAGACAATTCTAATGACCCGCAGGTGTTTCATCAATACGACGAATATCAGCTCCTAAAGCTTTCAAACGTTCTTCAATATGCTGGTATCCTCTTTCAATCTGCTCGATATTGTAGATTTTGGATTTACCCTGAGCCGAAAGCGCTGCTATCAATAAGGATACACCTGCCCGGATATCCGGGGATGTCATCTCAATTCCTCTTAATTTAAATGCTTTATCCAGTCCGATCACAGTAGCACGGTGCGGGTCACATAAAATAATCTGGGCACCCATATCGATCAGTTTATCTACAAAAAACAGACGGCTTTCAAACATTTTCTGGTGTATCAGCACATTTCCTTTTGCCTGAATAGCGGTTACCAGTACTATACTTAACAAGTCCGGTGTAAAACCTGGCCATGGTGCGTCCGATACGGTAAGGATAGAACCGTCTATAAACGTTTCTATTTCATAATGTTCCTGAGCAGGGATAAAAATATCATCTCCTCTCAGTTCCATCTTGATTCCCAGACGGCTGAAGATAGTAGGAATAATACCCAACTCCGGATAACACACATCTTTAATTGTAATTTCAGAACCTGTCATTGCAGCCAGCCCGATAAAAGATCCGATCTCGATCATATCCGGCAACATTTTGTGACTAGTTCCTCCAAGGTGTTCTACCCCTTCAATAGTCAACAGATTAGAACCTATACCGGAGATATTAGCGCCCATTCTGTTCAACATCTTACACAACTGTTGCAAATAAGGTTCACATGCAGCATTATAAATTGTTGTTGTACCTTTAGCCAATACGGCTGCCATCACAATATTTGCAGTTCCCGTTACGGAAGCCTCATCCAGTAAGATATAAGTTCCTTTTAATTCGCTGGCATCGACATTGAAAAAATTATTGTCAGCATCGTACACAAATTTGGCTCCTAATTTTTCAAATCCAAGAAAATGGGTATCCAAACGGCGACGGCCAATTTTATCGCCTCCCGGTTTAGGAATGGCGGCTTTACCAAAGCGTGCAAGTAAAGGACCAACGATCATAATAGATCCGCGGAGCCCTCCACCTTTCACCTTAAATTCTTCCGATTGAAAATAATCAATATTAATATCTTTTGCTTCAAAGACATATGTATCCTGATCTACACGATTCACCTTTACACCTAATGCCTGTAACAGCTCGATCAGCTTATTGACATCTTTAATATCAGGAACATTCGCTATTGTCATTGGTTCTTCTGTTAACAGAACCGCAGAAATAATCTGCAATGCTTCATTTTTTGCGCCCTGAGGAATAATCTCACCTTTTAATGGCTTCCCACCATGTATTTCAAATGCGTTCATGTATACACTAACTATTATATTTCAAAAAAAAAGCAATTGGAATATGATTGACATTTCAATTGCTCTGTACCATTTATCCAATTTAAAAGATTATCCTCTCTTATAATTATTTGAATGGTTGTTATTGTTGTTGTTATTATTGTTATTATTGTGATAGCTCTTTTTAGGGCCACCGTTATTATTGTTGTTATTATTTCTTTTTACAAAACCTCCCGGTTTCTTATTGTTATTATTATTCGATTTCTGCTGATAGCTTCCTTTATTATTGTTGTTATTGTTGCTACCACCTGAAGAAGGGGTCTGGCTTTTTACACGGCTTCCCGGAGGAGGTGTTTTAAAATCAAGTTTGGTAAGAACGGTACCTTCAGGTAAGAAAAGTTCACCTTTTGAAAGTTCTTTCAAATCCTGTAAGATCTGATCATCCGATACAGAATCTTTGTTCCATGTCAGATACGCCATTTTCATAAAATTCGCAATCGACAGGATCATCTGATTTCTTTTGGCTTCATCCGTGATCAATCGGGCCTTACTTACCATTGTTTCTACAGTATGTCCATAGTGCTTGAAACGGATGTTATGCTGAGGATAGCCCAACATCTCAGGCTGATGTTTTACATTTTCTCTGCTCTGAATAGGATATGGAGAATCTACATCAATTTTAAAATCAGAAATAATCTGCAGGTGATCCCAAAGCTTGTGTTTGAAATCGGCCACATCACGTAAATGCGGATTAAGAACACCCATCATATCGATAACGACCTGAGCATGACGGTTACGTTCTTCTTTTGTTGGTAGTGAACTGATATAATCTACCATATTCTGCACATTACGACCATATTCGGCTAGAATAAGTTTTGGTCTTGTGCTGTTATAATCAAAATTCATAAATTGTGGATGATGACGCTTTAATAACGTAAGATACGCGCCGTTATTTTGTAAATATAATAAATGCTATTGTACAATCCTAAGTTTGGCAAATTTAAGCAACAATTGCTTTTGTCCCAACTCTTTAAAGAAAATAGTTGCTTTCAGGTCCGGTTTATTGCCTTCCAGATTGATAACCTTGCCAAATCCAAATCTTTCATGCTCCACTTCCATCCCTACCTGAAGTCCGCTTGTATCTGACGGGGCAAAGCCTTCTGTAGGTGTATGCGCTTTTGGCAATATAGAAGTTGTCTTCACTATTTTTGGTTTCGGCTTGGAGAATGTATCCTGATCTTTCTGTTGCCAGGTCATACGTTCTCTCTGAAAACCATCTCCTGCTGAAGAAGGCATGCCTCTTGGTTTGAAATCAAGATCAAGACAGGCCGGATTCAATTCGTCCAGAAATCTGCTCGGTTCACAATTATTCAATGAACCCCATCTGTATCGTGAGGTTGCATACGATAAATGCAGCTTTTTCTCCGCACGCGTAACCGCGACATAGAATAATCGTCTTTCCTCTTCCAGCTCTGACCTGGAATTAAGAGACAACTGAGAAGGAAACAGGTTTTCTTCCAGCCCGACAATAAAGACAATCGGAAACTCCAATCCTTTTGAAGAGTGAATCGTCATCATGGATACGGTATCTGCATTCGGATTCTTATCGTTATCATCATTGGTAAGAAGAGCAATATCCTGCATAAACACATCCAGCCCACGATCTTCTATATCCTCTCTCTCCGAAAACTCCTTGATACCGTTTAAGAGCTCCTGAATATTTTCGTATCTGCTCAGTCCTTCTACTGATTTATCTTCATAGAGGTCCTTCAGTACTCCCGAATGCTGTGCTATGTGCATCGCCGTATCAAATGCCGAATGGTTATTAGCCATAGCCTGAAAACTCTGCACCATAGTAGCAAAACCACTTACAGAACCGGCACTTCTTCCATCCAGAAACATCTGCGCATTAGCCACTACATCCCACAGACGGATCTGTTGCTGATCCGCAGCAATCATAATACGTTCGATAGTTGTATCTCCGATTCCACGACGCGGATAATTAATAACACGCTTCAGTGCTTCTTCGTCATTAGGGTTGAATGTCAATCTGAAATAAGCGATCAGATCCTTTATCTCCTTCCGTTGATAAAAGGAAGTCCCGCCATATATCTTATAAGGAATATTGATTTTGCGAAGTGCCTCCTCCATGGACCGGGACTGTGCATTCGTACGATACAAAATCGCAAAATCTTTAAAATTTAATCCCTTAAGGGCTTTTTCCTGTGCAATAATATCGGCAACAATCTTTCCTTCCTCATTATCGGAAAAAGCTCTGTTTACCTTTATCTTTTCGCCATCTTCATTGTCTGAAAATACGTTCTTCTCCAGCTGGTTCTTGTTATTCGCAATAATACTGTTGGCGGCATTCACGATCATCTTTGTCGACCGGTAATTCTGTTCCAACTTGAAAACCTTTACATCCGGATAATCCTTCTGGAAGTTCAGAATGTTTTGAATATTTGCACCCCGAAAGGCATAAATACTCTGCGCATCATCTCCCACCACACAAATATTCTCATTCACCGCAGCCAGACGCTTCACAATCAGATATTGGGAAAAGTTAGTATCCTGATACTCATCCACCATCAGATATTTAAACTGGTGCTGATACTTATGTAAGACATCAGGATGCTTATTCAGAAGCACATTGGTCTTGAATAACAAATCGTCAAAGTCCATCGCTCCTGCACGATAGCAGCGTTGTGCATAGGTCATATAAATCTGTCCCATCTGCCCTCTGCCATTTGAATGATCTTCTGCTTTGATAGCTTCATTCTTATTATATTCCTGCGGAGAGATCAGATTGTTTTTCGCCTGTGAAATACGGCCGTATACATGATTTACATTATACAGTTTATCATCCAGGTTCATCTCCTTTAAAATGGAACGGAGTAAACTCTTGGTGTCGTCTGTATCATAGATCGTAAAATTGCGGGGATAACCAATCAATTCGGCTTCCACACGTAATATCCGGGCAAAAACCGAGTGGAAAGTACCCATCCAGATATTCTTAGCTTCTCCTCCTACGACCTTCATGATACGCTCCCGCATCTCTTTTGCAGCCTTATTGGTAAAAGTCAACACTAATATATTAAAGGGATCCACACCTTTACGTATAAGGTGTGCCACACGATACGTGATTACACGTGTTTTACCCGATCCGGCTCCGGCGACAATCATTACTGGTCCTTCTGTCTGTTCAACAGCCGCACGTTGGGTCGGATTTAATCCTGCTAGATAATCCAAAATAATCTGTAATTTTTGTAGTTAGAAAAATAGTCTGTAAAAATACGAAAACTATCTGAGAACAGCGGCACCCTTTTTGAATATGCCTTCTCATATACTTACTTGAGCTTAAACATAGAGTTGAATTATTTTTTTAGCCAAAAATTCCAACAGTTTAGCAAATTATTACACAGTAGAGTATTTCTGTTAAATTTATCTAATTTTCTGAAAAGCTATATAGACTAAACTACAAATCAACAATTAGCAAAGCATTACAGCAACAGCTATAACCCCTTGAGTTAAGAATAAATGAGTAAAACAAGGTATCTGATTATGATAGAAAAATTTAAAATCTAATATTTTTTTGGTGGGGGGGGATTAGAAAGTCATAATCAATAAAAAAGTTTACAAGTACATCCGCCATTTAAAAGGATTGTAAAAATAAAAATTATTTTCTTTGTTAATATTACTTTTTTTTATTTTACCTTAGACACAATTATTAGCTCATTAAAATTAACAAAATAAGACGCTAAGCATAATTACCAATTATCATTAACCTAATTATATCTTAAACAATGTTTTTCAGCATTACAGACAAGTTGTTTTTTTAATATAAAGAAAAACAACTCTAATATATTAACCTAAAAATTAACTTAAATACTGATTAAAAATTCTTAAACATGTTTCATGGTAAATATCAAATAGAAAATACTATTAAAAAAATTTTTATAATTATTTTAATATGCTCTGTTTCAAGAGCTCAAGGACAAAGTAATTCTATTCCGCCTCCGGATATAGCAAATTCATTTAATGGTGTAAATATTGATAATGAAAAATTTTACGGAGGAAATAGAGTGAGAATTGATTTGTATGAAATTCCATTTAGCAATAGAAACATTTCATTAGGAATAGAATACACAGCTGGAAATGGAATAAAAATAGATCAAAGACCATCATCAGTAGGCTTAGGTTGGATTTTAAAAGCCGGAGGATTTGTATCTAGGACTGTTAACGGACGAGCAGATGAAATTGAAATCCTAAAAGAAGAATATTTATCCACATACGAAAAAATTCATCTTAGCTATGAGAAAAGAAAATATGAACTGAAAACATACGATTTAAACGGCTATTACAGTTATCTCCGAAATCACCAGTTATTAGGGCTAAGTGACTGGAATTCATCAGCCAGAATCTCTTCTTACAAAAATACTTACGGAACAAATACCACAGAAGAGACATCATCTATCAGGGTCAACAAAAATGGATTTAATGAATATGATGTTATAAATACTATTAATAGAAATCCAAAGCCCGATTTGGCTCCTGATATATTTAATTTTAAAGTGGCGGATTATTCAGGTAAGTTCTTTATGGATAAAGATGGAAAATGGATAGTAATATCCGAGGATGGAAGAAGTTATCAATTATCTATTGAATTCAGTGAGAATAACCCCATTAACTATTTTACAAGTCCAGTAACCGGAACTACTTATTACCTCACAATCCCTAAAATAATTAAGACTATCAGGATTACATCTTCTGATGGTTTAACTTTTACTTTTGGAGGAGATCAAGAAGTTTATGATATAGTCAAGACTTCTCAGGCCTATGTCCCTTTTGGTTATTTTAATTTTTTTACAGGCAACTATAAATACAATAGAATAATTTCGAATTGGTATTTGGTATCGGTAAAGGATCGGAATAATGGAGAAGAATTAAAGTTTGATTATATCCGAAATTATATTTTTGATTCTACCCATCAGGCTTTCGGAATGAATAATCAGATTTTTTTTGAAGCAAAGAGCTTCAAGTACAATGAGTATAATGATTTTTCAGCAGGATTCTCAACGATAACCCCCATTACCAGATATGCTTATCGTACACATTCATTAAAAAAAATCACTAGTAATAAAGGAATAGAAGTAGATTTTTACACTTCTGTCTCTAATCAATTATATTCAAATATAAAAATTGGTTACGGACCATATTTCGGATTCAACAGTGATCCTGATACGACCATTAGAGATCGTCGGGATAACACTCCTTTAAAGCTAAATCGGCTTACTGTTAAAGCGGGAAGCGAGCTTGTCAAGGATTTTCGCTTTTCGTATAGAGATACTGTATCTGAAAGGCTAAAACTTACAGAGGTATCCGAATTTAGCGACAACAAAATGAACACTCTTTATAAATTTGAATATAATAGTACTTTGTTACCACGTTATGAATCCAGGACGAAAGATCATTGGGGATATCATAATAATAAGGATTTCTTTGCTATATACTCGACTCCCAGTCAGTTTACAAATGAGAATATTCTTAAATATAAATCTTTCAGAAGTCCTGACTCCTTGTATCTTAAAAGTGAAATTTTAGAAAAGATCAGATATGCTACAGGTGGGACTGTAGAATTTAAATATGAGCCGAATCGATTTACTAGGATTTTTGACATAAAAACCGAATCCCTAAAAGATTCCGTAGGTATCGGAGGAGGATTAAGGCTAAAAGAGATAATTTACAAAGATCGAAATAATGAAATTGATAGAACAAATTTCATTTATTCTCCAGGTATTTTAGAAAGAGAGATACCTGAATATGTCAAATGGGTGAGTTCTGGTATCCCTGGTTATCGAGTTTTTAATGCAGAAGGTATTATTCCTTCACTTAAAACAAATGGAGTTGTTACCTATAGTCGTGTGACGGAAAGAAAGATCGGCAATGGATTTATAGAGTCTAATTATACAAACTACGACAATGGTTTTATGGATAAAAAACCTTCTCAGTTTTCTCAGGAGTTGGTTCTAAGTGATATTTTCATTGATAACTCATTCAAAAGAGGAAAGCTAATATCCAAAAAAATCTATCAAGAAAATCAGCCTACGCCTCTTCGTGAGGAACATTTCAAATATGAGCACGATTATTCTGAAGCTGACAAACAAGAGTACAGGAGTATATGGACACAATACGACAACGAATACGCGGTTATTCAACAAAAAATGTATAACAACAACATTAGAGAAAAAAGAATTGTTGAACGCTTTGGAAATTTAGTTGTTGAGTCTTCTGTCAGGACTGAGTATGACCAGTTCAATAATATAACAAGAGAAACTACCCTCGCCAATGATGGAAGTATATATTTCAAAAAATATAAATATCCATATAATTATCCAAACAATCCATCGGTTGATGACAGAGATTACCAGATGGTATTTAGAAAAATGGTCGAAAGAAACATGATCAATAAACCAATTGAAATAATTACTCAACAAATTATTGAAGGACAAAGAAAGACTATAGCGGGATCTATTACTTCATATGAAAATTTCACAGGTATAATAAAACCTGAAAAAGAATATCTACTAAATATCCAAAACCCTATATCAGATTCCACATTCTCATCCGTAGTATCTTTTTTCAATAGTACAGGCGGGATTAACTTTTGGACTGAACGTCTGAACATTGACAGCCGGATGGAGGAAACAGTGCATTATCAGAGCTATGATAATTATGGCAATCCTCTATTGGTTAAGAATGAAGGAGGACATATTACTAGCTATTTATGGGGATACAAAGGTCTGTATCCTATCCTGGAGATAGAAAATGCCAATAATGATATAACGGAAGTCATTAACAATGTGACATATACTAACTTAAATGTTACACTGTACAATTCTGCCACAAGCAATCGAAGTGCCACAACAACTATAAATACGACTCGCAAAGGGGACATAAAGATTCAGCTATTTGGAGGCACTTATCTGGTTTCGAATCAAACATTATATATGAATTACACTCTGACTGGCCCCATTTCTAAATCAGGCACATTTTGTATGAGTAATAATGTAAACAGTGGGTGTCATGTCTCGAATACACACAACAATCAGGTCACTTTTACAAATATGCCAATTGGAGAATATACCCTTACCGTTTCTTCTCCCACAACTGTGGAAGGAAGTTCTGCACAAGTAGGACTTAATTATCCAACAACGATAAAGTCAATTTTGACAGGGAAAGAGTTTTTTTACCAAAGTTTTGATGAATATATTGGTGCTGCAGTTTTAGCAGAAACCGGAGAAAAATATTATAGTGGAACATTTACCGTTCCTTTCTTTAAACCCAATTCAAAAACTTACATAATTGACTATAAATATCTATCAGGTGGAAAATGGATAAATGTTAGCAAAACATATGATAATTATATGTTGCTAAATGAAGGACAAGGAATAGATGAAGTAAGAGTCTATCCATATGGTGCGCAGATGACAACATATACTTACAAGCCTTTAGTCGGCATGACAGGCAAAACGGATTCAAAAGGGCAAACAGAATATTATCTCTATGATGGATTTCAACGGCTACAACAGGTGCTTGACCAATTCAGACAGCTCAAACAGAGTTACTATTACAACTACAGACCTTAAATTAGAAACCAGATTATGAAAAAACAGCTTCTATATTGCATATTAACAATATCCACTTTCGTTATATTTACAAATGTTCTGGCGCAAAGTATGGATCTTATACTTAATAATTATAGCGGTCAAAGTCAGATTAAAGCGCAAAAGAGCATTACATTAGCTTCCGGATTTCACGTCACTTCAGGTCAGAATGTACGAATTTTCATCAGTCGTCTAACATATCAGACTCTGAATTCTGCACCAAGTAATGATCAGAACTATATAATTACTAATAACTACAAAAAGTCTTTTACTACCCCCCCCACAACTCCTACTACGGAAGACCTTATTCAACAGATTATGTATTTTGATGGGATGGGAAGGAAAATTCAGGTTATTTCTACAAAAGGAAGCCCTACAATGAAAGATATAGTACAACATATAGAATATGATAATTTTGGTAGAGAAAGCAAAAAATATCTTCCTTATGCCTCTTCAAATAGTGAAAATGGGAGTTATAACTCTACTGCTGGAAGCGATGTAATGAATTATTACGCAGCCAACGGCTGGGATACATCGGTTAAGAAAACAACTGTACCGTTTGCAGAGACTTTATTTGAGGACAGCCCACTGAACCGTTTACAGATTCAGGCTGCTCCGGGAGAATCCTGGCAATTGAGCAGTGGTCATACAATACATAAAGATTATGGAACAAATGTCAATGATGATGTGAAGTTCTGGAAAATAAACACTGCTGGTAATGGTGCCTCCGCAACTTTCTATTTACAAGGAAAGCTATATAAGACAGTTACCAAAGATGAAAATTGGACATCAGGCAAGACTGGTACTGTGGAAGAATTTAAAGACTTTGAAGAAAAAATAGTACTGAAGCGTATCTGGGAAACGGAAGACAAGAAATTAGACACCTATTATATCTACGACCACTTCAAAAGTCTTAAGTATGTAATCCCTCCTGCTGTCATTACAAATAATTTTACAGAATCTGATTCTGATTTTAATCTTTATATTTATGGTTATAAGTATGACGGTCGAAGAAGACTAATTGAAAAGAAGATACCTGGTAAGGGGTGGGAATACATAGTGTATAATAAACGAAGCCAGGTTGTGCAGATTCAAGATGCTGTTCAGAGATTATCCAACCAATGGTTGTTTACTAAATATGATGCTTTTGGTCGCATAGTAATGACCGGAATACATACAAGAAGTTCTAGCCGGGAGGCTGAACAAGCTTATATCTTGAATAATGAAATAGTATTTTGGGAAAACCGAGCCAGAGAACAATCAACTTATGGTAATGTTTCTTATCCCCGAACAAATACAACTGTTCGAAGCATCAATTATTATGACGACTATACGTTTGAGCAGGCTAATAACCTTACAGCTGAAGGCATCACCCATAGCAGAATGCTCAATGGACTTCTGACAGGAACAGTTGTTTATAAAGAAGATGGTAGTTTACCTTTGCTTACTGCGTTATATTATGATGACGACGGAAGGCTAATTCAGACAGTTTCTCAAAATAATCTTGGAGGGAAAGATATAATAACTTATTCATACAGTTTTACAGGTGAATTGCTTACAAGTGTACATAGTCATACTGCAAACGGACAGACCACGACTATTGCTACACACAATAAATATGACCATGTTGGACGTCTGATGACAAGCAAGCAACAGATCAACAACCAACCTGAGATAACCCTATTGGCAAAAAACTATAATGAAATCGGTCAGCTAAGAGAAAAAGTCGTTGGCGCAGACACTGATGGGAATAATCCTGTAAACATCATTACCTATGGCTACAACGAACGAGGATGGCTAACAACAAGCACTTCAAAATATTTTAGTCAACAGCTCAAATACCAGGATCCCATATATGGTACATCAGCTCAATGGAATGGTAATATATCCGAACAGCACTGGGGTCAAAACACAACAGTCAATGAATATTTTGTATACAGCTATGACAAATTGAACAGATTGAAAAATGGTAACAGTACTACATCCGGAATGTATGAATCGCTGGAATACGATGATATGGGTAATATCACGAAACTGACACGAAACGGTGCTGCAATCTTTTACAGTTATACAGGAAACAATTTAAATTCAGTATCAGGCTTAGTTAATGGGAACTATACCTATGATAGCAACGGGAATGTTAAGATTGACCGCACAGGCATGAATATGAGCTACAATTACCTGAATCTACCCCAGCAAGTGACAGGAGGAGGTAATACAATTACATACCTCTATGATGCAATTGGCAATAAACTTCGTAAAACGGCAAATACAACGGGACAGCGGGATTATATTGGAGGTATAGAATACCAGAACGGAGCAATTGAGTTGATCCATACAGCAGAAGGTGTAGCATATAGGAATGTAAATGGTGATTATACGTACAGATATAATCTGACAGACCACCTGGGTAATGTCAGAGCTACGATTTACCGGAATCCTAATACGAATGCTGTAGAGGTTTTGCAAAGAGATGATTACTATCCGTTTGGATTGCAAAAATCACCAAGCCCTGTATTTGGAAATAATAAGTATCTTTATAATGGTAAGGAAAAGCAAGAGGAGTTAGGTGGCCAGCTGGACTATGGAGTGAGGCTTTATGATCCGGTAATCGGAAGATGGAACGTTGTGGATCCACTGGCGAGCGAAGAATATGATTTGTCGCCATACCGTTACGGTTATAATAATCCATTGCGATTTATGGATCCTGATGGAATGCTCGAGGATGATATTTTATATAATCAAAAAGGTAAAGAAATAGATCGAATAGTTAATAATCTGCCTGATCGTTATTTTATGCAATATGATAGAGGTAATTATTCTTATAATGGAAGTCGTTATGTTCAGGTAAACAGTCGGGAGACGATTCTCGGTGATCTAAGGGAGATAGCAAAAGGTAATGAAAAAACCGGATTCGATGGAAAATTGGACAGCTATACAAAGAAGTTGGGGCCAATTGTTGCCGAAGCGACAAGCAAAACAAACATGGGTATCGTGGGAGGAATTGCTTTAGAAAGTTTAGAACCAAAGAATGTTTATGGTGGTACAGGAAAAGGCAACCTAGACTTTGTTAGTGAGTTTAAGGCAGATGTCCTGTATGAAATAAATGGAACTTACTATAGCAAACATGAAGCTCTGAATTATGTATGGGGTGCAGCAATGAAAACAACAGGGCAGAATATTGGAATTTTCTTATCCGCGGCTGATGCCTATCATAAAGTTCACAATAGAACGACACTAGGCAATGAGCCTTCTCACAATGAGGCAATAAAGAAAGGATTCTATAATGCGCCAGGAAGACAGTTCCAAATATATTCAATTCCACAATATTATAATGAAAAGAAATGGTTAAGTCGCCCTATAGGAAAATAATTTGGATACTGATTGCTACCAGTATTCTGAGCTGTGCAATTAGTTGTCATCAAAGTTCTTTTCAAAAAATTAGCGCCAAGGATATTGGTAAATATGAAATTACAGAAACTATTGCGTGGAGTAGTAGAGATAGCTCAGTTATATTGTATCCGTTGATTGATAATGGGATTTTTTTGCAGGAGTATAATATATTATTGGCATTAAGATATTATAATGGAACTGATTCTATATATTATGTTTTGAAGGATACACAGATTGGCAACTATATTGTCAAAGATAATAAGTTGTATATTTATGATAGAATTGTAGCAGCCCCAGGAACATTAGAGGGATGGTATGAGACAGGCAAAGGAAATAGACGAATGTTGGATAGTATTTTTTTCACTGGAGATAGTATATTGCAAAGTTGTCCAGATCTAAAATCTTTTGACAAAATTGCCAAAACAAAACCCTATGGTATCTATAAAATCGATCATGACACCTTAAGAGTCATAGCAAGGAATGGAAAGGAGCAAAAAAAGTATGTTGAAAACATTTATGCCCCCGGCTTCTATTACTTTTCATCTCCTGGATTAGGACTAGAGCGGATATATGATCTTTTATCCATTGAAGAAAAGTTAAAGAAAAATACCCCTTCAGCTTTGGATCCGAAATATTATTAGTTTGGTGCGATTTAGAGTTTATGCATCTCTGATGAGTGACACTAAGATCATCGTGTATATCAATATGATCCAGTCTCCATTTATCGAGAACAAATCGAAAGAAAGCCAAACAAAATAATATAAAGTTAGGTACAAAGACTTTTTTCAGGGTTTTATAGCACAGGATGAAGAAATTAAATAGGAATTACAAAAGGTGCAGACCAAACGGAAGGAATAAAGTTATCTGATTACTTTGGAAAGTTTTGAATATTAAATTTATCAAGTATATCTTATTACTTGCTCGCTCTTAATATACTATGTTCGTGTAGTAAGAGTCCAAGCAACAAGATTGAAAGCCTTTTAGAATTAGATAATATGGTGCAAAATCACTTAGCTTTAAATAGATACACTAACATGAAGCCATTTACGAAGGATATAAATGGTGTCACCGTTTGTGATTCACGTATTTGAAAATATAAAACAGTATTAGATTCATAAAATATTACCGTTATGATAATTATTCCGTATGGGTGGAAAATAGGGGATTGGGTGATATTTATGGATACATCATTAATCACGATCCGTCTACGTCTGAGATAAAATCCTTTCAACTCGATGAAAAATATCACATTGGTATAGAAAAAAAGGTGCGCAGTAATATTTATTACTTTTCGAGCGGTATTGCATAATAAGGTATAATGAATAAGAATTAGAAAGTTTAGTTTTTGGTAAGAACCCTTCCGTGACAAAGAATACTTATGATCCCCTGATAATACCCTGTATTTTAGCTATAAAATAACAGATAAGCACTTTTTAAATTAAAGAAAGTGTGTTGTGCAACAATTTTTCTCCTATAAATAGCCTTTTGCAAGTTCATTACTTTGATTAAACAAAAGCTATCCGATTTATTGGATACATAATATTTATATCAACGCACGATTATTTAAATGGATATTTTACAAAAAAGCATTAGATATAAATTAGAATTAAACACAAAAAACAAATCCTTAACAGGCAAAAATACAATTAATTACTGCTGTTATATTATCTTTGCCCCTAAGGCATATAATATGAAAATCATTTTTTTTGTAAACATATCCGGTCTTTTTACGTTGTTTAATAGAACTTTTGACGCTTAAATATAGATTTTTCAAATTTTGAATAAATTAGGACGCATTGCATTAAAGACAATCTTATGGATTGTCGGCTCTATTATAGCCTTACTTTTACTTATTGTTTTTCTGATCCGGCTCCCTTCCGTTCAAAACTTTGTAGTGGGCAAAGTGACGAATTACGTTGAAGGCAAAATCGGCACACCTGTTCGTATAGGATACATTAAGATAGGTTTCCCTAAGGATCTTGTCCTTGAAAATGTCTATTTAGCTGATCAGTCCAAAGATACACTAGTGTCTGCAGAAGAGCTCAAAGTAGATATTGACATGTTCAAGCTGCTCAAAAATACTGTCGAAATTCAGGAAATATCTTTAAAAGGAGCTACTGCAAAGATTAGCCGCAGTCTGCCTGACAGCGCGTTTAATTTTGACTATATCGTAAAAGCATTTTCTTCGGAAAAAGAAAGTAAAGCAACAGCGGATACTACATCTGCTATGGTATTTAATATTGAAAAGGTAAATTTTGATAAAATAAGGTTTATTTATAAAGATGATGTCATCGGTACAAGAGCCGAAATCAACCTCGGTCACTTCGACACCCGTATCAAGACCTTCGACCTGACTAAAAATATGACTTTTGATATGCCGGTTGTCAATATTGACGGACTGACAGCCATCGTAAATCAATGGTCACCAATGACCGACACCAATCGTCCCAAGGCCGAAGATTTCGGGATCACAGATCCTTCTGTGAAAGAAGCCTCTCTCCTACCCAATGTAGGCATCAAAACCGCCAATCTAAAGAATATTGATGTACGCTACAGTGATTCATCATCCGCAATGGATACCCGGTTTAATATCAATGACCTTGTAGCAAGCATACATGAAATTGATCTCAATAAGGAAATCGTCACCTTAGATAATATAAAACTGGATGGTTCGGATTCAAAGGTCTTGTTTGGAAAGATCAATAAAAAACCTGAAGTAAAAGCGACAAAAGATTCTACGGCTGCGACTTCCTCAAATAACTGGATAGTATCTGCAAATGAGATAGTCATCAACAAGACCAATTTTCTGTTTAAGGATGATAATCAAGCCCGTATGAAAGGTTTCGATTACGGTAATATCAAAATCCAGGGGCTATCCGGAGATCTCAAAGACCTGTTTTATTCTGCAGACTCTCTGTCCGGTTCCTTATCCATGCTAAAAGCTAAAGATCATTCCGGATTTGAGATTAAACAACTATCCGGTGATTTTGTGTATACCAATACCGGTGCGATAATCAAAAATCTGTATGCCGAAACACCCAATACGTTATTAAGAGATTATATTAAGGTCTCCTATCCCTCATTGGATATCATCAGCGCACAGCCAGAGAAACTGACATTGGAAGCAAATATCCGTAAGAGCCGTGTAGGCATGAAAGATATCCGCTATTTTGCTCCTTTTCTTGACACCATGCAGGTTATGAAACCGCTAATGACCAAAACCTTTTTTATAGACGGACGTGTCAAAGGCAGGATGAATGACTTACAGATACCAACACTGGAATTCAAAACACTCAACCGGACGCATATTATTGCCAGTGCACATATCACAGGATTACCTGATCCTGAAAAAATGAACATTGATCTGCGTCTGAAAAAATTAACGACAGGACGCCGTGATCTGGAACAACTGATTGCAAAGTCTATGCTCCCGGATAGTATACAATTGCCAAATTCGATCGGATTGACGGGTACATTTAAAGGAGGAATGAAAGGGTTTGATGCAGATCTGAAACTCAAAACAGAACTTGGAAATGCCTCATTCGACGGTAAACTTAATATGGCTGGACGTGACACCTCCTATGATGCCAGAGTGCGAATTGAAGATTTCAACCTCGGAAATCTGTTAAAAATGGATTCTACATTGGGCATAATTGCTTTTGATGCTGATGTAAAAGGACATGGTCTGAATCCTAAAACTATGCAGGCAGATGTAAAAGGGAAACTCCTGAGACTGGATGCTATGGGCTACCGTTATCAGAATATTGATCTGGATTTATTGGCCAACCAAGGAGATATAGGTGCCACGATCAGCAGTAGTGATCCTAATCTGGATCTCCATATGAATGCCAATGCGGATATGCGTGGAAAGTATCCAAAGGTAAACATGGAGATGATGATCGACAGTATCAATTTCAAAAATCTCAAACTGATGACAGACGACCTGCGTTATCACGGAAAGATCGTTGCTGATTTTGAAACCGCTGATCTTAACTTCTTAAATGGCCGTATAGACATTGTCAATTCGTCTATAGCATACAATAATGATCGTTTTGTGCTGGATAGTGTATCTATGATTGCAAAAGCAGATACCAGCCGAAATATGCTGACTCTGCAATCTGAATTCCTGAAAGCTCACCTGGTGGGTAAATATAAACTTACCGAACTGGGAAGTGCTATGCAGGATATTCTACGGGTATATTATCAGCCAAATGCCAATCCTACAAAGATACCACCATATTCACCTCAGAACTTTGAATTCAGTGCGCAGCTGAATAATTCCAGATTTATTCGTGACTTCTTCCCTGATCTGGAAGAGTTGAAACCTGTTACACTGGATGGTACGTTCGATAGCCAGTCCAAATCTATTCTGGCAAAACTGGTGGCACCAAAAGTCATTTACGGAGGCACAAAAATTGAAAATGTTTCCCTTGATATCAACACAGTGGACAGTACAATGTATTATTCTACGCTGATCAATAAAATTGCTATCAGTAATATTGAATTGATTAATACTGTATTGAGTGGAAAAGTAATAAAGAATAACCTCGACTTTGGTCTCTGGATAAAAGATAAACAGGAGAAAGAGCAATACTACCTTGGAGCTCAAATGAAAGTCAATGACGATAATTATATCCTGAGTTTGCTCGAAAATGGCCTGATGCTTAACTACGAAACGTGGAACATCAATCAGAATAACAGTCTTTCTTTTGGTAAAGCAGGTATCCGTGCTCAGGATTTTATTCTTAGTAATAAAGGACAGGAACTGAAGATTGTTTCTCAGGATTCGTCACTGAATTCACCCATCAACTTAAGTTTCAACAATTTCAGAATTGAGACATTCTCCCAAATGCTGGAATCCGAAGCACTGAATCTTGGTGGAGGAATAAATGGAAGTGCTACCATATCCCGTTTGGAAAGCAAACCCGTTTTTGTTTCTGATCTGACCATAGATAAATTCTATTTCGGAAAAGATACAGTCGGAAATATTGCTATTAAAGTCAATAATGAAAAAGAGAACACCTATGCCGCAGATGTGAGTATTACAGAAAATGGTAATAATGTACACCTGCTTGGGGAATACATCAGTCCTCCGGACGGTAAATCTACATTTCAGGCAACATTAGATCTTAAACCGTTAAAAATGAAAACCGTTGAGGCTTTCAGTCTGGGCTATCTGCAAAATACAGAAGGAAATCTTGAAGGAACACTCAATATCAGTGGTACAACTGCTGATCCGAGTATAAAAGGAGATCTTGTATTTCAGGATGCACGGCTTAACATTACCATGCTTAATGCTGATTTTTATATGGACGATCAGACCATTTCATTCAATGATCAGGGTTTGGCATTTAAGGAATTTAATATTAAAGATAAGAGAGGAAATACAGCCAAAATCAACGGTTCTATCCTGACAAAAGATTATACAGACTTTGATTTTAATCTTAATCTGAATACGAATGATTTCACTGTTGTCAACTCTACCCGGGAGGACAATGATCTGTTTTATGGTAAACTATTTGTGACTTCTAACCTGCGGATCAGAGGAGACATGCACAAACCTGTAGTGGATGGTAATATCAAGGCAAATGATAAAACCGACTTCGTATTTATCGTACCAAATGATAATCCGGGCATGGTGCAGCGGGATGGTGTGGTCGTATTTGTAAATAAAAGTGATACTTCGGCAGCCAACGTATTTGCAAGGCTGGATTCCATGACCACTACATCACATTTATCAGGAATAGACCTTACCCTGAATCTGCAAACGGATAAAGAAGCCAAATTCAAGATTATCATGGACGAAGGCTCTAAAGATGCACTGAATATACAGGGAACGGCAGAACTGAATATGGGAATTGATGCCAGTGAAAAAATCACTATGTCCGGTACATTTACAGTAGAAAAAGGAGATTATTCCTTCAGCTTCGGCCCACTCAGCAAAGAATTTGGTTTTGAAAAAGGTAGCACTATCACGTGGAACGGAGACCCACTCGATGCGCAGCTGGCTATTACAGCTCTTTATACAAACAAATTTCCGACCCTTGAACTTGTTCAGAATCAAATTGGTACCGAAAGTGCCAACTTATACAAACAACGTATTCCATTCGCTGTAAAACTGTTGCTGACAGGAGAACTATTCAAACCAAATATCAACTTTGATATTGATCTGGACGAGAAAAATGCTATTGTTTCACAGGATGTGGTCAGTAAGGTCAATATTGCTTTGACTGCCCTTCGTGAAGATCAGTCTGAATTGAATAAACAAGTCTTTTCATTGATTATACTGGGTCGCTTCATGGCCTCTAATCCATTTGAAAGTCTGTCCGGAGGTGGCGGTGTAGAGGGTACTGCCCGTAACACCATGAGTTCCTTCCTGAGTGGACAGTTGAACGCTCTGGCTTCCGATCTGATAAAAGGTGTAGAACTTGATTTCGGTTTAGAATCTTCACAAGACTATCTGACCGGTTCCGGCAATACGCGTACGGATCTTAATATCGGTGTATCCAAAATGCTGTTTGATGATCGTCTCAAAATTACAATCGGCTCTAACTTTGAGGTTGAAGGTAATTCCAGACCGGGAGAGCAAGCCAACAATATTGCCGGTGACATCTCTTTAGATTATCAGCTTTCGCAGGATGGAAGGTATTTTGCACGTGTATACCGCAAAAACCAGTATCAGGCAACATTACAGGGACAATTTGTTGAAACGGGAATTGGTTTCATCATCAATATGGACTACAATAAGTTCCGCGAAATATTCATGAATACCAAGCAATTGCAAAATTATTACGATACGGAAAGCAAAGGGTTCAGAAGAAGATTTGATGTAGAGCGTATGGATAAAGATTCCGTATACCGCGATAGCGTAAGGGCCGTGATACGCGATAGTCTGATGCAGAACAGCCCGGAATACCGTAAGCGTCAGGAGAAAAAATTGCAGGAACAGGAGAAACTTAAAAAAGATTCACTGGAAAAATCCGGCAAAAATGACACAAGCCACAAAAACATTGATACTATAAAATCAGCTATTCGTAATGAAGAAGAGGAAAGGAGACAAAATGCAAAAGGGTAAACTGCAGGCGCTGGGATTTATGGCCGTCCTCATCATGCTCTCTTCAGCATGTAGCACGAAAAAGCATTTGCCGGAAGGGGAATCATTATACGATAAAGGTGAAGTAGTCATTAATTCGGATACGATCCCTGTTGACAAAAAGAAGCTTTTATCAACGCATTTGGAGGGACTTCTAATGCCAAAACCGAATAAAAAACTATTAGGCTTACGCATTAAAAGCGGATTATATTATATGGGAGGCGGAGACTCTGTCACCAATAATATTGTACGCAAATGGATCAAAGGACTTGGTTCAAAACCTGTTTTTCTGAGTGATGTAAACCGGGAGTATAATGAAAATTTAGTGCGGAATAAACTGGAAAATATAGGTTTTTTTAATGCCGAAGTAACATCCGATACGACCATTAATAACAAAGAAGCAACAGTTACCTATACAGCGACCCCAAATCTGATCTACAGAATCAAATCTGTCAAATTTAATATCGACAGTACCTCACAGATTGGTAAAGATATTCTGGAATCAAAAGACAGATCGCTTTTAGTGGTTGGACAGAATTACAGTCTCGATGTTATTCTCAATGAGCGTGACCGTATAGATAATGAACTCAAAAATAAAGGTTATTACTATTTCAATCCCGAAAATTTACTTGTTGAGGTAGACAGCAGCATTGGAAATCACAAGGTAGATATGTATGTGGTATTGAAAAAAGAAACTCCTGAACAGGCTAAACATCCACAAAAAATAGGCAATATTTATATTTATCCCAATTACCAACTTTCTAACACAGGGTATCAGTTATCTACCCCGAGAAATGCAGAACTTTTCAGGGACAATTACTATATCATCGACAGAAAAAATACGTTCCGTAAACCAGTTATCGCGAATCACATTTTTTTTAAACGCGGAGACACTTACAACCGTCACAATCACAATCTGACGATCAACCATCTGGTCAATCTCAACAGTTTCAAGTTTGTGAAGAACAACTTTGTAGATTCTAAAGACTCTACAAATACACTTGATGTTTATTATTACCTGACGCCACTTCCGAAGAAATCACTTCGTCTGGAACTATTGGGAAAAATGGCATCTGTGTACAACGGTTCCGAACTGAATGTCACATGGAGTATGCGTAATGCCTTCAGAGGAGCTGAACAACTATCGCTCAATGTATTCGGAGGTTATGAAACGCAGACAGGAGGAAGTGTCAATCTGAATTCCAGTTATTACCGCTATGGAGCTGAACTGACTTATTCCTTGCCCCGTCTGCTGACACCATTTAAGTGGTCAGGAACACGTAAGTATATTCCTAAAACATATTTTAAAACAGGATTTGAATTTCTAAACAGAAAAGCAGCTTATCAGCTGAATTCCATTAAATTTGACTATGGATATGCCTGGAAAGAGACAGATGAAAAACAGCATGATCTGAGCGTACTGGAAGTAGTGTATGTACAACCTCGTAATGTATCTGACGATTACCGCGCACAAATGGATACTGTACCTTCCTTGAGACATATTATTGATCCGCAGTTTTCTTTCGGTCCCAACTACAATTACACCTATACCAATACCATGAATACAGCGTTACAAAATACGTTCTATTTTAAAGGAGGAGTAGATTTATCAGGTAATATCCTGGGATTGATTCAGGGAGCCAATTATGCCGAAGGCAAGCGTCACAAGATCTTCAATGCATATTATGCGCAGTATATTAAGCTGCAGGCGGATGCCAGACATTACTTTAAATTGTCTGAAACGTCGCAGATCGCATCGCGTATTGCTATCGGATACAGTTATTCCTACGGTAACTCCAACTCTCTGCCCTACCTCAAACAGTATTTCGTCGGTGGACCTAACAGTCTGAGAGCATTCAGAGCAAGAGCCATCGGTCCGGGTAGTTCCGCACCACAAAATGTGGGGCAAAACAACTTTTTTGCAGATCAGACGGGTGATCTAAAATTAGAATTGAACACAGAGTACAGAGCTAAATTAGCCAGTATTGTTCATTGGGCGGCTTTTATCGATGCTGGTAACGTGTGGTTACAAAATGCAGATCCCGACAAACCAGGAGGTAAATTTTCAAAAGACTTTATAAGTGAACTGGCAGTAGGTGCCGGTGCAGGTCTGCGCTTTGACTTTACCTTCCTGATCTTACGTACGGATTTTGCTATTCCGTTGCGTGTACCTTATTTGCCAAAAGGTGACAGATGGGTATTCAAGGATATAGATTTCGGAAGTAAAACCTGGAGAAGTAACAATCTGGTATTCAATCTGGCTATCGGATATCCGTTTTAAGACAGAATTTTCGGATCTGTTTTTCCGGATTTTATTTTTTTTTAATCTACAGGAGTTCGTTATTTATTCAGTATATTTACCATATACCGAATAAGTGTAAAACAAGTTAAATTCAAGGTTTATGAAAGTTACAGTCGTAGGTGCAGGAGCTGTTGGTGCAACAACAGCAGACAATCTGGTCAGAAGAAGTGTAGCAGAAGAAATTATACTTCTGGATATTAAAGAAGGTTTTGCAGAAGGTAAAGCTCAGGACATTTCGCAGACTGCAGCTCTTCTGGGTTTTGATGCAAAAATTAAAGGTGTTACCAACGATTATGCGCAGACTGCAGGATCTACTGTAGCTGTTATTACTTCGGGTATACCACGTAAACCCGGAATGACCCGTGAAGAACTTATCGGCACCAATGCAAACATTGTAAAATCTGTTGTCGAAAATCTGGTAAAACATTCCCCGGACATTATCATTGTTATTGTATCCAATCCTATGGATACCATGACCTATCTTGCGCTTAAATCCAGCGGACTTCCTAAAAACCGTATTATCGGAATGGGCGGAACATTAGACTCAGCACGCTTCAAATACCAGTTAAGTGAGAAACTAAATGCTTCACCAGCTGACCTTAACGCTATAGTAATAGGAGGTCACGGTGACACAACCATGATCCCGCTGATCCAACATGCCACGTGGAACAGTATACCTGTATCTACATTTTTAACCAAAGAAGAACAGGACGATATCGTACAAAAAACAATGGTCGGTGGTGCTACCTTGACAGCTTTGATCGGCACATCAGCCTGGTATGCTCCCGGAGCAGCATCTGCTGCTGTAGTAGAAAGCATCGTCAGGGATCAAAATAAACTTTTTACAGCTTCCGTGTATCTTGAAGGAGAATTCGGACAGGAAGACATCAATCTTGGTGTACCTGTGATTATCAACAAAAATGGATGGGATCGTATTGTTCCTCTGGAACTTTCGGATGAAGAATCTAAAAAATTCAATGCAAGTGCCGAAGCCGTACGCAATATGAATAATGTGCTGAAAGAGATTAATGCGTTATAATTTTTCTTCAATTACCCATATAGCGCTCTTCTAAAGCATACATGATTAGTATTCCTTTCACGCTGCTGAATCTTCAGGGAGATGGTTACCACATTATCCTGGAAGTCGAAATATTTGACAGATCCTTTAATATGGTTTTGGACACAGGTGCTTCCAAAACCGTATTGGACAAGACTACAGTTATCTCCTCCGGTCTGGCCGAACAGGACCTGCAAAGTACAGATATTCTATCTACAGGATTAGGAACTAATTCCATGGAAAGCTTTATCCTCCATCTGCCGAAATTAAGAATCAATGAATGGGAAACTAAAAAGATCGATGTAGCCGTATTAGATTTAAGTTCAATCAATTATGCTTACGAACAGATGGGTATTGAACCTGTAATCGGTGTATTAGGAGGTGATATTTTAACCCGCTACGGCGCTGTGATAGACTATAACAAACATACTGTCAGACTCAGGAATCGCCCCGTTCGTAAAAGCTGAATTTAAACAACCGCCTGTGAATATGTAAGCGGAGGTAAGTATAGTAAGCTACTGAAATAAGTACACCGGCTCCTCCCATTATATACAAGGTATTTCTCAGTCCGCAATATTCAGCAATAACACCCACCAGTAAACTCCCTAAAGGAAATATCCCCTGAAAGGCCATTACATAATAGCTTATAGCCCGTGCACGGTACGCCGGTATAGCATGCGTTTGTATATAGGTGTTAATACTGGAATTCTGAACCATCATCGCAAAGGAAATGACAGCGATATAGATTAAAGCAAAAGCCAGCATCTTGGATCCGGCAAGAAAGACCAGTCCTACTCCCATCGCCAGTGCTGAAAACAAGACACCATATCGAAGATTACTCCCCGACTTAAGCCTTGCCATATTAAAGGCGCCAAGCATTGCTCCGAGCCCTGCAGCACTCTCAAACCATGAAAAGGTATCTGCGTTACCGGAAAACATATCTTTCGCTACGGCAGGCAATAAAGAAGTGAAAGGAATAACAAACATGCTGGAAAGTGCCAGCAGCACGATAAGAGAAGAAATGTGAGGAGAATGTCGCAGATAATTAAACCCTTCTACAAGTCCTCTCCAGGTACTCTCTTTGTGATTAAGCGATACAGACTCTTTTACATTCATCAGCATCAACATAGCGATGACCGGAATAAAACTGATAAAATTAAGTCCGAAACACACCAATTCGCCATACTTACTCAGCAAAAAACCTCCTATTGCAGGCCCTACCATGCGGGCGGCATTGAATACAGATGAATTGAGCGCTATAGCATTAGGAAGATCTTTCTTATTGTCTACCAGCAATACCATTAATGATTGACGTCCCAGCACATCATACGCATTGATAACTCCTTGTACAAACCCCAGAACACTAAGCCAGAATACCGTCTCCCATTTCATATACACCAGCAAAGTCAGTAGGCCTGCCTGAATCATCAATCCGATCTGAGTCAGAAAAACAAGCCTGTATTTCTTGTGTTTATCTACAAAACTGCCTATAAAAGGAGAGAAGAACAGTGAAGGTGATAACGAAATAAAAGTGACCAGCCCCAGATAAAATACAGAATCGGTAAGGCGATAAACCAGCCAGCTAATGGCAACACGCTGCATCCATGTGCCCAGAAGAGAGATAGCCTGGCCTGTAACATGAAGTCTGAAATTGGGATATGATAAAGATCTAAAAAGTTGCATGCAAGTAATTTCAGGATAAAAGTACCACTTATCTTAGCAGAATAGTGGCATTAAGCGTACATTGTTACATTCTATACAGAATAGAAGCGCAAAAGTTTGAAAAATCTGTAATATTTAATTTATGCAGTGAGTATGCGGAGGAATAATTATCTTTACACAAAATTTATTTTTTCAAACAATTAACAATCAATTCAATACACATGAAATTTTTTATTGATACCGCTAACTTAGATCAGATTAAAGAGGCACAGGACTTAGGCGTATTAGACGGTGTAACCACAAACCCAAGTCTGATGGCTAAAGAAGGCATCAGTGGCGAGGAGAATGTAATCAATCATTACAAAGCTATCTGCGCCATTGTTGAAGGTGATGTAAGTGCTGAAGTAATTTCTACAGATTATGAAAATATGATCAAAGAAGGGGAAATACTGGCGGCGCTGGATGACAAGATTGTGGTGAAGGTACCTATGATCAAAGACGGTATCAAAGCGATCAAATATTTCAGTAAAAAAGGTATCAAAACCAACTGTACTTTGGTATTCTCAGCAGGTCAGGCTTTACTGGCTGCTAAAGCCGGAGCGACTTATGTATCTCCTTTTATCGGAAGATTAGATGACATTTCGACAGACGGATTAGCCTTGATCGAAGACATTCGTTTGATCTATGACAACTATGGTTATACAACACAAATCCTTGCTGCTTCAGTACGTCACAGCGCTCACATTTTGGGTTGTGCAAAGATAGGTGCAGATGTAATGACAGGCCCTTTATCAGCTATCGTTTCATTGTTGAAACACCCGTTGACAGATAGTGGTCTTGCACAGTTTCTGGCGGATCATGCTAAAGCTGCAGGTAAATAAAAAGTAAGACGAAAGTCATAAGAAAACCGAAAACAGGAGCGGGCTGTACCGTGAATGTTTTCGGTTTTTTTATACCTGAAAGTTTATGTAAATTTGCAATATGAAATCGATTGAAAATCCGGAAAATAAAACTGCTCAGGAAGCACATTTCACAAGCCTGTTACGTTCAAACAAATTGAAAGTGACACAGCCAAGATTACGTGTTCTGGAGATTGTATCTGCAAAGAATTCTGCGATATCCCAACCCGATTTAGAGAAGATTCTCGGCGCTGAAATAGACCGTGTAACGTTGTACAGGATACTGGCAAACTTTGAAGAAAAAGGAATTCTGCACAAGATCTTTGACCTCAACGGCACGGCTACATATGCCATATGCTCTACCCAATGTTCGGCACATGATCACCATGATCAGCACGTACATTTTATCTGTACAGTATGCAACAGTATCTTTTGTCTGGAAGAAATTTCACTACCCAAAATCAATCTTCCCAAAAATTTTAAGCTTCATTCGATAGCGGTAAATGCGGTAGGTCTTTGCGACAATTGCCAGTCTTCAGAAGAATAATATCCCTCCGGTTTATCTCCATCTCTTCTTTTTAATAAGATAGTTTTCAAAACTATTCATGCCTTATTCTATTCATTTTTTCAAGCTAAATATAATACTTTATAATATGCTAAATTGCATATTTAAATTTTATAATGTACTGTATTTAAAATAAATATAAAAGTTAAAATAAACAAAATATTTATTTAAATATTTTAGCATACATCCTCAAATCTGATGAATTTAAAACAAAATTGTGTTCATTTACTGTAAACGCACATTACGTTCTTTTAAATTTTAGCAAAATAAATCATATAAACCTGTAAATCAGAATAAAATATTCGCTAAAATAAATTCATTATACATATCAGAATATTTCCATAAAAACTTAGTCCTCCATACCCCATCTCCACAAAATTTTCCGTACATTCGAAGTACATAGAAATTCCTACTGTGAGTAAATTCTCACATGAAGAACAGCTCTCCATCTCACTTCCCTCCTCCCCCGTTCAGGAGGAAAAGATCCGGAGACTTAACTGTAAAATTTATTACATGAGAACAAGAAAAGAGAATCCTTATAAAGAAGTGTTAACACAGATGATCGTTGACATTTTTGAAAAATCCGGCAACAAACCTCTTAACTACAAACAGGTCGCAGCGAAACTTAATGTATCAGACTCGGACAGCAAAGCAGCGATAGCTGAAGTCCTCACCATAGACCCTAAGAACAGTCCGTTTATCGAAAGTGAAAGAGGCAAGTTCCAGCTTCGCCAGATCAAGGTATATGTCACCGGAAAAGTAGATATGACTGCCGATGGATCGGCCTATGTAATACCCGAGGACGAACTGGAAAATGATATCTTTATCGCACCCCGAAAATTGCGTCAGGCTCTGCATGGAGACATCGTCAAAGTGCACACATATGAGAAACGCAAAGGCCGTAAAAAGGAAGGTGAAGTCGTAGAGATTTTGCAAAGAGCAAAGACGGATTTCACCGGTATAATCAACCTTTCCAAAAGCTTTGCATTCTTCATTGCCGATGACCGAAAAATGCTTCACGACATTTTCATTCCGCTGGACAATCTCAACGGTGCGAAGGACGGCGAAAAGGTAGTGGTATCGATCACCGAATGGCCTAAGGGAAGTAAGAATCCGGTGGGTCGGGTAAAAGATGTATTAGGAAAAAAAGGAGAGAATAACACGGAGATGAATGCCATATTGGCAGACTACGGATTTCCACTTTCCTTCCCTCCGGAAGTCGAAAAAGAAGCCAATAGTTTCTCCGCTGTCATTGACAATACAGAGATCCAAAAGCGTCGTGATTTCCGAACGATTCCGACCTTTACAATCGACCCGGCAGATGCCAAAGATTTTGATGACGCAATCTCTTTTCAGCAATTACCGAATGGCAATTACGAGATTGGTGTACACATCGCAGATGTATCTCATTTTGTAAAACCGGACACCGCTCTTGACAAAGAAGCATTCGAGCGCGCAACATCCGTATACCTGGTAGACCGGGTAATACCAATGCTTCCTGAGCGACTTTCCAATGACCTCTGTTCACTCCGTCCAAACGAAGACAGGCTTTGCTTCTCCGCCGTCTTTGAGCTCGATGACAAGGCGAATATACATGACCAGTGGTTTGGAAGAACAGTCATCCATTCAGACCGCAGGTTCTCCTATGAAGAAGCACAGGAAGTCATCGAAAACAAAACAGGTGATTTTGCAACTGAAATACTCAAACTAAACGAACTCGCTTATATCCTTCGTGAGAAAAAATTTAAAAACGGGGCCATCAGCTTTGAAAGCGAAGAAGTCAAATTCACACTGGATGAAAACGGAAAACCTACAGGAGTATATACAAAAGTCAGAAAAGATGCACATAAGCTGATCGAAGACTTTATGCTACTGGCAAACCGCAAAGTAGCTGAATACATCGGCAAGCAGGGAAAAGGTAAAAACAAGCTGACATTTGTATACCGCTTCCACGACCTTCCGAATCCGGAAACCTTAACAACCTTTTCTCAGTTTGCATCGCGTTTCGGACATAAGCTGACTATACGATCAGATAAAGAAACAGCCAAATCACTGAATGCTCTAATGACCAAAATAGAAGGCAGCAAAGAACAAAACCTGCTGACTTCTCTGGCAGTGCGCTCTATGGCCAAAGCCGTATACACTACAAAAAACACTAGCCACTACGGTCTTGCTTTTGATTATTACACCCATTTTACATCCCCTATCCGCCGTTACCCCGATGTAATGGTTCACAGACTGCTGCAGTTTTATCTGGATGGAGGTCAAAAAGTAAATGCAGAACATTATGAGAAGATGAGTGAGCATTCTTCACAAATGGAAAAGAAAGCAGCTGAAGCGGAACGTGCATCGATTAAATACAAACAGGCAGAATTCCTGCAGGATCAGATCGGAACAGAATATACTGGTATTGTATCAGGTGTCACTGAATGGGGTATGTATGTAGAGATTGAATCTAATAAATGTGAAGGCATGGTACGGCTCCGTGATATTACAGATGATTTTTATGTACTTGACGAGAAGAATTACGCCATAATCGGTCAGCGCAAGAAAAAGAAATACCAACTGGGGGATGAGGTACAGATCAAGGTAAAAAAGGTTGATCTGGACAAAAGACAGATTGACTTCACCTTGCTTGGCTAAAATTCTGAATACGCATATCAGAAAAAGGCTTACTCCGAAAGCCTATAATATCCACTCTGATCTGCCGGCTAGCAGATCAGAGTTTGCATAACTTAACGCATCAGCAACCAGGTATAGCTCTCAGCAGGAATAGTTACTGTACAGGTGACCATACCTTGCCCGTCTACTTTCAGTTGTTCAGTTTTACCCTCCAGTTCACTCAAACTAACAGTTTTATTCAATCCGGTATAATAAACCGGCAAGCGTAATGTACGGGTCATCGTACTTTTAGTCGGATTGTATAATACCGCCAGTCCTTTTTCTTTCCCTTGCGGATCCACATGCAGAATACCATCCCAATCTCTTCCGTCAGGCCTTCTCAGGTGCACCACATCCGCATTAAGGATATGACGGTACTTTTTATACCAATCCACGACCTCTGTGACCATCTGTTTCGTTCTTTCCGTATCATAAAGTCTCGGACCGCGATAACAGGCTTGCACCCCGGCCGCATAGTACTGCACCATCAGTTGCTTATAGTCTTCAAGATGCTCATCCAAAGGCTCGATAACAGCATCTGCACCACCGCCGTGATACGCTGTCAGCGGAACAAAGCCCCAGCTCATAGACGGCGTTCGCTCCCAGGTACCATCATATATATTCTGACGGTTCAATATTTTCTGCTGTGTGCGCGATAATGCAAAATTCACTTCTCTGTATCCCAGTCCGATCTTATTCGTACCATCCAGAAAATACCAATCCGGCGCATTTATATACACATCCATTGCATTCAGCTCATGGAAGATCTTTTTTTGAATATTCATTTGCGCCCATTGCGAATCTTCAAGCCCCTTATGTCCGGGATGATTATGTGAAGCACATACATCTCCGGGATACGGACCATCCATTTCCAGAATATCAAATCCTGTTTTTTTAAAAAAATCAACAATGGCTTCGGCATATTTCAATCCCCATTCACTGGCCATACATGGTGCATTTCCAAAAAATGCGCCTCCGGGCTTCCCTGTCTTCGGATCTATAACATCAGTTTCTCCAGAGATCTTACGGGAACTGAACAGCGTATATCCTCCAATCCTTACCCCTTTACTTTTGGCATATGTCGCCAGTTTTTTCCATTTAGCATGATTAGCAGCAGAATTATCTTCCATATTAAGATGACTTCCAAAACTCAATATCACTGCTTCATAACCTACTGCTGCAGCCTGATCAACCGCTGCCCGCACATCATCATCATTTTTACTTACTAAATGCATAAAGATCGGATTTGCAGTCACCCATGGAGACAACAGGCGGTACATGCGCCGAACAGCAAGCCCTCTTCGCTCCCGGTCATAGCTATCATGTAACAGCTCATATGTCTTGACCGACTCAAACTCATTACCATCTGCTACAGCTATATCAGAAACTTTAGCAGGGTAGATCTTAACCCTAACCGGGGTCTTCAGATCATAATTGACCTGAGAAGTATAGGTTGAATCTGCCTCCCAATGTGTTGTCTGGTCCGAAAGACGGTATTGCATAGCATTATTGTATGCATAATTGGTTTCAAAATATATACCGCTTTGCTTTAGCATCTGATTGGTCTCCCCTACCACTGCAGATTCTTCCTCGACCAGACTCAGCACTTCGTGAACGACTCTGTTCACTGTCAAAGATTTTCCAGATTGATTTATTATGCTAACCCACTTACGGATCACAGGAAGTTTATCATAGATCTCATAATGTACCTGAACTGTGATTCCTTTTAAATTTGGATGCTGATAACGAAATATAACAGCCTTTCCCTTTGGATTGCTGCTATTGCTACTCCAAAAGACACGATTCGCTTTTATAGGAGTGCTCAGGGGAACAATCTCATGTGACGCATAATAAAACCCGTTTTGCTTCTTTTTAAATGACGGAAGCCATTCGGCCAGTAAATATGCTTTCTCTTTCTGGCCATCCAGCCCTCCCACAGCATAATCTGCACCATTAATATTAACCCATGCTTCCGGCTCCACGGCCCGGATCAGTTGCTGACCGGTACGCAGATTACTGTAATCATAGCACACCAGATCCGGAGCCAACCGAAATGAGCGACGAACAAGACCATTATCCAGTATCACATCAGCCCGATCCTTTGTTTCGTATATCTCAGCTTTATATTCTTCCGCATTGATCAGCCAGTCTTTACCGGCAGCCCTGGAATAATGAGCATCTGTATACAATGGGTTACTCTGTGCCATTACCCCCATATGAGACAATAACAGCAAACCGAAACAAATAAAGGCAGCTTTTTTCATGGATAAGTTTTCTTAATTGATAGCCCTAACATACGGAATTTAACAGAGAGCCCTCTGCAACTTTTTGATTACCTTACAAGTAGGTAAAACAAAAAAGGAGGATATTTCCATATCCTCCTTTAATTTATTGAATTTCTTTATTGAATTATTGCTTAGTTCCGTTAAATGAATATTCCAATTGTCCTTCAGAAGTTCTTTCTGCTAAAAACATCAATCCTTTATTCTCGAAAGTATAAATAAGAGATCCCTGAGGTTCTGTAGCAACAGCCTGAATAGAGATATTCATATTATTTATTACTTCAAGTTCTCTTACAGGCAGATTCAGGGAAGTATTCTGTGCTGTTACTTTAACCTTTTTATCATTCACTTTTGTAATGACTAATGTTTGATCAAATACTTCTGCGCCACCGATAATTTTGATCGTACCTTTGTAGTTTCCTAATACAGCATCTATACTACCTCCGCTTGGCGTAGGATCGTCTTTATCAGAACAACCCACAAATGCAACCATTACTAAGGCCACTACCATTAAATACATCGCTTTCATTTTCATAATATCAATTGTTTTTTTGTAAATAAATTTTAGTTTTTCATGCTCAGCCTTGCAAATCTATGGCCAAAAGAAGATCAAAACCGCATTGCAAACCCATAAAAATGAAAATTACCCGTAAACAGGTACATGATTTTCAGGTACTGAAAAACAACATCTTCAGGTATGTACTAAAAACAACACATCAAAAAAAACAATTAAATTTTATTGGCTAACTATTTAATATTCAAAACAGAATCGCTATCTTTGCGGACTTTAAAAAATTATTTTTAATAAATTTTATAATCAAAAACAGGTAAATGCCTACTATTCAACAATTAGTTAGAAAAGGTAGAGTAGCTCTGGTAGACAAGAGTAAGTCTCCAGCGTTGGACAGCTGTCCACAGCGAAGAGGTGTGTGTACACGTGTATACACTACTACCCCTAAAAAACCAAACTCAGCAATGCGTAAAGTAGCTCGTGTACGTTTAACAAACGGTAAAGAGGTCAACGCTTACATCCCCGGAGAAGGTCACAACTTACAAGAGCACTCGATCGTATTGATCCGTGGTGGTCGTGTAAAAGATTTACCAGGTGTACGTTACCACATTATCCGTGGTGCATTAGACACTTCAGGTGTAGCAGGTCGTAACCAACGTCGTTCTAAATACGGAACTAAACGCCCTAAACCAGGACAAGCAGCTGCAGCTCCTGCAAAAGGTAAAAAGAAATAATTAAACGGAGGAAAGAGAAATGAGAAAATCAAAACCAAAAAAGAGAATCATTCTACCTGATCCAAAGTTTAATGACGTTCAGGTAACACGTTTTGTAAACAACATGATGTATGACGGTAAAAAATCTATCGCCTATGACATCTTTTACAAAGCAGTAGAATTAGTAGAACAAAAAACTAGCGAAAGTGGTTTAGAGACTTGGAAAAAAGCTTTAAACAACGTTATGCCAGCCGTAGAGGTTAAATCTCGTCGTGTAGGTGGTGCTAACTTCCAGGTTCCTATGGAAGTACGTCCGGAGCGTAAAATTGCTTTAGGTATGAAATGGTTAATTTCGTACTCACGCAGACGTGGTGAAAAGACGATGTTCGAAAAATTAGCAGGAGAAATCATTTCAGCTTCTAAAGGTGAAGGTGCTGCTGTTAAGAAAAAAGAGGATACGCACAAAATGGCAGAAGCCAACAAAGCGTTCTCACACTTCAGATTTTAATTTTGAAGAATTCAAAAAAATATGGATACACCGATTCCACAGTATAGCTTACGCTGTATTTAGAGTCGGTGTACTTATTTAAAAGCAAAACAAAAAGTTCATAGCGAACTAAGCGCATACAAAACTTATATGGCAAGAGACTTAAAATTCACTAGAAATATCGGTATCGCTGCTCACATCGATGCTGGTAAAACTACAACTACAGAGCGTATTCTTTACTACTCTGGAGTTAACCACAAAATTGGAGAGGTACACGAAGGTGCATCTACGATGGACTGGATGGAGCAAGAGGCTGAGCGTGGTATCACGATCACTTCTGCTGCTACAACAGTATTCTGGAACTACCGCGACCAAAAATATCAGGTAAACGTTATCGATACACCAGGACACGTGGATTTCACGGTTGAAGTAAACCGTTCTTTACGTGTATTGGATGGATTAGTATTCTTATTTTCTGCAGTTGATGGTGTTGAGCCTCAGTCTGAGACAAACTGGAGATTAGCAGATAACTACAAAGTGCCTCGTATCGGATTCGTTAACAAAATGGACCGTTCCGGAGCTGACTTCCTGAAAGTTGTAAAACAAGTTAAGCAAATGTTAGGTTCTGACGCTGTAGCGTTACAATTGCCTATCGGAGCAGAAGATACGTTCACAGGTGTAGTTGACTTAATCAACAACCGTGGTATCGTATGGAATGAGCATGACAAAGGTATGACCTTTACAGAAGTGCCTATTCCTGATGATATGGTTGAAGAAGTAGCAGAATACCGTGAAAAATTACTGGAAGCAGTAGCAGGATATGACGAGTCATTAATGGAGAAATTCTTTGATGATCCTAATTCACTGACTGAGCGTGAAATCTTAGATGCTTTACGTAAAGCTGTATTAGATAACGCTATCGTTCCTATGGTATGTGGTTCATCTTTCAAAAACAAAGGTGTTCAGACTATGCTGGATCTGGTAATGGAATTATTGCCTTCTCCTCTTGATGTAGAGGCTGTAAAAGGTACTAATCCGGATACTGGTGAAGAAATTGAGCGTAAACCATCTGTAAACGAGCCATTCGCAGCTTTAGGTTTCAAAATTGCGACTGACCCGTTTGTAGGTCGTCTATGTTTTATCCGTGCATACTCAGGTAAGTTAGATGCAGGTTCTTATGTATTGAACACTCGTTCAGGAAACAAAGAGCGTATCTCCCGTATCTTCCAGATGCACGCAAACAAACAAAACCCTATTCCATTTATTGAGGCTGGTGATATCGGTGCGGTAGTTGGTTTCAAAGACATCAAAACTGGTGATACGCTTTGTGATGAAAAAGCACCTATCGTATTAGAGTCTATGACTTTCCCTGAGCCGGTTATCGGTTTGGCGATTGAGCCTAAAACTCAGGCTGACGTTGACAAATTAGGTATTGGTCTTGGTAAACTGGCAGAAGAGGATCCTACATTCGTAGTAAAATCTGATGAAGAAACTGGTCAGACAGTTATCTCCGGTATGGGTGAGCTTCACTTAGAGATCCTTATCGATCGTCTGAAACGTGAATTCAAAGTAGAGGTAAACCAAGGTGCACCTCAGGTAGCATACAAAGAGTCTATCAACGGTACTACTGAGCACCGTGAAGTATACAAAAAACAATCAGGTGGTCGTGGTAAGTTTGCGGATATCAAAGTTGTTATCTCTCCTATTGATGAGGATTATGACACTACAAAATCTGCACTTCAATTCGTAAACGAGATTGTCGGTGGTTCTATCCCTAAAGAATACATTCCTTCTGTTCAAAAAGGTTTCGAAAGCTCATTGAACAATGGTGTATTAGCGGGTTATCCATTATCCGGAATGAAAGTTCGTTTGATCGACGGTTCATTCCACGCAGTCGATTCAGATTCATTATCATTCGAATTGGCAGCACGTATGGCTTACCGTGAAGCATTACCTAAATGTTCTCCTGTATTGATGGAGCCTATCATGAAAGTGGAGGTCCTTACACCAGAAGAAAACATGGGTGATGTAATGGGTGACTTGAACCGTCGTCGTGGTCAAATGCAAGGTTTGGACTCACGTAACGGAGCACAGGTTATCAAAGCATTAGTTCCACTTTCTGAGATGTTTGGTTATGTAACACAGTTACGTACTATCACTTCAGGCCGTGCGACTTCTACAATGGAATTCGATCACTATTCTGAAGCACCACGTAACGTTGCTGAAGAGGTTATCGCTAAATCAAAAGGTAGAGTTAAAGGATCAGTAGAATAATCCTTACTAAAAATAAACCGACCTCCTATTGCTAATCGCTCTAATAGGAGGTCATTTTAAACAAATATAAAATGAGCCAAAGAATCAGAATCAAATTGAAATCTTACGATTACAATTTAGTTGACAAATCAGCTGAGAAAATCGTAAAAACTGTAAAACCTACAGGTGCAGTTGTTAGTGGACCTATTCCATTGCCTACTGAGAAAAAAATCTATACGGTATTACGTTCACCACACGTTAACAAAAAAGCACGTGAGCAATTCCAATTGTGTGCTTACAAAAGATTGTTAGATATCTATTCATCTAACTCTAAAACTGTTGACGCTCTGATGAAACTTGAATTACCTTCAGGTGTTGAAGTAGAAATCAAAGTGTGATAGATTTCAGTCACTGAAAAAACAAGAAAGGCTTCTAATTTTTGATTAGAAGCCTTTTTTATTGATGTCTGTATAACAAAAAGTACTAAAACTGATAGCCTATTCCTACAGAGATTACACGGTTTTTCAGCGATGCATCATCTGAATCCTTTGCAAGATTTGTTAAACCAAAACTATATCCTCCATTTAGCATAAATCCGTTAGCCAGTTTATAGCCTGCAAGAAAATTAGCTCCTGCATCAAATCTGTTGAAGCCATCATCATCAAAACCAATATTTACGGAGAGTTTATCTACTTTCCCTTTGCTTCTAAGCCCTATGCCTGCATAGGGACCAGCTCCAAGGAATACTTTACCCGGACCTGCTGGAATATAATACACAAAATTTAAAGGCACTTCCAGATACATCACATTAATGCTACCGGTCTGCCTTGTTCCGTAAGACTGAGTTGTCTTACCTCCTTTACCCTGCAAAGATAATCCGGGTTGAAAACTGAAAACAGGTGATATGGGAGCATCTACATATCCCATTACATAAAAATTAGTCGAAGCATCAGAAGTAGCTGATATATCGCCAGCAGAAACACGTAATTTAGAAAAGTTAAGCCCAGCCTTAATGCCATAACTGGTCTGTGCCTGTAGGCCTGCTGAAAGTAGAATTGCAGCAGCAACCGTTAATAATGATTTTTTCATTGAATGGTTTATGGTAAATAAACCTCAAATATATATTTTAAACAGCAATTAGTGATCTACTATTAAAAAAAACAGTAGATAATAACTTTACTCAATAAGAGAATCAAAATTTACATATACTTCAATACTCCATAAAAAATCAGTAAAGAAGATATCTTCGTGCATTATGATAAGATGTGCTATATTGATTTAAAATTTATACGTCAACCCAAATTGAGCTGTATTGAAAAAATTATCAAATACATTTATATTGGTATTAAACTCTGTATATGCCTTTGCTCCTTCTGTATCTTGTTTGACTGTAGCAAAAGAAGCGACATTTGAAAACACAAAACCAGCGGCAATATGCTGTGTCAAAAAGTAGTTGGCACCAATTCCGGCATCAACAGTAAAACGATTCGCCTTAGGCTCTTTAGTCGTATTAGAATTGAATATTCTTTCTGTACTGATACTGCCATAACTACCTGTTAATTCTGCGTATGTCTTGAAACGTGTGCCGATTTCCAGAAAGTAATATCGTCCAAATACAGCAGCACTGAAAACATTTATTTTTGCTTCAGCTTTACCTAGTGATAATTGTATAACCTCTTTTTTGTTACTGAAACCTAACCCTGCACCTACTGCGATTTTATCGGTTACAAAGTATCCGAATTTTGGATTGAACAGAAGGTTAGACTTTTTACTGTCTGCGGTTTTATCATTTTTATTGGAAGATTGAAAAAATCCTTCCACAATAAAATCGGCCTTTTTGTATCCGAATTCCTGTGCCTGAGCCATAAAAGAAAAACCTGCGATTGCAAGAACCGTAAGTAATAGTTTTTTCATATAGAATATAATTAATTAATCGCACAATATAACATTTTTCTTCTATAACAAAAAAAGCGTAGATGAAAATTTCATCTACGCTTATATTAAGCATTCGTACGAGACGAATAGTTAAATTAGAATTTGTAAGTCAAACCAAATTTAGCTGTGTTGAAGAAGTTATCAAACACGTTGATATTTGTATTGAAGTTAGTAGTAGATTTAGCACCATCAACATCAACTTTAGATGAGTTGAATGATACGACGTCAGCAAAAGCAAAACTAACAGCGATACTGTTTGTCAGGAAGTAGTTAGCACCTACACCAGCATTGATTCCAAAACCTTTAGTTTTGTCAAATTTATCTGTAGTTGTACCGTTGTTAAATTCACCACCGATCTGGCTGTAACCAGCACCTAATTCAGCGTAAGTTTTGAAACGTGAACCTACTTCCAGGAAGTAGTAACGACCGAAAGCACCAATACCGAAAACATTGTTCTTAGTGTAGCTTTCTACATCGTTTGTAGTTTTTGTAGATTTAGTGTTACCAACACCTAACTCAAGACCTACAGCGATTTTATCTGTTACGAAGTAACCGAATTTTGGGTTGAAATTGAAGTTAGAAACTTTCTCTTCTTTTGATTTGTCGTTTTTGTTAGAAGACTGGAAGTAACCTTCAACGATAAAATCAGTTTTTTTGAAACCGAATTCCTGTGCTTGAGAAGCGAATGTTAAGCCTGCAACTGCAGCGATTGTAAGTAAAATTTTCTTCATATCTGTATGAATTTTTGTTTTATGATGGCGCAAAGGTAGTGCTTCAAAACACAAAAACAAAACATTTTACTGTCATTAATTAATCCTGAAAATAAGTATTATATACTACAGAAAAACTAACTGCAATTCGGTTAATCTTATAAACTACTCATACTCAGCTTATTTCTCAATCTTTTCTTCGCCTAATAAAAATCCCCATGGCTTTAATTCATCCACCCTGTCCATAACAATTTTTACAATTGCAAGAAGCGGAATCGCCAGAAACATACCTGAAATACCCCAGATCAGCTCTCCACAGACAATTGCCATCATCGCAAAAAGTGAATTTATTTTCACTTTAGATCCCACGACTTTCGGTACAATGACATTGCTATCTATCATATGGATAATGCTCATAGCTACAAACACAAACAGCACATGCGAGAAGGTAGATGTGGCGAAGGTAATCAAGGCTACAATAAACATCGAAGAGAAAATACCTATATACGGTAACACATTAAATACGCCGGTAATAATAGCCAGTAATAAACTGTATTTGACACCAATAATAGCCAAAGCAATATACACCAGGGTCGTGACAATCAACATCTGCAGCAATAACCCTATCAGGTATCTTTTGACCACATACTGGACTTCAGCAACGATCTCCAATACGATAGGATGATCTTCTTTAGCATTTAGATACAGAAGGAACCGAACAATATGCCCTCTGTAGATAAGAATAAAGAAGGTGTACAAAAATGTGAAAACCAGAAATATAGCTATAGATGAAAGTGACATCAGTGCAGTACCTAAGATCAATGTTCCGGAATCCACCGATTTAGATGCCGTCTTATTCAGAAGATTCATTTGTTCATTATACTGAATTCCGAACTGATGATTTACCCAATCCTGCACTACCTCTACTCCGTCAAGAATCTGATGTTTGAATGCTGGCCAGTCTTCCTGCAGCATAGACAACTGAGAGGCCAGCAGATACAGCCCTGTTGCCAATCCGCCGAAAAACAAGACGATACATACAATACCTGCAAGCGTGCGCGGAAAACGAAGCTTCCTTTCCAACAGCGTACTTATTGGTGTCAGCAGCATAGCAAACAGAATGCCCAATATAAGCGGTACAATAATAGTATCTCCTATTTTGGCCAGATATCCGAGAATAACAATGCTAATAAGGATACAGGCCAATTTTATATAAAAAGGTAAGGATATAAATTTTCGCATACGATCAGATTTTTTGGATAACAAACCTAAGTTAATAATGTTTTTGGGATAATGGCACAAAAAAGAGGTTGTCTGACAGACAACCTCTATATACTATTCGATAACTAACAGCTTAGAATTGGAAACCAACTCCAAATGATAGTACATTATTTTTTACTGAACCATTACTTGCTCCTGAGATATCAGTTAATCCGAAACCATAACCAGCATTGATTAAGAAACCATTTGATAATTTGTAGCCTAACATTGTGTTGATACCAAAATCAAATCTTTTAATTCCGTCATCTCCCCACTCTACATCGGTCTTAACGTCACCAGTCTTAGTTTTACCAGAAATACCGTAACCTACATATGGACCTGCACCTAAAAATACATTACCTGCTCCAGCGGGAATATAGTACACTGCATTAACCGGAACTTCCAGATACATCAAATCTGTTTTAGATTCAATATTATCTGTGAATTTAGTTTTGCCACCTTTACCTTGTAATGATAGTCCCGGTTGAATAGAGAAACTAGGTGCTACAGGAAGATCCGCATATCCTGTCAGATAGAAATTAGTGGAAGTACTTGTAGATGCTGAAGCATTACCACTTGAAACTGTCATTTTCGGCAAGTTTAGTCCTGCTTTAATACCATAACTTACCTGAGCCTGAGCTCCTGCAGCTAAAAGAAATGCTGCTCCTAATGAAAGTAAAATCTTTTTCATAACAATTTTCTTTAATTTTTTAATGTCCCTTTATAGACAGTAGTCATACAGCAAGTTTGAGACCAAAAAGAAAACCAAATAAAACAATTGACATAATTACCTGAAAACAAGTACATTCAAATAATGTTAAATTTTCTGACCTTAAGCTCCGGCTCTTTATAAGCCCTTTTTAAATCTGCTATATTCTGCTCTGTCACACATTTTAAAAATTTGTTTGTCCAATCCCTTTTTTATATCAAATAATAATTTTAATTTTGCATTCCCTTCAGGGGGATAAGTAATTAATATGGTCGGATGGCCGAGTGGCTAGGCAGAGGTCTGCAAAACCTCCCACAGCGGTTCGAATCCGCTTCCGACCTCGTTTTATTGACAGAAAAAAGATTTAACAAAATGGGAGTTACACGTTTAAAAAGAAAAGATAGAAGAAACAAAACTGTATCACGTGTTGAAGTACAGTTCTTGAAATTAGGTCGTAATATCGAATTAGGTTCTAAATCACAGATGCCTAAAGATAGTCAGATCACTAAAAACAACGCTATCTTAGATCAGTTAGCTTCAAAAGCGAAATAACTAAAGATTTTTTTATTTTTTCCTTTAAAGTTGCTTATCGCAACTTTAAAGGTTTTTTTAAGATGTCTGCCATTAGGTGGACTTTTTTCATAGAAGACAATACCGTCCCCTCGTCCATTCCAATTACTTTATCATTCTTATAGAGCATACCACTTGCCTTATCTTCTTTGGCAGAACTATGTGCGGAAACAGCCTTTGTATAAGACAGCAATCCGGCTATATTTTCTTCATTAACTCCGCCACCCGGCATAATCTCTATTCGTCCTTCAGCCTTATCAATCAATTCACGTAACAACTCCTTACCATCCCATGCTGTATTAGCTTGTCCAGAGGTCAGAATGCGGTCACAGCCGAGCGAAATAATATCTTCCAGACTGCTATAGGGATCTCTGCACTTGTCAAATGCGCGGTGAAACACCACTTTTAAGGGTCGCGCAACATCTATTATCTGTTGCATACGTGACATGTCTACATTTCCATCCTTGTCCAGAATACCCACAACTACTCCATCACATTTAACCTCTTTGCAATACTTCACATCCGCTAATATTTCATTAAATTCATCATCTGAATACAGAAAATCCCCGCCCCGGGGCCGGATTAGCACATGAATGCCTATGGAAAGTCTTTCACGTGTGATTCGGATCTGTCCGTAAGACGGCGTGGTTCCGCCATTTTCAAGATTCTGGCATAATTCAACCCGGCTTGCACCACCTTCTTCCGCTGCAACAGCAGAGGTAATTGAATTGGCACAGATCTCTAATCTATACCCGTTCAGATCTTTTTCTTTTCCAATCATACTTTTTTTTGCGTGAAAATACCAAAATTGATTAGCTTTAAAAAGATTGAAAAATTTATTACTATGAAATTCAAACTATTTTTGTCCCTCTTTATGTGCGCAGCCATGAGTATTTCATTTGCGCAGCATAAAAAATTTAAATTCATAGATGAGCTCTGTGAATACGAAGGAACGTATGACAGCAAAAAGTATACAGAGCAACAACTCAAAGATACGTACAACCTTTATTATGGAGAAAGCTGGTTACTTTCTGCTGCTGATTACAGACATCGAAGCAAACCAACCGAGCAGGTATTAACCGAACTAAAAAATGAATATCAAACTAAAAAAGCCAAACTAAAAGGTTTTCAGCTTGTCAAAAATCCTGTATTCACATCCTTCCGGGATTCTCTGATTTTGTCTCTGGATCAGGAATATCTAGCCAAATCAGCTTTGGTAAAAGCGTTGAAAGACCCCAAAGCTTTGTTGGAATATAAGGCGCCAGACACCTGTGCCATCAACTATACCAAACCTCTGGTAGAAGGAGGCGAAGCCTTGCTGAAAGCTTATGAAGTATTGACAAAGTATCAGATGAAAAATAACGGCAATCCTCAGCGCCTGTACGACAAATATCTTAGTAACATTCAAAGCAGCCAAAAGTATGAAGCCGCGTTTAATGAAGTTATTATTTATGGCTGGTGGAATTGTGTCAATCATTTTATTCCTCGTCCTACATATGACGCCAGATTTAGCGAAAACTATCACAAATTGTTCATCAAAGTCGATACACTAGACTGTGACGAACCTTAATCTGAATATATGCATCTGTCACTGCTGAGAATACATCATGTCGCTGTAATATGCAGCGATTATCCGGTATCCAAAAAATTTTATACGGAAATACTGGGTCTGCATATTATTCAGGAAACATACCGAAAAGAACGGGATTCCTACAAATTGGATCTGGCTATTGGTACGGATTACATCCTGGAACTTTTCTCCTTTCCTACTCCTCCGTCTCGTCTATCCCATCCGGAGGCCTGCGGATTGCGTCATCTGTCTTTTTTAGTACAGAATATTAAGGAAGAGGTTGCCAAACTAGATAAGGCCGGCATACCTCATGAACAGATCAGGACTGACGAGCTGACAAACAAAGAGTTTGTGTTTTTTGCCGATCCGGATGGTTTGCCCATCGAATTGTACCAACTATAGAATTACAGGAATCTACCATCTGATTAGGATGGGCTAACAAAAGAACTGCAATACTAAGAGCTAAAATAAAAAAGGTCTTCAATCGGGGAGATTGAAGACCTTAACTAACCAATTATTAACCTAAATTATGAGCTGTAAAGGTAAGGATGATCCTGACCTTTGCCAAAATTCTACCGACCTTTAACGTACTTTTAACATTCCTGCTTCCTCAAGCAAATCGTGCCTATCTATGATCCCCACATTAAAGCAGCAAGATTAAAAAATCAAAAAAAAGCAAACAAAAAATAATACAATGTGTTAGCTATTAATAACATAACTATAAACTACATATTGAATAACACTTAAATACTTCAAGGGTCATGTCTATTATATCAAAAGAAACAGAGATTCAGGAACGTTTGAGTAGTGTCTATGACGCTTTAAAATCAACGAAAGAACAATTGCGTAATGAATTAAGTGTCTTACGGGAGCGATATGAAGATGCCTGTCTTCATCATATAGAATCCGGTTTTCAAAAGGAACAAGTATGGATACAGGAATCCGACAATCACCATCGCAAATATCTGGAATATGATATCCACAATTTTTTACTGGACATAATATCCGACTACCGTGATCTGGACGGATATTTTCCTGAATATTCTTTAATGGTTAACAATATTGAAGAACTTATGTTTGCGTACGTGAATGAAGAGAAATATGAAGTAGCGGCGATCCTTAAACAATGGCTCACCCGCTTCCAAATTGTCGACTCTATCTGATATTCACCTACTTACACAACCGATTATTCTTACAAACTCCGACATTCAGTATACAGTATTGATGCTCAGATATAGCGCTGAACAGCTTCTAATCCTATTATATATTGACGTTACCGGCGGTTCTTTTTTTGTTGGCCGGGAGCAAATTCTTTTGCAGATTTTTTTCCGTAGACTTTTTTTGCCTGCCCCGGAGGCATTCCTCCATTTCCTCGACCCTGACTATGATGCGTAGCACAAGAGCCTAATGTCCCTAATATAAAAACCAGTGCTGACGCATATATAATAGTTTTTTTCATCTCTTTGTCTTAAAAAATGTTCCACATCAGAAGCCCAACAATCAGGCCATATTTACGGCATTTTGGATCCCGGCTTTAGCACTTCATCCGTAAAATGTTCTCGATGAGGTTCCTGAGCAAACTTTTCCTGATTATAAGTTTGAGATTTTCCTTTAGGTATGGACAGACTCTTCCAGTTGGATCCGACCTGCATCTTTCCCAGTACCACAATCTGTCCAACGTGATAAGGATAGTGCGCCAGTTGGCGGTTAATAGCTTCCATTACGGTATGTCCCTGATTTCGGATATAGATGATACGGTCCAGATCAGACTCCTTCAATCCGAGAAGTGCTCTGAACAGACAATCCCAGCCTGATTCCCAGTAAATAAGCAATTCATCTCTGTTGTCATAGTGCAGTTCAAATTCCTCATCTCTGTTTCGCCAGGATTTCTCCCCGTCTTCTGTGAGAAAGTTTGTCCATCTGGATAACATGTTTCCGGCCAAATGTTGTATAATAAGCGTAATACTGTTACCATCTTCATGAGATAACCAGAAAAGTTGCTGATCATTCAATTGCAAAAAAGTAGAATCTGCAAGATTTTTATAATATTCAAATTGCTTTAAAACACTTTCCAAATAAGCCATATTTTTTATTTTTAAGTATCCTTAAAGATACCTACTTTTAAAAACAAATTAAATACGGATGAGAAAATTAGATACTGCAGGATTGGTTATTGTAAAAGAGGACAGTGTATTACTGGCTTTCAGTAAGAACAAGAAAGCCTGGTATCTGCCGGGTGGAAAAGTTGATCCGGGAGAAACTGCACAACAGGCTTTGATAAGAGAAATAGAAGAAGAATTGAATGTTAGTCTGGATCCCGATCATATTCAATACTACAAACATATTCAGGCTCCGGCTTATGGAGAAGATCAGCTGATGATGGAGCAGGAATGTTTTATATATCACTCAGATATACATCCTAAAGCAAGTCAGGAAATCGAGGAGGTATCTTACTTTGATTACGCTACTTACCGGAAAGAAGCTATACAGGTTCCGGGTGTCATTAAGCTATTTGAAATACTGAAGGCAGACCAGATCATCCATTATTAAGCAGCGGATTACAGGATTATGGAAGCTCTATAATCCTTAAATTACGAAAATGTATTTCGGCTCCTTCTGATTCAAGACACAGATATCCTTTACGGGAAGAGGATTGGCGAACTCCGTTGACAAACTTACCGTTAACCGAAAGTTTGACAGTACCATCTACACAGACAACCTCATAGGTATTCCATTCCCCTTTTCCTTTTGCCCGGTTTTCTATTGACTTACTGCGTTCGCCGCGAGGATTATCCGGAATGGTCGTCACTCCACCTGCACCGAAAAGTTCTCCGTGCACGTATGCGATTGGTGGTTTGACACCATCTCTGATGTGCTGATTAACCCAATCCAGCTCCAGCATCTGCACCTCTACGCCCGCCGGCAGACGTGTACCTTCCTGCGGAACGGCATCGCACCAGACAAATACGCCTGAATTCCCACCTGCTTCCATATGCTTCCACTCTACATGAAGTATAAAATTCTCATACATTTTTTCTGACCGCATCACTCCTATCGGAAGTCCTTTGCAAATCAGCAGATCCTTTTGCTTATACCATGTTTCCGGACTGGTATTGACATCTATCCATTGAATAGGCTTTGCTTTTATATGGGTATTACCAGTCAAGGTGCTCAAAGGAACCTCTGTACCGAAAGAAAGTGTTGTCTTATCCTGTGCCCTGAGAGTGGTGCTCAATAAAATCAAAAAGAAAAAAGGAATTAAATAACGTTTCATATAGGCTTATAATGTGCTTGTCAGGTTATATGATTAACAGCTCTGAAAATAAGATATTTTTAATAAACCTGAAAGTTTGCAACTAAAATTATACAAGCTCTGATGACCAAACATCTTTACACTTAATCTTTATTGATGTTTTCGATAAATAAATGATTTTTCGGTGTAAATAAATGTCTGCAGAAATATTACAATGAAGAATGCAACAGGTTTAAAAATGGGAATGAGAGTTTCCAAGTCGTTATACAATTGAAAAATATAAAATTTTCCCGGAGAATAACTATTTCATTAAAAATGATTAGTTTTTGTTCGCAGAGACTTTTACCATTACCTATCATTCAACAGCATCAGACCCGATTTATAATTCACACATATTTTCTGAATAATGATATTGAAATTCACAACAAACTAATCGTCAATACGATAAATAACCTGATCTTTATCAAAGCCGTCATAAAACACATGTAACCTACCACAATTTGAACAATGTGCCACAATTATCATCTTACTGTAAAGGTCTTCTGCGTTTACCTCTTTATCAAAATATTTCTCAAAAGAAACATCTGAAATCATTAGATATTGGTTAGCGCTAGGAATTTCGCTTAGATTTATTATGTAGTCACAAACACATCTTATTTTTGGCATAAAAAATTATTTTGGCATTATTATTATATTTTTAATATTAGTAGCTCCACTACCCTGAACTCTCTGCAAAATATTGTTTAATTGTGTTCCCACAACGTTTGTTTTTGAAAGATCTATAATAACCTACTGTTTGAGAATTTTCATGTGCTACCACAGATACAATCGCATTTACACTATTAGTTACTGGTTTAAATATCATCCAAGCTTACACTCGATCTTAGTAAACTACTGGTAGTATACTTATAAAGTACCGCAGACAAAGCCGTCTACAACATTCTGACTACTCTCTATTTTAAGATACTCAAAGTTAAGACGATAGCTCTATATCTTTATTCATATCTGGCGTAGATCAGTTCTCCTTCTTCATCTATATCTTCAAAGCAATAATTTGTGACATAGAATTTCACTTCTGACACAGATTCATCAATATTTTCAAAATCGCCGGATATTTCTCCACAAACTGAAAAATAAATATCTTCTTCTTCTTTAATTAATGCTCTATCAGAATAAACTGAAAGAATTAGTTGATCACCTTTTAATTTAACAAAAACAAACCGAATACTTGATAATACATTAAATAATAAGGCTCTATTAGACGACAATCGTAATTTATCTAACATACTCATACGTAACTATTTTTTAGGATTAACTGGAACTACTTTAAGGTTAGCTGACTGTATCATAAATTTATTTGGGAGCAAATTCAAGTCTTGTAGCCCACTTGGGTTATCAGCATTAATATAACAATCCTGTAGCATCTTCAACTTCAATCACAACAGTCACCAAGTCTTTAATAGATTAACTCTATCATCAATCTTTAGAACTATGATAGGTTATGGATTCTAAATCTCCAGTTTTCATTATCTTGCAAACTCCAATATTTGCGATTAACTTTAAACTCCTCATAGGATATCTCATTATGATCTTTATTTACAAATAAAAATTCAAACTTTTTACTATCAAAAACATTGTTTCTATGCAATATTTTAAAAATAAATGGTGCTGTCCATTGTTCATCTGTATTTTCAATACCCCAAATCATTACACCGGAAATAATCAACTTATTCTCTTCGAATAAAACTTTTTCAAGAAGACTGTCATTTATCCATTTCTCCTTATCCCAATCTTCAAAATTATCTTCCATCAGCTTTTGTAATAATGCAGCTAATAAAAAAGAGGTATCTCCCATAATTTCGTTATAATACACCTTACTAATTTGAGTATTTTTATAGCAAAATTTTTCAAATTCTTCGATCAATAATTTAATAATTTCATCATCTTTCATCATCTTATTCTTTTAAATATTTCTCTAATGCTTTTATGAAATCTTGCTCTGCACCTTGCCTTTGGCCATGCCCCCTATCTCTACCTAACTTTGAGGTAACCTCTATTCTTTTTTGTACACTTTTTCTCAATTCCACTAATAATATAGTTAATCCTCTCTTGAATAATGTACAAAAATCCTTAACTTTTGGCAAAATACCATGAACCTTTCCTGTACCATCAAGTGTAGATAATAATGCTTTTTGTACTTTTAAAAAGCCCTTTCCTCCAATTAAATCTCCTGCAGTACCTCCTAAAAGCTTCCTTTTTATTTTCCCATAACTATCAATATCATATGTTATTCCTGTTTACGGATCTGTATAAGTTCTTTCATTTCCTAAAAATCCCAAATATGACCTAAAAGACTATTTCTTCTCTGATATATCTGCTCACCTGTTCTATCTTTTAAATCGTAAGGTTTCTTTTCTGGAGGATCCTGTTAGTTTTTCTTTTTCCCTCCTTTATCCTGATCATCTCCCTGCACTTGTTGCATGAACTCAGCAATATCATTGGGATCATTAGTAGACCAGCCTTCTGCTGTTGCAACCCACATACCATTAGGGTCTAACTTTCCTATCGGATCATTAAGTGCATAATTGTATGCTGAATAGGGATAGTATTTCTCCGCCAACGGATCCATCACATTCCATCTTCCAATTACCGGATCATAGAATCTGGCTCCATAGTCTAACTGGCCGCCTAACTCTTCCTGTTTCTCTTTGCCAACACTTGTCAGCCCACTGGCTGATAAAGATACTTATTATTTCCATATACCGGATTTGGGGATTTCTGTAAACCAAAAGGATAGTAATCATCTCTTTGGAGTACCTCTACAGCATTTGTACCCGGATTCCTGTAGATGGTAGCTCTTATAACTTATTCTCTTACGCACATATTACACGTCTGCTCCAACAAGGAAGATTATAGGCATTATCTATAATATTTTGACCATGCCTCAAAATTCAGTTGTAATGTTTCGATCAAATTCTTTTTGATCCACTCTCTGTTGTTAGCCTCTTCAGTATAGAGAATTTCAAGAATTCCAATATTTACTATATTTAATACTTCACAATTATCACTTTGCCCTAATAAATTAATATACTCAAATGAATTTTTTACAAAAACACTTGTTGTATCTTCTATTATTCTACTTGCAAGATAAGTTGCAAATTCGTTCATAAAAAAATATATATTGTATTCCGAAGAGTATTTAAAACTCTCTTGTGAAGCTAAAATAACTTTGTATTCAGGAACTTTTTCATACAAAATATTACTTAAAGTATTAAAAATAAATATATCGATTTCTTTCAATTCTCTCATAAAATTCAATTACCATTTTAACCCTGTTCCGGTCGTCAAATCCTCTATTATTTCAAAAATAATCTTTCTATCTGATTCAACTACTTCGCCATAATTTCCCTTCAATAATTTCCGCATATTTTACAAAGCGTCTTTTGCTTTAGCCAGGTAGATGGTAGCTAACTTGTACACGGATACGCTCGCACCAGCGGGGAGATCTTTATTTTGTTAAGCCTCCCTTCTGATAACTTTCAAGGGCATTATATCTGGTTTACAGTTCACACATCTTTTCTATTTAATTGCTAAATCACTTTTTAATTATGTAATTACTTTTAACATAACTTTCTTTAATAAATACTACTAAATATTTGTATTGATTTAAGAGTGTATCCCCTTTATAATATCGATTAAAAAAGTCATTGCGTTCATCTCTATTATAATAATCAATTTTTTCTGAAGAATTAATGATCAGAGACTTTCCATAGCTATTATAAATAACATAATTTGTACTTAGCGTATCAAAAAGTATTATTATTATATTATCATTAGTGGTTTTTATATAATTTTTTGGTTTGGTTATACCATAGTACTTATCAAGTGTAATATAGCACTTGCCGCCTAATCTCTTCCACACAGTAATATATTTACCATTAGATATCTGATAAAACGAACGGGACTGATCAAGACACAGTAATAGTCCCGAAATTATAAGAAGAAAAATAATTAAAAATCTCATTCCATTTACTTTTTATATCGTATCATTTGCTTGCGAAATATTTCTATACCATTAAAATGTCCTTGCTTTTGAGCTTTCTGCGAAGGAGCTCCTTCTTTTGTTAAACTTCTATTCTGATAACTTTCAAGGGCATCAAATCCAATCCTCGCTTCTAACCAACTCAAACCTTTTCTACCCGCAACAAAACCCGCAGCATAGTTACCTATGTCTCGAGCAGATGCGACCTTTTTATTGAAGGGCATCCCTCTATATAAATAGTAATCTCCCTCTGCGTCTTTTTTATTAAAAGTAGCACCATGTTCTTTAAAGTCGTAATACTTCCCTCCAGTAGCATTTATCATATAATATTCCAGTCCAGAATTCCCTGCCAAAATATCCCGATCAAAAAAAATCTGTCCAGAATAATCAAACATATCAATCATAGCATTTTTAATAACAGTCCCATCTTCATTAAAGAAAGAATATTCAGTTAACATTTCTCCTAAAACCTCCCCTGTCCTATTACCTTTACTATCAACAACATAAATATTCTTATCAGAATTCACTCTTCCATTTAACACTTGATATCTACCGTCTTTTGTCTTGCCCACTTCAATTTCGTCAACTATCTTTGCTAGGAATTCTGCCATCTCATCTGGATCATTAGTTGACATACCTCCAGGAATAGTTACCCACATACCATTAGGATCAAGCTTACCAATTGGATCATTAAGCGCATAATTGTATGCTGAATAGGAATAGTATTTCTCCGCCAACGGATCCGCCACATTCCATCTTCCAATTACTGGGTCATCCGCCAGTAGGCGGACAGGTGTCATCTGGCTCCATAGTCCAGTTGGCCACCTAACTCTTCCTGTTTCTCCTTTCAATTACTTATCAGCGCATATAAACTAAGCCTTCTACATAATCCTTTATGCTTGTTACTTTGTACACCTTGTAATCTTTGATATATAATTACCAAGGTCGAATAATGATATTGAAATTCAAAACAAACTAATTGTCAACACGATAAATAACAGGGTCTTCATCAAAACCATCGTAAAAAACATGCAATCTGCCGCAATTTGAACAACGTGCAACTATTTTCATTGCCATGTATAATTGTTCTACATCTACTTGTCCTACATAAGTATCCATTTCTACATCGGAAATTATTAAGTACTGATTAGGACTTGGTATTTCACTTAAGTTAATTATATAATCACAAACACATCTTATTTTTGGCATAATGATAACTATTTTGGCATTATTATGATATTTTTAATATTAGTAGCTCCAGTTCCCTGAACTCTATTTAAAATATTATTCAGCTGAGAAGGAACAACACTTGTATTTGAAAGATCAATTACAACTCCTGTAGTTTGAGAATTTTTAGAAGCTACGGCAGATATTATCCTGTTTACATTAGAAGTTTGTGGTGTATAAACATCATAATTTATCCCATTTACAACTAAGTCAGACGTTTTACCTCCGGTTCTTGTACCAACGGGTCTTCTTAGAAAAACTCTATATCCTTGATCTTTAAGATAATTTGCAGCGTTAATCTCACTTTGAGAAAATTTACCGCCAGCTTCAATAACTAGACTACCTGTATTATTTCCAAAATTTATCCACCCTCCTCTAAGACCTTGTACAGTTCGCAATGATTTTTCACCTCCAAAACCAACAAATAATGTACGAATTCCTAATAACGCTTTATTGAACTCTAACAATGTTTCATTTTGCCATTGTATAGATTCCTGTTTTTGCTTTTCAAATTCCTCTGACGAGAGTTTCTTTTGCGGGGGATCCTGTTGATTTTTCTTTTTCCCTCCTTTATCCTGATCATCTCCCTGCACTTGTTGCATGAACTCAGCTATCTCACTCGGATCATTAGTTGACCAGCCTTCTGCTGTTGCAACGTCTAACTTTCCTATCGGATCATTAAGCGCATAATTGTATGCTGAATAGGGATAGTATTTCTCCGCCAACGGATCCATCACATTCCATCTTCCAATCACAGGGTCATCCGCCAGTAGGCGGACAGGTACCATCTGGCTCCATAGTCCAGTTGACCACCTAATTCTTCCTGTTTTTATTAGCCAATTCCCAGATTATCGGAAAGTAATTACAATATATATCACTTCCATTTCACTACTATATCACTTCCACAAATAATATCTATTATATTATTAACATTTCCTATCGAATAGTGTTTCAGCCCCCAATCCTCAAACATTTCCCTACTTTCCATATGAAACCATTTTAAATAACTGGAATTATCAGAGATTACAAATCTCCTATAGGATGGGTTTTCATATAATGTTTTTAATCGAGCTCCCTCATCAACAACTCGATACGCCATTACTCCTTTAATTTTAAATTCTAATACTTTATTATCCTCCATTTCTGCTAACCGAATGGTTAGTATACCTTCAATATCCGATAAACTTACAAAATACAAATCTTTAGGAATTGGAGTAATAATAGGTTCCCATTTTATAAAATCATTCATAATTAATATCTAAATTTTGTTTCCTTATGTTTTGTTGTTGGGTTATAAATTTCTATAGTAGGTCTATCATCTTGGGAACTATGATCTCTAACATTTATAGTTTTTCCTTCTGATGTCTTGCCGACTCTTCCCCCAGGAATAGGTTTGGATGAACCCGGTATGACGAGGCTATCATAATCTTTATTTGCTTGATCGAATCCACCTTCAGCATTATAAATATCAGTTCCCTCTCCGCCTTTCCCCCCAGTTTTCTTCTCAAACCGAGATTTTTTCTTTAAGCTTTCAACAGTTGGTTTTTCTGAATTAACTTTATACTTATCAGGTATAACATCAGGGTGATATAAGCTGTTTGGATTTACTCCCAACCAAATTAATCCTGTGGCGATTCCATTTGTAATACCTCTGATATTTTTAGCAATGAGATCACCGGCCATCCATCCTGCTCCCGCAGCAATTCCCACAGCTCCAAATTGAGTTGCTGCTGCTCCTGTGGCTATACCCGTAACTGTTGCTCCAGGAAGTACACCTCCTCTAATCACTGTATCAGCAGGTGTCATCCCATCTGGATCTATCATTGATATGGGGTTATTTAGACCATAATTATATGGTGACACATTTTCAAAGATTTCCCCTAACGGATCCGCCACATTCCATCTTCCAATCACAGGATCGTAGAATCTGGCTCCATAGTCCAACTGGCCACCTAACTCCTCCTGTTTCTCTTTCCCATTATAAAGATACTTATTATTTCCATATACCGGATTTGGGGATTTCTGTAAACCAAACGGATAGTAATCATCTCTTTGTAAGACTTCCACTGCATTTGTATTCGGATTCCGGTAGATGGTAGCTCTGACATTTCCCAGGTGGTCCGTCAGGTTGTAGCGGTAGCTGTATGTGCCGTTTGCATTCCGGTAGGCTACGCCTTCTGCGGTGTGAATCAGTTCGATTACTCCGTTCTGGTATTCTATTCCGCCTGCATAATCCCGCTGTCCTGTGGTGTTGGCTGTTTTACGAAGTTTATTGCCGCCTGCATCATACAGGTAGGTAATCGTGTTCCCTCCTCCTGTCACCTGACGGGGTAGATTCAGGTGATTGTAGCTCAGATTCATACCCATCCGATCGGTCTTTGCATTGCCGTTTTCATCATAGCTGTAGCTGCCATTGATAAGACCGGATACGGTATTCAGCCTGTTGCCCGTATAGCTGTAACTGATCCCGGATCCGTCTCGGGTCAGATTCGTGATATTACCCATATCATCGTAGTTCAGGACTTCAGACATGCCGGATGTGGGACTGCTTCCATTGATCAACCGGTTCAGTTTATCATAACTGTACACAAAATGCTGATTGAGGGTTGTCGTCTGCCCCCATTGCTGTTCAGAGATGTTGCCGTTCCATTGTGCTGCTGCTCCTTTGACCGGATCCTGATAACTGAGCTGCTGGCTGAAGTGAGGTGAAGTACTGCTTGTCATCCATCCCCGCTCATTGTACCGGTAATCTGTCGTATTCACCGGATTATTTCCCTGCTGATCTGCTCCTACTGTCTTTGTCTTCAGCTGTCCGATCTCATTGTAACTGTTGGCCAGTAAAGTGACTTCCGGCTGACTGTTGATCTGTTGTCTGCTGTTGACCAGACGGCCGACATGATCGTATTCATTGGTAGTGGTGATAGTAGTGGTTTGTCCGTTAACGGTATGTCTGCGGGTGCTGCTTTCCAGTTCTCCGGTGAAGCTGTAACTGTTGTCCGTGATATCTGTACCGCCGATATGGTTCTGACTCTTACTCTGGATCACCCTTCCTTCCAGATCATAATAGTGGGTGGTCAGCAGCATATCGCCTGTTCCCAGTGTGGTGGTTTTAGTGCCCGTCAACAAGGTCTTTACCCGAGCTCCGGAAGCCTGATTTCCTGCCGGAGCTCCAAAGCTGTTCTCCGGAAAGTCATACCGGTCGTAGTAGTTGATCGTATGGTAATACGCAATAGTGGTTGGAAAGACAGCATTGGTATACCCCTGATCTGTAGTTGTCGGATTTTCCCAAAGCCGGCCTGCTGTCTGGCCATTGCTGTTAATCTGAGCAGTCAGCGCAGCTGCACTCTCGGTGCTGTTGTAGATACCGGTCATAATTACCCGGCCAAATGCATCGTATTTACTGAACAGCCATTCTCCGGCTGCTCTGCGGTTGGCATCACGGCTCAGCACTATTTGGTCATTGGTATTATACACCAGTTCTTCTTTTCCTTTACCCGGGATCTTCTTATCTGTCAGGCGTCTGCGACCGTCATATTTATAGCCATAGATGTATGCATCATAGTTGGGGTCTGCAGCATCTTCACTGAATGTGTTAACAGTCACTGCAGGTGGGACTACATAGCGAAGGTCGCCGAAGTCATCGTAGACATAATGCGTCTCCAGTTTTTTGCTCTCTGTTTCCCAGACACGTTTCAGTACGACTCTTCCATCGAAGTCTTTGTATTCTTCTACGGTACCGCTCTTACCACTGCTCCAGTTCTCATCTTTGGTGGTGGTTTTATACAGCTTACCCGGTTGATAGAAGGTTGCTGTAGCTCCGTTTTCGGCTGCATTGAGCTGCCATAGTTTCACATCATTGGCTGCATTGGTACCGTAGTCTGTACGTACCGTATGACCTGAGCTCAGTTGCCAGGCTTCGCCCGGAGAACCCTGAGCCTGCACCCGGTTCAGCGGACTGTTCTCAAACTGTGTCTCTGCATAGGGATAGCCTGTTTTCTTTACTGCAGCATCCCAGCCTGTAGCTGGATTATAGAAATTCATTATATCCACTCCGGCTGTGGGTTTATAGCTGCCGTCCATACTTCCGGAAGTGGCATAAGGAAGATACTTTTTGCTCTCCCTGCCAAAGCCGTCGTACTCTATATGCTGCACGATGTCCTTGTGGGTAGGGGAAGCCATGATCTGTATACTCTGCAGTGGCCGGCCCAGGCCGTCAAAGTACTGTACTGTCTGGTTCTCCTCTTCTACTGTGCGGGACTGGGATAGATTGGCTAATGTTACACCTGCCTTGCGAAAGGTACGCGTCAGGATATAGTTCTGGTTACCACTCAGCTGGGTTTGTAAAACCGGATGTGTCTGCAGGCTGCTGCTGGTATAGATCCGAACCGTACTGCCTGAAGGGATATGGAAGCCCGGCTTCAGCGTAACACTGCTACTGGCTTTGATCTGACCCTGACCGCTGTAGCTGGTCAGAATCAGATCCGTATTCTGTCCCTTAACCGTGGATAGGGTTAGCAGGATTGATAAGGTTAATATCGTGGATAAAAGAGGTCTTTTCATAATCGGACTTATTAGGGACGGTAGTGGTAATAATAGCTCTGTCTGAGCTGCTGAAACTGATCCAGGACATGCTGCAACCGTTGCAGACCATCATATTGATAATACTCTGTCTGCCCTTTGGCATCGGTCTTACTTGTCATGCCCACTAAAGGTTTGTAGGTGTAAGAAGTAACCTGAGAACCGGGAAGGTTGGAGCGTAAAATGTCCATCTTCTGACGGATATAATCCGCTGTGACCGTTCCGCTATTCAGCGCATCGACTACACTTTGTCCACCAATGGCTGAAACGACGTCATTATAATGTGCATTGACAATTTCGGCAACAGGATACTGGCCGTTGTAACCCCAGAGGTAGCTGGTAACCGGACCATCCGTTTTTTTTACTGCCAAAGGATTACTATAACGATCGTATGCAAGGGCATTAAAACTTAACTTATATCTACTATCTGGCGAAAACCCTTCCTTAAATCCATTGAATGGTAACTGTCCTAATGGTCTATTGCTGAATTTGAACAATTCACCAGGAAAAGGATTTATAATTTCTAGCTGAAATATTTGATCTATATTTCCTTTACCATCGTTAGTAAACTTATTAATCTTAGCTGATATAATAGATTGTGAATCACCTCTGTCCTTAAACACAACCTCTTCAATAGGATAAGAAATTATATTACTTCGCACCATATTATCAATAAATGGTTCACCAGATATATAATCAGTAGCATAAGTATTGAAAAGAGATATTTTATCTCCGTTACTTTTAATAGATGTTACCAACCTAGGCAATAGATGTTTATCTGAAAAATACTTAAACTCTTGAGTTTCTGTGCTAGATAATGGATTTTTTGAAAAAATTTTCTGCGTCTTGTACTTTAACTTTTTAACACCGGAAATAACAGGATAATCAAAATATATAAAGTCTTTAGAAAGGTTTTTAACTAAGCTTTCTGCCAAATCGCCCTTGGGAATATAATTTCTATTTACCTTAAGACCAGTAATAGTTTTCAACGTTATTTCATCATATAAGTAAGATATCTCCTTAACAGGTTCATATTCTTTATTAACAAGAACTTTATAATCTGTCTGACGGATAATATTTCCGTTCTTCCACGAAGCACTAACTAAACTCTGAACATCTGGAATTGGAAAAACATCTACCTGTTGATCCGTTTCAAAGTCATAAACATAGGTTGTCTTCATAGGAAAAGAGTCTAGACCAGCAGTATATTTAGTGACATTTGGATATGCAATTAAATAATTACCTGACGAATAATCAAACAATGGACGACTCAGTACTTCCAAAGCACTTAAATAAGTTGTAAATATTTGCTGTCCACCAGTAAAGAAGTTGTACTCATATTTTTGAGTATAATTTCTTCGTTGAAAGATATAATCAAAAAAACGGGGTTTACCCAAGCCGTTTTCTTCTTCTCCGTATTTGTATATCTCTTTAAAGGACAATGAGCCATCTGATAAATAGCTTTTAATGCTTCTAATTCTCAATCCTGGTCCGAACTGAATCTTGTTATAAGATTCCTCGGATAATTCGGAATAACCAACACTTGCAATCACTCTTTCGTCAATATCATCTTCAGAATCCATAAAATTACTCCTTATATGAGTAGTAATGCGATATTTATCTCCTAACACAAGTTTTGTAGCAATTCTCAAAGAAGTTTGTTCGCCCGGATACGCAACAAACCGCTCATATGTACCCTTTGTGAGATTACGAAATTCCACATAAGGTTGTTTAATGTCATGCCATAATTTAAGATTGATACTCAAGTTGGCTTCCTCAGTATTAACCTGTGACGTAAAGTCAATACTAACAGGTCCCGGGTCCTGTTTGCTTGCAATAGCTGTAGCCACAATCTTCTCAACATCTTGTGTACGAGTAAATGCAAGTAGAATTCGATTTGCTTCGAAATCAAAATCACTATATCCTCCTGTAGGATAACGGATACGTTTCAATACAGCTGCCTTCATATAAGATGTATCTGAATTACGATCTGCAGGGTCAGATATAATAGAAGAGGTTTCATAGCCTAATTCATCTGTGAATTTGTATTGCAGCCCATTATCATCTAACGGTATTAAATGTTTATTTTGATATTTACCATTACTATACCCCCACCAATCTATACCACAATTATTTCTGGGTGGTAGTTTATAATTTTCTTCATACTCAAACTTATAACCCGATTCAATGATATCCGAATTATTATTTACAAAATTGATTCCTGTTAACTTTAATCTATACTTATCTTTTGGAATTGTATATGGATTGTAACCTACATCTGAATAGAAATAATCATGAGAAAAATTAATGTGTTTTAATATCTTATTCCCATCTTTCACAACAATTTCATCCAGAGAGTACCCTCCGTAATCTAATCTGTCAGATCGCGGAATAAATAGAATCTTTTGTTCACCAAAAGTAATCTCAGAAAGATAACAAAAACCAGGATTTTCATAAAAAAAGGTTTTAACAGGAACTCCAGAGTGACGAATTGGACCTATACTGTTATTAATAACACCTATATATCGTCCCACAGTTAAAGAGTAATCTGTAGATTGAATATTACCAAAGTTATACTGAAGATACTTAAGAGAAACAGTATCAATACCATTTTTAGAGATAATCTTTGTTAAATACCAAGCTGTTGTTGGCAAATACTTAGAGGTTCTGTATTCTGAAAATTTTGTATTAAACACCCTTTCTTCGAACAAATATGTTCTTCCGGATTCATCAATTATTTTAAAAGTATCATTCTCGAATTTGACTCTTAAATTGTTGTGTGGAATTGTCAGAATTTCTCTATCCGCAGAGAATACAAATTTCCCACTACGTCCCATAAAATTAAAATAAAACTCGTCAGGCTGACTATCTTTGTTGTCTTGTACAATATCTAATAAATAAGAATGATCATTTTGTGTTATACTTGCCGTACTTTTTATTGGATTATTAAAAATGCCTTCTTGAGATTCATCTGGCACACCCAAAACCGAACGAGTAATTACCCCACCTGCCTGTAATGTCCAACCAAGTCCTATCCAGCTTGCGAAATCACTTACTTTATTTCCTCCACTATGATAATTAATGGATACTGGAAGTTCTATATCTTTTATACTCAAGAGATGAAGAGGAATAGAGATTTCAGGGAGTCCTGTGAAATTGCTTATAGGGTATTGTCCATATTTTGTTAATAAAGCAGCTTCTGGAGAAGGTGGTATTACTACAGTTTTATCTGAAATAGTCGTTTGACCGTATAACTTAGTATTATTTACCAACAGACAAGAAACTAAAATAAAATAAAAAAAGATTTTCATGCCATAATTTTTAAAAATATTAATAAAAGAAAAACAAAAGCAAAATAACAAAAGTACGATAACAAAATATTAATTAAATAATAAGATTACATTAACATAATTTTTAAAACAGATTACTAAACACTACACAACCCTCATGAAGGTTAAAAAAATAAATAGAAAAAAATTCATTCTCATGTTTAACAAAAAAGATCGAGTCACAAATTATTTAAATAAAATCAGTTTCTATAGAAAAAGACAATCATTAATTACACAGTATTATTATAATTTAATAATTAAATTAAAAAATTTCAATAACACACACATATTATTTATTAACTCGATGATAAAGCCTCTATAATCATTAAAAAACAAATTAAGATGTTCGAATGCTCCAGTTTTCAGAGAAGTTATATCCTTGGTAACTAACATAGCAAGATTATCTGGAATGATCCGATTCAGTATATACTGATAAATTGAAAAACGTTTCCTACACAATAAGGTAGCCGACAAATAAAAGAATGTAAATGCTCATGTTAAAGAATAAAACTTCAATATAGTATCCAACATCAATCTCTAACTTTTTAATATTTTGCTTTTGAATAGATTAATAATTACATTAGACTATCAAAATAACGTTTAATTAATTATCACCTTTTCTTCAACTACTAACCTTAAAACTACAGTTATGAAAGTAAAAATGCATATGCATGCACTTTTGATTCTGGGGTTATCCTATCAACTCCAGCATCCGTTAGATTCTTTTGCAAAAGAGAGTGCAGCTATAAAGTCCTCTCCTCCTGTTTCGTCTGTTTATCAGACTACCTTAAGAGGAAAGGTTGTCAACGATAAAGGAGAAGGTATTGCCGGAGTTACGATCAAAAACCTGAGCGCCAGCCATACGGTACAATCTTCAGCTGACGGGACATTCACCATTCAGGGAAAAGTATCCGATAAACTGTCCTTTACCTATGTAGGGTATGATGCTCTCCAGTATACGGTATCAGATACCGCTCCTATGACCATCACATTATCCAATTCCAGTGTTGTACTGGAAGACATTACCATTACAGGTTATACCAGCTATGCGAAGAAGCTTTCCAGTAATGTGGCCACTACGATACAGGCTAAAGCCATTGAACAGGTTCCTATGGCTTCTCTGGATCAGGTACTACAGGGGCGCGTACCGGGGATGAGTGTACTGGCCAGTTCGGGACAGCCGGGAGCCAATGCCAGTGTAATTATCCGTGGTGTAGGAAGTATCAACGGAGTAACGACTCCTCTGTATGTAGTGGATGGTATTCCTATTTCCGCATCGGAGCTCAAAAACTATAATTCCAATGATTTTGAGAACGTCACCGTTTTACGTGACGCTTCTGCGAAGTCTCTGTATGGATCAAGGGGATCAAACGGAGTTATCGTTATTACGACTAAGAAAGGAAAAGCAGGCGGATTATCCGTTAATTATACCTCCCAGTATGGAGTTTCCAAACTAACCCGTCCGAAATTCCAGATGATGAACAGTGAACAGCGTCTGCGTTTTGAGGAAGAGGTCGGACTTGAGATGGATGATGATATCGGTCCGGGCTGGACATATTCATCCAAAAATCCTGCAAATGCCAACTGGACACCTGCCGAAGCAGCCAATGCGGGCCGTATTCTGGACAGTCTCCGCGGACTGAATGTAGACTGGAGAGATTATTTCTTCCAGACCGGAAAATTTATGGAACAACAGGCCAGTCTGAGTGGTGGAAATGAAAATGTACGCTTCTTTAACAGTGTTGGCTATTACAAACAGGATGGTGTAGCTGTACGTTCCGGTTTGGAAAGGTATACCCTCCGCAGCAATGTAGATTTTAATATGAATAAATTTTCCGGAGGGGTAAATGTAACTATTGGATATTCCAATTCCAGTTTTACAGAAGGTGTGGGCGAAAGCAGAGTCGGCTCCTCTATGGCTTCCGTATTTTATGCTCTTCCATATGAATATCCATATGCTCCTGACGGCACATTGATTCACTTCGGAAATGAAGATGATTATAATATTCTTGATCAGCGTGAAGGAAGTGCCGGCCTGGAACGTTTACTAAATTCAAGTAGTAAAAGCGAACTGTTCAGCACCAATATAGGGATGAATCTGGCTTATCAGATTACACCACAGCTAAAAGCCCATACACGACTGGGAATTGATTACAAAAATACAGTCACACAAGACTATATTAATCCGGATTCATACTACGGATCCCGCAACCGTGCGCCTACCATTGGCGGAAAAGGTTTGTTCGGAGAAGGATATGCCCGGACTACCAGTCTTATTTCCACATCCGGACTGACTTATCAGAATACGTTTGCGGATGAGCATAATGTAGAATTTTCCGGATATTTCGAGTATTTGTATGACCGCTATCGTGCATTTGGTTATCAGGGATACGGTATCGATGGCCGGCAACCCGAAACTCCTGCAGGGGTTAACGTAAGTGCTGTCTTCTTACCTGGAATAAACGGAGGTCGCACCCGAAGCGCATTAACCTCCTTTTTAGGTGCTGGAAGATACTCCTATGCTAATAAATATTCATTAACCGCAAGTTACCGTTATGACGGCTCTACAAAAGTAGCAAGAGAAAACCGCTGGCATGGATTTTACTCTTTAGGAGCCAACTGGAATGTAAAAGGAGAAGATTTTTTACAGGGTAGCAATCTGATACAAGGATTGAATATACGGGCAAGTTATGGTACTACAGCCAGCCAGTTTGCAAGTGATTTTCTATACTTAGCGACTTATCTGACAGACATTTCTTACGGAGGAGAAACCGCCATCCGTCCTGCCACAGCCGGAAATCCTCAATTTGACTGGGAATATGTAGATGAATTCAATGCCGGATTTGATCTGGAGCTATTTCCAAAGAAAAGACTGAGAATTTCTGCTGACTATTATAATAAGCTCACCAGAAATATGTTTATTGACCAACCACCTTCTTTAACATCTGGGTTTGATATCCTTTCACTTAGCTCCGGAAAGATGAGAAATCGTGGTGTAGAATTCAGTGTACAGGGAGATGTCATCAATAAAGATGACTTCGGTTTTAGTCTGGGGGTAAACGGAGCTTACAATAAGAACAAAATTTTGTTTATATCTGATGTAACCGAAGAAATGCTTGATGGAGATACCCGTATCTTAAAAGTAGGCATGCCTTACGGTACATATTATGCTCCTGAATGGGCGGGTGTCAATCCGGATACAGGAGAACCTCAATATTACAACCGGGATGGTTCTATTACTACAACTTATGATGAATCCTCGCAAAGTGTCACCAAGTCCGGGACGTTATACCCTTCCTTTATCGGAGGATTTACCACCGGATTACGTTGGAAAGACCTGACATTGGATGCCTTATTCTCTTTTGTGACAAATGTACAACGCTGGAACAATGAAGATTTCTACAATGAAAATGCAGATTATATGACCAGTAATCAATCTATACGGATGTTGGAAAACCGGTGGAAAAAAGCAGGAGATCAGGCCATCCTGCAACGTATAGATATCCCGAGACAATATACATCCAAGGATATTCAGGATGCATCCTTTCTGCGTCTTCGTAATGTCAATCTGAGTTACAATCTACCGCAGTCAGCCTTGTCTAAAATTGGTTTTGTAAAAGGAGTACGGATATTTTTCCAGGGACAGAATCTACTTACCTGGACATCATGGAGAGGGCTTGATCCGGAGAACAGTGAAGCCAGAGGCCGTTTCCAATATCCTGCACCCAGAACATATACTGCTGGTTTAAATGTTAAATTCTAATATCATGAAAAGAAATACAATGTTATTCAAAAAAATAGTTTGGACGATCATCCTTCCGGTAAGTTTACTTTCTTTTCAGGCCTGTAACGAACTGGATATCAAACCAACGGACGGTATAGATCCGGATAAAGCATTTCGCAATCTGGAAGATATAGACATGGGTATAAAAGGTGCCTATGCTGCCATAGATTATACTTTAATAGAAAATAATGTCACAGTCTCTGATGAAGCCATTATGCCGGCAGAAAACGTGGTTAGCAATACTAATGCCTATCGCTGGCTATATACAGCCAGCAGTAGCTCTGTAACCAGTGCTTTTAGGGAATACTATATTGTCATTGACAGAACTAACCGTGTTTTAGCCGGTTTAGAGAAACTTACGAATGTAGATGAAACTGAAAAAAGACACTTTAGAGGTGAGTTACTGGCTATCCGGGCTTACGCACATCTGGAACTGTTGAGAGCTTTTTCAGGCGGGTACGAACCCGCTAATCTGGCTGTTCCTTATATGCTAGAATCCAAGATCAGCTATCCAGCACGTAATACAGTACAGGAAGTGATCAATTTTATAAAGACAGATCTGAATGAGGCTCTCAATCTCATCGGAGATGAAGCATCTGTAAGCCGGATATCCAAACCTGCTGTTTATGCAATTCTGGCACGTACCGCCTTATACAGCAAAGACTGGCCTTTAGCGATATCTGCATCTACATCAGCAATCAATGCCAAACCTTTGGCTTCCCAACAAAACTTTGCCAGAATATGGACAGATCAGTCAGAAGATGAAGTTATCTGGTCTTTAAAGAAGTCTGAAGCCAGTGACTCCAGAATCGGAAGTTTTCTTTTCAGAGAAGACGGAGGTATTGCTTTATTTGCACCTTCCAATAAACTGTTAAATTTATTTGATAAGGACAATGACATCCGTTATTCGAGTTATATCACGTACGATCCTGACAGAGGAGCAGGAAAATCTCCTTACTTAATCAAAAAATATATTGGTCGTAGTTCTGATGCTCCTGGACTGACTAATATCAAACTTTTCCGCGCAGGCGAAATGTACCTGATACGTGCAGAGGCATATGCCGAAACACCAAATCAATTGTTAGGTACTGCGGATCTTAATCAGCTCCGCAAATCCAGAATTACCGGTTATACCGATCAGACATTTGCTGATAAAGAAGCACTGATACGTGAGATCTATACCGAACGTTATAAAGAGCTTGCTTACGAAGGACACCGATTTTTTGATTTGAAACGCAGAAATCTTCCTGTACAACGTTCAGCTCAGGATGCCGTGAATACATCAGGAGCATTAACATTAGAGTCCGGAAAAGCACAGTATAACTTCCCGATACCAGCAACAGAAATGTCAGTCAATAAAAATATGGTTCAAAATCCGAATTATTCAAATTAGCAGCTCAACTTACTATAACATGAAAAGAACAATAATAATCCTACTGGCGATTGGTACTACTTTGGTTGCATTCAAAAATGCACCTGATCCACCTGTCCGAACATCAAATACGGATAAAACTTATGTTTTGGCTATTCACGGCGGAGCAGGAACTATTCTGCGATCCAATATGACTCCGGAGATGGAAAAAGCATACAAAGATGCACTGACTCTAGCCTTACAGAAAGGATATGAGCAGATCAAAAAGGGCAAGTCAAGTCTTGATGCCGTCGAACAGGCTATTCATGTTATGGAAGATTCTCCCCTCTTTAATGCCGGGAAAGGTGCTGTATTTACCAATGACGGCAAAAACGAGTTGGATGCTTCTATTATGAATGGTAAAACACTGGAAGCCGGAGCCGTAGCAGGTGTGACAACTATCAAAAATCCCATCAGCGCTGCCCGCGCAGTAATGCAAAAATCCGAACATGTCATGATGGTAGGAAAAGGTGCAGAACTTTTTGCCAGACAAGCTGGCATTGAAATCGTAGATCCTTCTTATTTCTGGACAAAAATGCGGTGGGATGCCTTGCAAAAAATCAAGAAAGAAGACAGTACCAAGGTACAACTGGATCACGATCAGAAGCAGAGCCAACGTTTGGGTATACTTAACAAAGATTCCAAATTTGGAACTGTCGGCTGTGTAGCACTGGACAAAAGCGGAAATCTGGCAGCAGGAACTTCTACAGGAGGTATGACCAATAAGAAGTTTGGCCGAGTAGGTGATTCTCCGATCATTGGAGCCGGAACTTATGCCAACAATGCTACGGTAGCCGTATCCTGCACAGGATGGGGTGAATATTATATCCGCAATGTAGCCGCCTATACAGTCTCTGCTCTGATGGAATATAAACAGGAATCTGTCAAAGTTGCGAGTCAGACAGTAATCGATAATATTGGAAAAATGGGTGGTGACGGTGGTCTGATCGCCTTAGATAAATCGGGCAATCTTGCTATGCCTTTTAATACAGAAGGTATGTACCGTGGTATGATCACATCAGATGGTCAGATCGAAATATATATTTACAAATAATTATGAAATTAAAATTCAAGAAAGCACTCCTGATCGTTGGTCTGGGGTGCTTATCCTTAACATCTTTTGCAAAAGAAATAAAGGAGCCCAAAGGCTCTCTGTTTATTATCGGAGGTGGTGCTAAAGATCCGCAGCTGATCCGAAGTATGGTCGATGCTGCAGCATTATCTGCCCAGGATTATATTATGATACTGCCTATGGCCAGTACAGTGGCAGATGCTTCTGTAGCCGATATAAAAGAACAACTGCAGGAAGTAACAGATCATAAAATAACAGCAATAAATTTCTCTAAAGCTGATGCATCAGATCCCAGACTGGTAGATTCTGTAAGAAAAGCAAAACTCATCTATATAACCGGAGGCGATCAGAACAGATTCATGGCTGTGGTCGAGCAGTCTCCCTTATTTGATGCTATTCACAACGCTTATCAACAAGGGGCCTGTATTGCAGGTACAAGTGCAGGTGCTGCAATCATGAGCGATCAGATGATTACCGGTGAGCAAGCTCAGGATTCTACTTATCGGGCTACCTTTAACCGGTTGAACAAAGATAATTTAGTCACTGCAAAAGGAATGGGACTCATCCGTACAGCTATTATTGATCAGCATTTTATTAAGAGAAGCCGTTATAACAGATTATTTTCTGCTTTAGCTGAACATCCGGATAAGATCTGTATTGGTATAGATGAGAGCACTGCAATACTTATTCACAATAAAAAAGCAAAAGTCGTAGGGCAGTTTCAGGTTGTAGTGGCCAGCAAACCAGTAAAACTGGAGGTAAATAAAGACGGCAGAATTATCTGGGATGATATCCGGCTCAGTATTTACGATAACGGAAAAACGTTTCCGATACAATAAGACAACCGGCAGAAAGAGGATTTATTTATGTTTTTCGGCAGGTATCTCTTTGACTTCATCATCAAATAAGATCCGAACCGAAGGCGTGTAAGTATCCTCATTCTGCCCTGTTTTATGCGCCCAGAAAAAAGCACCTAAAAAGATCAATGCCACAAAAATACTGCATCCGATCAGAAAAAATATTATACTCATATCTGTATTTTTTAATACCCTACCGGGAATTGTTCCTGTTGTATCTTATTAAAACCTCTCTGCCCTTCGGGCATCTCTCCTTAGAAAGGAGAGAATTCTATAACAGCTCACAGCGTAACTTTATAAACTACATTAATCCTCTAAACCTTTTCAACTTCTTATAAACCTCTCTGCCCTGCGGGCATCCTACCTTTAGGAAGGAGAGAGTTCTATAACAGCACACAGCGTAAATTTATAATCTATATTATCCCTCTAAATCTTTTCAACTTCTTATAAACCTCTCCGCCTTGCGGGCATCTATCCTTAGAAAGGAGAGAATTCTATAACAGCACATAGCGTAACTTTATAAACTATATTAACTCTCTAAACCTTTTCAACTTCTTATAAGCCTCTTTATTCCATTGCGTTTGCTGGTGTCCCCACCAGCAATTGAAAATGCTAAAGCAGTTTTTTGCGTCTGGCGTAATACCGGGTCACCAGACTTGTAAATGAAATAATAGTAACTGTACTAATAGGCATCAGGATCGCAGCAAACAAAGGTGACATTGTACCTTGTACTGCAAAGCTCAGCCCTATTATATTGTATGTCAAAGAAATCACAAAACTCATATGAATGACCTTGACAGCATCTTTTGCAAAGGAGAAAAACTTCGGTAATTTTTCAAATGCTTCTCCATCTAATATCGCATCACATCCCGGAGAAAAATTATTGATATCATCACTTACCGCAATCCCCAGATTAGCCTTTCTCAGTGCTCCTGCATCATTAAGTCCGTCACCTAACATACACACTGACTTTCCCTGATTCTGCCATTTTTCTATGGCAGACAATTTATCTACAGGGCTCTGATTGAACAGTAATACCGAACGTACCGGAAAGATAAGCTTCAAACTGTCCGAACGCCGGTCATTATCTCCTGACAGCAGATGTAATTCATAGTTTTGTTCTAATTTATTTACCAATGAGGTTAATCCTGGTCGCCAGGATTGTTCCAATGTAAAGCAACCTTTAACTATTCCGTTGATCATCACATACACAGCTGATCCCTTTTCTTCCTGATGTCTGATTTCCAGAAAAGATGCGCTCCCCACCATAAAAGCAAATTCACCAGTAACTGCCTGTATACCTTTTCCCGGAATTTCCGCATAATAATCTAATGGAACAGCACTACTGACACCCAGCCAGCGAACGATTTCACGGCTCAGAGGATGACTGGAATTGCGACAGACAGAGGAAAGCATTATCTGTTCATCTTTACTTAAAGATCCTTCGTAAAACAGGGAAGACTTTGTCGGAGAAGAAATAGTACCTGTTTTATCGAATACTACAGTATCTATAGCTGCCATCTGCTCAATAGCAGCGGTATTCTTGATGTAGAATTTGTTTTTGTCAAATATACTCAAGGCCGCTGAAAGTGTGAAAGGAGAGCTTAAAGCCAGTGCGCACGGACAGGCAATAATAAGAACAGCTGTAAATGCTCCCCATGCACGACCGGCATCTCCACCTGTCAACCAGATAATCGAAGATACAAATGCTATTAATAAAAGACCTAAAGTGAAATACTTACTGATAAACCCGATAAAAGTATCAAACTGCTTGTCGTATGCTTTAAAACTTTCATTATTCCATAGTTTCGTCAGATAACTCTGGGATACGGGTTTCACCACCTCCAGTTCGATTGCTTCCGCCATCTGTCTTCCTCCGGCATAGACCACCTCCCCCAACACTTTGCTGACTTCCTTGGATTCGCCTGTTACAAAACTAAAATCCACAGAAGCCTGTCCTTTCAGCAGAATTGCATCTGCAGGGATAATTTCATTATTTCGAACCAAAATACGGTCTCCAACTTTCAGATCCCCGATTGGTGCGGGTTTATCTCCTTCATTGGAAATTACAGTTACTGCTACCGGGAAATAAGAACGGTAATCCCGCTCAAATGAGATGTGATAGTAGGTCCTTTGCTGTACCCACTTTCCGATCAGAATAAAAAACACTAAACTACATAAGGTGTCCCCAAATCCGGGACCTGAAACCGTCAGTACTTCAATAGCTGTACGTAAAAACAACACAAAAATACCCAGAGCTAGCGGAACATCCAGATTCAACCGTTTTTGTTTCAGACTTAACCAGGCAGAACGAAAGTAATCAGATGCACTATACAGCAATACAGGAAGAGTAAACAGGAGGTTCATATATCCGAAAAAAGCAGAATAACTCTTCTCAAAAGACGCCATTCCAAAATACTCCGGGAAACTAAGCATCATGGAATTGCCAAAACAAAAGCCGGCAACTGCTATTTTCCGAACCAGATTATCCTGATTAAGTTTCTGCCCTTCTTTGACTACATCCTGAAGCGTGATCTTTGGCTCGTATCCTATATCTGTCAGCAATGTCACCATTGCCCGCAGTGATACTTCCTGATGTTTGAATTTGATCGTCGCCTGCTTCTTCATAAAATCTACCTGGGAAGAAACAATCGCAGGATTAAGTTTATACAAATGCTCGAGTAACCAGATACAGGAACTACAGTGAATCACCGGGATATATACTGTAATAATGGCAAGCTCATCATCTTTATAATCCAGCAGTTTGGAAGCGATCTCTTCTTCATCCAGATAGCTAAGATCCACCCGTTTTGTTTTATTTACCTTTCCGGGATGCGCATTATAACGGTAATAACTTTCCAGATTATTTGAACTTAATATCTGATAAACGGTCTGACAACCCAGGCAACAAAAATCATGATCATCCAGATGAAATCCGGTCACTTCAACCTGATCGCCACAGTGAAAACACTTTTCCTTTACCTGAATATTATACTTCGTTTCCATTACTATATTGCTTGACTGAATAATCGGTTCTGTTCTTTTGACTGTTGCAGACGCTCATCAAAAGCCATACAGATATTACGTAAAAAAGATTTTCCGGCTTCTGTAATACATACATTATCTGCTCCCATTGTCAGTAAACCATCCAGAAACATCGGCTCCAGACGCTCTTTGATCGGTGTATTCAGTTTAAAATCTTTTTCAAATTTCATTTCCCCCCTACACATCATATGCAGGATATACCTTCTCAATATCTCATCCTCTTCAGTCAGCAAATGTCCTTTTACAACCGGCAATTTTTCTTCTGCGATTAAATGGTGATATTCTTCTACGGTCTTGACATTCTGAGCAAAACCAGTCCATGCATCACTGATAGAAGATACCCCCAACCCAATCATTAACGGAGTATAGCGATCCGCATATCCCATGAAATTCCGGTGTAACCTTCCTTCCCGGGAAGCCAGAAACAATTCATCATCAGGTCTGGCAAAATGATCCATTCCTACATCCTCATATCCTTCTTTTCTAATCATTTGTTTTCCCAGATTATACAGTCTGAGTTTATTTTCACCCTCTGGCAAATCCATTTCCGTGAACCTGCGCTGACCCGGTTTGATCCAGGGCACATGAGCATAACTATAAAAAGATATGCGATCCGGTCGCATTTCCAATGCTTTATCTATAGTCTGTGTAATCGTATTTTCGGTCTGAAAAGGAAGACCATAGATCAGATCAAAGTTGATGGAAGTATAGCCTATTGCCCGCGCCTGTGCAGCGACACGCTCTACATCCTCAACTGTTTGCAGACGATTGATCACGAATTGCACTTTAGCATCAAAATCCTGTATACCCAGACTTAAACGTCTAAAACCCAAATCATAAAGCGTTTCGAGATGCTTTTCAGTTGTATTTGCAGGATGGGCTTCAAAAGAGAAAGAAGCATCTTCAGCACAGCTATTGCCCTCCAGAATACCTGTTATCAACCGTTCCAGATTAGCAGGCTGAAAAAAGGTTGGAGTTCCTCCGCCCAGATGGATTTCACTGATTTTTAAAGTGGTGTCTCCTATAATCTGTTTGTACATATCCCACTCTTTCAATACAGCAGTAATATACGGCTCTTCGACTTTATGATTTTTAGTAATACGGGTATTACAACCACAATAGGTACATAAATCTTCACAAAATGGCAAATGAATATAAATACTGATTCCATTCGCACCGGAACTTATATAAGTTTGCTTTACCCGATTTTCCCAATCTGGCATATTAAATCTGTCATTTTCCCAAAACGGAACTGTAGGATAACTGGTGTAACGGGGTGCCGCCACATTATATTTACGGATTAGGTGTTCGATGTTTTTATTCTCCATCTTTCAGATGTTTAGATTTATCTTCCAGGGCAGCACAGTCATTGGAGCAACAACAAGCCCGGCCTACACATTTACCATTTTCCCAGAGATTAAGATTACGGATGGTCTGTCTGGCGACGCCTTCTATAGTCTGATTTTCGTAAGGGGTATTGGCTATTTTAATGTTGAGGAGACTGGCTTCTTCTGTATCAATATGTAAAGTCCCGATAGATCTGGTGATCAAATACTGAACGCCAAGCGCTTTGAGTTCACGCAAAATATTTTTATCCAGAATGTCGTCATCCGACACAATGATTGCTTTTTTTCCGATAGCATAGTGGACGGTACTATGATTCAATTCATTGCATATCAATGTCAGATCGTGCAACTTTCCATTGGCAAGTACCAATATCTCTTTCTCTTCAGGCTTAATATTATAGGCAACGACTTTCATGTAATATCTTCTCCATTTATTCGATAACGCAAAACAAATTTAAGTTATATATATACCCTCCTTCGTGAAGGCTATCAAGTAAAGAAGTGATATTCATCACTATATCACAAAAAATAGGAGAGGCTTTCTGTGCGAAAACCTCTCCTATTTCTATATTGATATCTGATTACTGTTTAATCTTTCTCAATTTTTCTACAGAAAATATCCGGATTGCATTGCCTTCTTTTTTGATCAGTTTTTCATCTTTAAAATCAGCCAGCATCCTGCTTATCGTTTCATTGGCTGTACCTGCCAAAGCTGCAAGATCATCTCTTGAGATACGGATAAGATACTCATCTTCATGCTCAGCCTCTGATTTTTCAGCGACATCTACCAAAGCATTAGCCACACGTTTACGTACAGAATCATAGGCCAGTTCCAGAAGTTTCTCTTCTTTTTCCCTGATATTACCTGATAACAGTTTGATAAACTTACCTGTAACAGCCGGTTTCCGATAAAGTAATTCAAAGAAATCATCCTTTGCAATCAATGCCACTTCCGAATCTTCCAGAGCAGATGCGTTATCACTGTACTTTTCATTTAACAATACAGACTCATATCCAAAGAAACTGCGGTCTATATGTATATCTGTCGAAAGCTCTCTTCCATCCATATAATACAGAAAACTTCTTATTCGCCCTTTAATAAGGTAGTAAACAAAAATAGGATTGTCTCCTGATTCATAAATAGCCTGCTTCTTCTTGAAGAGCTTTACTCTTGAAGATTCGATCAGATCTTTTAGAAGTATCTGCTGTTCTTCATCACTCAATTGCAGACCATCATGTCCGGGTGCAGTCTTAGCTACTAATTGCCCTCTTTTCCGCAACCGGCTTTCGATAGCATTTAGCAGTTCGAGATCATCAAATGGCTTGGTAAGATAGTCATCTGCCCCCATTTCCATCGCTTTTCGCATGTCTACCCGTTCACTTTTGGCTGTCAGAAAAATAAAAGGAATGGTAGCGGTTTCTTCATGTTTACTCAACATGTAAAGCACTCCATAGCCGTCCAGCTCAGGCATCATAATATCACAAAGAATCAGATCGGGAAGATGTTTGATAGCAAGATCAACACCAATCTTTCCATTTTCAGCCGTAATGATATTATAATTCCCTGTCAATTCGAGTATTTCAGCTGTACCTTCCCGAATTTCAAAGTTATCTTCAATAATTAAGATATTCTTCTTATCCATTTTTATTAATTATTGTTCAAAAGTGAGTAAAAAAGAGGTTCCTTCATTTATAACAGATCTGTACACCAGATGTCCGCCCAGCAATTCGACATAGCGCCTTACGATATTCAGTCCCAATCCTGTTCCCGGTATGTTGCCGGTATTATGCGCCCGGAAAAATGGCTCAAACAGATTGACCTGATCTTCTTCCGGAATACCGATACCATTATCTTTGATACTAACCGTGCAGGTATTTCCTTCAATCATCGTACTGAATTCAATAAACGTATCTTCGCCAGAATATTTCACGGCATTGGAGATAAGGTTGATCGCAATACTTTTCCACAGATGCGCATCCATCGTAAACTCTGCTTCCGTACCGGTATGTTCATATACGATATGCTGATTTTTCTTACAGATCATCTGCATCTCTTCTGTGATTTCTTCTGCCAGCGTAACCAGATTGATGCGCTCTTTCTGAACAGCTACCACACCAGCTTCCAGTTTTTCCAATGAAAGAAAATCATTCAGAATATTAGTCAATAGCTGAACGGATCCTTTGATACGTGACGTGTGTTTACGTACATTCAGAAAATCCGGTTTCTCTATATACTTTTCGATAAGAGAAGCCGACAGCTGGATGGAGCTCAACGGTGTCCTGAATTCATGGGAAGCCATAGACACAAAGCGTGACTTCATCTGACCTAGTTCTTTTTCCTTTTCCAGCGAATTACTGACTTCTGCCTTTGCCTTTTCAAGTTCGGAAACCGTCTTTATGAGATCTTTAGTACGTTCCCGGATTCGCTGTTCCAGTTCAAGAGCATGCTTCAGCAGCTTATCTTCAGCAGCCTTTTCTTTGGAAAGGTCATGGATAAATCCTGTAAATACATTCTTATGTTCATAGAACACTTCGCTTACAGCCAATCGGAAAGGAAACGTACTGCCATCCTTACGACGGCCCAGCACTTCCCTTCCGATTCCTATGATTTTTTTTTGACCAGTCTCCTTATAATTATGAATATAGCTGTCATGCTTACTGCGGTCCGGCTCAGGCATAAGTATAGAGATATTATGCCCGATCACCTCTTCCGGCGAATAACCGAACAGACTGGAAGCTGCAGGATTAATACTTTCTACTATCCCTTTATTATCAATCGTAATAATACCATCAATGGCATGATCAATGATTGCTTTTAATAACTTTGCTGCTTCCACTTTTCTTTATTTTACCAACTTCTTATATTTCACACGTTTCGGAGCGACATCTCCCAGTCTTTTCTTACGATTCTCTTCATATTCGCTGTAGTTACCTTCAAAGAAGTAAGCCTGCGAGTCTCCTTCAAAAGCAAGAATATGTGTACAAATACGATCCAGAAACCATCTGTCGTGGGAAATAACAACAGCACAGCCACCAAAATTTTCCAACCCTTCTTCCAGTGCACGCAGTGTATTGACATCGATATCATTGGTAGGCTCATCGAGCAACAGTACATTAGAGCTCTTCTTTAATGTAATAGCCAGATGCACGCGGTTACGCTCACCTCCGGATAGTACACCAACATTTTTCTGCTGATCCGCACCGTTAAAATTGAATTTGGAAACATAGGCACGCGAGTTTACCGGACGATTGCCCAATAAAATATTATCATTTCCGTCTGTAATATTTTCCCATACCGATTTATTAGGATCCAGATCATTGTGCATCTGATCCACATAACCCAAGACAACCGTCTCTCCTACTTTGAATGTACCTGTATCCGGACTCTCCTGTCCTGTAATCAATCTGAATAAAGTGGTTTTACCAACTCCGTTTGGCCCGATAATCCCCACAATACCAGCAGGAGGTAGTGAGAAACTCAGGTTTTCAAATAAAATACGGTCGCCGTAAGATTTGGAGATATTGTTTGCTTCTATAACGACATTTCCAAGACGTGGTCCCGGAGGGATAAAAAGCTCCAGTTTTTCTTCGCGCTCTTTTGTTTCTTCAGAAGCCAGTTTTTCATAATTATGAAGGCGGGCTTTAGATTTGGCATGACGGGCTTTGGGAGCCATACGTACCCATTCCAATTCACGCTCCAGTGTTTTCTGACGTTTAGATTCTGTTTTTTCTTCCTGTGACAGACGTTTAGCTTTCTGATCCAGCCATGAAGAATAATTTCCCTTCCATGGAATACCCTCTCCACGGTCCAGTTCCAGAATCCATCCGGCAACATTATCCAGAAAGTAACGGTCGTGCGTTACCGCTATAACGGTACCTTTGTATTGTTGTAAGTGTTGTTCCAGCCAGTCAATAGACTCTGCATCGAGGTGATTGGTTGGCTCATCCAGTAATAATACGTCCGGTTCCTGCAGTAATAAGCGACATAGTGCCACTCTTCTGCGCTCCCCTCCTGACAAATTGGCAATTTTAGCTTCCGGTTCCGGACAACGGAGTGCATCCATGGCACGCTCCAGTCTGGAATCCAGTTCCCAGGCATTTGTCGCATCGATTTTATCCTGCAATTCTCCCTGTCTCGCCAGAAGTTTATCCATTTCATCTGCATTTTCATAGACCTCAGGCAGACCAAATTTGTCATTGATTTCTTCGTATTCCTTTAATATGGCTGTAATCTCAGCTACACCCTCTTCAACGATTTCACGAACAGTCTTTTCCGTATCCAATTCGGGTTCCTGAGCAAGATAGCCTACAGAATAGCCCGGTGAGAAAACTACCTCACCCTGAAAGGATTTGTCAAGACCGGCAATGATTTTTAAGAGTGAAGATTTTCCGGATCCATTAAGACCGATAACACCGATTTTGGCACCGTAAAAGAAGGATAAGTATATATTTTTTAAAACTTGTTTTTGAGGTGGGTAAATCTTGTTTACACCAGCCATCGAAAAGATAATTTTTTCGTCAGACATATTGATTTTTGTAACTGTTTTGTAAACAAAGATAAATAATCCGGCCGATAAACTGACATTTTGCTACATTTAGGCATATGGCGTAATTGTTGATAAGAATATTAAAATTAGCGTAAGATTTTTGGATATATATTTCTACATTTATAATATCCTTAATTCTAACCCCAAAACAGAAAGGTAAAACTACATGGAAGCAAAATTTTCACCACGCGTAAAGGATGTGATTTCCTACAGTCGAGAAGAAGCATTACGCCTTCGTCATGATTATATTGGCACGGAGCATCTTTTGCTTGGTCTGATTCGTGAGGGAGATGGAGTGGCGATTAAGATTTTGAAAAATATCGGTATCGATACTGCAGCCTTGCGTCAGTCTATTGAGGATGCAGTAAAGGGTTCTTCGGTGTCGCGTGCACCCATTGGCAATATGCCATTAACCAAACAAGCAGAAAAAGTACTTAAGATCACATACTTAGAAGCAAAAATATTTAAAAGTGATATCATCGGAACCGAGCATCTGATGCTGGCAATTCTGCGCGATGATGAAAATATCGCTTCGCAGATTCTTCAGCAATATCAGATATCATATGATGTCTTCAAAAGTGAAGTGGAACAGAATAAAACCACTATCACAGATGAAGCTCCGGGATCATCTGCCGGTGGCGAGGATGAATATCCTGAAGAGGAACAATTCAATCAGCCTAAAAAGGTATCCGATATCAAATCCAAAACTCCGGTATTGGACAATTTCGGACGTGACCTTACAAAAGCTGCAGAAGAAGGTCGTCTGGATCCGATTGTAGGCCGTGAAAAAGAGATCGAACGTGTTTCGCAGATTTTATCACGCCGTAAAAAGAACAATCCGTTGCTGATCGGTGAGCCGGGTGTCGGTAAATCTGCTATCGCAGAAGGTCTGGCACTCCGTATTATTCAACGTAAAGTATCCCGTGTTCTCTTCAACAAACGTGTCGTTACTTTAGATCTGGCATCATTGGTAGCCGGCACTAAATATCGCGGACAGTTTGAAGAGCGTATGAAAGCGGTCATGAATGAACTGGAAAAATCACCTGACGTGATCTTGTTTATCGATGAGATTCACACCATAGTAGGTGCAGGAGGAGCGTCTGGTTCACTGGATGCGTCCAATATGTTCAAACCAGCCCTGGCAAGAGGTGAGATTCAATGTATCGGTGCGACTACTCTTGATGAATATCGTCAGTACATCGAGAAAGATGGTGCTTTAGACCGTCGTTTTCAACGTGTCACTATCGAACCAGCAACTCATGATGAGACAGTAGAGATTCTGAACCGTATCAAAGAAAAATACGAAGAGCATCACAATGTAAACTATACTCCTGAAGCTATCGAAGCCTGTGTATCTCTGACAACGAGATATATCACAGACCGTTTTCTTCCGGATAAAGCGATCGATGCACTGGATGAAGCTGGATCACGTGTTCACTTAAACAATATCCATGTTCCGCAATCCATTATCGATATCGAACAGAAGATTGAAGAAGTGAAGATCGAGAAAAACAAAGTGGTACGCAGTCAGAAATACGAAGAGGCTGCAAAACTTCGTGATTCGGAGAAAAAATTACTCGAAGAGTTAGAACGTGAAAAAACGGCCTGGGAAGCAGAAACCAAAACGAAACGCTACGTCGTTACGGAAGATAATGTAGCTGAAGTCGTATCCATGATGACCGGTATTCCTGTACAACGGGTAAGCCAGACAGATAGCCAGAAGCTATTAAATATGGGTGAATCGATGAAAGGCCGTATTATCGGACAAGACGATGCTGTACAAAAACTGGTTAAAGCTATCCAACGTACGCGTGCAGGACTGAAAGATCCTAAGAAACCTATCGGTTCCTTTATCTTCCTGGGTCCTACAGGTGTAGGTAAAACAGAGCTTGCAAAAGAACTTGCTCGATTTATGTTTGATTCTGAAGATTCACTGATCCAGATTGACATGAGTGAGTATATGGAGAAATTTGCAGTATCCCGATTAGTGGGAGCGCCTCCGGGATATGTAGGCTATGAAGAAGGTGGTCAGCTTACGGAAAAAGTACGTCGTAAACCTTATGCTGTAGTCTTACTGGATGAGATTGAAAAAGCTCACCCGGATGTATTCAACTTATTGTTACAGGTATTGGATGAAGGTCAGTTGACAGATAGTCTGGGACGTCGTGTAGACTTCCGTAATACGATTATTATTATGACTTCCAATATCGGAGCCCGTCAGTTGAAAGAATTCGGACAGGGAGTAGGTTTTACTACTGCTGCAAAAAGCAATCAGGCAGATTCACATTCAAGAGGTGTGATAGAGACAGCCTTGAAGCGTGCATTTGCTCCTGAATTTTTAAACCGTATCGATGATGTCATTGTCTTCAATTCGTTAACAAAAGAAAACATTTTCAAAATCATTGATATTGAACTGAGATCTCTGTTCACACGTATAGAAGGATTGGGTTATAAAATTCAGTTGACCGATACTGCTAAAGAATTCATTGCAGAAAAAGGCTATGATACCAATTTTGGAGCTCGTCCGTTGAAACGTGCTATTCAAAAATATCTGGAAGATCCGATTGCTGAAGAAATCCTGAAAGGAGAACTTCAGAGCGGGGCTACGTTAACGGTAGATCTGGATAAGGAGAAAAGTGAAATTACAGTTAAAGGTGAATCTCCGAAGGGAGGCAAAGACAAGCCAAAAGAATCTGATGTATCAAAAGATAATTAAGATTATTACTAAATAATTAGAAAAGCACCGAAATACGCGGTGCTTTTCTATTGTGGCCAAATTTTTGCTTAAACACTTTAAACTTTTTTAACATTTCATTGTCTTAATAACATAGATAACAAATATTAATTTTAAAACTCACATAACATGAAAAGAATTCTATTAGCCCTATTAGTGATCGGCACGACAATTGGTTTGTCCAGCTGTACAAAAGAGTATATTACCAACTCTCTGCCAGGAGTGAGTTATGTTTTAGCCGTTAAACAAGGAGACTGGCAGTTGCAAAGTGGAACAGACAGATACAAAACTACTATCTCTATGCCTCAGTTAGATTCAAGATATTTTGAGGATGGAGATGTTAGTGTAGCTATATCTTACGATAACGACAAAACATCCTATAAACTTATTCCTGCAGTAATTCGTAATTATAGCTATGAAGCAAGTTACCGTGTAGGTAGCGTTGAAATTGAAGCGACAGAAGTTGGAACTAATCCAACTATAGTTCCTCCAGGCGATATGCTTGTAAAAATTGTTTTGACAGATGCTGAAATCGGTAACTAAGAATTACTGATTCCTAATAAAAAAATGCCTGCAATACTTATATTGCAGGCATTTTTTTATTAGCCTGTTTTAATGTCTTTCTTTAATCCTTCTCTATATTTGATCATTCAACATTGATTATCTTTTCAATATTTTTCTGCGTATACGACTTAAGCTAGATGGGGTAATACCCAGATAGGTTGCTATATCATGTATTTTTACCCGTTTAAAAATAAAAGGTCTGTGATGAAGAAGCTGAAGATAATTTTCCTCGTGACTATTACTTTTAAATTGTATTAATCTATTTAATGCCAAAAAATAGGCTGCACGTAACATATTGAATTCTAATTTTTCATAATTGCTATTTTTTTCACGCAAAGCGCAATTATCGTGGTGGCTCAATGCGAACACCTCAACATCTTCGATAGCCTTTATTGACAAATAAGAGGGTTTTTGCGTGCTAAAACTATAATAATCTCCACACCACTCCCCTTCAAAATTAAAATCAATTATAAACTCTTCTGTATCCTTTTCCTGAATATATTTTGTCGCCCCTTTTGTTAAAAAAAAGTATTCGGAACACACTTCACCTTTTGTGAGTAAATATTGATTTTTTTTAAAACTCTTCTGTTTTAATCTGGCAAGTTTCTGAAAAAATTCTTCATCGGAAAGCGGGAAAAAATAATCCCAGCTTTTTCTAATATCAGCAATCAGTTGCCCTGAAAACACTCTGTCCTCAAATTCGAAATTATACATGGGAATGTTTCTAATGGTTAATAATCGATTATAATTCTTTTGTTTGTCAACCTTAAAAACGAAAAAAAATATCGTTTATAAATAAAGGTACAATTTTTAACAAAAAATAAACAACATAAGAATCTAATTTATAACACTTTAACTTCTCCCTATCTAAACCTTTATTCAATAATAGAAGTTTATTTGCGGGAGCTCAGCACCCGGCATCGACTTTTTATTGTCTTATGTTTATTTATTTTTCAAAAAATCAACTTAAGACAATATTCACAACTATTTATCTGTCAGTTTATTACATATTTTTCAAACAGCAAATCCGAGATTTGTAATCTGACAATAATTATATTCTTTTCAAGAAGTTGATATCAAATCAGAAGCTAACTTAAAACACTGGTAATCATGAAAAATATACTATTACTGATATTAATTGCAGTGATAATAGGCTGCCCATCCTATGCACAGACCGGGATAGGAACAAAATCTCCGAATCCTTCTGCTATTTTGCATCTGGACGTCAGCTCGTTGCCAGCCAATAATAAGAAAGGATTTTTGGGACCTCAGGTCGAGTTACTATCAGCCACAGACGTTAAAACTATTCCGTCACCTGCCAGAGGTTTAATTGTTTATAATTTGGGTACAGGAGGATTATCTTATGAAGGTTATGTCTTTTGGAATGGCACTTCCTGGAGAACGTTTGAAGGTGGAACTACTTTAAACGGAACTATTGGTGCGATTAATTGTTCAGGAGCCGAATTGTTTCCAAATAATTATACATCAGGTGTTCCCTATTCGGGCACCATGAAAGTACCCTATACGGACGGCAATGGAGGTTCCTATTCCGGAGGCACTCCAATACCATCGACAGGTGTAACCGGACTTACAGCTACTTTACAGTCTGGCAAAACAAATGTGGGATCTGGTGAGCTTTTATATGCAGTAACAGGTACACCTAGTAATTCTTCTCCGGATTTGGTAACATTTTCTTTATCGGCCACAGCAGGCGCCTCAGGCTGTAGCGTTACAGTAGGACGAACATTATTCGATTCGGAGGGCAGTAAAGTGTATAAAGTAAAACACCGTGGCAGAAATATTGATACGGATGGATTTCCTAAGCCAACTTTATTAGCACCTGAAATGAATTTACAGTTTAGATGGGCAGTTATAGCGGGAGTTAATCGACTACAGGTCAGACTGGTAAATCAACCATCTGCCAATGTCAATGTTTTTTATATAGGTCACTGGTCAGGATCTTCTCACGGTTCTTCTGATATTTCACTTACTTTTACTTCTGTAAATTATAATACTTACCAAAATATAGATGGTGTCTGGAACAACAACTGGGGTTATTATTATCAATTTGCAAGCAATGAACTTCGTTCTGGTACCAATAATCCACTTAATTTTGTCGCAAACTTATACGGATTATGTGGCTTTAATAATGGATGGGGCGCTGCAAATGAACCTTATTCTTTGGCTTTAGAACTTTTCTGACACTGCAAAAATTATCTAAAGGAATTCATAAATTTCTTTAGATAATGAGTTAGGCCGATTTTAAGCAGAAAGCGAGTTTCATTCAAAAAAGCAGAGTTTAAATAAATCCCGGACCGGTGTTCCGTAAATCAGGGGTAATTAAGGGTTATATCAGGAAACAAAAATTGCTCAACCCTCAATCAGTTCCGTTGCATGTTTGATTGCAGCTTCTCCGGGATTGGCTCCGCTCAGCATCTGAGCCACCTCAACAACACGCTCCTGATGATTTAACAATACAATATTTGACTGGGTCTTGTCTTCTTTATCTTCCTTATATACTTTAAAATGACTTTTTCCTTTGGAAGCTATCTGTGGCAAATGTGTGATTGCCAGTACCTGCATGTGGGAAGCCAGGCGTTGCATAATCTCTCCCACTTTCAGCGCCACCTCTCCTGATATACCCGTATCTATCTCATCAAATATAATGGTTGGCAACGCCGTAGAACGGGCAATTAACGATTTAATGGCAAGCATCACCCGCGAAAGTTCTCCTCCGGATGCTACTTTATGTATGGGTTGTAATTCCTGCCCTTTATTAGCTGAAAAAAGAAACTGTACACTATCTTGTCCGGATTCTTTAAATTGTGTCTCATCGAGAGATTGCAGGTCAATATATAACCTTGCATGTGGCATACCGACTTCTGTCAGGACTGCAGCCACATGGTCCTGAATCTGTGGTAATACATCTTTTCTGGATGCAGAGAGTTGACCGGCAAGATCTTTTAATGCCTGCATAACAGATGTAAGCTGCTTTTCCAGTGTAATCAACAATTCTTCCTGCGAAGAAGCCGATATGATCTTACTCTCCAAATCATTACGTAAGGCTATCAGTTCGCCAACCTCTTCCACACGATGCTTCTTTTGAAGGGTATAAATGATATTCAGGCGATCATTGACCGAATCCAGACGGGACTCATCCAATACAACGGTCTGTTCCAGTCCTTCGATTTCATTCACGATATCCTTGAGTTCAATATGCGTGCTCTGCAGTCTGGTGAAAAGATCTTCTGAAGCCGGCATATATTTTTCAATATGTTGCAGCTGTACCAGTGCATCTTTAATCAAAGACACAGCATTAGCCTCCTGTTCGGTCAGGTAGTTAACTGCGCTCAGCAATCCTCTTTTTATTTCTTCTGCATTCTCCAGCTGCTGCTGTTCTTCTTCAAGTCTGGTCTGTTCCCCTTCCTGCAGATTGGCCTGTTCCAGTTCATCAAACAAGAATTGGTGGTAGTCCAGTTCCGCATTTGCATTTTTGATAGCTCCTTTAAGTTCCTCCAGTTTTTTTCTGGTTGCTCTGTATTCCTTAAATGTCTTTTCAAAAGCTACCTTTAATTCCGCATTACCTGCGATACTGTCTATTACTAATAACTGGAAAGCTTCTGTATTAATCTGCAATGTAGCGTGCTGAGAGTGCACATCAATCAGCTGCTCTCCCAGGCTTTTCAACAGGGTCAGGTTGACAGGAGAATCATTGATAAAAGCACGTGATTTTCCGTCTACGCTGATTTCTCTCCGAATGATGGTTTCGGTTTCATAGTCCATATCATGCTCATCAAAAAAGGATTGCAGATGATATGCTCCTATATTGAAATATCCTTCGATAATACATTTTTGATCCTGATTGAAAAAGTATTTACCTTCGATACGGCTTCCCAATATCAGAGAAAGTGCTCCCATAATAATAGACTTACCGGCACCTGTTTCTCCGGTGATGATATTTAAGCCTTTATCAAAGGAAATATCCAACGTATCGATCAGTGCATAGTTTCGAATATAAAGACGGCTCAGCATATATATAAATCTAAATTCAAAAGTAAAAAATTAATGTTATGAAGATATTACCACATGTTAGTTGTCCGTTATCCAGGATTTTCTAATCTATTTTCGGATTTCTTCGTACTTAGTTGAATTTGCAGGATCCAACTCCACCAGCAGATTATAGGCTTTTACGCCTTCATTGCCCGGCATACGGCTGAATATACCTACAAACTCATTAGATTTAGCACTGTAAAATGCAGATGTCAGAATATTTCCACTATTGTTTCTGTCCACCTCTTTAAGTTTAGGAAGAAGTGTTCCCATTTCCGTACGTGCCTGTGGTTCATTTTCAGCCATTTTATCCAATCCGTTTATATGGTAATTATAGGCAAAATCGCGGTATGCCACATAACGGCGATCGGTGAGGTTTGTGATCAGCCAGTACCGGTTGTCAAAAGCATCCATAGAGCGCCAACCTACATAGTCGCCGTTTTGGGAGTAATTGACAATATCCCTTGCTACAGAGAAATATGTATTTCCGCCGTACAACTTAAAAGAATCTGCGTCCATACCGATAATTACATTGGCATAAAAGCCCAGCAAAGAGGCCAGATTGCTCATATACTGATTCTCATTATAATCGAGGATATCTCCTTCTATATAGGAGAAATTGAAATACTTGTCATTAAATGCCAATATAGGACTGTTATAATTTGTACCATAGACAGGTCTTGATGAGAAAACCTGTGCTGTACCCTTAAATTCTTTAGAACCATCCCAGGAAGTAATCGTGATGACCAGTGCACCATCAATACGTTCTTCGTTCTGAACTTTATTTCCAGTCCAGGTCCTGTTGTTTAAAAAATCAGAAATTGCTTTCTGCAGAACTTCCAGAGCACGTTTATTGGTATTCTGTACCTGTGGAGACTGCACCTCTACACGAATATTGAGTTCCTGTGCGAAACTTCGTGATATCAGCATACTCAATAAAAGAATACAGACTATTTTATACATAAGATTAATAAGTAAAGCGTTTAGTCAAATATAGGATTATTTTACAGGTTTTCTATATACCTGTCCCCAACTTATCTGCCTTGCGGAAGGCTTCTCTTTTCAGACTGAATTGCTTATTTTTGTCCTAATGCCTGATTATACCAAACAATTACAAAAATACATGCCGAAACTGGCTGCTCCTATTATCTCTCAATGGATCATTGACTCTAAATGTTCTTTTAAGATAAGCCGTGCACGTGCTACAAAATTGGGTGATTATCAGGCTCCGTACCGCGGAGAATCCCATAAGATTTCCGTTAACAACAATCTTAATCCTTATTCTTTTCTGATTACCACTATTCACGAATTTGCACATCTCCGAACGTGGCAACAACATAAGAATAAGGTAAAACCACACGGAACGGAATGGAAAGACAATTTCAAATTCCTGATGCAGCCTTTTCTGAAGCTGCATATTTTTCCGGAAAAAATACTGCATGCTGTTATCAAATACCTCAATAATCCTGCAGCCTCCAGCTGTACCGACCTGCATCTGTTCAGGACTTTAAAGGAATATGACAGTGCACAATCTCCAATCATAACGGTGGAGATGCTCAATCAGGATGATCTGTTTTCAATGAAAAACGGGCGTGTATTTCAACGAAAAGAACGAATCCGTAAACGGTACAGGTGTGTAGAAGTCTCTACCAACCGGATTTATCTCTTTCATCCGATCGCAGAGATATATCCTATCCCCGATCCATCTCTATAATCAGAATATTTCTTGTATTTTTATTCTTCAAACTACTATTTATGAAAAGAACAGGCTTCCTTTTATTATTTTCTGCTGTGCTATTGTTTTCCTGCAAGAGTAAAGAATCAAAAAAAAAATCTGAACATGATACCTCAGGACTTGATTCTGTTGCTCTGAATGCTATTTCAGAGGGCAGCTATAAAAAATATGTAGAAGAACTTTCATCCGATCGTTTTATGGGCAGAAAACCATTTACGAAAGGTGATACCCTGGCGGTAAACTATATCCGCGAGCAATTTGAACAGCTTGGCCTGACTCCCGGAAATGGGGACAGCTATTTTCAGGAAGTACCCATGGTAGAGATCAACAGCACAGCTCCTGCCCAATTGACTTTCACAGGAGCAAAAGGCAGCGTTACAGTAAAAGATCTGGAAGACTACGTTATAGGCAGCCGTCAGTTGAAGGAACAAATACAACTTGATCAATCCAAACTGGTCTTTGCAGGATTCGGCATTATTGCACCGGAGTACAGCTGGAATGACTATGCAGGACTGGATGTAAAGGGTAAAACAGTTATCGTAATGGTCAATGATCCCGGACACTATGACAAGACCTTGTTTAAGGGGGATACCATGACTTACTACGGTCGCTGGACATACAAATATGAGGAAGCAGCCCGTCAGGGTGCTGCCGGTGTGTTGCTGATACATGATAAAGCTGCAGCAAGCTATGACTGGGATGTTGTCAAATCCAGCTGGAGCGGAGCGCAACTGGATCTGGTATCGAAGGATAACGGAGCATCTAACTGTTTATTTGAAGGGTGGATCTCTGCTGCTACAGCCCAAAAATTGCTTGCTCTTTCCGGATCAGGAGAAACTGTATTGGAAAAAGCTAAAAAACCAGGGTTCAAGCCTGTCGATCTGGGTCTGACAACAAGTCTGACGCTTAAAAACAAATTCAGAAAATCTGCTTCCAATAATGTTATTGCCCGGTTAGAGGGAACTTCTAGAAAGGATGAAGTCATTATTTATTCGGCTCACTGGGATCATCTGGGTATTGGGGAAGCCATAGCCGGAGATTCTATTTACAACGGTGCAATTGATAATGCTGCCGGTGTATCTGCTCTTTTTGAAATCGCAAAGGCATTCCAGGCAGCGAAGATTAAACCAGAGCGTACAATTGTATTTATGGCACTCACGGGAGAAGAACAGGGGCTGTTAGGGTCAGCCTACTACGCTTCCAATCCTGTCTACCCCTTCAAAAAAACTGTAGCCAATCTGAATATGGATGCTTTTAGTCCTATGGGTGCGACAAAAGATGTATCCATAGTAGGTATGGGACAATCGGAAGTAGAAGATTACGCTATTCGTTCAGCAGCAAAATTCGGACGTGAAGTTCATGATTCCGGGAATCCTTCTTCAGGCGGATTTTTCCGTTCGGATCATTTTAGTTTTGTCAAAAAAGGAGTTCCTGCTATATTTATGGGAAGTGGCAAGCAATATCTGGAAACGGATTCTGCACGTATTCTCAAACGGACTAAGGCTTTGGCCGGACGTTATCATAATGTAACCGATCAGGTGGATGAAAACTGGGATTTCGGAGGTATACTGGCAGATATCAGGTTGTTTTTTGATATCGGTTACACTATGAGTCTGGAAAACTACTTCCCGAAATGGAAAGAAACATCCGAATTTAAAAATATCGGGGATAAGAGATAGCATATAAATCAACAAATTGCCTTTATATGCAGTCAATTAAATTGCACATAAAGGCAAATTTATCTAAGTTTGTGACCGAACATTAAAAAAGAGAACTCATATGCTACACTTACATTCAACATTAGCGATTGTCCTACTACTTGCATTGGTGGTATCGATAATCATTACGTTGGCCAACTTTGCCGGCAACAAGCCTTACAATCGTAAAATTGCGCTGATAGGACTAATTTCTGCTCACTTACAATTAGTTGTAGGTCTAGTACTATTCTTTGTCTTAAAATACCCTTCTATGATCTCTGGAAGTGTGATGAAAGATCCTACTTTGAGATTCAAAATTATCGAACATCCGTTGACGATGATTATCGCGATCGTCTTGATCACTATCGGATATTCAAAAGCTAAAAGAATCACGGATGCTAAAAAGGCAAATAAAACGGTATTGATCTTCTTTATCTTAGGTCTTATCTTTATCCTTTCACGTATTCCATGGTCTACCTGGTCATTTTTCGTTTAGTCCCATATATTCCATATATACAAGTAAGGCCTGCATATTTCATATGCAGGCCTTACTTTTTGGGTCAGAGAGACAGTTGGCGGGGACGCCAACTGACGCGCTGTCTTTGTATTTTATGATGCTACACTTATTCATCTTCTTCAATATATGTTATGTGATTAAGGAATGCCAACTGACGCCATATCTGCATAGTGCTGATGCTACACCTATCAATCTGCTTTAATATATATGATGTGATTGAGGGACACCAACTGATGCGCTGTCTTTGTATTTTGTGATGCTACACTTATCCATTTTCTTTAATATCAGGCACAAAAAAATCCCGTCGGTTGAGCGACAGGATTTTTATATTTTAAAGTTTCTTTTTTACTTATTTCTTGCTTCCGAATCCTAAGATTGAAAAAACCGTTTTGAAAGCGATAACAGACGCAATGATCAACAAAATATTTGCAATAGCCGAAAAAAGAAATGAATCCTGAATAAATCTTACAAATACTCCTGCAAGACCAATAACAATAGCAACTGTTAACGTTACATAATATTCTGTACGGTTAGCGTTATTATCTGTCTTTTTCGGCTGTCTTTGCGCTGCTGTATTTTCCATGTTTGTATTTGAATGAATGTTACGGCACAAATGTACAAAGTATAGCAGTAAACAAAAAATTTATTTCCAAAATAGTCAGCATTTTATGCGCTTCCTGAATATGATTTATAAAAATGAATGATTTTATCTATTATTGCAGGGAAATAAAGTATTATGCAGAGGTACCTGATCATTTGTCTATTATTTGTGTTGCCGTTTCTTGCTGTGGCGCAACAAAATACTATCGAAAACTTTACGATAAAAGAAAATCTGACTCAGAATGGAAAACTGGCGATAGTAGCATTGGATACCGCTGAGCAGGCTAATGAGCATATCAACGGCACTTATAGTTTTAGCTTAAACGGACTTAAACAAGACCTTATTTTTCACAATGGTGTAGCTGTAGCGACCAATACAATTGAATCTTCAACTTTTGTATTCTTTAAGCATAAAAACCAGGAACATTCACTGGGGAAGTTATATTATATTTTCAAATCAGACAAAGGACTGAATCCTATTAAGATCAGTGGGCTGATTCTGCTTGTTGTACCTTGTGTCATCTTACTGATCGCTTATACTTTTCGCCGTTTTCTGATGACAGCTGTTATTCTGGCTCTGGTCTATGTGTTCTTCAATTATTCACAGGGACTTAGTGTTTCCAATCTTCTGGAGAGTATATTTATAGGAATTAAGAGCTTCTTCTAAAAAGGGAAACCTATCCCGAAATTATATTGTACAAAATTATAACGGTCTGGTGCATGTGTGGCATTGAAAGCATCTTTGAATTCCTTTTGATTAAACAGATGTTGGATAACCCACTGCTCGCTGCCCTGAAACTGCGGATCCTTGACTTTGACACCAGCATCAATCCGGATGACAAAGTAGTCGGAATCAAAACGTAATCCGAATCCTGAACCAATTGCCATCTGGCCTAAGAATTTATTGAATTTGAATTCACCTCCCGGATTCTGCTCGTTCTCTTTCAATCGCCATATATTACCAAAATCCACAAAGGTTGCTCCATTCAGTTTTGCTCCCAGAAGCTTGTTTAATATCCGGAATCTATATTCGGCATTTCCTTCAAGTTTTATTTCTCCCAGCTGATCCAGATTACGTAATCTCAGGCGGAGGTCTTCGGTAAGCCCTTCCCTATTGTAATTACCAGGTCCGAGTGTACGTGCCTGCCATGCCCGTATACCATTCATTCCTCCACTGTAAAAATTCTTTTCGAAAATCAACAAACTGGAATTGTTGCCATAAGGAACAGCTATTCCCGGATTGATACGGAATATAAACTGACGGTTCCCCCCGAGATGTCTGTAAAGACGGTAATCCAGTTCTATTTTGGCATATTGCAGATACGGAACTTTGAAAAGGGTGCGCTGTCCGTCATTCTCCGGAAAGCTAAACAATTTGCTGGCTAATCCGAGTATATTACCACTCAGGTCTAAGGCTCCCCGGAAATAACTGAAATTTTCGAGTTTCAGTAGTTTTGGTGCATTCAGTGTGTAAGCATACTGAGATCCCAAACCAAAATACTGGCGATCATTACTTTGTACATATAATAAAAAACCTTCGTTTATCAGCTGTTGTTTGAACGCTTCATTCAGGCGCCCTACGCGATACTCTAAAACGATAGGCGTAAAACTATGCTGTTTATTAGCTGTTTCAAACCAGGTATAGTTCAATGTGTTCGTCAGATAGCGGTTGGAATAGGTATTATCCTGATTAAAGATTTGCAGATTGGAAGAGAATGTCGTTCGGGGCAATCCATATTTTCCTATACTGTTAAAAATACCAAATGGCACCATCAAACGGGGAAAGGACAGATTAGCACCAATCTGAAAGTCATTATTGAAAATTTTATTGGCTAACCCACCTTTGATACGGGGATCAAACAATACACCATAACGCAACTTGACTTCCAGTTGTTCTGCTCCTCCGAAAATATTCCGGTGAGAGAAGGTATTGGCTATATTAAATCCGCTCATACCGGACCCAAACGTATATTCACCTTCAATCTGATTACCCATGATCGGGCGGGGAATAAGTTCGTAACTTACATTCAGTTTATTGGAATCTACCTTTTCATACTGTATCTTAACACTTCTGAATCCGTTCATTTCGTACAATCTGTCATAGGAAAGATTTTCCTTACTCAAATCGTATTTTTCTCCCGAGCGTACAAACATATAGCGGGCGATAGGTTTGAGTCTGAAATTACCCGTCTGATCCTGAAAATGGATATTAAAGCTGGTATCCACATAATTTTTTGCTCTTTTCCCCGCTACATTGTTCAGATTTCGGATCTTCAGTGAAGTCTTATTAATTTCATAAACCGGATGCTCCTGCAGTTGCGGAGGATTTTCGATGGCAATCTTAAGGTCTGTCTGATAATTGCGCAGACTGGAGTCAACCCCTACCCGCATATATTGACGAAGGTAGTCGTAGTAACCCTGATTTTTCATCAGGATAAACAACTGTTCCCGTTCTGTCAATAGTTTACCTGCATCGTAGATATCTCCTTCTTTGACAGGTGAACTGCTACTCAGTTTCGATTCATAGAGTTCTTTTACCTTAGGATCTTCGAATGTATAGGTTTTGGTTCTGATCTTATAAGGTATTCCGGGTTCTACTTTAAAATCTATATGTGCTCTCTTTTTTGCAATCTTCACTTCAGGTTGTACCTTTGCATTAAAATACCCTTTAGTCTGCAAGAAACGCTGTATCTGTTGTCCTGAAAGTTCTACCAGAGCTGAATCCAGAATACTGGGAGCCTCTCCTACATTTTTTATATCGGCTTTCTTGTATCTGCCATCTTTGGTATTGAATACGTTATAGATAAACAGGTTGACTCTGGAATTTGGTCTTAGTTCACTTGAAATATAAAGGGAAGATTGTTCCTTCAGACTGGCATTTACACCGGAGACACTTACATTTGTCACCAAAGCATGATCGTCTTCGAGGTATTTTGTTGAACGGCAGGATGTAAAAATTAACAACAAAAGCATTATACTTGCAAATGCGAAAAGGGTCGTTTGTTTAATCATTAAAAATGTTATCAAAAGCGCAAATCAGTCTTATTACATCTCTACAGCACAAAAAGTTCCGTAAGCAGCATGGCCTGTTTGTTGTAGAAGGAATAAAATCCGTAACCGAGTTTTTATCTTCAGCATATGACGTCCATGCACTGTTTTACACAGCAAATGTGACTACAAAAGTGGTTAAAATACCGCAAAATATAAAATCTTATGAACTGACTGATAACGAATTCTCAAAAATCAGCCAACTCAAATCGCCACAGGGAATATTAGCACTGGTCACCTTACCGGAGAATAAAACACCTGAGCAGCTGGATTTTTCCAATCAGTTTACACTGGTATTGGATGATGTACAGGATCCGGGTAATCTGGGTACGATTATCCGTACTGCTGAATGGTTTGGATTTAAGCATATTGTATGTTCAGCAGGCACAGTAGACGCCTATAACCCTAAGGTAGTACAGGCCACCATGGGTTCACTTTCGCGGACTCACATTCACTACACTGATCTGGAATCTTTTATTCGTGAAGTCCGCTTGCCTGTTTTTGGGGCATTACTGAACGGTTCTTCGATCTATGAAACCCAATGGGGCAAAGAGGGACTGATTCTTATGGGAAATGAGGGCAACGGCATCAGTGAAAAACTATTGGATCTTATAGATCATCCTGTCACTATACCGCGGACAGGACAAGCTGAATCGCTCAATGTAGCAGTGGCAACCACTATATTTTGCAATGAAATTGCGAGAATGAATTTTATAAAATGACGGAGTCTCCTCAAAAATCTATCTACACGTTACAATTTGCACTTTTATGTCTTAGTTCTCTGCTCTTCTCCTCGAGTTTTAATATGATTATACCCGAATTGCCTAATTACCTGAGCAATATGGGTGGAGCAGAATATAAGGGACTTATTATAGCATTATTTACACTTACGGCTGGTATATCCAGACCTTTCAGCGGAAAGCTTACCGATCAGTGGGGGCGTGTGCCCATTATGGCTGTCGGCTCTGTTGTTTGTTTTTTCTGTGGTTTTCTCTATCCCGTACTGACTTCCGTGTCCGGATTTTTGATGTTACGGCTGATCCATGGATTTTCTACAGGGTTCAAACCCACAGCAACTTCGGCTTATGTAGCGGATATTATTCCCCGTGAACGCTGGGGTGAAGCTTTAGGATTACACGGACTTTGTTTCAGTATCGGGGGTGCGATTGGTCCTGCAATAGGGAGTGCCATATTCCAATCTTATGGCATCAATACCATGTTTTACAGTTCTTCTGTATTTGCATTGCTATCTATTGTTATTGTAATCAATATGAAGGAGACGCTGAAAACAAAGCAAAAACTGCATATCTCCATGTTCAAAATATCCCGTTCGGATATTATTGACATCGGAGCTTTACCGGCAGGTATTGTTACTTTTCTGTCTTATTCTGCCTATGGCGTGATCCTGACGCTTATCCCGGACTGGAGTGAACATCTGGGGCTGAGCAATAAAGGTGTTTTCTTTACGGCTTATACCATTACCTCTATACTGATCCGCTTTATTTCGGGTAAAGTCTCTGACAGATACGGACGTACTAAAGTTATTATGGTCGGCCTGGTTATCGTTGCATTATCGCTGTATCTGATCAGCGAAGGTGATTCTTTCTTCCGGCTTATGCTTGGAGCAAGTGTGTATGGCATCGGTACCGGTATTCTGTCTCCGGCAGTAAATGCGTGGACAATTGACCTGAGCCATCCGCAACAACGGGGACGTGCTGTAGCGACCATGTATATTGCACTGGAAGCGGGCATTGGATTAGGTGCATTATGTGCCGGATTTTTCTATCAGGATATTATCTCCAGAATTCCTCAGATCATGCTTATCAATTCAGGCATCCTATTTGTAGCATTGGCGTATATGTTTTGGTGGGAAAAATCAAAAAAGACAAAACCTACAGGGCATATCTAATGTTATTAGATAACAAAATCACAAATCATACTAATCTATATGGAAGAAAAGAAAAGCTCACAACCTTATTCCCTCGGTCTGTCTTCAAGTCTCTTTGCTCTTGTGCTGATCATTGCACTGATGTATGTCACTCAAAGCGTGTTGGTTCCGTTGTTATTTTCTATTATTATTTCGATTACGCTCTTTCCTATTGCTAACTTTTTAGAGAGAAAGCTTCATTTTGCACGTTCTCTTGCAGCTATTGTATCTGTCATTATCGCAATACTGATCATCGGAGGCCTCATCTGGTTTATTGTTCACGAAAGTATCATTATTGGTAAAGATGCGACTGATATTACGAAAAAGGTTATGTCTGTGGTGGAGAGTTTCCAGACCTGGGTGGAAGGTCGCTTTGGTGTGCAACGCAGTGAGATGGCTGCTCAATTTCAGGAACAGAGTAACAAAATGCTAAATAATGTTGGTGGTTACTTATCTACCGCATTTGGTTCTATAGGGAGCACACTTGCAGGACTGGTTCTGGTACCTATCTTTATCTTTTTCCTGTTATATTACCGTGATTTTTTCAAGGAGTTTTTCTTTAAAGCTTTTCCAAACACGGAAAATCAGAAAGTACACGGGGTACTCAACAGAATCTACGAAGTGATCCAAAGCTACTTTTTAGGATTGGTCACCGTTATGGGTATAGTGGCTGTACTGAACACAGTAGGATTGATGATTATGGGAATAGAATATGCCTGGTTTTTTGGATCCTTAGCTTCGTTTCTGATGCTCCTTCCTTATATCGGTATCGCTATCGGATCTATTCTGCCTGCTCTGTTCGCATTGGCGACAAAAGACAGTGCCTGGTATGCTATTGGTGTCATAGCCTGGTTTCAGGTGGTACAGTTTCTGGAAGGAAATATTATTACACCAAATATTGTGGGAGGCAAAGTGAGTATTAATCCATTGATGGCTATTATCGCTATTCTTATCGGAGGTATGATCTTCGGATTGGCAGGTTTGATTCTGGCATTACCGATGACCGCTGCACTGAAAGTAATATTTGACGCTATACCTTCTATGCAGGCGATCGGTTTCCTTATCGGAGAACCGGACAAAGGGCATCTCAAACGTAATTCAACACAGGAACTGCTTACTAAATGGGGTATTGTACGTCCGTCAAGGTTGAAAAAGAAAAAAGTTGCGGAAAGCCCAAATCCCAAAGACGATAAGAATACAGAGAATTTATAAGATTTAAATTGCATGGGGCTCAGGCTCCATGCAATTTAAAAACGATAGCCTATTTTCTTCATTCGGCTTACCTCCAGCGAATATACCCCAAACTCTTCCACAACCTTACCCGTCAGTTGATAGAATCCGTTACCGAGAAAAGGATAATATTGTAATGTCACGGGAAAATGTACTGTATCCAGCCAATCAGCATTACAGTCGAGAAAAGTTCCGAAAACCATCCTCTCCTTACGGATCGTCGATGTTTCCTTAATCGTTACAAGGCGGCCTATCATACAGACTTCTTTATCTAATAAATGTACCAGATCTCTCACATGGACTGTATCAACCAAATATTTCGGATCCAGCAGATCGAAAAAATCGCCAACGATAAATCCCATTAATTCCAGCTGATCTTTATAATCTTCCATAGGCTCCTCTTCGAACTCGGGTAATTTAAAATCGAGCACAGGAGTTTCAAAAAGGGATACTTCCAGAATTTGCTGACGGGTCGTCATAAAATTAGCTTCCCACAAAAGGGCCTTTTTATTCTTTCCGGTAAAGCGAAATGCATCAATACGAATCAGCAGATTCAACTGTTCCATACCCGGTGACAACCGGGCAATAAAATCATTCAGATCCAGATATATACCGTTTTTTCTGCGTTCGGCAATGATATTATGTGCAAATTTCTCTTCCAGTCCTTGTAAGTGGATCAATCCAACGTATACCGTATCGTTCACTATATTGGTATAGTAATGACTGTGATTGATGCAAGGAAGCTGTACATGAGCACCTGTCTTAAAAAGTTCCTGAAAGTAAAATTCCGTCCGGTAAAATCCTCCAAAGTTATTGATCACGGCTACGTAAAATTCCCGTGGATAATAGGTCTTCAGAAATAGACTTTGATAACTTTCTACGGCAAAAGATGCACTATGCCCTTTGGCGAAAGAATATCCGCCGAAACTTTCCATCTGCCGCCACACCTCGCTGGTCACCTGCTCTTCATATCCCCTTTCCCGGCAATTATCAAAAAAGGTCTGCCGCAGCTTTTCAAATTTATTTTCAGAACGGTATTTACCGCTCATTGCTCTCCGCAGAATATCAGCCTGATCCAGAGAAATACCCGCAAAATGATGTGCAACTTTGATAACATCTTCCTGATAAACCATCACGCCAAATGTCTCCTCCAGCAGTTCTTTCATCTTCGGATGAAGATAGACAACCTTATCGCGGTCATGATAACGTTCTATATACTGTTTCATCATTCCGGACTGCGCCACTCCCGGCCTGATAATGGAACTGGCAGCGACCAGCGTAAGATAATCAGAGCATTGCAGCTTCCCCAGCAGTTGCCTCATTGCCGGACTTTCGATATAGAAACAGCCGATTGTATCTCCGCAGCGGATCTTCTCTGCCAGTACCGGATCTTCAAAAAAACGCTCCACCTGATGAATATCGATATGTTTTCCCGTATTTTCTCTGACCAGTTGCAAAGCATCTTTGATATGGCCCAATCCTCTCTGGCTTAATATATCGAATTTGAATAACCCGACACGTTCGGCTTCAAACATATCCATGTGGATCGTCTGAAAATCTTTGGGCGGAAGTTCTACAGCAGCATAATGGCAGATAGGTTTTTCACTGATGAGTACGCCGCCGGCATGTACGCTCAGGTGGTTGGGGAAGTGTTCGAGCAATTTGCCGTACTTATGTATCCAGCGCTGTATTTTATCTTCCGTTCGCCATTCGCGCTGTGCAACAAGCTGATCGATCTCTGCCTTTGGTAATCCGAATACTTTGCCCAGTTCCCGGATAATAGCACGCCGTTTAAAGGTGCTGTACATCCCCAGTAGTGATACGTGCTGCCGGCCGTACCTTTTGAACATATAATCAAAGATCGCATCCCGGTCTTTCCAGCTGAAATCAATATCAAAGTCCGGGGGTGAGCTCCGGTCGGGATTAAGAAAGCGTTCAAAATACAGATCCAGTTTGATCGGATCGACATCTGTGATCCGCAGGCAATAAGCGACAATAGAATTAGCTCCGCTCCCCCTACCTACATGATAAAATCCGCGTTCATGTGCATACCGCAATATATCCCATATAATCAGAAAATAGGCATTAAAGCCCTGTTTACCGATCATCTTTAGTTCCTTTTCTACACGTTCGACAGCCTCCTTATGTTCTGTACCATAACGCATAACGCAACCTTCCATCGCCAGTTTACGCAACAGATGACGATCATCTTCTTCTGTAGTGGTAAAATATTTTCGGTTCTTATCAGTCTTCAGCTCCATTGTGATATGACAGCTATCTGCAACCTGTATCGTTCGGGAGATCACTGTAGGAAAGCGGGCAAACTGACGCACCAATTCCACTTCGGACAGCAGTGTTTCATCATTTCCGGCTATATCTTCGGGAAGAAGCTTAGATAACAGCGTATTTTTAGCTATTGCACGCAACAGGCGATGCAGACTGAAGTAAGTCTTGTCCTGAAATGTTACCGGACTCAACATCACGAAACGGTCTGCAGCAAGTTCCTGTTGGAGTTCCAAACGATTCAGATCCTGTGGACGCAGACCAATCAGCTCTCCTTGGCGAAGTGCGTTGACGGACTTCTGTCCATACCGGTAAATAATCCAGAGATGTTCGGTTGACAGTTCAGGTTCTGCCGGGAAGTTTTCCTTACGCTGATTGTATGCAGATAAAAACTCATTGATCTGAAAAAAACCTGTTTCATTACGCGCTAATAGGATATAACAGAATACATGATCATTACGGATTTCTGTACCCAGAATAGGTTTGATTCCCTGTTCCCGGCATTTTAACACAAAATCCCAGCTATCTGCCGTGTTATTGATATTCGTCAGCGCCAGTGTACGTATATCCAGTGCCTTTGCATCTTCCACCAATTGTTTGGAAGAAAAAGTACCGTAATGGTAACTAAACCATGTTTTACAATTCAAATACATTAATTTCTCTCCTTTTCCGGTGGTTTGGGGACTGATATTGCACGTTTGACAACCGCGTCTCCATAGCGTTGCCGGATATGATCCATTGCCTGATAGAGTCGTACACTCTCCACTGTATCTTCAAACAAATCAATCTGATACTGTCCCTGTACCAAATGGCTGAAACGTACGCCAAGCAGCCGCACCAATAGCCGCTTGTCGTACAGTTTCGCAAAAAGTTCTTTGGCTTTGGCCAACAATACTGCATCTGAAGCAGTATAGGGAATAACCATTTGTTTGCTCACGGTATCAAAATTGGAATAACGAAGCTTAATGGTAATGCAACCTGTAAGACGGCGATGCTGCCGCAACTGAAACGTCATTCTCTCCGTCATTCGGATGAGTTCGCTCTTCAGATAATAAATATCAATGGTATCTTGTTCAAAAGTCTCTTCGGTACCTATACTTTTTTGTTCAGAATATGGAACAATAGGTGTAAAATCGATCCCGTTGGCTTTACGGGAGAGATCTGCCCCGTTCTTCCCCAGAAGATTCTGCATCATGGGAATAGGAATTTCACTCAAGACCTTGATGGTACGAACGCCCATCTGATGCAGTAATCCGGAAGTTTTGTTACCTATACCTGGCATTCGTTCTATCCGGAGCGGAGCGAGGTAATCCTTTTCAAGTCCATGTTCTACTTCCCGCTTTCCGTCAGGTTTGGCATCTTCCGTTGCTACTTTGGATATAAGTTTATTGGAAGCTAAAGCATAACTGATCGGAAGTCCCACTTCTTTTCTTACCTTCTGCTTGAGCTCTGCCATAAACTGACTGCAACCAAAAAAACGATCTACTCCGGTGAGGTCTGCATAAAATTCATCTATACTTGCCTTTTCCATAACCGGAACATATTCCCGCACTACATCGGTCACCATCCGGGAATAATAACTGTAGCTGTCCATATCTCCGCGAATCACAATGGCCTGAGGACAAAGGCGCAGGGCAAGTTTCATTGGCATAGCACTATGCACGCCATATAACCGCGTTTCATAACTACATGCGGATACGACAGCACGATCACTCATTCCCCCGACAATCAAGGGCTTTCCCACAAATTGCGTATTCTTCAACCGTTCTACACTCACAAAAAATGTATCCAGATCAAGATGCGCTACAAAACGCTTATCTCCCTGCCAAATCATAAGTAGTTTTAAAAACAATCAAAATTACTAATATTTTTAGTTTTAAAACTAATATTTTTAGATTTTTAATCGAATTAAATATTTGATTGTTCAGATCGGCCAAATAATTATACTCCGTTTCACCGGCTGTTTATTCCTGTTCAGAAATAAAATTTGAGGGTTTAGTTAAAAAACATGTGCTATTTAAAGAATAAAGCCCAATTTTGTATCTTACAATATATATATCGTATTGCTCATACGCTAATTTTTTCAAGTTTGACAGCATACAATAAAGAGGTGATCATTACAGAGAAAAAACTTCCTACAAATAAGGTTAAAAGAATCTTATTGGTTGTTTTCGCCTTCCTGTTATTTTATCTGGTTTCTTTTCTTATAGACCCTTATTCCGAGTTCTGGCAGGGTTATTTTAAACGGGGTGTATTCGAAATTATTGAAGAATTAGTTATTTCCTTTATCTTTTGCTTTCTGATCTCCGAATCCAGTATTTTTATCCATTCGCGTCTGAATAAATATGCTCCGTGGACAAAAAACAAAATAAAAAGACTGATACTGGAACTCAGTCTCAATTTTTTTGTTGTACTGATTCTCATTGTTCTGAATTCGGTATGCTATTACCTGATCTATGATGATCCGGCCTACTCTCAGTCCGAGCCGTCTATAGAAGAAATCCGAAACCTGCTGCAGTTTATTATTGTCAGTATGATTATTTCCTTTATGATTATCTCCATCAATACAGGAAGTTATCTGATCAACAACTGGGTAAACACGGAGACACAGGTCGCAAATCATAAATTGCGCACAGCGGAATGGAAACAGGCTTCTGTAGAAGCAGAACTTAATGCCTTGAAACTACAGCTGAACCCACATTTTATCTTCAATAATCTGAGTGTACTCTCCGAGCTTATACTGGAAGATCAACAACTCGGATATGCGTATTCAGAGAGTTTTTCCAAAGTATATCGTTTTCTGCTGGTCAATTCTGAACTCTTATATTTTCCTGATCAAACATCGTATCGGACAGGGGGTGCACTTTGAAATCGACGTCCAGGAAGAGAGTAAAAACATGTATATCCCGCCGCTCACCCTCCAGTTGCTTATAGAAAATGCCCTGAAGCATAATAAAACGGATCGTAAAAATCCGCTCAGAATAACAATCCGTACAAGTACACAACATATATTAACGGTAGAAAACACCTTATCACTGATAGAAAAACCTGAAGGGTATTCGACAGGTATAGGACTGACTAATATTATCAGCCGATTTAATCTTCTGTCCAAACAGCCTCCCGAAATTGTGACGAGTACGGATTCATTTAAAGTAATTATTCATTTAATGGAGTATGATCGATAAGATAGTAATAGTCGAAGACGAAAAACTCAATGCAGATCGCCTTAAGCGTTTGATCCATACCATACGACCCGATGCCTGTGTATTGGCCGTATTGGACAGTGTAAGTGATGCGGTAGTCTGGTTTTCTAAAAACGGAATGCCGGATCTGGTGATGATGGACATCCGGCTGTCTGACGGTGTGAGCTTTGATATTTTTGAACGGGTGAAGATCGATTGCTTCATTATCTTCACTACTGCTTATGATGAATATGCCGTCCAGGCTTTTAAATATAACAGTGTTGATTACCTGCTCAAACCAATCGAACAGGAGGAACTTGAAGTAGCTTTCAGGAAAACAGAAATGTATAATTCCATCAATACCAACCATCTTTCGATAGAACGCTTATTACATTATATCCAGCCAAAAGAATACAGAACAAGATTTTTACTTCCCTTCCGAGATGGCTACAAAACAGTATTGGTAAGTGACGTCAAATGTATCTATGTGGAACTGAAAGCGATAAAGGCCCGTCTCCGAAACGGAACGGATATTTTACTCTCGCAAAGTATGGAGGAGCTGGAGCAACAGCTTGATCCCCGTCTGTTTTTCAGAGCCAACCGGCAGTTTATTGTCCATATTGATGCTGTACAGCAAGTGGTCAATTACTTCAACGGTAAACTTAAAGTGATATTAAACGGTATCGATATGGAGGTTATCGTTAGCCGGGAAAAGGCTGTCGTATTCAAAGAATGGCTTGACTCTTAATGGTGTCAATCTCCGGAAGAACAAGATTTGTTCTTTTCTGTTGCATTCAGGGAATTGTCTTTACTCTACTTTCCTATTGCATCAGGATATTGAGTAATATACAAATAAGACCGGCTCCGAAAAAGAGCCGATCCCTAATATAAACACCCACTAAAATTTATTCTGTACCACCACCCAATGCTCTGTATAGCTCTGTCATGGCATCATATTTTTCTTTCTGTATATTGATTGCTTCCAGATCGTTCTGTAAGGAATTATTCTGTGCCGTAATGACTTCCAGGTAGGTTGCCATACCACTTTTGTATAACAGCATTGCATCGTTTACGGCCTTTTCCAAAGAGGCTTTCCGTTGTTTTACCAGACCTACACGTTCGTTTGTATATTGTGCTTTGGCCATAGCATCTGATACTTCAGCTACAGCATTCATGACAGACTGGCGAAATTGTTCGGCTGTTTTCTGCTGTTCTATTTTTGCCTGCTCGTAGTTTGTTTGAAGTTCTTTCTTCTGAAATATAGGTTGCGTAATATTTCCGGCAATATTCTTCACCAATGATCCCGGAAGGTCAAACCAGTTATTAAACTTGAAGGAGTTGGCTCCGATGGAAGGAGTGAGACTGATGGAAGGATACATCGCTACTTTGTTCAATCCTACATTGGCATTTGCCACTACGACAGCATATTCTGCTACTTTCAGATCAGGTCTTCTGCTTAATAGCAGTGCAGGTACACCTACCGGAAAATTCTCTTCAAGGCTGTATGTTTCCAATCCTGCAGAACGGTCAATCCGATCCGGATATGCACCGCACAGAATACTCAACGCATTTTCCTGTATGGCGATATTCTGTTTGGCTAAAGGAACCAGTAACTCAGCGTTTTTTTTCTGTGCTTCGGCCTGTTCTACTCCTAATGAGTTGACCTGGGCAGATTGAAACTGAAGTCTGATCATCTGCAATGTCTCCTCACTGAGCTCGATATTATTTGCTGCAATTTTCAGCTGTTCATCTAATGTGATCAGATTATAGTAGGCTTGCGCAACTTGCACGATAATACGGGTTTTCAGTGCGGTCAGGTTTTCCTGCTGCATCAGATAATTTGCTCTGGCAGCTTCTTTCTGCAGGCGCACTTTTCCCCAGATATCTGCTTCCCATGATGCTGTAAGTGTTGCAGAAAAATCATCCATGTATTTTTCTCCTGTAAACTGTTCACTCAGAGATCCGTTCAGGGAATTCCTGGACTGATAGACACGGGATGCTCCTACAGCAAGATTAAGTGTTGGCAGCAATCCCCGCTTAGCCTGCTTATAGGATAAATCCAATTGTTGCAGATTCAGCATAGCAACTGAAATATCTTTATTCTTTTCTAATGCCCTTTCTATCAATATGACAAGATCAGGATCTTTAAAAAAGGTCTTCCATGGCAACAGAACAGTATCTCCTGTCACCTGTACCTGTTCTCTGTAATTTTCCGGTGTGGCCAGATCCGGACGACTATATGGTTTACCAACCGCACAGGAGGATAGCAACACTGCTGTTCCTATGCACATGGCGATATGATTGATGATTGATCTCATTACTCTATATTTTGTACTTGTTGGTTTGTTTTATTTTTCCCTGAAACTTTTTCCTGCAGATATTGAAACAGCATATACAACAATGGAATTACGAATACTCCGAAAATAACTCCTGTCAGCATCCCGATAGCTGCACCGGTACTGATGGATCGGTTACCCATTGCTGAACCTCCGGTGGCTACCATCAGTGGAATCATTCCCACTATAAAGGCCAGTGATGTCATGATTATCGGTCTCAACCTGGATCGTGCACCGTCTATAGCAGAATCTTTGATAGAAGATCCCGCAGCTCTCCTTTGCACAGCAAATTCGACGATAAGAATAGCATTCTTGGCAAGAAGTCCGACCAACATAATCAGACCAACCTGAACATAGATATTGTTATCCAGTCCGATGGCTTTTATGGAAGCAAAGGCTCCTATAATACCTGTAGGTATGGATAGCAATACAGATAGTGGCAAAAGATAGCTTTCGTATTGGGCTGCCAGCAGGAAATATACAAACAGCAGACAGAGGGTCAGAATAATGACAGTTTGATTTCCGGCAGATTTCTCTTCCAGACTCAGACCTGTCCATTCATATCCATAATCAGAAGGCAGTTTACCGAGTACATTCTTTTCCAGATTGTCCATAACTTGTCCGCTACTTACTCCCGGCACAGGAACGACACTAATGGTCAGTGCATTAAAGAGATTATATCTGGATAAAGATTCCGGACCATATACTTTTTTGAGTACTACCATTGCTTTCACCGGAACCATCTGATTCTGGTCATTACGCACAAATATTTCATTGAAGGCATCTTCGTCCATTCTGAATACGCCATCTGCTTTTACATTGACTCTATAGAATTTACCGAATCTTGTAAAATTCAGGGACTGATCACCGGCAAAATAAGATTGTATCGTACTCATCATGCTATTGATCTGTACGCCCATCTGCTGTGCTTTATCTTCGTCAACTTCGATTTCCAACTGTGGAAAATCGGCTCTGAACGTGGTGTAAGCATACTGAACACCCGGCTGTTGCATAATCTCTCCCATGACCTGATCCGCCATCTTTTTGAGGGCTTCCGGAGATTTGCCAGCTTTGTCCTGCAGAACAATCTCTGCTCCTCCGGTAACACCGTAGCCGTCAACCGGCGGACTTCTGAAGGCCATTACTGTACCTTCTTTGATGGCTGCAAATTGTCCGGACAGGATGCCCATGATCTCATCTATATCCTGTATCTGACCACGCTCTTTTTTAGGTTTCAGCTTGATAAATCCCATAGCATATGCCGGACTGGCACTATTGGACAGAATGTTAAATCCGGTAATCGTTGAGCTTGTCTCGACAGATTCTGTTTTTTCCAGAATAGCATCTATTCTTTCAGCTGTCGCTGTGGTTCTGTCCAAAGCGGTTCCCGGGGGCATACTTAAATTATAGATGATAAATCCATCATCTTCCATCGGAACAAAACTTTTTGGCGTACTCATCATTAACCATCCGGCTACTGCAGTGATAAGTACAATGAATCCTGCACCCAGCCATTTTTTTGCCGTCAGAAATTTCAGACCTGTTATATATTTCCCAGTAAGGTTATCAAATCCGGCGTTAAATGCTGTAAAGAATCGTTTTTTGAATCCGGCTTTTGCAGTTGATTCCGAATGTCCTTCTGCATGATTATTTTTCAGCAATATTGCACATAAGGCGGGTGTAAGGGTCAATGCATTGACTGCTGATATAATAATTGCAATCGCTAATGTATATGCAAACTGCTTATAAAATATACCTGATGAACCGGTCATAAATCCAATCGGAATAAATACTGCGGACATCACAAGTGTGATCGAGATAACAGCACCCGTAATTTCACCCATTGCACTGTGCGTAGCTTCTTTACCAGTCAGATTAGTTCCCTCCATCTTACTGTGTACCGCTTCGACCACCACAATAGCATCATCGACAACAATACCAATGGCGAGCACCAGAGCAAAGAGTGTCAGTACATTGATCGTAAATCCAAATACAAGAAGGAAAAAGAATGTACCTACAATAGCGACCGGTACCGCAATAGCTGGAATAATAGTAGATCTGAAATCCTGAAGAAATAGAAATACGACAAGAAACACCAGTATAAAGGCTTCGATCAGTGTTGACTTGACCTGCCCTGTAGCTTCATCCAGGCGCTCTTTTGTACTCATCAGATTCACATATTTTACTCCTGGAGGAAATGTTTTCGAAGCATCGGTAAGCACATCTCTTACACCGATTTCAATATCATTGGCATTGGATCCGGTCGTCTGCAGAATGGCTACCGTCACGGCATTTTTACCGTTAGATGTTGAATTTCCGCTATAATTGATCGATCCGAATTCTATACGTGCCACATCTCTCAGCCTTACAAGCTCTGTCCCATTTCTTTTGACAATAATATTCTCATATTCTTCCGTCTGGTTCTTTTTACCTTTGTAACGCATTACATATTCCAAAGCAGCATCAGACTCTTCTCCTAATTTTCCGGGAGCAGCTTCTATACTCTGGCTGGAAATTGCCTGATTGATATCAGCAGGGATCAATCCGTAAGCCGCCATTTTTTGTGGATTCAGCCATACGCGCATAGAATAATCCTTGATACCAAATACTTGCGCCTGTCCTACCCCCGGTACCCGTTTAATCTGGGGAAGTACGTTGATATTGACATAATTTTGCAAAAAGAGTTCATCGTATTTACTGTTATCTTCGGTATATACGTTGAAGATCATGATCATACTGTTTTGCTGTTTGGAAGTGGTAAGTCCCATACGGATCACCTCTTCAGGAAGTATAGGTGTGGCCTGCTGCACTCTGTTTTGTACATTCACCGCAGCCTGGTCAGCATTAACACCCTGTTTGAAAATAATAGAAATGGAAAATGATCCGTCATTACTGGCGCTGGACTTAATGTATTCCATATTTTCAACACCATTTATCTGTTCTTCCAATGGGGTCACCACCGAACGGATCACGGCCTCACTGTTTCCGCCGGGATAGCTTCCTGACACCATAACGGTGGGTGGAGAAATATCCGGAAAACGGGTAACGGGCAGTCTTAATAAACCGATAATACCGAGTATCAATAATACTACGGAAATTACGGTGGCCATTACTGGCCTGTCTATGATCTTTTTTAACATGATTACTTTTTGAAATAATTATTAATGAGCCAACGAGTCTGCTGCAACACTAACAGGAGTTACTTTAACTCCTTCCGCAAGCATATCTATGCGATTGACTGCTATTTTATCGCCGGGTTTTACACCGGATCTGACAATATAATTTTGTCCTGAGCGGCCGGAAATCTCAATAGGTCTCATAGCCACCTTACTGCTGTCTGTAAGTGCAAACACAAAAAATCTATCCTGTATATCTTTTACACTTGCCATAGGTACACTTATCGCTTCGTCTATCTTTCGGGTAAGTACGATTCTGCCTGCACCGCCTGAGCGAAGTACTTTTTCCGGATTGGGGAATACAGCTTTCAGCGCAATGGAACCTGTCGCACGATCGATATTACCACTCGCCACTTCTACTCTGCCTTTGTGCCCGTATACTGTACCATCCGCCATGATGATTTCAACGGTATTCATGCCCTCATCATTCTTTCTGGCTTTTGTAAAATCTATAAATTCAGCTTCACTCAATGAGAAATAGACAAATACATTATTGATTTCAGACAAGGTCGTTAACGGAGAAGCATCTGTAGGTGTTACCAGATTACCCACTCTGTTTGGAATCCTTCCGATATAACCACTCACAGGTGCTTTGATAACTGCAAAGTCTGCGTTTATGCGGGAAGATCCCAAGGCCGATTTGGCCTGTGCAACCTGTGCGGTCGCTGCATCATACTGCGCCTGTGCAGTCTGAAGCTGTAATTCGGAAACAACTTTTCCCTGTACCAGTGGTCTGATTTTGTCAAGTTCGATTCTGGCATTCGCCTGTGCAGCAATGGCTGCCTTTAAGGATGCCTCACTATTATTGACCTGTTCACTGAATACATCTCCTTTTATTTTGAATAAAGCCTGTCCTTTAGTGACATAATCTCCTTCCTGCACAAAAATAGTTTCCAGATAACCGGACACCTGTGCTCTCACATCCACATTAACAGTTCCTTCAATAGTACCCGGATAAGTCTTGATAAGATTGGTGGTTCCTGTTGCTAATGTTATAAAATCGGCATCTACAGCTTGCTCGCCATAGTTTTCCTCTTGCTGATTACCCGTACAAGAGCCTAATATAAAAACGAGTGCAGCGATTGGGATCAAACGATTAAAAGTGCTTCTGAAAATAAATTCCTGCTTTACCATTGTGATATCATTAAAATTTTTCAAGCACAAAGAACCGGAGTTCGTACCTATAATAAATGGAGTAAATTACTGAACCGTAGAAAATCGTATCTGAACCGAATACATTGATTTCTGAATCAGAAAGGGCTTTTCTGTCCCGTCGCTTTTATTTTGTACGGCTAGTGGCATGAAGCGTTGGGAGATTCCAAAATCGTTTTGTATTTTTACCCGGATTGAGAAATCAGACCCATACAAATAAGTCTAACGATATTAGTGTACCGTAAATGAGCGACGAAACGAATTACAACAACGATAATCCGGAAGAACTTACACCCCAAGAAAACGAACAGACAAGTAATACGATTCCTATTACCGGTTTATATGAGAACTGGTTTTTGGATTATGCTTCTTATGTGATCCTGGATCGTGCGGTTCCCCATATTAATGACGGCTTCAAGCCTGTGCAGCGACGCATCCTTCACTCACTGAAAGAGATGGATGACGGACGGTATAATAAGGCGGCCAATGTCATAGGTAATACGATGAAGTACCATCCTCACGGAGATGCTTCTATCGGAGATGCTATGGTACAATTGGGTCAAAAAAATTTACTGATCGACTGTCAGGGTAACTGGGGTGATCCGACTACAGGTGATTCGGCAGCAGCTCCGCGTTATATCGAAGGAAGGCTATCGAAGTTTGCTATTGAAGTTGCTTTCAATCCCGAAACTACCGAATGGCAGCTCAGCTATGACGGTCGTAACAAAGAACCAGTCACATTGCCGGTCAAATTTCCATTGCTGCTGGCACAGGGGGCTGAAGGTATCGCAGTAGGTCTGGCGACCAAGATCATGCCGCACAACTTCAACGAGCTGATCGATGGTTCTATACAGGTCCTGAATGGGGAACGTCCCAATATATTGCCTGATTTCCTTACAGGAGGTATGGCAGATTGTTCGGCTTATAACGAGGGACAACGCGGAGGTAAAATACGGGTACGTGCCAAAATTGAGGAACGGGACAAAAAAACTCTTGCCATCACAGAAATCCCGTTTGGTACAACTACGGGAGGTCTTATTGAAAGTGTCGTCGCCGCCAATGACAAAGGAAAGATCAAGATTAAAAAAATCGAAGACAATACAGCCGAAAATGTAGAAATCATTGTTCACCTTGCTCCCGGAATTTCTCCGGATGTGACCATAGACGCTCTGTATGCATTCACAGCCTGCGAAGTTTCGATCTCTCCCAACACATGTGTCATCAAAAACGACAGACCTCATTTTATGAGTGTCAACGATGTACTCATTGAAAATACAAAAAACACAAAAAACCTGTTGAAACAGGAGCTGGAGATTAAGTTGCATGATCTGCATGAAAAGATTTTCTTCAGCACCCTATTGAAAATATTTATTCAGGAGGGCATGTACAAGCATCCTGATTATGAAAACTCCGGGGATTTTGATACCGTTGTTCAGGTATTGAATGAACTGTTCACACCATTTTTCCACCTCTTCTACCGTCCTATCGAACCGGAGGATTATAAGCGTCTGATCGACAAACCGATGAGTAGCATTACCCGTTTTGACGTAAAGAAAGCGGACGAACAGATGGCAGCACTGGAGGAAGAAATCAAAAATGTAAAACGTCACCTTCGGCAACTGACGGAATATGCCATAGCCTGGTTCGAAAGACTGCGTGATAAATATGGTAAAGGCCGGGAGCGCCGGACCGAACTTCGTGCTTTTGATAAGGTAGAAGCGACACAGGTAGCACTGGCAAATGCTAAATTATATGTCAACCGTGAAGAAGGATTTATCGGTACAGGCATGAAAAAAGATGAATTCGTAAGTGACTGTTCCGATATCGATGATATCATCGTATTCCGCGGAGATGGCAAATATGTGGTCACAAAGATTCAGGACAAGGTTTTTGTTGGTAAAGATATTATTCACGTGGCGGTCTTCAAAAAAGGAGATGAGCGCACCATCTACAATGCGGTATACAAAGAAGGTGGGACAGGTACCAGCTATGTAAAACGATTTGCAGTAGTAGGTGTAACCCGTGATAAGGAGTATGATGTATCGAAAGGATCGAAAGGATCTAAAATATTATATTTCACGGCTAACCCTAATGGTGAAGCTGAGATAATCAATGTACAGTTAAAACCACATTCTAAGCTTCGTAAGCTGACATTTGATTTAGATCTGGCTGAAATTGCAATCAAAGGAAGGGCATCTCAGGGGAATATTGTATCGAAATATCCCGTCAAAAAGATTTCGTTCAAAAGCGCTGGTGTATCGACACTGGCAGGACGTAAAATATGGTACGACGAAATCCTTAAACGTTTGAATGTCGATGAAAGAGGTAAATATCTGGGTGAATTTGACGGAGAAGACAAAATACTGGTTGTACTATCAGACGGCTCATATGAGTTGTCCAACTTTGATCTGAGTAATCACTTTGATGAGAAGATGATTCGTATTGAGAAGTTCTACCCTGACCATGTATATTCTGCGATTCATCAGGACGGCAAAAGTGGAACTACTTATGTAAAACGTTTTACATTCGATGACCTTCCGATAGGTAAACGTATGACACTGATCAATGACGAGCCGGGATCTAAGCTGATCGTATTGACCAATGCTGCTGTACCGGTTGTCAAACTGGAGCTCCTCAAAGGAAAATCGCAGACAGAAGAAGTACTGGAACAATCTCTTACTGAGATTATCGATGTAAAAGGTATCAAAGCTCAGGGTAACAGATTATCCTTCCATAATATCAGGAAAATTGAGCTGATTACACCGGAAGAGGATCTGACTTTAATAAAAGAAAAAGCAGCAAACGAAGCCGTTGCCCAAGCAACCGGAGAAGAGGCTAAATCAGATGAATCCGGAAATGTTGAGGCATCAGACGACAAAGGAACGTCTGCGGATTCCGGAATCAAACTGGAGATTACAAATCCGGATGATATACAGATAGATGATAAGGGACAGATGGGATTATTTTAATGTACATCTTTTCTATACACGGTAAAAAGCAAAACGGGCTATTCTTAAAAAGATAGCCCGTTTTTTATTTCATAGGATTTATGCTTTATTGTTTATCCCACCATACACGTCCGGATAGATTATCTCCTCCCGGAACAGCAGCAGACGCAGCTTTATAGTAAGCACTATTAGATCCTGCTTCTTCCGCTACCGGATAAGGAAAACGACGTGGTATCGTACCGCCTGTTGCATTTCCCGGATACACAACCGGTGTCAGATTCGGATATCCGGTTCTTCTCCAGTTGAACCATGATTCATAAAAATTCAGTGCTGTATTTTGATGAATCCAGTATTGCTGACCAATCTGAGCCAGTCCGCCTGTCAGCGGATGTGAAGTAGCATAGGTCTCGGCATCCGCATCACTTATTGTTAATGCAGCATCATACTGACCTAAGAATGTAATACCGGCTTTTACGGCATTTTTATAATGAGTAGCAGCCGAACCTCCTATCCCCCATCGCTGTGCAGCCTCAGCTAACAAAAGCTCACTCTCCGCATAGGTCAGAATAAATGTAATTCCATCTCTTTTAATCATTCCCGGATGTGGTGACGAATATTCCGGAAAACTGGTGTAGGAAGGATGCGAACTGATCGCATACAAAGGATTACTATTCAGATCTTTCCCGTTTGGCATACCTTTCTGAACCGCAGGGTCGGTCACGTAATTTGGGTTTTGTTTTTTATTTCCATTATCATCCAGTTCATTTGGAGTAAGGAAAAATTTAGTAACGGCTACATTTATACGCGGATCATTTGCACTCTTCAAGGCATTGATAAAGGTATCCGACCATTTCACATAATAATGTTCCTGTCCGCCGTCGCCCAATAATACCTGAGCATTACGGTTCTGTGTCACACGTGCACCACTGAGATCATGCTTCAAAAAAGCATTATCCGCATTGCTTTGAAGGGTTTTACCAACCACTTTCTCGGCGTATGCTTTGGCAGTTGTCTCGTCCACTTTAGTCAGACGCATAGCTAATCGTAAAATCAGGGAGTTTCCAAAGCGTTTCCACTTTTCGAGGTCACTTTTATAGATCACATCACCTGTTACCTGATCTGCATTGGCGTCTAATGCGGCCATAGCTTCTTCCACCTCTTTCAGCATACTCATATATATTTCCTGCTGTTTATCGTATTTGGCAGACAGATTATTCTGATAGTAACCCTTACCGGCTTCGGAATAAGGAACATCTCCATACAGATCTGTGATCCGGGCAAAAATAAGGGATTTCCAGATACGTGCTACGTTATGCAGATTCTTATATTGTGGTTTATCACGAGTCAGTTCGATTACATCCACTATCGGTTTTACCTGTTCAGCATAAGCCCTTTCCCAATAAGCCGAAGTATACCAGGGAGTAAGCATGTATTTATCTCCCGCCCAATAGCTGACCACTGATGAAAGTCCCTGTATCATGGTACCTGAGTAGATAAGATTACCACGCCAGGTCTCATAAGCAAAGTCTGTACTTCCTGTATACGTCAACTGTGAAGTGGTAAAATTGAAATTAGGATTAAAAGTTGTCGGCCCGCTATTAACAGGATCCGTATTAATATCCACAAAATCTTTGGTACAGGCTGTCATTCCCAAAAGTCCGGCTACAACCAAAAGACCATATATTTTTATTGTGTTCTTTTTCATACTGTTCTTCTTGATTAAAATTTAACATTTAAGTTTACCCCAAAAGTTCTAGCCGGCGGCATACCTCCCAGTTCCAGACCAGGGAATGTCGCATTGTAGCTGGATTCCGGATCTATATTATCTGTTTTCTTCATCAGAATAAACAGATTACGGGCTACCAGACTGACATTTAAACTATTGATCTTATTATTAAACATCTTCGCAGGGAAACTGTAACCGAAAGTCAACTGTCTGAATTTGATAAAACTGGCATCATTCACAAAACGGAATGATGTATTGTTGGCTGTATTTTCATAAAATTTGGGTGCAGTATTACCCAATGTCTCGCGATTTTCCAGAGTCTCTTTGTGTAATCCTTTGATATAGCCCAGATAGTCTGTTCCGGAGAACAGTTTGCCTCCGAATTTACCGTCAATCAGGAATCCGAAGTTGAATCTTTTGTATGTAAAGTCATTGTTCCAGCCGGCAAACCATTTGTTATAGGCAGAACCATAATCTTTCAATTCACCTCTGTCCGGAGAACCGTCTGCCAGTCTTACAATTTCTCCGTTTGCATCATACTTATAGTCGTATGCTACAATCTGACCCAAAGCTTTTCCCGGAATATTCTTCAGAAAACCTACACCGGAACGAGATGTCGCAATCAGTTGTTCAGGAACACCATCTGCAAGAGAGATAACTGTATTCTTATTGTAAGTCATATTAATAGAAGAAGTCCAGTTGAAATCTTCCTTTTTAATAATAACTCCGGTAATCAATGCTTCTACCCCTTTATTTTCAATAGATCCTGAATTCAGAATCGCTCCGTCATATCCTACTGTGCTTGATGTAGTCACAGCGGTAATCTCATCATCCGAACGTTTTTTATACCAGGTCAGATCGACATTCAAACGGTTATTGAAAAAGCGTAAATCAGTACCGATCTCTAGTTCGGAGGCTTTAGATGCTTTTAATCCTGAATTCGGAATCTCCAGATTATTGATCAGGCCTAAAGAGGCACCATTTAAGGATTCACTCATCACTCTATAGGTCAACGCTGTCTGATAAGGCCGTGTAGCTTGTCCGACAACAGCATAACCGGCTCTTAATTTACCGAAGTTGATAGTGGAAGAATTAAGAAATTCGGTAAAAACAAAGGAACCACTGATAGAAGGATACACCACATTCAGTTTATTATCCTTACCAGGTGCGGCGAGTGTAGAGAACCAGTCTGAACGTGCACTACCTGTCAGATATAAAATATCTCTGTAGGCAAATTCCATTGTTCCATATACAGACTGCGTTTCCTGTTCTGTCTCTGCATAAGCCACAGATTTGTTCTTTAAACCTGCAATATTGTATACTCCTGGAACCAGAACTCCAGATCCCTGATTGATAGTCAGATCTGTCTTTGTATTACGGTAACTTGCACCTACATTAGGAGTCAGGGAAATATCGTCATTTACTTTAAAAGACTTACCGACTAATACGTCCGCATTGATATCTGAAAAACGCATTTTCTGTGACACCAAATTATTAGGCGGTACATATGCAAGCCCCGGAGGGAGTACGCTCAGGTAACTATTGGTATAAAAATCCTGTCCTGCACGTCCTTGTATAAACAGGCCGTTATCAAACGTATAGCGGGCAGAAATGGAACTGATCAACCGGTTTCTGTCTGTATTATTCTGGATTTCATAAGCCGCAAACCAAGGATTTGTATCCCATGTATTTCCGGTATTGTAAGGTATTTCTGCTCCCTTATCTGTTTTCCAGGGCTTCAGATCTCTGATATCCAGACTTGTTGGCAGAAATACAGCATTGTAATTGGCACTACCTGCACCATCCGAAAGCATCGGACGATTCTTTGCTTTTTCAATAATATAATTTGCCCGTGCATCAATAGCCAGTCTTTTGATAGGTTCAAATGTACCTGTCAGATTAAAAGATTGTCTGTCTAAACCCGAATTAGGCATTATAGATTTATTTGAAACATCACTGACAGAAAAACGAAGTGCTCCTCCGTCAAATGATTTATTCAGGGCTAAAGAATTGGTCCAGGTATGTCCGTCTTTATAGAAGTTTTTTATATTATTTTGCTGCGCAACATAAGGTCTGGAAACCCCGTCAAACTGAGGCACACTGCTTCCGTCCAATTTTGCTCCCCAGCTGGATCCGCCTACCTGAGCAGCAGCAGCTGCACTTACCGGTTTTTCACCATTGGTTCCCTGACCATATACATATTGCCAGTCGGTGCGGTCCATTACCTGTTCTACGACATAGTTACTACTGAAATCAATCCCGGAACCTTTTCCTGATTTGGTTGTGATCAGGATAACCCCTGCTTTGGCACGTGAACCATAAAGCGCTGATGCAGCTGCACCTTTCAGTACAGATATACTTTCGATGTCATCAGGATTCAAGTTACCGATAGCATCTCCCATATCCGGCGCATTGTCCCATTGACTCCCTTTATTTCCGTTAGGGTTAGTATTTCCGAATCCTACCGGCGCATTTTCCATAGGAACACCATTGATGACATACAGAGGCTGATTCGTCTGGCTCAGACTGGATGCCCCTCTGATCACCACACTGGTCGCTGACCCGACACCTCCGGAAGTAGCACTCACATCAAGACCGGCCACTTTACCGACAAGAGAGTTGGCAATATTGTTTTCACGAGCCTGTGTCAGTGTCTCCCCGTTAATCTGGGTTACGGAATAACCTAGCGTACGCTTTTCACGGGTCACGCCCAGAGCTGTGACTACGACTTCATTTAAAAGCTGATTGTCTTCCTGCAGTGCGATTTTAATCTCATTGTTGTTTTGAACCGTTACTTCCTGAGACAGATAGCCGGCAAAAGAAATTAACAGTACACTACCGGAATTTACATCTAATTCAAAGCGGCCATTCAGGTCTGTTGCTTTACCGATAGCCGTTCCTTTAAGGCGTACAGTCGCTCCGGATAGTGCTACTCCCTGTGCATCCGTTACTATTCCTCTCACTTTTAATTGTTGTCTGGGTGTAATCACCACAAGTCCGTCACCTGAAACAGAATATTGAAGATCAGATCTTTTGAAAAGTCTATCCAATACATCGACAACCTTCGTTTCTTTTACAGATAAGGATATTTCTTTGTTCAATAATTGGTTTGTCGAGTTATAGACAAAGTAGTAATCGCTATTTTGTTCTATAATCTTCAACACTTTACTCAGTTTGGTTTTGTTAACATCTAAGGTAACTTTTTGCTGAGAATAGACACCTGCCGACACATGGAGGCAGGCGATTAACATCATAATCAAAGTTAGTTTCATCCAGATAATGAATCTAAAGCGCATAAAACATACCTTATGCACTTGCAATAAGCAATTTTTAATCATACTTTGGTACTTGGTTAAAGTTAAAACTTGGCAGCGCACTTTTTGGCTTAGTTATGCTGCCGGTTTACTAATCATTTTTTAGGAGGATGGTGTTGGCTCACCATCCTTTTTAATTATTCATAAATCGTTATTTTTTTTCCATATATTTTATATTTAAAAGGGTTTACTTTTTGTAATGAACTGAGCACCTGCCCAATATCTTCTTTACTAAAGGTGGCTGTAAATCTAAAATCATTTAACTGATGACCTTCCAGTTCGATATCCACATCATACCAGCGTTCCAGTATATGTTCCAACGACGAGAAGTCCTGATCTACGATCTCCAGACGGCCTTCTTTCCACGCAATATCTGCTAAAGGTATTTCTGCACTTACCGGCTGCAGGTCCTGAATCGTAATTTCCTGAAGAGGCAATTTTTTTGTTTTCTTTACTCTTTCCGGAAGAGCTTCTTCTTTTTTATCTGTTTTAGAAATAATTACTTTCTGATTTGGCTTTAATATCAGAGAGTTCTCATTCCCTCTTTTACTTTTCATTTCAATGAGACCGTGGATAAGTACGGCTTCAGAAGTTTTTTCATCCGGATAGGCCTTTACATTGAAAGCAGTACCCAAAACCCGGATATCGAAATCTTGTGTATGAAGAACAAAAGGTTTGTCTTTGTTTTTACTGACATCAAAAAAAGCCTCTCCTATGAGTGTTACATTTCGTTCATTCTTATTGAAGCTATCGCCGACAAAAAGCTTACTTCCGGCATTTAATGTAACCTTAGTTCCATCAGAAAGCTGAATAGTTTTTTTCTCTCCATTGGCCGTCACATAGCTGATCCGGGAAGTAGAAGAAGGTTCTTCCTGTACATTCCAACGCTGCAGACTCCAGAACAATCCGCCTGCAAGTACTACTACTGCAGCGGCTATTTTGAGCCAGAATGAAAAACGTATTATTTTATTTTCAGCCGGAGGGGAAATTACTTCCATGTCAGCCTTCAGTTTATTCACCTGCACATTTAGCGGCTTCTTATTTCCTACGAGGATAGTATAAAGCTTTTTCGCCTGCAGTATTTTTTCACGTTGTTCGGGATGATGGCGTAAATAGGTTTCCCAATATTGAATACATTGCTGGTTTTCTCCCGAACAATACTGTTGAAAGGTATCGTCAATAAGAAAATCTTCAACATTTTCGTATCTGGTGTTTATCATTTGGTCCTCTTTCCCTTATAGTGCCCTATATGGAAAGAATTGCCTAAGAAAAAAAATTAAAAAATCACAAATATCTGATTATCAGATATAAATAATTAAAAATCTTTTAGCTCTTGTCGTAATATTTTGAGGGCATCATATACGGTATTATAAGCAGTCTTGATGGTTTGCTGTGTTTGAGCCGCTATCTGTTCATAGGTAAGCCCTTCGAAAAACTTAAGATGGATAAGTTGTTTTTGCCTGAAGGTAAGCTTTTCGAGTGCTTCTTTCAACCGGTGCTGAATCCACTCATTGGTTTGTACTTTTATTATAAACTCATCATATGGCATTTCAAACCAGTCATCCTCAGCCTTGACATTTTGTAGTGCTTTATTTATTTTATTCTGCTTTTCTACGAGTCTGAGCAGTTTGCGTTTGAGAAAGGTAATGAGGTAAGCCTGGACATTCTCTACTCTTTCCAGTTTATCTCTTTTCTCCCATAATGTCACAAATACCTGATCCGTCGCCTCACTGGACAGCTCTGCATCTCCACTTGTGCGTATACCAAAATTGACCAATTCATAAAACAGTGCTTTATAGAGATCAAAGAAAGCATCTTCATCTCCATTCCGCATCCGTTCCCAAAGAAGTCTATAGGTCAGTTTATTGTTCATATATGATTCGTGTAGTTGCAGTTATTTTTCTTGGACAACTATGCTTTCACAGTAACCTTTTTTATAATGATCAGGAAAGTGTTAAAAGTAATCATATTAGTATTATGAACCTTGAAAAGTTTAATATTATTTAAAAATTTATAATTTACTTATTTCCCATTTTGCCATTTTTGCTTCTTACCACTATGCATACCCATAGAAGTTTTTGACTTCCTGTGTGATTTGTGACTATCATAAGCAGAGCATAAGTCCTTAGAACCGGAACAGCTCTGTATACTATAGAGTGTACAAATTATAAAAGTTATGAGTATCAGTTTAAATCCCTTTTTTAGCATCTCCCTGAAATTTAAGTTTATCCTTATACCTTTTCTTCTTTTCAAATACTTTTTCAATTCCATTTGATGAAATGGTATTTAGATATAGAAACATTTTAGTTAGTGAAAATTTAAAGAAAAAAAATTAAACACAAAGATACAAACAAAACATAAATATTGCAATTCCATATTTTCAAAGAAAACATTTTTTAAAAATATGGAAACGACATAAAGCATTGTTTTGAAAACAACGTTTTTTTACTTCTTTTAATATCGGAAGTGAAGAAACAGAGCAGCAAGATTTTGCTGATACGGTAAATACAGGATTTGAGATCGGTTATAAAAAAAAGGTGGAGATGTATTATCATCTCCACCTTTTTTTATGCTTTAAATTCCTTTAGAAATTTCTGCAGTTTTGGTGCTATTACAACGGAACAGAATGGATTCTCAGGATGTGAATTAAAATAATTATGGTGATAATCTTCAGCTTCCCAGAATGTACTTGCCGGTTCTACAGCTGTTACAACAGGGTCTGCATATACATGCTCCGCATCCAGTTGCTGAATAAAGTGTTCAGCTTTCTCCTTTTGCTCTTCATTGTGATAGAATACAACCGAACGGTACTGTGTACCAACATCGTTGCCTTGTCTGTTAAGTGTGGTAGGATTATGAGTTTTGAAAAAGATTTTAAGCAAGTCCTCAAAACTTACTTTTGATTCATCAATATCCAATTGAACAACTTCTACATGGTCTGTAGTACCTGTACATACCTGTTCATAAGTGGGATGATCGTTCTTGCCACCCATGTATCCCGGTAAAACTGATTTCACTCCGTCTGTATTCTGAAAGATTACTTCGGTACACCAAAAGCATCCCCCTCCAAATGTTACTAGCATGATTATAAAATTAAAAACTCAAATTTAAACAATAATAAACCACTTGTCACCTGAGCTCTATAATGATAACGTCAAAAAACAACGCGCTTATGATGCACATCCCGTCAGCATGCCAATGGTTAAATACAGAATATAAAACTGTTATTTAAAAATATGTTTACCCTTGATCAGCAAATCTTGTTTTTCTTCTGTACATACAGCGTACGAAAATCCGTTCTGTAACGCATAAGAGCCATATTCTCCCTTTTTATTAAGCGCAAGAAATCCAACCTGTATTTCTTTAGCTGTCTGTGGTTTCTTTTTAATAATACGTTCTACAGCTTCTTTACAGGCTGCCTCAGGAGAATAACCCTGGCGCATAAGTTCGACCACCAGAAAACTTCCTACTGTACGGATTACTTCTTCTCCTACGCCGGTCGAAGTAGCTCCTCCTATTTCATTATCCACATATAGTCCTGCTCCTATAATCGGACTGTCACCAACCCTGCCGTGCATTTTGAATGCCATTCCGCTTGTCGTACAGGCTCCGGCAAGATTACCGTCGCTATCTAAAGCCAGCATTCCGATGGTGTCGTGATTATATTGATTGCCAGGCAATCGCTCTGCAGCAAAACCTTTGTTCTCAATATTCATGACTGGCTTATATTTTTTCTCTATCAGCCATTCTTTCCACGCTTTTTCTCCCTCCGGAGTAAGCAGGTTTTCCTTCTCAAATCCCTGCTCTAATGCAAATTGTAAGGCTCCTTCACCTACCAGCATCACATGAGGAGTCTTTTCCATTACTAATCTTGCCACCGATATCGGATGTGCAATATGTTCCAGAGCTGCAACGGAACCACAGTTACCTTCCGAATCCATGATACAGGCATCTAAGGTTACATTTCCATCTCTGTCCGGATATCCCCCCTTGCCTACAGTCATATTTTTCAGGTCTGCTTCCGGCACACGTACACCCTGCTCTACAGCATCTATAGCTTTTCCTTTTTTACTTAACACTTCCCAGGCAGCCTGGTTCGCCGCTATCCCAAAGTCCCAGGTTGAGATTACGATAGGTTTACCCGGTTTCAGTATTTTGTCTTCAGCAAAACCGCTAAGCGTACTTATACTTCCTAAAGCAGCCGCACCAACGATTCCTTGTTTTATAAATTTACGTCTTGAATGCATACGAATAATATTTGTAGCACAATATTACGAAAAAGCTTTATGATTCGTGTAGATTAGATACGCTTGCTAGCCGTGTTGCGTATGCTTGTATTTCACACGCCAAAGGTGTGCGCTAGCGAAGCTTTTAATTAATATTACCTTGCTGGCGCACGCGTGTCGCGTGTGCATGTACTAAATTTATACTACCCTCAATGCTATTTATTACTTAACGACCACTACCATTCGTTTTTGTGCAACTTTTTTGTTCAAATAATCAAAAACATACAATATAATTATAGCTTTATCATATTTTTAATGGTAACTTAGACTTAAACTATCCAACATGAAGACTTTTATTACTTACTCATTTCTTGCATTTACCTTATTTACAAGTATAAATCATGTAAATGCGCAAGTTATTGACTCTACAACCTATTTCAGAATCAAAGAACTGCAAGAAACCGTAAAAACGGAAATTGCACCGGACAAAAGATTAAAAATTATAGAGTTTTTATCTGTTGATATCCCCAAAAACGTATATGTAATCCAGACAACCGAAAAAACAGCAAAAGATAAACTTGAACAACAGTTAAAAGGGATCAATGCTCAGGTATCGGTCACCTTGCTTCCCGATGCTTCCGTTTCGGACAAGCCTGCAGGAGTGGTCAATCTTTCAGTAGCCAATCTACGCACCAAACCTGAGCATTCTGCAGAAATGGCAAGTCAGGTATTATTAGGTGCTCAGGTGGACATCCTGCAAAAAATAAAAGGCGACTATCGTGTACGTACAGCTGAAGGCTATATTGCCTGGGTGCCGACATCCTCTGTTGTCGCCATGACAAATGAAGAGCTGAACGATTGGAAAAAAGCAAGGAAAATAATCTTTACCGATGAATACGGCAAGTCTTATGCTACAGCAAATACTCAGGGACAACAGGTCTCTGACCTGGTATACGGAGACTTGCTGATCCTGAATGGCGAAAGCGGCAATTTTTATGCGGTAACCTACCCGGACAAAAGAAAAGCTTATGTCCGAAAAGAACAGGTCATGACCTATGAGAAATGGTTAACTTCACGGAAGCCTACCTCTGAAAATATTATCAGCAGTGCCAGAACGATGCTGGGTCTGCCTTACCTTTGGGGAGGTACCTCTACTAAAGGTGTAGATTGCAGTGGTTTTACCAAAACAGCCTATTTTATGAACGGCTATATTATTCCGCGTGATGCTTCACAACAGGTTCTGACAGGTCAAAAAATTGACATACTGGGCAAAGACGGTCACTTTGATCCTGAGAAGGCCTTAAAGAATTTAAAACCTGCTGACTTACTGTTTTTCGCGGCAGGTAAAAACAGTAATCCTGATGCCCGTGTTACACATGTAGCTCTTTATATCGGCAATGGTACCTTCATCCATTCAGCAGGATCGGTACGGATCAACAGTATGCTTAAAGATTCTCCGGACTATGACGACTTCCAGACCAGAACTGTGGTTGCGGCAAGGCGTTACCTTGGAGAACATGAAAGTAACCTTCAAAAAGTAGAGAACAGCACCTATTACAATGCCGGAAAGTAACGGCGGAAAGTGTCTGAAAACAAAATATATCAAGTAATTTAATACCATAAAAAAACTATTATGAGTACATCAGCTGATTGGATAGCTAAAGATTTCGGAGCATTCAAATTGCGTTACCGCCCCTATACGTTAGAACTACGTCATGTATTTACTGTTGCATCTTTCAGTCGCAGCACGACTCCCGTAGTCCTCACAGAACTGGAGTATGACGGTATTATCGGATATGGAGAAGCCAGTATGCCACCCTATCTTGGAGAATCACAGGAAAGTGTGATTAATTTTCTGAATCAGATTGATCTGAGCGGTTTCAATTCCCCTTTCCAGACCGAAGAAATCCTGCACTATGTAGATCAGACCATGCTCAAAAACACAGCAGCCAAAGCAGCGATAGATATTGCATTGCATGATTTGCTGGGGAAAATCCTGCAACAGCCCTTTTATAAAATATGGGGATTAGATGCGGCACTTATCCCTCCTACATCCTATACCATCGGTATCGATACAGAAGAAATGATCCGTCAGAAAGTAGCTGAAGCGGATCAGTTCAAGATCCTGAAAGTAAAACTCGGGTTGGATACGGATAAAATGATTATCGATACCATTCGTAAAGTAACCGATCGCCCGCTATGTGCGGATGTCAATCAGGGATGGAAATCCAGAGAACAGGCATTGGAAATGGCTCACTGGCTGGCTGAGCGCAATGTGGTTTTCCTGGAACAACCTATGCCTAAGGAACAGATAGATGACAATGCCTGGCTTACCGAACACAGTCCGATCCCGACGATAGCAGATGAGGCCTGTCAGCGACTGGCTGATGTACCGGCATTGAAAGATGTATACACGGGCATCAATATCAAACTCATGAAATGTACAGGAATGCGGGAAGCAAAAAAGATGGCTGAACTCGCAAGAGCTCTGGAAATGAAGGTGATGATCGGTTGTATGACGGAAACTTCCTGTGCGATTTCCGCAGCAGCACAGTTAGCTCCTCTTGTGGATTGGGCTGATTTAGATGGAGCCTTATTGATCGCAAATGATATTTATGATGGCATGCAGGTTGTAGAGGGGAAATGCATCCTGCCGGAAAGACCGGGAATTGGAATACTAAAAATTTAGCTTTATTTTTAATCAAGAATAGAATACTAACCATATTTTTTTAACAAATTAACTAACCCTTAACTATGAAACAACTTTTACTTGCATGCTTGTGCTGTATGTTTTGCTTTGCGGTATCTCATGCTCATGCACAACAAAGTACTGTTACCGGTAAAGTGACAGACGCCGCAACAGGCAAACCTATTCCTGGTGTCACGATCACCATTAAGGGTAGCAGCAAGAGTACTTCTTCAGATGAAAAAGGCTCTTTTTCTATCAGTGAAGTCACCTCTTCCAACACTTTAATCTTTTCCTCTTTAGGTTATCAGAATGCAGAAATGGAAGTCGGTAACCGGTCTTCTCTGACGATCAGTCTGACGGCAAGTGATCAGGCTTTGGAAGAGGTCATGGTCGTAGCTTACGGAACGGCCCGAAAGAGCACGTATACCGGATCTGCAGCAACGGTGAGTCCCAAAGAAATTGCAGATGTTCCTACTACTTCATTTGAAAATGCATTGAGCGGCAGGGTAGCAGGCGTACAGATTAACTCTGCTTCCGGACAGGCAGGATCCACATCCAGCATACGTATACGGGGTATAGGATCGATGAATGCCTCCAATGATCCCTTATTTGTCATTGATGGTGTACCGGTCGTATCTGGTAATGTCGGACAAATCAGCGGACAGCTTTATTCGACATCTAATGTAATGAGTACGCTAAATCCTGCAGATATTGAATCCATCACCATTCTGAAAGATGCCGCAGCATCCTCACTCTATGGTTCGAGGGCCGCAAATGGCGTGGTGGTTATTACAACCAAACGTGGTAAAACGGGCAAACCTACTCTTAACTTCAGGACGTCAATCGGCCTCACCCCTTCATGGGCAACGGATAATTATGAAATTGCGGATCCTCAGGCTCAGATAAACATGGAGTATCAGATCTTCCATGATTACCGTACATCCAATAAAAACAGTGCTACAGGTGTGAACTATACCGATCAGGAAGCAAGTACGTATGCACTGGGTCAGATCAATCGTCGTTTTAATATCCATGGTTACAAATTTGAGGTGGATAATCCCTTGAGAATGACGAATGTCAAAATTCTGGGGATGACTGACGGTGTCGAAAACAGAGAAGGAAAATTCTTTGACTGGGAAGATTATCTGTTCAGAACAGGTGTATTTCAGACAAATGATCTGTCTTTAAGTGGCGGCACAGAGACTACGAAATATTATTCATCTCTATCCTATACAAAAGATAAAGGCAGAGCTATTATCAATGAGTATGACCGTATTTCAGGACGGATAAACCTCTCTCAGAAAGTATTTAATAATGTAGAGTATAATGTCAATCTGAATGTGGCCAGCACAGGTAAAACCGGATTTAATGATACCAGAAGTACAGGTTCGAATTATTTCTTTCAGGCCCGCAACTTACTGTTTCCATTCTACTGGCCTACGGATTACAAAACGGGGAATCCATGGACTGCGCAATACGGAAGTTTAGCTTACAATTCGGACTATTATAACAAGGAATGGGACAACAATACAAATACATTGAAACTTGGAGCCGTGCAATCTCTTTCCTGGGAAATCATCCCCAACCTGACCGCAAAGACTATCTTCTCGTTCGATAATACAGAAGTAAAAGATGATCTGTTCTACTCAGCTTTGCATTTTAACGGTCTTACAGATAAAGGAAGTTCCAGCAAATGGTCAACGAATATCCGAAAATATGTTTCTTCTAATACGCTTACGTATGCTAAAAGCTTTGGACTGCACAATCTGAATATCCTGGGCGGTTTTGAAGCGGAAAAGAATAAAACGGATTACCAGTATAGCAATTCTATCAATCTCGGATCCAGTGCTCTAACATCCATCGGAACAGGTGCTAATTTTAAAGCAGACAGCTTTACCTGGGGAAACAATCTGATGTCGTATCTATCCCGGATTGACTATAATTATAATGAAAAATACTTCGCTGGCGCTTCTATCCGCCGGGACGGTTCATCCAGATTAAGCCCCGAAAACCGTTGGGGTACATTCTGGTCGGTTTCAGGAGCCTGGAGTCTGCACAAAGAAGATTTCCTGAAGAATAATGAAACCCTTTCGACCCTGAGACTGAGAGGTTCTTATGGTGTAAACGGAACATTGCCAACCAATGATTTTGCGTGGAGAACTCTTATGTATTACAAGTATAACTATAAAGGTAATCCGGGAGGTATTGTGAGTGACGGTTCTACAGGGCTTATTGACAGAGGGCTTGGAAATCTCAATTTAGGCTGGGAAGAGAACAAAACTTATGACCTGGCTTTAGAATTTGGATTATTTAATAACCGACTGACAGGATCTGTGGAGTATTTCAACAGAGATTCCAAAGATTTGCTACAGGATGTACCGACTTCCGGAACAACGGGTTTTACTACGATTCTAAGAAATGTAGGTGTAATCAATAACAGCGGTTTAGAAATCGATCTGGGCGGAGATATCATTAAAAATGATAATTTCCGTTGGACAGCCCGTGTGAATGCTTCCTTCCTGGATTCAAAAGTCAAAAGATTAAACGGTGGAAAAGATATTATCTGGAATGATCCTACAGGAGGAGATGCCCGGGCACAATTCATCTACCGTGAAGGAGAGTCTGTATTGTCTTTTTATGGTTATGAATGGGCAGGTGTAGATAAAAACAACGGTAAGAATGTATGGTATACCAATAATGATAAATCTGATTTTGAGTATAACGGCCGTTCGGCGACCTACAATTTTGGAAATGCAAACCGTAAAATTATCGGTTCAGGTGTAGCGGATGTATTTGGTGGGATTAATACGGACCTTGAATACAAAAATATCTCTCTGGGATTTAATTTCAGTTATAAAATAGGTGGCAAATTATATGATGGTGCAGAGAAAGATGTGATGGATGACGGCTATTATTGGGAAAGAATCCGATCCGCCTATTATTACGAAAATATGTGGTCTCCTGACAATATGGAGGGGAGTCAACCAAAGATTGACGGAAATGATTTGACAGATGCTATTCAGTACAGCAGCCGCCATCTTTATGACGCTTCATTTCTTCGTTTGAAAAACATTAACCTGGCTTACAGATTGCCGGCGGCATGGTTGAGCAAAGCTAAAATTTCCAATGCCCGTGTATTTTTTAACGGAACCAATCTGCTAACGTTCTCCAAATATAAAATTGCGGATCCGGAAGTCAACCAATACTCAACACGTGGCTGGGAAACGCCATATGGTAAAACGTATACTTTCGGTGTAGAATTCAGTTTCTAATTTTTATTGATATTGACATGAAAAAATATATAAAAATAATACTCGCAGCATCTGTACTTAGTACAGCATATTCGTGTAAAGATTTTCTGGAAGTCGAGCCCAGCAATGCCGTAGACTATGACAAGGCTATCCGTACAGCCAATGACGCACAGATCGTGGTCAACGGAATTCTTCGTCAGATGACTTCCTCCAATTACTACGGACGTAATTTTATAATTTACGGAGATGCCAAAGGGGGAGATTTTACGCTCTTTTCTCAGGGAAGGGGATTAGACCCTTTCTATACGTTTAATCACAGTGCCCAGGCCAATAGCTATTCCAGTTTCTGGACTTCTATTTATAATATTATTTATCAGTCTAATAACCTGCTGGAAAATATTGAAAAGCTACAAAGTCAGGGTACACTGGAAAATTTTGCATTGGCCAAATCCGATGCACTTACGATCAGAGCATTAGCCTATTTTGATCTCGTGAGATTATATGGTAAGTCGTATACAGATGATAAAAATGCCTGGGGCGTACCGAATATTACCAAAACATTATTGTACGACAGTCAGCCGGCAAGATCCACAGTAGCAGAAAACTACACGCAGATTATCAAGGATCTTAAGGATGCGGAAGCAGGTCTTCCCAAAACGAAAAGAGACGGTTATGTAAACTATTACGCCAACAAAGCCATACAAGCGAGAGTCTACCTGACAATGGGAGATTATGACAATGCACTGAAAGCCTCGGAGGAAGTTATTAATTCGGGTGTTTACAGCCTGTACAGCAATGCGCAATGGGTATCCTCCTGGTCTAATCAGTTTGGATCAGAATCTATTCTTGAATTTGTGATCGAACCTAATCAGGGAGATCTGGCACGTACTTCTCTTGCTTTCTATTTGATGAGAAGAAATCATCAGACAGGTGCATTAGGGAATTTTCTAGCCAGTACTCCATTCCTGAATGCTTTAAATGCAGATCCGAATGATGTAAGAAAAGGTGTCATGGCGCGTGATGAGTCATCAACAACACGATTAGGTTCATGCTATAAGTATTCCGGTTCGGTAACCTTCAGCGGTGATAAAGGAACTTCTAATTTTACAGCGGTAAACATCAAAGTCATACGTTTATCCGAGATGTATCTTACAGCTGCAGAAGCAGCTTTGAAATCCACTGTTCCTAATCCTACAAAAGCTGCGGAATACCTGCAGGCTATCCGCAAACGTGCTCCGGCATTAGCTGCTGCTACTGCATCCAGTGTAACGGAAGATCTGATATTAGCGGAAAAAAGCAAAGAGTTCTTCGGAGAAGGGATTCGTTATTTTGATATGTTGAGACTGAACAAGACTATCAATTTTGATGATGCTTTTGCCGGGATAAGCGTACCTACCCGTACGTCTTCAATAGACCGATCATTCTACAGAACTATATTGCCGATATCACAGGATGAGATCAATGCAAATCCGGATATCCAGGGACAGCAAAACCCGGGATATTAAGATTTCCTCAATAAGAAAAAGAAGCAATCTATTTTAACAGATTGCTTCTTTTTGTTTAACTGCTTTTTTGGTCTACTTCACCAGAAGTAACCAGCCTTTACCCTTTTCTACCGGAATCTGTTCTCCCGGTTTGAATACGTGCGCTTCCTGTACATTCTTGATTGCGGGAGCGGTGATACTTACCCTAGTCGCATCCAGACCTAATGCTTTCCAGTCGATCAACAGATTTACCTTTGTGTCTGTTGCTGCCCAGCTTGCCAGAGCGATCATCGTACTACCCTCCTTTTGATATACGGTTGTCAGGATTTTATTATTATCTGTTTTCACCGGATTATTATCGACCCAATAGCCGGTCATACGTGATTGCCGGATACCAAATTCATCCCATACCCGCCAGATATCACGGGTATCCTTAGCTTTCTCCCAGGGGTACCGGTTGGTCATGCCGTAGATCATTCCTCTCCAGGGGTTACCTCCATCCTGCAGCATTTCCCCCATTAATCCAAATGGAATACCGCTTACTTCAGTCAAGAAGAAGTCCGGATCATTTTTTTCATAGTCAAAATACTCGCCAAACCAGAGACGATTGATATATGGAAAATGTTCCATGTAGAGGTTGGCACTGTTATTAAATCCATCGCTTTTGTTAAACTGATTGGCCGAATGAAGGTCGATAATACCCGGATGATTATTTTTTGTCATCACTCTTTTGATTCGCTTCATTGTAACCCGGTCAAAAGCCACATCGTCCAGATAGATACCATCTATTCCCATATGATCCACTAGCCAGTTCATACCTTCTACATAGTAATTGTGCCAACGGTTCATTCCACTGTTGATAATAGCTGCATCGTTGAACCGGGGAACATACCATGCACCGATATAATCATTATTCAGATGCTCCTGTAACCAGGAGTAGCCTCCGCCCTTGCCGGAAGAAAATACTTCATGTCCCAGACTTCGTAAAGGGTAGATTTCATACATGCGGTTAGACACTTCTCGTACGGTGTTGTATATCTTGACTTTTAAGCCTTCCCTATGTGCGGAATCTATATAACTTTTCATCTCCCTGGTTGCCACAAAGGGATAATTAATATAAGGATTCAGATTATTGCCATGGTGTATATTGATGACATTTGCACCGCTTCTCTTTACTTCTTCAATGGGTTTGTAAGCATGAAAGAAACGATTGTCCCATTGCCAGTCAGTATTAATGGTATGGAATGGTGTAATCATCAGGTGAAAATTGTAATACAGTGTATCTCCGGCTTTCATATTCCGCTCGCCACTGTAGCTATCGACTAATATGGATTTACCTTTTTCTCCGACCTGTATACCACCTTTATTTTCGTTGCCCCACGAGGCAGGCAATACAAGAGGTTTCTGAAGATAAAAGTTAGTATTTAATGGTCTGGAATAATGCTGATCTCTGAAGGCAAACTGCAGTCCTGCATTTACATTTCCAATCCATCCGCCATCCTGATTTTTATTTGCCACATCCCATTTCCAGTCGATGACATCTTTACGATACCCTCCTTTTTCTCCCAGACCCATAAAATATTTAGCATATTGGGCCTGTAACGGAATGTGAAACTGCACATCCGAAAGATGTATATCCTTCGTGGCAATAAGCTGTACGGTATAATCTACAAAACCATCAAACTCCAGAGATCCTTTAATATTTAAAATCAGATCGGAGGAGTTTCCTGTTGTGGACCAACTGACTAAGCCTTGTTCCTTACGGTCAAATTTGACAGGACTATATTCAAAAACGACATCCTGATTCGCATTCTTACGGAAATGAAAATGTATAGCTTCTGTTAACAGATCATTACCCTGCTTCCCTATACTCAACATATCCTGTGTAAAAAATGTACGGATTTGCGCCGGAAATCCATTTTTATCCAGTGAAACTGATCTGCCCAACAGACTGATCTCATTGCCGTCTATCTGTAAGGGGATATAAGGAGCAATCACAGTACTCTCCTGCGCCAATGTCGAATTCAACCAGTTGAGACGTGTCAGCTTCCATGGCTCATCATATCCTTGATTCACAGCAGAGCGTTCGGACACCTCCAGGCGCACAGGAATATTCCTTGCTGCGGCATTAGCCGGTTTGATGGTGATTATACCTTCGTATACAGCACTTACCGTCTCTTTAGGAACGTCAATCCCGCACCACAGCGCCTGTACTTTTTGCTTAGGGACAGTTACATTAAACTTAACAGGTTGTCCGGTATAACTCACACCATCGGTATTGATACAATTGATCCGTCCGGAAGCTATTGTATTTCCGTTTTGACTCTTTAAGTCTGAAAATGAAATTTTGATATCCTGCAAATCCTGCTTATCAGAATAGAGTCCTAACTGGAAAGCCAGCAGTTCTCCTTTATCTGATTTGACGCGGAGCATTTGTCCTTCCACATTGCCGGTTGTCCATCGCTGAGGAAGATCATCAGCCATTTTGATCTGATGATCCCGGTCTTCCGGAAAAACAAAGTAACTGGATTGGCGGTGTTTTTTGAGAAATGCGGTTTGTTCCTGCGGTGTAGAGATCACATCCATGGCATCATTCTGATTGAATGTATCTGCAGCCTCGATACGAACCAGTTTCGCACGTGCCTTTACTGTTTTATCCCATGTGTTTCTTTCATCTTCCTGCTTTAAATAGGCTACATCCGGATAGTTTTCACTTCTCCCGACCAATTTATAAGGCAGAAAGTAAACGTAGTAGATTCCCTTACCTGAACGAGGTTCGAATTGAAATTCGCCTGAAACAGCAGAGATATTACCGTAATGGGAAGGCGAAAAGACTTGTTGTGTCGCACTGTCTACAAGTATTATTTTCTGGTCTGAGCGTACATTACGATTATGCCAGGGAATACTCGCGGTGACCTGCTTTGATGCGGATTCTACGCGCAATACAGCACGTTGTGTACCCAGTTCGTCGATATTCCACAATGGTTTTTGTGGAGGATATTCATGCTGAGCCTGTACATGTAATGCCGTCAGCATACACAAGCTGCCAAGGAATGCAATTGGTTTGATCATCTGTAGTGTTATTATTGCTCTGCAAGTTAAAGTATTGTTTTTGTCCAATACGTATGATAAAGCAATAATATAAATTACGCAAACCTTTGAGTAACAGCATTTATACACGAAATCCTTGTCACTCTACCTTCTCCTGTCTTTAACGGGATAAAATAAATATGATCTATTTTATTCCGTTAAAAGCATCCGGAAGATTTCCGCTCAGGTCTATCAGATATCCATTGATAATGGCATAACGGAATTCATTATCTTTTTTTAGAAAAAATGTAGCTTCCTGACCGAGTGACAGTCCTGTGGCATGACGTTGTTCTGTAGGCTGATGTACTATTCTGACCGGCAGCCGCAATGTTTTTTGCTGTTCCTGCTCCCTTACAATTACAGTGGAATATCCTTGCTTTAGCAGGCCAAAAATGACATCAGCTGTAAGTTCACTGTAATGACGGAATGTTGTAGGATAGATTTGTCCATAAGAAAGCGACAGACCTGTGGCATCCAGATCATCATATCCATAGAACTCTTTCAGATCACCCAGATCTTCTACATATCCTTTGCTGTAATAGTCATCTCCTGAGGTAATCTCATCACGCCGGATTGCAACATCTACCTGCAGGGGTAATCCTGCTGACACTGTACTCACATTGCGGAGTACGACATCGTGCAGTTGTGAAGCATTAAATGGAATACGTTCGTAATCTTTTATATCATATTGTTCATAAGATCCCTGTGCGATCTGTACCAAAGCATTCAGTATAATAGCAAAATTCAGTTTACGGATTTCCTGTTTTTCGGGATCACCTTTGAAGGCTCCTGATTCAATCAGAACGGTACTGGCTCCCCATTTTTGAAAATTATCACCAAAAGCTCTCGGTGAATGTTCATCATCATATTTAGCCACTGCTCCGGGAATATAGTCCTGCAGGAGTTTTTCCATTCCGACGATGATTTTCATTGCATTGCCTCTCACCTCATTGATATCCCGCTCCATATTATAGGCCGGAGCCAATAAAGAAATAGTCACGGGTGTCTGCGTACCCGGAACATTATAATAAATATTCTGGTCATGCAGATTAAAACCGTATTGTGGTTTCAGACTCTCCGCACGAGCACGCAAAAGCTTTCCTTCCGGAGTCGCAGTATTGCGGGCATCGCGGTTCAGGTCTATCTTCTGCGCATTACGTCTGGTATAGCGTTCTGCACCGTCCGGATTGAGCATAGGAATAAAGTGGATAGCCAGATGTGCCTTGAGTAGGGATCTTACTTCTTCAAAATCATCTTCTTTTCCTTCCAGAAAATTAAAAAGGTCAAATAGCGCCATGGTCGCTGTAGGTTCATCTCCATGCATTTGTGACCACAGCATCACGACCTTTTTTCCGACTCCGTAGCGAAGTTCATAGATACTCCGCTGCTCTACCGATGATCCGATTTGCTGTACATCCAGCGCATGTTGCTGCTGATGACGCAGGATGAGTTGTTCCACATCGGAATGTTTGAATCGGCGATGTTTCAAAGCAGACTCTTTATAGGCCATGTGGGCCTTATCTAATTGCGTTTTGCTCAATACCAGTGACTGAGAAAACGAATCTTTTCCAAGAAGCATAAGTAAACAGATAATTAAGAGCTTATTCATTTAATCTTTCAAAGCAGGTTGTACTAATTCTATAGTGCCTCTATCCGCATCTATCCGGACTGCTGCCCCTACAGGCAATATATACTGATCCGCAATGTGACCAATCATAGCACCGCTATATGCCGGTATCCCCAGAGGCTTTATGTAATCGTTCATAACCTGTTGCAGTGTGAGTGAACCATAACCTCCTGAAGGGCCGCAGCCTGTACACTTACCAAATACAAAGCCTTTGATTACAGCTAATATTCCGGACAGTTTCAGCTGACAGAACATCCGGTCTACGCGTTCTACTTTTTCATCTACTTCTTCCAGAAACAAAATAGCGTCTTTAAAGTCCGGCAGATAAGGTGTTCCGCAGAGTCCTGTAAGTACTGTCATATTTCCGCCCAGCAATATGCCCTCTGCTTTCCCCGGATGAAGTGTCGTGATCCGCTCTTTATACTGAACTACGTGATCACCTTTATCCGTAGGATTAGTAAATAAAGGAAGCTTATTGTCGACAAACTGACTTTCAAATGCCCTTGCGACTTTATTGGTCCAGGTACTGATCCCCACCGCTCCATGGAAACCGATCAGCCCGGTCTTGCTGTAGAGCGCCAGCAGTAAAGCTGTAATATCACTGTAGCCTAATAATATCTTGGGGTTACGGCCAATCAGTTTATAATCCAGACGGTCCAGAAGCCTTGATGTACCTGTACCGCCACGAACGCAGACAATAGCTTTTACCTGCCGGTCTTCAAACATTGTATGAATATCGGCTATGCGCTCTTCATCTGTACCTGCCAACTGTCCGTACCGACTGCGTATATGAGCACCTTCCTTTACGTTGAAACCCAATGTCTGAAAGATTTCTCTGGCTATGCTGATCGATTCTTCATCGTCCAGAACACCTGCCGGAGCTATCAACCCGATCGTATCTCCTTTTTTCAACTTCTCAGCTAACAGTTGCCCTTGTTTGACCCAGGCTGCTGCCTTCTCGCTGTCGCGCGCGAATCCAGTAAGAGGAACTGCCGCAGCAGCCCATGTAATCGATTTGATAAAATCTCTTTTGTTCATCGTATAGGTAGATTTAGGTAAGGCTTAGCGATTGAACAGCAAGCGCTGTCCTGCTCCGTATTCAATGAGTGAACCACCTGTATAAGCCAATTGTCCCGAGACAATTGTATGTTCTACAGTAGAGGTAAAAGTATGTCCTTCAAACGGTGACCAGCCACATTTTGACAGGATATTGGATTTTGAAACCGTATACGGTTTATGGAGATCCACCAGTACCAGATCGGCCCAGTATCCTTCACGGATAAATCCCCGGTCTTCGATCTGAAAACAGATCGCCGTATTATGTGCAGATTTCTGTACCAGTTGTTCCAGTGTCATTCTTCCCTGACTGACCATATCCAGCAGAGCCTGCAGTGCATGTTGCACCAGAGGTCCTCCTGACGGAGCGGTATGATAAGGCTGTAACTTCTCTTCGATCGTATGTGGAGCATGATCTGTAGCGATCACATCGATATGACCGTCCAACAATGCTTTAACAATCTGATCCCTATCGGAAGCGGTCTTGACTGCCGGATTCCATTTGATAAAATTACCTTTGGCAGCATAGTCCTGATCAGAAAACCACATATGGTGGATACAGGCTTCTGCAGTGATCCGCTTTTGTTCCAAAGGGATATCATTGCGAAACAATGCGGTTTCTTTTCCTGTGGAAATATGCAGAATATGCAAACGGGTATTATTTTTCTTAGCCAGTTCAACTGCTTTTGAAGAAGACAGATAGCACGCTTCTTCCGAACGGATAAGCGGATGCATCTGTATAGTCAGACCTTCCTCGCCATATTGTTCTTTGAAAATCGCAAGGTTAGCTTTTATTGTTGCTTCATCTTCACAATGCGTAGCTACTAATGTAGGAGCGTTGGCAAAGATTCCTTCCAGGGCTTTTTCATTATCGACCAGCATATTTCCTGTTGAAGATCCCATAAAGACTTTGATCCCACATACTTTTCGCGGATCTGTCTTGAGAACTTCCTCCAGGTTATCATTGGCAGCTCCCATAAAAAAGGAGTAATTGGCTAATGCGTTTTTAGCTGCTATATCATATTTATCCTGCAACAGTTCCTGTGTCAATGTATTGGGAACTGTATTGGGCATTTCCATGAAAGAGGTAGTGCCTCCGGCTACGGCTGCACGGCTTTCATGCCAGATATCGGCCTTATGTGTCAGACCGGGTTCACGGAAATGAACCTGATCATCGATCAGTCCCGGAAGAAGATGCAGCCCGGTCGCATCTATTTCTTTATCTGCTTTGACCTGAAGTTCGATTCCTATTTTTTCGATTCGTCCGTTACGGATATAAACATCTGCTACTGTGGTTGTCCCTTCATTGACAATATGTGCAGATTTGATAAGTATTGAAGACATGGAGTGATTGTATTTGCTTTAGAACAAATATACGCAATACCAAATTAAATAATCCGGCAATTCATATATTGCACGGGATGTGTATATTTATGATTGTAAATATGCTATACTGATGAAAAATTTCCTATTGATATTATCGCTTTTACTGTGCTTCACAGCTTACAGCCATGCCAATGATGGTGCATTCTTTGCTAGAGGGAATCAACTTGTACCGATCAACGAAACGGACATCAGTGTCAGAAAGGAAATCCTGACTATCAGAAAGGCAGGAGACCGACAGGTACATATCACCGTATATTATGAATTTGAAAATCCTGTTCAGGACAAAAGAATTACGGTCGGATTTGAAGCGATGTCTCCATCCGGAGATGTAGATGGTACGCCAAAAAATGGCTTTCATCCCTATATGAGAGATTTTACAGTAAAACTGAACAATCAGGATCTTCCGTATAAAATTGCCTACGTATATGATTCGCTCTATGTCAATAACGGCAAAATTGTATCTGAACCATTGGATAAAATCAAGAAGGAGATTGATAATGTTAATGAGGTTGGTTTTAACTATGTGTATTACTTTGATGCTCCCTTCAGAAAAGGTAAAAACAGTATCCAGCATACCTACACCTATGACCTTTCCGGTTCTATAGATTATCAATACTATCTGGAATATGTGCTGACAGCAGCAAAGCGATGGGCAAATAAGCAGATCGACGACTTCACTTTGATTGTAGATATGGGAGATGTAACGGAATTCAATATCCATAAAACATTTTTTGATCAAAAGGAAGACTGGCAGATTAAAGGCTGGGGAAAAACAAAAGATGTAAAAGTGCTTCCTTCTTCTGTACATGAGTCGGATCAGATCCGGTTTACTATCCGTCAGGGTACATTAGTTTTTCATAAGACTAATTTTGCTCCTGCAGGTGAACTTTATCTATCTGCTGAAAACTACTTTCCTCCGGAAGAATCTTTTGATTCCAAAACAGATATTCTGCCCTTTGCGGCATATGCACAGAATCGCATTCTTAAGGCCAAGGATGAAACAAGCAAAAAAATATTACGTAATCTTCCGTTTGCAAGACGGGGATATGTTTTTAAGTCCAAAGACTTAAAGGATTATTACAGTAATATAGATTGGTATACAGCGGATCCGAAATATATACCTGAACCTAAAAATCTGACTCCGGAGGAGCAGAAATGGCTGAAGGAATTGAAATAGTAAGCTATTCAAAATAAAACATATGTGTCGCCCGGATATGGTTCAGGCGGCACATGTGTTTTATAAAGTAAAAAATACTTCCGTTATTTTCCTTCTTCTTCCAGGTAATTGAGATCTTTTGAAAAAGTCTCCTGCATGCCTCTGATTGCCCAAAAAGCTAACAGCAGACACAGCAAGCCTACACAGATACCGGCATAAATCAGATTGTCAAATGAAGTATAGAGAAACTGAAACAATATCGTCAGCGGTACAACCGCTCCTCTCACAAAGTTAGGCACTGTAGTCGTAACTGTGGCCCGGATATTGGTACCGAATTGCTCTGCTGCAATGGTCATAAAGATTACCCAATAGCCTACTGAAAGCCCAAGGAAAAAGCAAATAAAGTAGAATGCTGTCACAGACAATCCCGTTAGCGAGAAATAAGCGGAAACACTGATAACTGCCAACGAAAGGAATACATACACGACTTTTTTACGGCTTTTGAGTATTTGACTGAGAAATCCGCTCAGGATATCACCTACTACTAACCCTCCGTAACAACAGGCTACAGCAGCACCTGCACTTACCTCTCCCTGTACGCCAAGCACTTTACCAAACTCCGGTGATAAGGTAATCAGAATCCCTACCACAAACCATAACGGGACGCCTATAATTATACATTTCAGATACTTCAAAAAGCGTCCGGCATCTTTAAACAGAGACAAAAAATCACCTCTGGAGGCGTGTTTCTGATGGAGTGTCTTAGCGAACATGGCAGATTCCCTGACGCCTATGCGCAGGGCCAGTAAAGAAAGTCCCAATCCTCCACCGATAAAATAACATACTTCCCAGGAGAAGAACTGTGCTACAAAATATGCAACTACCGCTCCGCTGACTCCGACCGAGGCAACAATTGTGGTCGCCAGCCCTCTTTTTTCTTTCGGCATAATTTCCGTGACAAGGGTAATACCCGCTCCTAATTCGCCGGCCAGACCTATTCCTGCAACCAAACGCCACAAACTGTAGCCTTCAATTGTCGTTACAAAACCATTGGCAATATTCGCGATGGAGTACAGACAGATCGATCCGAACAATACAGACAACCGTCCCTTCTTATCCCCCAGAATGCCCCAAAAAATACCGCCGACAAGCATACCAATCATCTGTATATTTAACAGAAAAATACCATGATTAGTTAACTGCTCCCCGCTATACCCCAAGGCCTGCAGGCTGGGAACACGGACAATGCTGAAAAGCAGCAGGTCATATATATCTACAAAATAACCCAACGCTGCCACAATAACAGCAGCGTTAAGTATTTTTGGATTATCCACAGTAGCGGATGGACTACTCATTACATTCATAATAAAGGCTTTATAATTGGTTATATACTTAAGCTAAGGTTTGATGAATCTGCCAGAGTGCACGCGGAGCATGGAAGCACCCTTTCCATTTTCCTCCTTTGAGAGGAAGCAGCACCTCTCCTCTTCTGTTCAGATAGCCGAACCATTCCCCGTATTCGGCATCTCTGAATTTTTCCCAGCTGTAATCATGTAATTTCACAAACCAGGCTTTGGCACGTTCATCTCCGGTCAGCTTCCAGGCTTTAGCCATACATACCAGAGCTTCCAGATGTACCCACCAGAGTTTTTGATCCCATTCCAGCTGTTGAGGAGGATGTCCCTCACTATCCAGAAAATAAAATATGCCCTCATATTCTTTATCCCAGCCATATTCCAATGCATTCAGGGCTATTTCTAATGCTTTATCAATAAGGGGACGATCTCCTTTCCGAACAGCCAGATCCATAATAAACCACATGGCCTCTAGCGTATGTCCGGGATTGAGCAGCCGGCCTTCAAAACTATTGCTGAAGCTACCGTCCGGATTGACATTTTCGAAAATAATACCCCGCTCTTCATTATAAAACACTTCCATTACCTCATGAATGATCTCATCCAGCAATTGTTCCACCACTTGCTTATCTAACAGCTCTTCCATTTCTAAAGCCAGGTTACTCAGGATCATGGGAAGGGAAAAGTTACGCAGGTCCCGTGTTCCGGGATATATTTTATTGTATACGCCTTTGGTATTGGATCTCCTCTTCAGTATCTGCTCAAAAGTCTGTTTGGCGATAGCACTGTATGTCGTATTCCCAGTAGCTCTGTATAGTGCACTGAATCCCATTGTTGCAAAGCAATCCGAAAAGATATTATAAGGTTGTACGAGTGGTTTCCCTTCTCTGTTGAGTGAAAAATACCAGTTGCCTTCTGCATCTCGTCCGTATTGTTCCATAAATGAAGCACCGTGCAGGGCAATATCCAGCCACTCCTGTTTTTGTTCACAATGCTGGTAAAGGAATGAAAACATCCAGACCTGACGTCCCTGCAACCACATAAATTTATCCTGATCAAAGACGTTCCCCTGCCGATCCAGACATGTGAAATACCCTCCGCACTCCCGGTCTATGGAATATTTTTCCCAAAACGGAATCACCTTTTCTAATAGTTCATTCTTATATATATCACTGTATATCTTCATAACGTATTGTATCTGCTTAAAATCCTGATGTATTGATGTATTCCTTATATCTGTTGTATAAATGTCCTGCCTGCAGATAAGCCGACTGCGGACTCATAAAATGTGAAAATTCAAATGTTATTGCTTTATCGTAACCCGCAGCATGGGCAGCTTCGAGCTTTAATCTCAGCTTATCAAACTTAATAGGCAGAAATTTGATCGGCATATCCCGGTCAAAGGATTCGGCATTGGTCCAGCACTCCAGTCCGTAGCGATCAGCAAGTTTCTTATTGATCTCAAAAAATGCCGGCAGCTCATGATAATCAATATGTCCGTCCTGAAAAGCAACTGCATCTATTGCTCCGGAAATTCCATCAAAGATTTCACCCCACTCCTGTTCATGTTCCCTGACAGACACAGCATCTTCTTTACTGAGGGATGCGCTGGAAGCCATCACTGCTTTTTTGCCATCTATCCAGGGAGAAATAAATGTCGGCAGACCATTGCTTACATCTTTACACTGTTTTCCCAGGGTATAAAAAGCCTCTGTAGCACCTTTTGTTCTTCGGCTTATCTCTGTACTGATATACCATCCGCCAAAACTCTTATAATGCCCGTACTTCTGCCATACTTCATCAATCACAAACCTGTTGGCATCGATTTCAAACTGCAGATTGCCGGTATCCCAATACACTCCGCTGTCATAGAGTCCGAAGTAAAATTTCATTTCATACTTGTCAGCGAGCGTAAGATACAGCTCTACCAGGTCCATAGAAGGACGATAACAACCGTGCTTACTCATCAGGTATGCTGACGGATAAGTAATAAAATTGCGGTATCCGCTGCGGATCATAATCACCGTATCAATACCTACGGCTTTCATATATGCAAAATCCCTGTCCCATTCTTCCGCACCCCAGTTCTGATGCGGAATATCATGCGATATTTCGTCTATAAATGTCCCTGTAATCTTCACTTGATTTTGTTTTTTATAGTAAGGTTAGCTAATGTTATAAATACTTGTTACGCTTCAGAAAATCAACCCATTTCACATAGGCCGCAGGTCTCAGATGTATACCGTCGTTAGTCATTTCAGGCAACAGATTACCCTGACCATCATTGAATAAAGAATACAGTTCAATAAACGGCACATTGTACTGTGCAGCTAATGCTTTTATCCGCTTGTTCAATTCGATAATCAGATGACCTTTGTTCTTGATATATTCTGCTTTCAGTATGGCATCATTTACAGGCAATACACTCTGTACATACAAGGTAGTCTTGGGACTTCCCTTTTTGAAGCGCTGAATAATCTTTTCATAATTGGCTGCTGTTACCTCTACTGGAAGATTCCGCGAGATGTCATTGACACCGATCAACAAGAATACTTTCTTAGGCTTGGCGTCTATGACAGGCTGTATCCTCGCCAATACTCCAAACGTATTATCTCCGCCGATACCTCTGTTGACAATGGGCTTTCCGCTCAGTAGTTCATGCCACATTCCCCTCTCGGTAATACTGTTACCCAGAAAGACAATGGCTGAATGCGGAATCTGAAGAGAATTGAATAATTCCATCCGTCCCTGATAATACGTGTTGTTATAACTGGAGTCAATTTTTTGTGCCTGTACATGTATGCTGCACAGCACAGCTATCAATGCGATTAAATTCTTATGCATGGTTATAAATATTTCTTAGTTTTCAGGTAGTCGATCCATTGTATATAAGCTTCTGCCCGGAGATGTATCCCATCTGTTGTCAGTTCTTGTTTCAGGCGCCCTTCCTTATCCAGGAATATAGCCTGATGGACATCTATAAACGGAACATTATACTGCTGACACAGCGTTTTGATTTGTTCGTTAAGCAGCACTACTTTTTGATTGGTCACACGCTGGTAACCATCTGTAAACATAGATTCCCTAACCGGCAGTACACTCTGAATCAGTAATTTTGTTTTCGGGGATTCTTTACGTACTCTTTTAATAATCCGTTCTATATTCTGTACTGTATATTCCGGAGGAATCCCTCTTTTGACATCGTTAATTCCTACTGTCATAAAGATTTTTTTCGGTTGAAGGGCAGTAACGGAAGACAACCTGTTCAATATACCGTACGTCACATCTCCGCTGATACCTCTGTTGATAATATGAGGCACCTGTGCGATTTCATACCATTGACCTGCTTCTGTGATACTGTTCCCTAGAAAGACAATAGCATTCTTCACTTTAGGCAACTGATCGTAATAGGCCTGACGCTTCTGATAATAACTGTTTGCATAGCTACTGTCTATTACTGCTTCCTGTGCAAATAATCCTGTTATCATCTGCAGACACAGGATCAGGATCATATAAATACGCTTCTTCTCCATATGTTATTTATCTGCTTCAGGGAGTTTATTCCACCAGAATTTTTTCAACAGAATACTCGTAAGGATCAGCACCGCACACCAGATCACCATCTTGGTATTTTCTCTTACCATAAAGTAAATCGGTATAACGACCTGTGCCATCTGCCATACAATCCCGATCACAACATTGAACATATCTCTCTTGAATCCGCTGTTGGCGACAAAAGAAGGATCTTCCATTTCAACCTCTTTCTTTATAGGGCCCCAAAAACCCCAGGGCTTTGTTTTCTTGTAGAATTCTTTGACTGTTTCACGATTTTCCAGGGGCTTGAGGTAAGTCCCGATAATACATCCCAGAAGTGAGAAAAGGAAAATAATAGGGAAGATATAAATATCGACAATCTCCGGAAACAGGAATAATTTGAGCGTAGAAGCTATAAGGCCGAAAAGCATACCCCAGAAATAACCGTCTCCTGAAAAACGCCACCAAACCCATTTCAACACGTTGGCAGCCACATAACCTCCATATAAGGCAGAAGTAATCCATAGTGTAATCTTATTAAGTGAAGCTGCATTGAAGCCAAATATAATACCGATAATAACCAGCAGCACTGAGGATATAATACTCAGGCGTATATATTTTGCATTGGAGGCATTCGGGTTTACATACTTTTTATAGATATCGTTGACAATGTATGCCGGGGCAGAATTGACAAATGCGGAGAACGTCCCCATGAAAGCGGAAAGAAATCCGGCGAGGATCAATCCTTTAAGCCCTATCGGTACAAAGCGGTTGACCGCTTCGGGAAGCACTTTTTCGAAATCAATATTGGCTCCCATCTGCCCCATTTCCGGCCCAAGATATACCAGTCCCAGCACGGCGAATGACGCTACCATCAGATAACGGGGTATATACATTACAAAGATGGAACTCACACTCATCTTTGCTGCATCAGACGGAGTACGTGAAGACAATACGCGCTGCATATCGTAGCTCGGTACAGGTCCGGCAATTGAGGCAAATATTCCTTTGAATACCATCATCATAAACAAAGCGCCAAACATCCCGAATCCGTCGGATAGTATTTTATCGTTTGCATTGGGAACCTGTGTCTTGCTCCAATCCAGATCAAGTGTCCAGCCAAATGACATATCAAGCCATCCATCCGGTATGGCTGCACGAATCTGCTCAGCAGTCACAGCATTATAAGCAATATACCCTATGGCAAAACAAGCCAGCGTCATAATAAAAAACTGCAGCACCTCTGTCGCTACTACACTGTACATACCGCCTTTAACTGTATATAAGGTCGTCAGCGCACAGATAATCAAGGCATATGAGCGGGCCGAAGACAAATGATAGCCGAGTATATCCACACTCAGATCCCACGGAAGAATGGAAGTACAAAACTTACCGATGCCTTCAAAGAAATAGGCTATAAAGCCAATCACACTTATTACCGCAAATGCCACAATGATAATATGTGACAACTTGGAACCTTTGCCGTCACCAAAACGAAAAGTAATCCATTGTGCCCCTGTCATTACCCCCGACCGGCGCATCCATATGGCCAGATAGACAAAGACAAAAACCTGATTCCAGACCGGCCACAGCCAGGGAATCCAGGCACTCTTGAGTCCATAAATGAAAAGTATACTGACGGTCCACATTGTACCGGATGTATCAAACATTCCGGACGCGTTACTCAGCCCCAGGTAATACCATTTCATCGTATTGCCCCCTAAAAAATAAGATTGCAGATCTTTAGATGCTTTTGTAGAGATATAAAATCCCAATCCTATTATACCAATGATATAAACAAATATGATGCTTATATCGACTAAACTTAGACTCATTGATTAAACGCTATAATTATAAAATTTGATAAACTATGATTTCCAAAACCACTTTTTCTCTGTGGTCCAGATCGTAAATAAGGCGACAATACCTGTAAAAATAACGCCTCTCAATGTACCGTCCCCCAATCCGTGATTCAACCGGTTGAGGTATTCCTCCAGTCCGGAAAGACGCAATACCGGAATCAGCAGCAAGTTGCCCGCAGTGTAGGCTACCATTGGGTTTTTACCGACTGAAGCCAGTATCCGGGTCATCCTGCTGAATAATCCGTATACTTCCAGTACATACAGGGAGGACATTGTGAAAAAGGCAAGTCCAGAACACACGAAGTAATAACTGTATGTGGAAAAATCTTTCTTGATCCCTCCTTCATACGACTCCAGCAACAGACCAAGCAACAGCAGATAACTTCCTGTATACACCAGTCTGGATATAATATTGACCGTTCCGATCTTGCGGATCAGATATACAGCAGCTAACATCAATACCGCAGACAAGAAAAAGTTAAGAACCAGCTCCCGGCTATACAGCAGAATTACATTAGCCAACAACAACAGAAACCCTATCATTCCTACCATCAGATAAGAAGATTTGCAGGTTTTCCAATCCGACGGTGACTTCTGTTCTGCAATGATCCATTCTCCAACCAATGTAGCCGGCAGAATAATAAACAGATATTTGAGGTAGTAAAACTTATACAGCCAGTCGGCCGGAGTCCAGTTGTAGAGGTAATAATTGATAGATCCTTCGTTTTTAGATGCCAGGAATACAGCCATTATCAACGGAAGAACTCCCATCCTGATCCAGATGTTTTTGGCAGTCAGCCACCATATCAACGTGCCGAAAAGAGCCATGTTGGCCAGTACCAGAATAATAATATCGGGATTGTGGATGTTAAAGGTTTTATCCTGATCCTTACCCATAAACACAATGGCAGCACAGGCCAGATAGGATATGATTTTTACTATCCAGTCATTACGTTTACCAATCTTCTGCTCCAGATCAACATATATCAGAAACAAGAGACCGAATGACAATATTGACAGCACATATTCTTTTGTGCCGGGACTATCACTAAGTACCCATGCCCTTGCATGCATCGTGAATAAAGCAAAGAAGACCAACAGTATAAACCGCTTTGCTACAGAGAGCAAAATCTGCCAGGAGGATAACTTGGTCAACTTGTTTTGCATAGACAAAGGAATGGCCGCCCCCATTGAAAACAGGAAGAAAGGAAATACCAGATCCACCCAGGTAATACCGGCAATGGCCGGGTTAAACTGATGATCGGGTGGCGGTACCTGCGCATGATACATCCAGCCTGGCATGACTCCAAAAGCAATGCTGGCCGACAAGACCATCAGAAGAATGGCAATTCCGCGTAAGGTGTCCAGACTATTATTTCTTTTGACCTGCATGTTATGGATTCACTTTGATATCAAACTGTTTCACTGCAGTTTCCTCTCCTTTGTAATTTACATTCTGCGCAACAAATGTTACTTTATATGTACCCGGAGTCGTGAACTTGTAGGTCAGGCGTTGTGGCATCGGATCTATCATTGCTTTCTGAACCAATGGTTTATCCGGCTTAACACTCGTTGGTGCAAACGGAGCTGTGATTACCCAGTGGATATGTGGCTCCAGTGTACTGTTAGGTGTAAAGAACAGATACGGGTCTGAAGAGCTGATGGTCCAGTAACTAGCCTTGTTGACTCCTGTGAGTACGGGCACAATCTTCCATCCTGCTGTCCGCACAGTAGCCAGTACAGCACGTGTGCCCTCCGGTGTTTTAGTGGCCAGATCAAATACAGGCAGTCTCCATGATCTTCCGCCGGTAGCGGCAGAGGTAGCCGCCTGACTTTCATACCGGTAAGCAAAATAGATAGGCTTACCTGGTACCAGTAAAGAAGAAAGGTCTGCAGGACCGGAAGCTGTAGTCGTGGCAGCGATTCCGTTAGGAACAGCCGCTGTAGACCAGGTAAATTTATCACTGATATCCGTCCATTCTTCCTCCTTGATTCCTGCTGCCGAATAATTTCCGGAGAATGATGTCGAATACATCAGTTTCACATTTTTCTCCTGCGAACCGTATAACACACGCGAGGCAATGGACAGTTCCATGCTCAATCCTTCCATTTCGGTACGATCCCGGTATTGATATTCCCGGCCTTTTTCTCCCGAATAGAAAGATATAACATCTGCATATCCGGTATAGGTAAAGGTTACAGAATCCTGCAGGCCGATTTCCATACGGTCAGGATTAGCCTCGAAAGATACTTTTTCAGGAATATCTTTCTGACAGGAATTCATATAAAAAATGCTAAGTATAGCTATTGTATTGATCCAAATCTTTTTCATATTCATTATGATTACTTACCAACCATTATTTTGTTTAGCCTTTTTGTTCATCTGGATCTCCCGCGAAGGAATAGCCAGCACTGTATCACGCTGTGAGATATTATCTCCGTGACGGGAGGCATATGCATAAGTAGCAGATGTACCTGTTGCAGTACTCTTGATATGAACAGCAACATTTTTCATCGTGCTGATGTAATCTCCCCAGCGTACCAGATCAAATCTTCTCAAACCTTCATAGCCCAGCTCTAATGCCCGCTCTCTGCGGACAGCCAGACGAAACGCTACTTTATCAAGAATTTCATTGGTTTTCAGATCAGCATTGACTGTAGCGCGTGGATCTAAAGTAGCCGTAGCCGTGGCTCCTGTTCCGTTTCCTGCAATGACCACATTGGGTACAGAAGTGAATCCCTGCCCGGGATTGAGAAGCATGATACTTGTCACTTTCCCTGCAGATATTACAGCTCTCGCCTCCGCATCGTAACCTCCGCCACCCACGACATTGACCTGTGGCTCCTGTGTATATCCTGTTCCGCCGTTATCGACAGTCACATAGTATACCCCATTGCCCAACGTTTTACCATATGCTCTTCGTCTCACCTGATTTACATATTCAACAGCCTGATTTTGTGGCCCGTTGATCTCATTGTCAGCTTCGGCATACATCAGCAGGACATCAGAATATCTTAACAAAGGAAAGTTGATGGTAGTGGTACCGTTAAATTTAGGATCAGTAGGTTCATATTCTCTTCTCCACTTTGCATCCATCCGGTTGTATATCTGTGTACCGTTATAGCCGACTTTCAGATTACCGGAGTAGTAATACGATCCGATTGTCCAGTCTCTCCGCATATCGGGAGAAAGGATCTGACTTACCCCATTGATCGTCATCGGATAATTTTCAAACATATTAAAGTAATACGGGATGGCATGCTTTGCACCATAGCTGAATCCCCATGGTGTGGTAGCCGAAGCAGCTATACCATTGATGGAACCAAGTGCCCCCTCTTCATTCTGTGTACCATTGTACCGGTTAAATTCAACTTCCCACATGGATTCCTTCACATCATAAGTTCCTTTACTCATATTTTTGAAAACCTCTCTGAAATCCGGGTTCAATGCATTTCCTCCGCCGAGGATTACCTTTTCAGCCCATTTTTTTGCTTCCGCATAACGGGACTGATCATGCAAAGGGGCTCCGCCCATCTTGAGATTGACACGTGCAAGAATACCCCATACAGTCTGTTTGGTCACCCGTCCTGCATGTCCGTAAGCAGACGCAGGATTGACCATATCTGCTGCCTTTTCCATATCTGCAACAATCATTTTATACACCTCGCTGTAAGGAGTAAACTCCAGGTCATTATCAGTCACTGAAGAGGTTGCAGTAGTACGTACAGGAATATTGCCCCAGTAGTTGGTCAATATAAAGTAGTAATACGCTCTTAAGAATAAAGCCTGCCCTTCAATTGCTTTTCTTTTGGTAGCATCCATATCTACGCGGTCAATATTATCAAGCAAGGTGTTGGCTCTGTTGATTCCTGTATAGAGATAATTCCACAGGTCTGTAACTTTTGTATCTGAAGGGTTGTAATTAAATAAGGCAAGATCCTGTGTCCAGGAAGAAAGTGCGACAAAACTATCGTCAGCGATATCAAGCTCAAAATAGATCGTACGACCGTATGTTCCGGATTTGGCCAGAATATCATATACTCCCGTCAGTGCCATTTCTGCTTCTGCCTCATTCCGGAAGAAATTCTGAGGAGCAACAGTACTGGTCGGCAATATTTCCAGAAATTTGTTGCAGGATGTCAATGCAGCTGCTCCAATGACTAAAGATATCAGTATTTTTTTCATAATTATATGCTGTTATAATCCTTTTAAAATGTTGTATTCAAACCCACAGTTATCGTTCTGGCTCTCGGGTAAGCAGAAAAGTCAAAACCCGGAGTCAAAGCAGATCTCCTCACGGAGACTTCCGGATCATAGCCTGAATATTTAGTCCAGGTCACGAGATTCTGAGCGGAGGCATATATCCGCAGTGTCTTCAGTTTGATACCCTGCAAAAACTCCCTTTTGAAATTATAGCCCAGAGCTACTGTCTTCAGCCTCAGAAATGAACCATCCTCCACTACACGCGTTGAATATGCTTTGGAAGCATTTCCTTTGATTGCTGCTACGCCCGGGATATCTGAATCCGGATTTTCGGGAGACCATCGGTCCGCATAGGTAGCCCATTGGTTATAACCATACTTATAGGCCGATTCAAATACAATACGATTGGCATTCAGAATATCATTGCCGTAGGACCATTGTAAAAAGACATTCAGGTCAAAACCTTTATATGAAAAGTTATTGGAAAAACCTCCTATGTGAACAGGATTAGGATTACCGATAACTGTCTTATCTGCTTCATTGATAATGTAGTCGCCGTTCAGATCACGGTATTTGATATCTCCCGGCTGAACTGAAGTACCTGAAGCATTATTAGAGGTCACATTGTCCTTCAGCACATAATTATCCCCGACCTTATTAAAATCATCATACTTATATACACCTTCATAGATATATCCATAGAACATGCCGATAGGCTCACCTATCTTGGCCACATATCCCGGAATATTTTTCCAGTCATCACCCCATCCCTGACTGGTCAGCAGATAGTTTTGATTCTCAGCCAGTGACAAGACTTTGTTTCTGTTAAAAGCAATATTAAAAGATGTATTCCAGCTAAAGTCCTTTTTGACAATAGGTGAATAGCTAAGTGTGACTTCCAGTCCTCTGTTACCCACTTTGCCGATATTCTTGATAGATCTGTAATATCCGGTGTTCGGAGACATATCGGCATTCAGCAACAGATTGGATGTTTTCTTATCGTATACATCTACTTCTACGGTGAGCTTATCTTTGAACAATCCCAGATTATATCCGATATCGATCTGACTAGTTGACTCCCATTTCAGGTTCGGATTTCCGATACTGATATTTGCCAGTCCATTGGAATAACCTCCGCCAAAAGTATATCCCGGAAAATTATTGTAGAAATTACCGGCATCTGTATTGACTGCAGCCATAGCCGGATAAGCAGCAAAATTGCTGACAGCATTGTTACCGGTGACTCCCCATGACACGCGAAGTTTGGAGGTCGAAATTGCCGGAACCGATTTAAGCCACTCTTCTTTATCCATCTGCCATGCCGCAGCAGCTGAAGGAAAGTAACCCCAGATATTGTCTCCAAGGAAACGGGAAGAACCGTCTACACGTAAGGTAGTCGTAAAAATAAAACGATCCAGCAGCTTATAGTTTAATCTTCCCATAAAGGAAGCTAATGCCCATTCAGAAGAGCCTGCTCCTACCGCATTTGGGATACCTTCTCCCAGGCCATTCAGACCCAGACTTTCATTTGGCAGAAGAATAGCACTTCCGTTGAACAGTCTGCTTTTGCCGGATTCGGCAGAGAAACCGACCATCAGATCGAAGTAATGATTCTTATTTAATCTCCGTGCATACGTCAGGGTATTGGCATTTTGCCAGCCTGAACTCATAAAGATAGATTTGGACCCGCTGACCGCAAAGTTGGAAATAAAACCGGATCTCGAGAATCGTCCGTTGAAGACATCATACTCACGCTGACCCTGATTGTAACCACCAGCCAGACGAAGTTTCAGATATTTATTGATTTCGTATTCCAGATAAGCATTTGTATTCAGACTACCACCATAATTTTCCCGAAGCTCATTTCGGGCTGTCAGTATAGGATTGAAGGTATTATTATTTCCCTGCTCAACTTCCGGATCGACCGGCTCATTGATCAGATCCAATGTCGGATCAATAGACAACGGTCTGAATGACCATACACTGAAGAGCATATTCGTCTCATTGACATAACCCGATGCTGAAGTCGGTGTACCAAAAGTTTTGATGTAAGAATAACCGGCATTTAAGCCTACTTTCAGTTTATCATTGACCTGCTGATCCAGCACCATCTTACCCAGTATACGTTTGAAACCCGAATTTATCAGTACTCCATCTTGCCCGGTATACGACAATGTGGTAGAATACTTGGTTTTTTCGGTGCCTCCTGACATGTTAAAATAGTGATTCTGCATCGGTGCGATGCGTGTAATCTCATCTTCCCAGTTGATTCCCTTTACTGTACGGTAATAGTCCAGATTGCGGCCATCCTGAAAATATAAGGTTCGGGTACGAACAGAATCAATCTCATTTTGCAGACGCACAAATTCGTAAGGATTCAGGGATTGTAGTCTTTTATTATTTTCCTGCAGCCCGTAGTATGTATTAAATGTCAATACCGGTTTTCCTACCTTCCCTCTTTTGGTCGTAACAATAATAACCCCATTGGCTCCCCGTGCTCCGTAAATAGCAGTAGCCGAAGCATCTTTCAGCACATCAATAGATTCGATATCTCCCGGATCAATTGTATTTATGGGATTGATAGACTGGTCTCCCGCACTTTCAAATGGAAAACCATCTATTACAAAGAGCGGAAAGTTACTTTGTGTGATCGAGTTATTTCCACGAATGGTAATATCAATACCCGAACCCGGCTGTCCTTCTGCCGAACTGACCTGTACCCCTGCCACTCGTCCGGCAAGTGCTTCATCAAAAGTTTTAACCGGGGCTTTCTGCAGATCTTCAATTTTTACCGATCCCACAGATCCGGTCAGGTCCTTACGTTGCGCAGTACCATATCCGATGACGACCACTTCATCCATCTGTGAGGTCGACACTGCAAGTGACACCTGTAACTGCGTACGATCACCCAGCGCCACGATCTTGCCTTCATAGCCGACATAACTAAATGTTAAGGATTTGTCTGAGGGTTTCACAGCAATACTAAAATTACCTTTCCCATCGGAAAACGTTTGTTTCTGAGATTCTACCACGCTCACAGACACACCCGCCAAAGGTTTCCCGTCCTGATCCAGGACTGTTCCCTGTACCTGCCGGGTCTGACTACTGGCCGTGTGTGATGAAAAAATCAACAGAATCATTAATGTAAGGATACGCCACACAGGACTGTCCTTCCACCTACTAAGCTCATTCATGTTGTTCATAGCATTATTTAGGTTGTTTATAAAATGTTGGTTACTCGGTTTGTTCTATAGCTCCTTCGAAGACGAGCTATATTGTTTTCATAAGATATATTCTCTTTAATTGATTGGGTTGACTGTATTTATTATTTCAGCCGACCCTGAAAATCTATATTTTGCGCAAAAGGGTTCAGGTACTGATCGATAAGCACCGCCGCCTCAGCGCGTGTCAGATACTTGTTGCCGCTGTATGCGTTTATAATTTCTTCTTTGCCTTTTTTCGGATCAATGCTATGAATCAATGTAGCCAAAAAATCAATTTCCAGATCTTTACCGGAAGCCTGTACGTCCCGTAGCTGTGGATAATAGGTTCTTAATCCTTCAGTGAGATCATATTCACTGATACGGTGTTCAGGATAAAACCAGGTCTGGTTGGCCCACTTATAAGCGATTCCTTTTCCCTTAAGTATGCCGGTTGCACCAATGCGTTGTACTGCTTCGAAATAGCGATCCTGTGGTTTGACATCTATAAAAGGCATCAGATAAGCGTCATTTTCAAGCAACGTTTGCTGCACAGTTCTTACCTGTAGATGCTGAGGACTACGGCCTTCTTTTACAGCCAGAGCCGCCAGTGCACCGGCTGCCTGACCGATACCCAATACTACCGGTTGAAGACGTGTCGCTCCTGCTACGATATTACTCACACTGATGCTCTTTTCTGCAACAATAAAATTATCTACACCTGCCGGAATAAGAGCTCCAAGAGGCACATTGTAAGAAGGCACTTTGATTTTCACAAAATCAATTTTTGGAGCATCCGGGTTTTTCAGGTGATGATGATCTATGGTATAGTCCCCTACAATACCTCCTGCTCTGTATAAGGGTACATCCTGTTCATATGGCTTTTGAACATAAGGCAACGTCAACGCCGCAATCCCCGTTACTCTTCTGGATTCCCGATGGTAAGGAATAAAAGGCAGTTTATCTGCTGTATCAAACTCGTCATCCGCAAGTCCCAGATGTTTAAATCCAAGTACAGTCTGCAGGTGGTAGATAAAACGCAAGGTATGATCTTTGGCCTCCTGCAATGCTTTCTTACGTTCTTCCGGTGATTTCTCGATTATATTCAGATAAATATCATTGCCATCCTTTGGCCAGTTGATCATATATTTCCCGTTCGGAAGTTTTCCGTACGTGATCATTTGTGAACAGTCAATCTTAGGCGTATTATCATGCGATGCCGGATCGGCTACATCACAGGCATGCTCGAACACCTTTGGATCATATCCCTTTGGTTTCCTGATCGTCTTATCTGCTCCGGGACCGTAATCTTTCAACACCGCTACATAAGTCAGATCCTGAATAATATCATTTGCTTTTTCGGGAGCATATTCCTCTTTTGTATCCTGACGGCTATCCATACCAATCTTATAGGATGCTCCCACTGCCGGCAGCAGATCTCCAAGCTCCGTTGCATCGATTACAATTCTGGCCGACACCTGTATTTTCTTCCCTTTCTTATCTACCTCGACCTCCCAGCCCTGTGCCGTTTTAGTTATTTTCTTCCATTGTGAAGAATACCAGACTTCCACGTTTTTTTCTGCGGCAATCATGGTTTTCAGAATTTTATTTCCGACGGAAGGTTCAAAGAGCGTATTACTTACCCATCCCGTCTCTACAGCGGCAGGGCCTCCATAATACTTATATAAATGACTTCTGAATTCGCCCCACAGCCCCGCCGGCATCTGATGATTGCCATCTATAGCAGAAACCCCGGCAGCCGTAAGCATTCCACCCAGCCATTGTGTTTCTTCAATGACCAGTGTCTTCACCCCGAGACGGGAGGCTTGTATAGCTGCCGTGGTACCACTGGCTCCCCCACCGACGATAAGTACATCGACACGGACAGGAGAAGCACCCTCAGCATGAATTAAACAGGTAAAGAATAAGGTGATGAATACTAGGTAGATTTTCATTTTATCATAATATGGTTTACAGACCACTAATATATAATATATTTAAAATAAACACAACAATTATTAATTTTTTTTATTAACTAACTACCATTTAAAAGCATTTAGTATTTATCAATATATTTCATACATTTGATTTTAAAAAAAATCATATAACAATGACATTCCTTGAAGAGCTTAATGGCGATAATTTTTCGGGTGTTGCCTACAAAAACATACAGTTAAAGAAAAATATCATTTCATTCTTTTGTGCGCACAACAGCGCCACAATCGCTGATCTGTGCAAGGAATTAAACCTAAGCGTCCCTAAAGTCACTAACCTGATTAACGAACTGATTCAGGAAGAACTGGTACAGGATCTGGGGAAAATCAATACGAATGGCGGAAGAAGACCCAACTTATACGGGCTGATCGCTGACTCCGTATTCTTTTTAGGAGTAGATGTCAAACAGAACCATATTAATATCGGGATTACGAATCTGCAAAATGAACTGGTCTATATAAAAGAACACCTTCCGTTTACGCTGAGCAACAGCACAGCTTCTCTGGAAGAATTAATACAACTGATCCACAGTTCACTAAAAACATTCAATATTCCTAAGGAAAAGATTCTGGGCATGGGCATTAACCTTTCGGGCCGGATCAATTACTCCACAGGCTACAGTTACAGTTTTTTCCATTTTCATGAAGAACCTCTATCCAAAATTCTGGAGAATGAACTGGGAATTAAGACATTTCTGGAGAATGACTCCCGGGCTATGGCTTATGGTGAATTCAACTCTGAAGCTATCAAAACGGAGAAAAATGTGATTTTTCTTAATCTGGACTATGGTCTCGGGATGGGTGTGATGATCAACAGTTCATTATACTATGGTAAATCCGGATTTGCAGGTGAATTTGGTCACATTCCTATTTTTAATAATGAGATCATATGTAACTGTGGTAAAAAAGGATGCCTGGAAACGGAAGCTTCAGGATGGGCCCTGACACGCTTATTTCAGGAAAAACTACAGGAAGGTTCTTCATCTATTATCCTCTCCCATCCGGTCAAAACTTCACCAAAAACAATCGCAGATATCAAATTAAAAGATATCATTGCTGCTGCAAAAGCGGATGATGTACTTGCAATAGAACTGATCGCTGAAGTAGGTGAAAAAATAGGAAGAGCAATCGCTTTGCTGATCAATGTATTTAATCCTGAGCTGGTGATCCTGGGAGGGATATTATCGGAAACCGGAGAATATATCACTTTACCGATTAAGAGTGCGATCAATAAATTTTCACTGAGCCTGGTCAATAACGACACAAAGATTATTTCGGCAGTTCTGGGCGAAAAAGCCGGAGTATTAGGAGCCTGTTTTCTGGTCAGAAACAGACTCCTGAACAAGGATTATCAATAAACCGCACCGCTTATTGAAATCTCTTCTCCACCCTTTGCAGTCCATTCTTTAGCAGATACAATATCAAAGTATTCTGCTTTAGGACAAGCCATTTCAGTGTAACGTTCTTCATGAAAAGGAACTGATAATAATGCTCCTTTTTCATAACGGATCAGATTGGTGTAAGACCATCTGGAGCCTTTTACTTTTGTTGTGGTAGCCTGTGCAGGTTTTCCCTCATTAGACATCTGATCAATTGCATTTACACGCTTAAACTCGCCTTTGCGGCCAAAGGCATATCCAGCACATTCAAAGTCATATTCAAACTTTTTACCGGCTCCTTCCACGACAAAGCGAAGCAATCCGTCCCGTATCAATACAACGGACATATGCACTTCTTCACCGGGATACCAGTAATAGTCTTTGATAGCAGAGGCATTGACGAATACAGCTGCCTGCTCCGTACCATGACCGGTACGACGCATAAAAGGACGGAAAGCTTTACGCTCTTCGCTAACCACTCCCCGTTCATCTTTTATCACCTCCCAGCTCAGACCAATATCTGTTTCCTGTCCATCCATACAGCCACCAAGATAGACAGATGGATTATCCAGATATTGCAGCGACTTCTTAGGATTGATGCGGGTTTTATCAAATTCTATCTGAGGCAGGAGTACCTTTCCTTCTATACCTACCCAATTATCTTCACTGGAGACTAATTTCCTGTAATAAGCACCTTCAAAACAGGCTTTTGCCTGTTCCGGCCTGATCTCCCCTTTAAAAAACCGTACCTCAGAAGACGTAATACCTGCATTTTCTAACGGCTTTACATTTTTTTTGACGGATCCACAGCCTGCTAACAAAATTCCGATTCCGGTTATAACATATTTATACATAACTATCCGCTTAAGAATTAATTAAGATCTATCGGCACAAAAACAAGTGGTGTCGGCAGACAGGATGCTCCCGGAGGAGAATATGTCAATTTAAGCAACTGCTCTTTACCAATCTGCTCCGGTTTAAAGATCTGAATCAGCACAGCTTCCGGACTTCCTTTCGTATTGAGACGCTCAGCAGGTAACTGCACTACGCCTCCTTTATATACGCCATCACTCACGACTACACTGGCAGCCATAGCGCTACACCATTGATTGTCTGATCTGGAATTCCAGGTCAGCAGAGCCAGTCCCTTACCATCAGTACTTTTCCATTTGAGTTCAATATTATACATCACACCGTAATTGCCGGCTAATGTAGATACAGTATTACTTTCTCCTTCTATACCTTTTACCCAGGCATCATCTTTACCATCTGCCACCACGAGCTGTGTGACACCTTTATCTGTTTCCAGCACTGCTTCATTAAATACTTTATAATTGCTTACCCCAAATAATCCTCTTCCTGCATTTTTCTTATTGGTCGGAATTACTGAACCTATTGTTTCATAAGCCTTTGGGCCACTTGTCCCCGGAGCAGTCTGTAATACGGCTACTTCGCCCGGTTCATCGATCAGAAATTCATATATGCCATGTACCAGTTCATCATACTTGACTACGTTGCGCTCCAGCACTTCATCGACAGCGACGGTCTGTCCCGGTTTTATAATACGTTCTTTTACCAGCCCCTGTGAATTGAAGTAGTCGTATAATCCTTCCTTACCAACTTTGAAATAGTTTGTACTCGGTTTTTGTGAAGAATATTTAAGCATTTTCAGGCGCATATTACCTTTACCGGTATTCTTGATGACAGCCGTTATCTTTCGGTCTGTTTTTGGTTCTTTGACACCGTTTACATTATAGACATACAGCCGCACTGTGCCGGGTTCTACTTTTTCCTTCAGCGCAATCCCCTCCGGAATGCGAATATATTCCGGATCGTCCGAAATCATATATTGCGGTCCCGGCCAGATCACTTTATCGTAATTCATTTTATCAAAACTCTCCGTCAGAAAGTTTTCCAGTCTGACAATTTCCCCTTGCCTGGTATTTTTCAATTGCGCTGCAATATGCTGGGGCACCTGCTGTGCATATAGAGCAGATGCACAAAGCAATCCCAATGCTACCGAGAGCCCCCTTTTCTTCAGTGTAGTATTCATGTTATAATTTGGTTTTTAGTAAGGTGTTGAAATATTCAAAGTGTACCGGCAGACTCTCTGACCAATACGTACCGGTATGTGCTCCGGGCCGGGCGATATAGGTAGCTTTGATCTTCCACTGATCACAGCTGTCCCTCAGACTTTTGTTTGCTTTGTACAGGTAATCTTCAGTACCACAATCGAAAATGAAGGTTTTGGAAAGCCCTTTTAATCGCTTTATGTTCGTGACCACAGAATACCGGTCGAAGTTTTCATTTGTATCGCTATATTCACCCAGATGTTCTGCTATCGTTGTTTTTTTAAACCCGGAGTGCCTCAGATTAACGACCCCGGAGCTGCTTCCGGCACTTAAAAAGGAAGCCGGATAGTTTACAAACAACCACAATGCTCCGTGTCCTCCCATACTGGCTCCGGTGACAAAAGAAGCATCCGCACGACCTCCGAAATGTGTATTGATATACGGCATAAGTTCCCGGATAAAGAAATCTTCGTATTGCAGACCTGATTTCAACGGTGAATTCATAAACCAACTGCTTTTCAGTCCATCCGGACATACAATCAGGAATCCATAGGTATCAGACAGTCGTTGCAGATCCAATATCCTGGAAAATGTACGATAGTTAGCTCCATGACTATGCAGCAGATAAACAACAGGATATTGTTTCTTCTTCGAGTATCCTTCAGGTTTATATATATACACCGAATCTATAGTCTGCAGACTTTGAGAAGTAATCAACACAGTCTCTTGCGCAAAACATAGTCGGGATGACAAAAACAAAAGAAGAAAGAAGTAAATTTTCACAGGCTTATCATTTCAAGAACTCAAATATAAAATAAATTTTAATAAATAATAATCATTTATTAAAAAAAATTAATAACTACCATTATGAAATACTGACCTTAATCCATTTAGCCTACACCTGAAAGGAATATCTTATCTTTACACTTTTTAATGTACAGGGTGTAGTAACTGACCATACTGCTGCAACATCCGGAAAGGAATAATAAACTATGAATATACAGCAGGCAACACCTGAAGATTATAAGACAATCATGCAGATATGGGAATCTGCAGTAAGGGCTACACATGATTTTCTAAAGGAAGAGGATTTTTTATTTTTCAAAGAAGCTATTCCCAGAGATTATCTGCCGCAACTTACGACCTATATCCTGTATAATCAGGAACGGGCAATGGGTTATATAGCAGTGGCAGAGCAGCACCTTGAAATGCTGTTTGTACATGCGGACTCCCGGGGTAAAGGATATGGCAAGATTTTGTTGAACTATGCTGTTGAGCAGTTGGGGGTTCGCTATGTAGACGTAAATGAACAGAATGAACAGGCTGTAGGATTTTACTTCAAAATGGGATTTGAACAGACCGGAAGATCGGCTCAAGACGGTTCCGGGAAACCTTACCCTATATTGCATTTACAGCTCCAACCAAAAGAAGCAGCCCGATAAGGCTGCTTCTTAAGCTATTTACTAATTATCCCCCGATTATTGCGGAATATTTTCAATGAGAAGCTCATTTCCAGCTTTGTCATAATAGGCACAGGTCATCCGATCCATATCAATAATCCATTTTTCCACTCCCGACCGTGCACAATCTCTGCAGAAGGTCAGGTAATCGGTAAGACCTTGCTGATGATCTTTAAGATCTTTTCTAAACTGTACGATATCACTCTGTCCTGCCACGTCCATTCGGTCATACTTTGCTGGAGCCGATGTAGTATATCCTTCCGCGCCAAAATAATCTATACGTCCGTCTGCTACATAAGCATCGTAGCCCAACACACCAAGTGCTTTAATTTCGCGCATATAGGCTGGAAAATCCGCTCCGGATTTCACTTTGGCATGTGCCTGTCTGATTTGTTCTATTGTAAACATCGATGTCGGATTTTTTAATACTTAAATATAGTAGAATTACTTCTTAACTACAGACTTTACGCAATATTCCACAAAGAGAGATTAACCAATCTTATTAATATACCAGAGTTGATTGTCGCCACCGTGCTTCGGAAATAAAATAATTTCCGAACCATTTTTACAAATTCCTCCCTTTATATCCAGACAGGATCCCTGTGTACTCTTTGGAGAGATCGTATACTGAACAGGATAATCACTTGTAGTTGTAATTTTCCATTTCTGACTGTCACTTCCGTTTCTGCTTCGTATGGCCACTTTTGTTTCATTACCACTTCTGTAGTCTGCGTCAAGTACTTTGCCTGTTGCATGTTGGGGTTCCAGATAGTAAAATCCATCTCCGGCATCTGTCAGCTTCCATTTTTGGTTGTTTGACCGTTTGGCTTCGTAAACAATAACAGGAGCGCCGTCCTGACTGTCACCTCCTTTTACATCCATACAGAAATCATACCCGTCCTTAAAAAGTCCTAATGTAGTACATATTTCTACTACGGAGCCTGAAACAGGAGCGCGTACATTCGCTTTATTGCAGTTGATCAGCAGCTTCGTGAGATTGGAACCGATTTCAGGAAAATCCATCGGTATAATACCGTATCGTGCAGGAGTAGTTTCGGACAGGTATTGGTGAAAAAGCGGAAGTACAGTATCCGCCATGTCACGGGGATTAGTAGTAAGGGGTAACAAGCCGCCAAGGAAACCCGTAGCACTTGCAAAATTGATATAAATTGTGTTCTTATTATCTTCGGAAGCTTTGATCAGACAATTTTTAACATGTACATTAAATTTTTCTTTTCGGTCATCATCATCTGACCATGAGCTATACACATCCTGCACATAGAAATTAATATTATGATGACTTAAAGGTCCCTCACTATCGACCGGCCAGCCTCCCTGTGTATCCAAACCAAAATCGGCCATATCAAATCTGCGGAATAATACAATCTTGCCACGAATCTGTTTCAATGCAGGATTCTTATTATTCGATAACCACCATCTTTGATTCCAGTCTGTTCGTTTTTCAATAGTGCTCTTTACCCAATCGTGAATCTCATCACCGAATTCTTTCTTGACCGACATAACAATCGTTTCCTGAGGATTTTTATCCAAAAAGTGAATACAGTCGTTGATGACCTGTTCAAATGTCAGATCCAATGCCACACTAATCGCCCGACTGCCTCCATGGTACAGCCAGAGAACACCGTCATTATCTGTCCCTCTTGCCAATCGTATATCCAGAAAGCGAATACCATTATTTAATTGTTCTGCAATACTCTGCGTCTGACATTTTGCAGCACTATCGATAGGGCCATCTCCGAGCGTGTAAGTTCCGGAATCATGTGTGCCCGGTATAGTTATTTCGGACAGCAGCTTATTATCATCAAGCTGACTCATCCATGTTTGTGTTAATTTTTCCATTTTTTATAGTTTTTGATCTTGAATAAAGATCCTATAAACAGGAATAATTAGTGCTCCATTAAGGCGGACAATAAACGGACAAGGAAGGAGCTTACCAGGTCATAGCCGCGCAGGTCATTACAGATATAGAAGATAAGAAGTTTTGTCAGTCACAATACAACCTTCAGGGCTACATATTAAAGCTTCCCCTTCAAAAATGCAATAAAAGCTGTTTGTTGATCTACAAACAAATAATGTGAACAGTTGTCAACTATCTGCATATTCTCAGCTCCTGTTATTCTTCGTATATCCGTTATTTGTTTAGGGCTGAAAATACCATCTTCCTTTCCGTAGATGGCATAGATAGGAATCTTTTTTTCTTTAATTCGTTTCAGGGCCGGTCTGTTGTCTACATTATTATTCTTTTCATTCTTGTAGAACCTGAAGGGCGATTCATGATTACGGAAATTACTTTTGTTAAATTCACTTTCCTCATACTGTTCACGAAGACGTATACTTTCTGGAGTAGGTCTTGGCATAGTAAAGTGATACAGTTGACTCGCTATGTTATAGGTTTTCTTTCTATAGTCAGCACTGTGTTTATCAAGCTTTTGGATATCCTGTATTTCCTGCAGCTTGCCATCATCCTGTCGGAAGACCTGCTTAGCCTCTGTAAGGATGTGATCGTAGGTTTGCTGCTGCATACATAATGCGCCTGCAAGAACCAAAGAACTCACCTTTTCCGGATATTGATCGGTAAATAAGGTGGCAATAATTCCACCAAAACTATGTCCGATGATATTTGCCTTATCTATGCTATAGGTTTTATACAATTGTAACAGATCAGCAAAACTTTCTTTATAGGTCATTGTTGCCTGTTCATCTTTGGAACGTCCCTCTCCTCTTCTGTCATAAACGATCACATAAAACCCTTCGTCTGCAAGCGACTGTGCTGTTGTGCCTTCAAATAAATTGGAGTTACCGCTTGGTCCTCCGTGTATAAATATGATCGCCGGATTACTTTGCACGCCATAAGCTTTGCTGTAGATTTCCTGTGCTGCCACTACAGGTGAAAGATATACAGACAACGCAAGAAGAAGTAGATATTTCATCGTAAAAAATGGTTTTCGTAAGAATTGCTGAAAAGGCACAAATATGCTTATTTTATTAGATAGCTGCTTACAAAATTTGAAAATCCTTAACGGGTTAAGAGTTCGTAGTCACAAAGAAAATTATTCATCATCATCCCATGGTTCAAAGTCATATTTCCATCTAAAAACATGGTCTTTTAGATTTCCACTCGTTAATCCTTCGCTTCTGTTTTCTTTTAAATTTAGCGTCTTATTAAATTCTTTCGATAGCACATATACTCTTACACGTGATTGTGGTATCAGTTCAAGGTAATGCTTAAATACTTTGCTTATATCAGCTGCATTGTATGTTTCCGGAAGCGCAATATTCTTATCAATTTCCTTATCAAACAAATCATCGGGCACATCATCTATAGCCAGCCGCACAACCTTATCTTTCCCTGTCCAGCTGACTGCAAAAAAACTATGTATACCAAGGGAAGTTTTATCATCGTAAATCATGGGAAGACCGAATTGTGCTAATGAATCTCCGGTAAGTTTGCCGGAAATAGCATCAAACAGATTCCTGATTACAGACTTATCCATATTATTTTTATAAACAATAATTGCTTCCACCTTACTATTGACAGCATTACTGACAACTTCTATATTATCAAAATGTACAGCACTGATGTTTGCAGCAGGTAAGTCTAGACGGTTCATGTTTTCAACGCCTAAAATGCTGTATTCTGTTTTATTTTTCTCCTTTGCCAATACCAGTTTATCGGAGGATATTTTAAATCCATTCCTTACATCTGCCAAGTCTTCCGCTAATTGCACCGGATTTAAATCCGACAGTTTTTTTACTTTGACATACTCTGGTGTGGTAACTGGTAGATTAAGAGAAGATAAATCTATTGTTTTGATCTTTGCAAGAATCTGCTGTTTATCTTTTTTTAGTCCCTCAACTTCTTTGGTATATACATCCTTCTTTACAGGAATAAGATTAAGTGAAAAACGATTATCCTTCTCTGCTGTACCGATGTAATTAAATTTGATCTTTAACGTGTCTTTTTCAATAGTGACTTCGTATACACTATCCAGCAATTCTCCCGTATTTTTTAATCTGCAATCCGTTAACGACCGGAGATCTGAGATTTTAATTTTCTTTTCAAAAGGATAGGAAAAGTACAGTGAATCATTACTTTCAGAAATATGAATCCGCATTTCAGCAATCATATCCATATACGCAAGCGTAATTCCCCACATGGATTTATTATTCACTTTTGTTACGTTTTCGGATTTCCAATAGGTCCGTTTTTCTTGCGCATTTGTCTTTGTGCAGAATATCGTGAGTAATATGCAGGATAGTATAGTGTAATATGATTTCATTTTATACAGTTTGATCTTACATTGTTAATCATCTGAATTAGAAATGTATCCTAAATATACAAACATCCTCTTAATCCACAAATGTAGAATCTCTCCCCGACCCTCTCCTTCAAAAGGAGAGGGAGATATTTGGCGAACTGTTTTTCTCTCCTTTTAAGGAGTTATAAACTTACAAATTAAACCCTACTGAGAGCATAAAGTTACGGGGAGTGCCTACAAATCCTCTTGTATAGTCAAATCCTCCCAGATAATAATATTTATCAAATACATTATTGATATTCGCCGTAAAACGCATCCCTTTCAGGTGATAATATACAGCCGTATTGACTGTTGTATACGATGGCCACATATCCCAGACACCATTCCCATTCTGATCTTTACGTGCAGCATTATCCATTCGTCGCTCATCAACATAATAGACACCGGCTCCAAAGCCCAGACCCTTGACCGCATATCGGGAAAATATATACTTCAGCCACATCCCTGCCATATTTTTAGGGGCATTGCTCAAAGGCAGTCCTTCTTCACCTGCTAATGAAGATGATTTGACTTCCGTATGGTTAAAACTATAGTTGGCCATCACCTGAAATTCCTTATTGATCTGCCCTCTGAAATCTAATTCTACTCCCCTGGAGATAACCTGTCCGGATTGACGATAAATCGGCAGTCCACTATCGGATATACCTCCGGTTGCAATCAGCATATTCTCTCTCCCTATATGAAATACAGACAACTCCGTTTGCAGATTGTTTTTAAAAAAACCGGTCTTTAATCCTGTCTCTATCTGAAAGCTCCGCTCAGGATTAAAAGGACGATCTGCTCCATAGTTTTCATAATTATAAATAAAATCTGCCCCTACCGGAACATAGCCTTGCGAATAGCTGGCAAAATAGTTAACCTGCTCATTAATCTTATAGGTTAATCCCAATCTTGGCAACCATGCATTTTGTTTGGTTTTGAAAGACTCTTTGAGATCCGCACTGCTGGAACGGTAATATTCATGACGTAGTCCCAACACCACGTGCAGACGTTCTCCAACAGTCACCTGATCCTGTATGTAGAATCCCATACTTTGGTAAGGATTAAGGAAAGGGAATTCCGCCTGCGGACGCCAGATATAGGTAGAGATATCTATGACTTCCCGATTAGGATTTTCCAGGTCAATGGTCAGCGGTACTTCTTTGCCGTTCAGCATCCGGCTACGGGATTCGCGCAGAATATTATCTTTATCCCCTCGGTATTGTGCATAATCAACACCTAATACCAACCTATGCTGATGCCCGGGTCTGTCCAGTGCATAGCGAAGATAACTAACCAGATTGTCCGTGTAATCGGTAATTTGCTTTGACTGGAAACGCATATTCATTACGGTATTCTGTGGCGGATTAGCGTAGGTATTCAATGTGCGAAATTCATTTAATTTTTCCTTATAGATCGACTTCATATAGTTCACATGAAGAGACAAATCTTCTGTGAGTTGCTGATTAAGCCGTGCAGATAGTGTAAGGAAATTTGTCTTAAAGAAGTCGGTTGGCTGGCTCACATTGAAGGATCGGGACTGTGCGTAAAAATCATTGTTACGTATACCTAATCCGCGATCCAGATAACCATCAAAATTGTCATAGGTCAGATCAACATCGATCGTGGTTCCTTCTGCCGGACGAAAACTGAATGAAGGCGCAACAAGTATGTTTTTACGCTGATTAACATCTCTGAACGTTCTGGAATTTTCATAACCTACATTCAGTCTGTAAAGTACTCTTTTAGCAGAATCCAGTGGCCCGCCAATATCGAGAGTAGTACGGTAGGTCTGGAAACTTCCAATTGCAAAATTAACACTTGTATGTTTCTTTTCTAACGGTTTCTTGGTAACCATATTAATGGTTCCGCCGGGAGTAATATCTCCAAACAGGGATGCTCCGGGCCCTTTCAGAACTTCTACACTTTCCAGATTGACCGTAAGTGGCGTACGCCAGAAGCTGGTACCGTATCCATATCCGGAACGCATACCGTTTACCAGACGCATACCGCTGGTATAACCGCTGTTAAATCCGCGAATGGTCAGATCATCATAGGCAGAAGCCTGATTGACACCTGCAAGATCCTGTACAACATCTGTAATCACAAAGGCCTGTTTATCTTCCATAAACTCCTTACTGACAAGAGATATGGATTGTGGCAAATCCTTGAGTGAGCCTGAAAATTTACCTCCAAGTTCGGTCGTATTAATAAGATACGAATTGTTGCGTCTGCCGGTAACCAGCACTTCATCTACTTCTACACTGGCAGGAAACAACTGAACATTGAGTCCCTTTTTGTTATTCCAGTTTAACTGATCTACTGACACGGAAAGTGTCTTATAACCAACCGCACGGAAAGAGAGTGTTGCCGGAAGCTTTACTGTTGCCGGAAGCCGAAAGGTACCATCACTATTCGTCTGTATCAGTTCTTTCGATTTAAGGACAATGGTAATACCTCTGAGTCCCTTTCCTTCTGCGTCGGTTACTTTTCCGAAGATGACGGGCTCCGTCTGAGCATACACCTGCCCGTTGAGTATACAGAATAAAAAGATGGTGATGTAAAAAGTATATTTTAATATATGCATATCTAACTGTTTTTATAACTTCAGTGGCCTGATGGTGTAATATTATAGCTCACACTTCATATGTATAGTTTCAAAACCACTATGATCCTTCCGGATAAGTGTTTTGAAACCGCATTGTAACCAAAATTCGTAGGCGCCTGTGAGAAACGGATGAGTATGCAGGTACAAGGTTGATACAGCCTGTGCCTTTGCAACTTCCATTAATTCCTGAAACAGAGCGGTAGCCACTCCTTGTCTCCGTCCTTTAGGATTCACATATAAGCGTACGACCTCTACTGTATTTTCCTGCTCTAAACGGAGAAAAGAAAACCGTTGATCATAAGCCAACATTCCAATCACAGCAACCAGATTACCTGATTGGTCGCGTGCTTCCAGAAATGTACCAATCCGGGCATGAATATAGGTCTGTGCAAAATGCTGCAGATCATATGGCATTTTATGATGGTCCAGCATGGGAAAAAGTAACTTACGAGCTTCTGATACATAAGTGATCAGCTCAGGCACATCCTGTTCTGAAACACGTTTTATAATCAAATCTTTATTCATAATGGTGTTGAGGATCGGGTAAAATTATTATTTTGCCGCGGTGCGGAATCTGCTGCAGACGTACCTGATAAGCCTGTTCTAATAAATGATGAATGCTATCAGTATTTTGTCCTTCCAGACTGGTGAGAATTTGCTGCTGCATCAGAAAAAAACGATCCCCGTAGAGAAACGCCAGATTAGGATCATGCATAATACAAATCACGGTTTTACCAGCTTCAACTAATTTTTTAAGATTATCCAGCACTGCTGCCTGGTAGTGCAGATCCAGATGATTCGTCGGTTCATCCAATAAGATAATATCCGGATCCTGCACTAATACCCGGCACAAAAGCACCAATTGTCGTTCCCCTCCCGAAAGCCGGGTATATGGCTTGTCTTTGTATTTCCAGAGATCAAACCTTTTTAATACTTTTCGAACCTGCTCTATGTCTTCTTCTTTTGGTGAAAAGCGCGAAAAAGAAGCTCTGCCTGTCATCACCACATCGTATACAGAAAATGGAAAATTGGTCTGGTGAAACTGAGTCATAAAACCGAGTCTGATTCCATTGGCATTCCCGATTTTTACGGCTCGCCGTTCCACTCCATTGATATGTATCTGTCCCTGATATTCCCGTTGGACTCCAGCCAGAATATTAAACAGGGTAGATTTGCCGCTTCCGTTTCGCCCCAGAATAACGGACAGCTCCCCTTTGTAGAAGGTAGCCCGAAGTCCGTCAAGTACAGTTTGTTTTCCGTAGTGAAAGGCTAAATTTCTGATCTCTATTGCTTCCATTATCCGTTCCAGTTTATAGCGTTTTTACGCATCAGGTAAATAAATAGCGGCGTGCCCAGCATCATAGTAAATACACCTACCGGAATTTCAAAAGGCAGCAGTGTACGTGAAAAATCATCAATCAGTAACAGAAAAGTACCTCCAATACTGATATTTGCCCATACTCCTATACTGTTACTCGGCCCGAAGAGCATCCGGCTGATATGGGGTACAATAAGTCCGAAGAGACTGATCATGCCAACCGCAGCGACTGCCGAAGCGGTGATCATGGTGGCTGCACCTATCATAATAAGTTTGATAATTTTGGGATTGACACCTACAGCCAGCGCTTCCTGATCACCCAGAGCAAGAAGATTGAGCTTCCAGCGGAACAGAATAATTATTCCAAGCCCCAGTAATATGGGCAGAATGGCGACCTTTAGTTTTGACCAGGAAGCAGTATGCAGATTCCCCATAGTCCACTGGACTATGGCCTGCAACTTATACGGATCACTCAGATACTGTAAAATGGTAAGGAATGCCGTAAATACGCCTGAAATAATCATACCGGCCAGTACCATGGTCACTAATGATCCTTTGGCACCGCTGTAGGATACAAAGTATGTAATAGCAACAGCCAGCACTCCAAATAAAAAAGCAGAGAGGTTGAGTGGAATCAGAGATACCAGCATTGATAATGCAGCTCCAAAGGCTGCTCCTGAAGAGATCCCTAAAGAAAACGGATCCACAATAGGATTACGAAATACTGCCTGCAGCACTCCTCCGGCCACAGCCAGTGAAGCTCCGACACTAAAGGTCAGCAACACACGCGGAAGTCTGACCTGCCAGACAATGGTTTCCATACTGGAATCGACCACAACAACTTCCCACCCTAATGAAGAAGCTAGACCGGCATATACCAGATTTGCCAGTTCAGATAAACGGAGAAATCCTGTATTCCCTAATGCAAGAGAGAAAAACAGGACAAATAAAGGCAGACAGATGAGTAAGCTTAATTTCCAAAATTTCATATTTCGTCTTCCCATATTTTTTCACTGTACAGAAACTCCAGAGTCTGCTGCAGATCTGTTTTAAATTGTTGTTCAGAATAGCTTGGATAGCACCACTGCCGGAGCTGTTTGGCAAACAAAAGAAATTTAACAGTATGCGGATCGTAGTAAAAAGTGGGTTCCATGCTATACACTTGCTTATCGATTACTGCCGGCAGCGCTTCAAGTTCTTTTAAGCTGTAGACATCCTGTAATTTTGAATTCCACAATACAATAAGATCAGGATTCCACTTGTAAAGAGATTCCGCACTGATATTCGGAGCTTCGAGATTAAGCGGACACGCATTTTCGGCACCCGAAACCTCCATGGACAGATCTACAAGGGAACCCTTACATGAGGTAGAAAAAACACGTCCTTTAGACCATGCATAGTATACCTTTTTCCGTTTTATATCTTCGTGAAGTTTCATTTTCTCCACTTCCTTCTCCACATACCCCACAATCTCCTGAGCACGCTTTTCCTGACCGAGTAATGTTCCTACGCCGACAAGTTCATTATAGATATGCTCTTTATCTCTGCTGGATACTACATACACAGGAATATGAAGATCTTCGAGTTGAGCGATCGTCTCTTTATCATGCTCATATACGATGGCAAGATCTGCCTCTAAGGCCACCAGTGTCTCTACGTGCGTAGACCGGCCTCCGAAAGTGGGTGTCACAATCTGCTTACGGGCAATACGCTTATCGTGTAGAGACAGAAAATGATAGGTAGAAGGATTCTGATAAATCTGTTGCGGAATACCGACCAGCTTATCTCCGGCATTAAGCATGTATATCTGATCGACAAACGGTTCAAACAGAACAACAACACGTTGTGCATACGTTTCCAGTGTGATTTCTTTACCACGGGCATCTGTTGCCGAAATTTTTTCTGCCGTTTGTTTTTTTTCACCGGAATTACTGCAGGCAATGATCAATGTCAGTAGAATGAAACTACTGACCCATCGCCAAGTTGTTTTTCTTCTATTTGTCATATTGTAACTTTATTTTTCCGGAACATATGCAATGCCTGATCAGGCAATAATCTGGCTGAAGTCAGCTCGATATGTCCGGCATATTTGGCGGATAATGCACTGTACAACCTGCCGTCATAAGCCACAGCAAATGACTGGTCATTCAGACAGAAGACAGGTAAGTGCCGGTTGCCGACATCAAAACTGAATTGTCCTGCCATCTGTGCATCCTTTGCATGCAGTATAATGCAATCACAAGGTTTGATATACAATCTGATTGCATAATTATCATTCAGATGCACGACCTGACCATCATGGAGCTGCTCACCATATTCACGCTGCAGACGGATCAATCTTCCTTCTGAAGTTTCCCGTTCCAACACCGTCTTTCGTACCTCATACCATTCCATGTATACAAATTCTTCAGCTATACCCTGCGGTATAGCTGTATAGTTATTGTCTGAAATATAAAGCATTCGGACTACTGCTTTATTTTGAATGCTTTCTTTTCTTCGACTTTACTGATTAGCCATGCACACCATTCATCCATACCATCTCCGTTGAGACTGCTGATCGTAAGGACTTCCAGCTTTGGATTGACTTCCTGTGCATCTTTAGTTACAGCATCAATTGAAAAAGGCACATAGGGCAAAAGATCTGCTTTTGAAACGACCATCAGTTCGCTGGTCAAAAACATCCGTGCATATTTCTTCGGTTTGTCGTCTCCTTCTGTTGCAGCAAGCAAAGTTACACGATAGTCTTCTCCCAGATCAAAGGCTGCAGGACATACCAGATTCCCTACATTCTCTATAAACAGTAGATCCACATTATCCAGATTGATATGGTCTAATGCCTGCAGGATCATCTGCGCTTCTATATGACACATTCCTCCCGTCACAATCTGTAAAGCATTTATTCCTACTTCACGCATACGTACAGCATCTCTTTCCGTTTCCGGATCTCCGACCAGTACAGCGATGTTCAGCTGCTTTCCCAGACGTTTGCCAGTCTCCTGCATTAACGTAGTTTTACCACTACCCGGGGAGGAACAAATATTGATGATACAAATATCTGCCAATCGCTCACGGATAGCTTTGGCCACAAAATCATTGGCCTTTAATAGATTTAATGATGTATTTTCGCATTGTACCGATCCTACCGGCATTTGGTTGCTTTTAGGTATTGCTGTATTACTCATGTTCCTTATTTTTAAATGTAACCTGTGTTATTCTTAACTCTTCTCCCTGAACTACTTTGTCGGATGTGATACCGCAGTTACAGACAAACCGGTGAAAAACGACCTCAAAAGACTTTTTACAGTTGTCGCAAAAGGCCAGTATGGGCAGCACCTTTACCTCGAGCTCTGTATCGCGAAACCACGCATCATCTGTAATGTAGGCTTCAAAAGCATTCTGTATCAAAATAGGCTGAATATTACTTAATAGCCCTGCTTCCAGTCTGATTTTCACAATTTCCTGATAACGATCGGGGTATTCTTCCCGCAGGGTATCAAATATCTCTTGTACTATTCCGGTTTCGTGCATAGTCGTAATGTTAAGCAGCCGCTTGTTTTCTACTTTTCTTTCTCTTTGCGGCCGGAGCTTTAGGCTTCGGAATTTCTGTATCTCCAGCCTCCTGGGTCTCTTGAGCTGGTAATACACTTTCATTCATCAACAATTGCTGCTGATGCAGGGTAAATTCCCAGCACATTTGCGACAGCATCGTCAGAAAGCTGTACAATAATTCACCATCATGTCCGAGTGCCCGCAGCAAAATGCTGTTATCTGCACAGTATGTAAAACCGAAAGTAATATCTTCATATGATCCCGCCAGTATCTCATCAAACTCTTCCTTCATCAGTTTGGCAAACGGACCTGAATAGATAAAAGCGGCCTGATGGGTATAGTCTTCAAAGAATAATAACTTCCTGACAGGTTGCTCATGTGGCATCAGGCATTGATTGTCTGTGTAGATCAGTTTCCCGTCTCTGTACAGTGTTGTACGGCTGTGTACTTTCTGAAACTGGAAAGCTTCATTCATATAAATTCTGCCGGCACTGATAATATCTCCCCAAATCAATGTTGCCGTCTCGTGCATATCAATACGATTGGTTGCACGAAAGATGGCATCTTTGAAAGGAGTAACAGGATGCGGGACGTACTGCAGTATACTGTTTGCTTCCAGTTTGATTATCGTATCCTGTGTTGCTCCCTTTTTCATGGGATGCAGTTTATTAAAAGACTGCGTAAACAGTTTGAAACGGGCATCTTTCTTTACACGGATATCAATAGCCAAATGATCTTCGTCCATAATACCGGGCGAGGCACTCATAATGATCATCTCCAGATGTTCCTGTGCCCGCGGAGCGCCATAATGTGTCAGTTTGTAAGGAGCATTATGATAACTTTCCTTCAACACACTATAGGTACCTTCTCTTTCGACATTGATCTTAATACTACTTTCCATTCCGGGTCTAGTTTTCTAACAGTGCATATTTTTTTATCCAGCTTTTTACATCTTCCAGTCCTTCTAATGTCATCAGATTGGTAAAGATGAACGGTCTTTCTCCGCGCATACGTTTTGCATCACGTTCCATGACAGACAGATCTGCATGCACATAAGGCGCAAGATCTATTTTATTGATTAGCAGCAGATCCGAACGGGTAATCCCCGGACCACCTTTACGTGGAATCTTTTCTCCCTCTGCCACATCGATTACGAAGATGGTAATGTCTGCCAGATCAGGGCTAAATGTTGCGGTAAGATTATCTCCTCCACTTTCCACAAATACGATTTCCGTATCCGGAAAACGCTGAACCAGCTCTTCTACTGCTTCAATGTTCATAGAAGCATCTTCCCGTATTGCTGTATGCGGACAACCTCCTGTCTCTACACCTGAAATACGTTCTGCAGGAAGAGTAGAGTTTTTTTGCAGAAACTGTGCATCTTCACGGGTGTATATATCATTGGTCACTACACAGATGCTGTAATCCGTGGCCATCTGTCTGGTCAGTCTTTCTATTAAAGCGGTCTTACCTGAACCTACAGGTCCGGCCACTCCTATTTTCACATATTTTCTATCCATGTCTGTTATTCTTATGAAATGTAAATCCTGGTATAAAGTTTCTCATGCTGCATACAGCGTACATCCTGTGCCACGCAACAGTTGCCAAGCATATCAGGATCCATATCTTTTTGTTTTCCGACGAGCTCCTGTATCAATCCCTGAAGATTAAACATCATTTTCTGTCCGTCCATCTGACTGATAGGCACGAGCTTGGCGCAGTTGGTGACCATACCATTGAGAGTATTGTAATAAAATGCACTTAACGCATCGGAATATGCTATTTGCTGGGATTGTGCATACATCGCCAGTGCAATTGCATAATGTCCTCCGGCCTCTCCTGATTGTATCGCCTCCAGATAAGTCCGGCATCGTTTTACGGACTTAAAACTCTCTACCACCTTTAGAAAACGAATAGCCAGCTTACGGCTTGCCTCTCTGATTTCAGCAGGAGATTTGAGAGAAGTAACCAGATTATCCAGCTTCAGCAATGCTGTTTTACTAAACTTACCTTCACACAAGGTCCAGGCCTGATGAAAAAATGCAGCATCATTATAAAACACACTATGTCTCAGCATGGATTCTGCATATTCCTGTGCCGTCACACTGTTGTGTACGATACGTTCGTGTATATATGTTTCCAAGCCGTAGGAATGTGTAAAACTCCCGATTGGAAATACAGAATCATTGATCTGCAGCAGGGTCAACAAAGGATTCATTTATCTTACTTGCTAATGTTATTTTAAATTTTGTTTTCTGCGTCCATTCATGGATACGCAACGTCTGTGTCTGCTGTAATACCCGGTCTTCAATTACAGTATGATAGCCCTGCTTCACAAGTAACCGGTATAAAGGGTCCTCATAAGCAATCACTACCTCGGATGAGGAACGGATAGAAACAGGCAAATGCCGGTTTCCTATTTCGAAACAAACATTTGCCATTTCCAGCATATTTGCCGGATGTATCACTAAACATAAACAAGGCAAAATCCGGATCGCCACACACAAGGACGTGTCCCTGAAGATAACATCACCATTCTCCAGGGATTGGGCCGTCTGATTACGAAAGCCAATCTCACGTCCTCCGGTTGTAAACCGACGTAAAATACCTTTGTCCGCTTCATACCATTCCAGTTCCAGAAAATCTTTTTCAAGTTCTTGAAACGATTCGGATGAACGATAGATATTGCCTGCTATGTTATGTGAACGAATCATTAGAACAGGAAGTAGCGTTGTGCCATTGGAAGTTCACCCATAGGCTCACAGGTCGCTAAAACACCATCTACTGTTACATTATATGTTTCAGGATCCACCACAATATTCGGGGTAGCATCATTATGTACCATGTCCTTTTTCATCACTTTACGACATCCTTCTACCGGCAGGCTTTTTCTGGCCAGTTTGAGCGAATCGATCGTTCCGTTTTCAATAGAGACTTTAGACACAAAATTGAAACAGATATTGGACACAGCCTTTCCGAAATTACCGAACATCTGACGGTATATAATTGGCTGAGGTGTAGGGATAGATGCATTGGCATCTCCCATTTTTGCACCCAGAACCATTCCGGCTTTGATAATCATTTCGGGTTTGACTCCAAACAATTCAGGTTTCCAGAGAATGAGATCGGCATATTTTCCGGGTTCAATAGAACCAACATATTTATCAATACCATGGGCTTTAGCCGGATTGATCGTAAATTTGGAAATGTATCTTTTTACACGGAAGTTGTCATTACCTGTACCGCTGTCACGATCCAGCGGACCACGTTGTACTTTCATTTTATGCGCAGTCTGGAAGGTACGGGAGATAACTTCACCTACACGTCCCATAGCCTGACTGTCTGAACTCATAATGGAAAAGACACCCATGTCCTGTAAAATATCTTCGGCTGCAATGGTCTGCGGACGTATACGGGAATCTGCAAAGGCAAGATCTTCTTTCACATTCTTGTCCAGATGGTGGCATACCATCAGCATGTCCAGATGTTCTTCTGCAGTATTGACTGTAAACGGCTTTGTCGGATTGGTGGATGCAGGAAGAATATTAGGATACATCGCAATCTTGATAATATCAGGAGCATGTCCTCCGCCGGCACCTTCTGTATGGAAGGTGTGAATCACACGACCATCGATAGCGGCTACTGTGTCTTCAAGGAAACCTGCCTCATTCAGGGTATCGGTATGTATAGCCACCTGTACATCATACTTGTCAGCTACTTTCAGAGCTGCATCAATAGTAGAGGGTGTAGCTCCCCAATCTTCGTGTATCTTAACACCTAATGCGCCTGCTTCAATCTGTTCTTCAATAGGTCTGGTTGTAGACACGTTCCCTTTACCAAAGAAACCGACATTGATCGGAAGATTTTCGAATGCTTCCAGCATTTTATGGATAAACCATTTTCCGGAAGTAACTGTAGTAGCATTGGTACCATCAGCAGGTCCGGTTCCTCCTCCGATAAAGGTAGTCACACCGCTATAGAGAGCCGTTTCGATTTGTGTAGGACTGATAAAATGGATGTGGGTATCGATACCTCCTGCTGTCATGATCATACCAGCACCTCCGTGTACTTCAGTGGACGGACCAATGATCATTCCTTTGGTAACTCCATCCTGTACGTCCGGATTACCGGCTTTACCAACACCTACAATCTTACCGTCTTTGATACCGACATCGGCCTTTACAATACCCCAATGATCAATTATAATGACATTGTTGATACAGAAATCCAGAACATCTTCGTCCCGTAAGGCGCGTGCAGACTGTCCCATACCATCACGGATAGTTTTACCACCACCAAACTTATTCTCTTCTCCGTATACCGCATAGTCTTTTTCGATTTCGATCATCAGTTCGGTATCAGCCAGGCGTACTTTATCGCCTGTTGTTGGTCCGAAAAGTGATGCATATTTATGTCGGGGTATATACAGTCCGCCATCTTCATCATAACGGATAGATGATTTATCAAGCCCTAATTTTTCGAGACCTAAGGCATTAAGTTTAGTCGTTGCGATACTTGCGGAAGCCAGACCTACGATCTTAATCCAGTCTCTTCTATTCCATTCACTCATAATACGTTCTTTTAAAAAGTTATTGAGATGATTTAAACTGTTGTTTTTTCATTTTAGAAATTGCGGCAGATTTAACCTTTTCACTGGTGTACTTTCCATTGGTCAGGCCATTGAAACCGTGTATTTCCTTATCTCCGCCAATTTCTACCAAAATGACTTCTTTCTTTTCTCCGGGTTCGAACCTTACCGCTGTACTCGCCGGAATATTCAGGCGCATACCAAAGGTTTTTTCGCGATCGAACTCTAAAGCTTTATTCACTTCGAAAAAATGATAGTGTGATCCGATTTGTATCGGACGATCGCCTGTATTGGCAACCACCACATGTATTGTCTTGTAGCCGGCGTTCGCTTTAATATCTCCGGCTTTCAAAAAGTATTCTCCAGGTACCATAAATTTGTTTTTTAAATGTTATCGGATAGGATTATGAACGGTCACCAGTTTGGTACCATCCGGAAATGTAACTTCAATCTGTACATCGTGTATCATCTCCGGAACACCTTCCATCACCTGTTTTCTTTTCAGTAATTTAGTACCCCATTCCATCAGTTCTGCAACACTTTTTCCATCCCGTGCTTTCTCCATTAGTTCGGCACTGATGTAAGCAATACTCTCCGGATAATTAAGTTTCACTCCTCGTTTTAATCGCTTTGCTGCTAGTTCTCCTGCTAGATGCAACATTAACTTTTCTGTTTCTCTTGGTGTTAAATGCATGCTGTTTTGAATATTAAAATAAGACCTTCTTTTAGTTGTTGATTACCTAATAAACAGGAATGGTAAAGTATCCTCCGACAGTCAATCTGTTGAACTGTGTTTTATCCATAGCCATCCGGTCGGCATATCTCACACTATTGCCCACATATCCTACATAGAATCGTAAATCCTGTTTTTTGAAGGGCTTGTGCTGTAACGCGGCGAAATAGGTGTAGTTTGTTCTGAAATTATTACCGACGGTTTCGTCATCCTTACTTCCGGCAGTTTCTACAGCACCTTTAAGTGCTACTTCCCATTTATCATCCAGAAACTGATCATAACGTAATACCGCAGATTTGTATACCACATTTTTAGCCAGCTGACGCTGATCACCTGTCCGGGCATAGAAATCATTGATAGCTCTGGATCCAATAAGTGCATGATCCGCACCCATATGAGAGTATTGCAGATCCAGATAGATCATCTGTTTATCAGTCTTGTATTTATTGGCAAGTGAAACAGCCTGAGTAGCTCTTCCTTCTGCAAACTGTGCCAGATTATAAGACCATTTGGTCTGAAAACGCTTATCGGCAAATGAACCTACCCAGGTAAAATACCCGCCTACAGGTGCTTTAGCCCGTTTCAGGTCTCCCATTACAAAACCATTATTGGCCAGATGGGTATCAAAAGTATTGTTGACTGTATTGTATAATTGTATATGAAAACTGTGGTCCGGATTTACATTATAGGCAAGTTTACCTCCGACCACAAACAGATTTAATATACGGTCTACATAGTCGGTAAACATAAATTCGTAGATGGGATTGTTTTCAAATTCGTAGGAGCCTACCATAGCACTCTGTTTTCCAAGTGTCACAGACCAGTCTCTTTTTTTACCGAATTTGTATTCTATGGCTGCAAAATCCAACGCCTGAGAAGAATTGTCCAGACCTAAAGGCGAAAAGGATCTGTTGAGCCGGAATCTTACTTTATAAGACAGGCGATCATTATAGTCTCCATGCAGCAAAAGACGGACTTCTTCCAGATTAAAGCGGCTCAGGGCCTCTTCTTTTCCCAGATTATCGGCATCAAAAGCCGTCCGTAGCAGGACATCAAACTTGAAAAGCTGTGCACGATCGGGCTCTGCATTTTGCAAAGAATCGTCTTTACTTACCACCTGACCAGAGGGATTTAACAAAGAACTACGATTTTGCTGTGCGCAAACCACATGAATTAACCCGGTAAGAAGAACTGTAAATGTTATACGTTTCATAAATGAAGTGAGATACCTTGATTTTAACAAGGATACCTCTACCGATTTAGAAACTCATAAGAATGAGATTAGAATAGTCTTAGAATATTTTATTCCCGGGTAATACCACACGCACATGTGTCCCTTCTCCTTCTTTGGAATGGAGTATCAGGTCTCCGTCATGAAGATCAATAATATTTTTGGCAAGCAGCAATCCCAATCCTGTACCATGTATATTCTGTACATTGGATGCTCTGTAAAAGGAATCATACACAAATTTCTGTTCCTGATCCGGGATACCTATTCCCTGATCCTGAATATTGATGACCACATTGTTTCTGACAGAACTTAAGGATATGCGGACATCGAGATCCTTGCCGTATTTACAGGCATTGGATACAATATTACTAAGCGCAATAAACAACAGATTGGCATTGCCATATACTTCCATGAGCGAACTGTCCTCCGGCATAGCTTCAAAATCCAGGTGAATGGACTGATAATCTTCCGCCTGTCTTTCGGAACTGATCACTTTGAACAACACTTCATCCATACGCACAGTATGGTAATCCTTCTTGCTGTCTTCCAAACCGGATCGTGCTATCATCAGCAGATTGTTAATCATACCGATAATACTGTCTGTCTCTGCAATTATATTTTTCAAAGACTTTACCGATTCATCACCCAGACTCTTGTCACGCAAAGTAAGTTCAGCCTCCCCTTTTATAATAGTAAGCGGTGTCCGAAAAGAATGAGAAGCATTGGCAATAAAACTTTTCTGGGACTTGACAGATAACTCCAGACGACTGATCATATCGTTAAAGCTATCGACAAGCATGGAGACCTCATCATTGACCTGATTGGGTTTGTCAAGTCTGAGATTTAGGTTAGAAATACTGATTTTATCAATTTCTTTATTAATCGTAGCAATAGGTTTAATAATATGCCGGGCAAAGAGATAGGAAATAAGAGCTACAATCACAATGCTGAACAAACCTGCATTTATCAGTGTCCTGTCCAGACTGACCTGCTCTCCCAGACCGTAATCATCGCGTCCTGAGGAAACAATAATAAGGTCTTTCTCAGCAGGCGGCCCATGAAAATAGAGTGCAAAATATGCAGTATCTTTATCCATATACTGCGCCTGTCCGGAGGAAATTACTTCCTTATAAAAATCAGCAGGCACGGGCAGATCAGGCTTGGAATAGATTTGTTTTTCACCTTTATCTATCCGTATGATGTAATCTTTTCCTTCTGTCAGCTGACGAAGATAAGGGCGCATCACCTCATAGTATAACTCATTTATGTGTTCGGCTTTTTCAATGGTATGCTTTCCCACAATTTTGGCATTCTCTTCCAGCCGGTGGAAAAATTTGGTCTGTAAACTATCACGTGTGAAATAAGAAATATAGAGCGCAAACCCAATAATGAGCGTCCAGCAGATCAGGTTAAAAAGAAGGATTATTTTAGTTCTTAATCTCATCAATATCTCTTAAGACATAGCCCATACCTACAACTGTGTGTAACAACTTCTTGTTATATCCTTTGTCGATTTTATTACGCAGGTAATTGATATACACGTCCACTACATTGGTACTGAGATTGAAATCCATCCCCCATACACCTTCCAGGATATCTATTCTGGATACTACCCGCTTTTGGTTTTTCATAAGGAACTCTAGCAGGCGGAATTCGGTAGCAGTAAGAGCGATATCCGCATCCTGACGTTTTGCGATCTTGCTGCTGTAATCCAGAGTAAGATCTGCAAATTGTAAGTTGGTATTTTCTTCGACTATTCCTGTATGACTTATTTTTCTGGAGAATCTACTGACACGGGCTTTTAGTTCTTCCATATTGAAAGGTTTCGTCAGGTAGTCATCTGCATCACTTTTGAATCCGTCTACTATATCTTCGGGCTGATCAAGAGCAGAAAGGATAAGAATAGGAACATTTTTCTTTTGCTGGCGGATATTACGGCAGACTTTTAATCCGTCCATCCCCGGAAGCATAACATCAAGAATAATCAAGTCATAACTGCCCGAAACAGCCATCTCCAGTCCCGTAAGACCGTTGAGCGCTACTGAAATATTGAAATTCAATTCGGATAATCCCCGACGAATTAGCGAAACTACAGCGCTGTCATCCTCTACCAATAATATTTCCAAATCTTCTTAATTAAAATGAAAGCCCAGAGTATAAACAGTTATGTGTGCTATGCAGTAATGAACAACTTGTTTACAAAATGTTGTCGCAGGATTCTCCGGGTGAAAAATTTCCCTAACCACAAATATTGTAATTTAATTTTACTAATCAGTTTACACTGAAACAATTTTTCATTCAATATGACGCGATAATGATCAAAAACAGATAAATATACGTTGTAATTAAGCCGGAAATATCCCGTTCAATTTTTACTGCTTTCTGAGAACAAACTTATATGTATGTGCAATCCTGTCATCTGACAGATCCCATTGAGAAATCTCACTTTCAACATACTCAGGGTATTTTTTATGGATATCCCGTAAAGAATTTCCAACCGATTTACGAAGATATTCACTGTCACTTGCATTGTGCAGACTAATCAATCGGATTGCTTCTTGTGGATGCTCTTTAAAGTAAGGACGACTTGTCCAGATTCTTAATCCCTCTGTAACTGCCCTGCAAATATTCGGGTGCTTTTCGCCTAACCATTGTTTGATTTCGGGTAATGAATGTTCATAACCGTTGTCCCGGCAAAACTGATCAAAGGCCTTTGCGATGATCTCCTGTACCTGCCAGCTCTCATCGTTACGGGCACATTCCTTTAGCACAGAAAGAACCGCCTTATCTTCCGAAGCAATAAATCCGAGGATAAAGATTCCTACCGAACGGACCTGACAAAAATCATGATGCAAAAGTTCGAGAGCTGTATTTTTAGAATCCTCTAAGGAGTAAGACCGAAATATCCTGGAAGCCTCGTCTTCAAAGGGTTTAAATCCATGTTCTGTTTTTATTATTCTTTGTATAAAGTCAAACTCTTGCATCTTTGTCCTCCTTTTACTATTGGAAAATTATAAAAAAAACGGAGCCAGCTACACCGTTATTCTACTCTGGCAGGTTAATTAAAATTTAGCGTATGGAACAGTTTATGACTCACAGTTGATCCGGGTATTTTATTAACTGACCTGTCCGTTTGTCCGTTGGCATCTGGGCCTCCCGGCTCCGCAGCTCATCCGATAGCAGCTTACTCAATTCAATGGTTTTGGATCTCATTTTTAAGTTCAGATCGTTTTTTTCGCCTATATCTTCCGTTATATTATAGAGTTCCAGTTTCCCTCGTTTCATATCATAGAGAAGTTTATAATCCCCTTTCCGGATGGCAGAGAAAAAATTGATTCCGGGTCCGTCTATATTGATCCATTTATTAGGCACATGCCAGATCAGGCTTCTGCTGTTCCACGAATCATCAGCCTTTCCTTCCAGCAAAGCGCATACACTATGTCCGTCGATCTGTTTTTGTTCCATATTGCTGTTCCGAACGCCTGCGATCTCCAGTATTGTCGGAAACAGATCTTCCATAATAACGGGTGTATCTTCCACTTTCGGTTTACGGCTCTTTACATTTTTGATCAGCAAGGGTACTCTGATACCACCTTCATAAACAGATCCTTTCCCTGCACGTAAAGGTAGATTCTGAGTATGCATTTCACCCGAACGTGCGGGAGTAAGACTTAATCCTCCATTATCACTGACAAATAAGATGACAGTATTATCATAGGCATCATGATCCTTTAAATACCGGACAATATCACCAATACTCTTATCGTATCCTTCTATCAAAGAAGCATATGCTGCTTCCGTACTATCCAGTCCTGCATCGAGATAGCGCTGTACAAAGCGAGGATCTGCCTGAATAGGAACATGAACGGCATAATTGGAAAAATTCAAAAAGACGGGCTGCTTTCTTTTCAGAGGTTCTTCCAGCGACTTTAAGGCATCTCTGGTAAGTGCTTCTGTGAGAAATGTAGATGTTCCAAAATATTCCATCAGGTCGGGAACGGCCTGATAGCTCGTTTTGCCGGGAAGGTTACCATAGTTTTGTTCGCCATAATAGCTTTGCGGATGTCCTGCAGAGTGTCCCGCAATATTTACCATAAATCCCAGATTTAACGGGCTGGCACCTGGCGTACCGGCTGATCCCCAATGTGCTTTACCGACGTGAATGGTAAAATAACCCTGATCACGTAACAACTTGGGTAAGGGAGTCGCAAACACCGTATGTTCAATATCAGGCACAGGGCTTAAACCATTAATATTCCAGTCTGGTGGAGACAAGATTTCATCTTTATTATCTGTCGGACGGTTGGCTACAGGATGCGTCCAGTTAGTTACCCGATGACGTGCCGCATTCAAACCGGTCAGAAAACTGACACGTGATGGCGTACACACAGGAGTAGCATAGGCATTCGTAAATTTTACGGACTCTCTGGCCAGTTTTTCCAGATTTGGAGTGTGAAATTTCCTGTTTATAGGAGTAACTTCTTTATAGAAAGGCTCAGACATATCCTGCCAACCCAGATCATCGACAAAAAATACGACAACATTAGGTGGTGCTGATTGAGCTTCTGCTTTCCAGGCCAACACTAAAAAAATAATAGTCCAGGCTAATTTTGTGCTGTAAGATCTTATCATAAGTAGTGAAATCTAGATCAGGTATTGGTAATGAATGGATACTCCGAACTTCAATATGCAAGATACATTTATTTCTCCAATGGGGACTGACCTTTCTCAGGCTAGAGCATGAGATTAAAAGCTACTTATCATTCGCCATGAATGATTTAAATTTTGAACATAAAAGATATCCTGCAAAGGCGCCCAGAATGGACGCAATTATATCTTTATAATCAAAGTAGTTGTTTTTGAAAACTGTGCCTTGTATTAACTCATATCCTATGAGTCCTACCGCAGTAAATAGAGCGTGCTTCTGTAAACTTATCTTCTGGTATTGAGTAAAATAGAAGATCACCAGAATAAGCCCTGCAAAGAAATTGGGTGAAGCGTCAGCAACTCCGAAATCATTGATCTGGTTTGTATAAATATATTGTCTGTAACTTGATTTAAATATGATCGCAATTATAGCAAGCAGGATGAGTATTATCCACACGTATTTAGTCTGTGAGAACGGTTTGAATTTCATTTTTTATTTCAGGTAATTTTGTCTTGGTATGAACACATTTGTGTTGACTAAGTCTGCTAAATTAAAGAAAAAACATTCTTAAAGCAGTACTAAATTAGAGGAAATGGGACAACTCTTTATCTTTACTATATTCTTCCACTTTCTCAAAGATCAGTTCACTCCGTTTTCCAGTATCGAAAATGTTTTATTTACACAGTTGATTTCCGCTAATCTTCCGTATGGAATAGTAAAAGTAGGACAGGTATGACCAAAATCCATACGTGTAATAACCGGCAAATCATACAGGCCTTCTTCATCCAGCACTTTCAAAATTTCAGCTTCATACTGCTCTGTATACATATTGTCATAAGGTCTTCCAAAGATAATTCCTTTAGCACTCTGGAGTATTCCCGTTGCTGCATAATTTCTTAACCACCATCTGATATACGCCGGCTTAGGTTTGTCTTCCGAAGTTTCGAAAAACAGAATGCTATCTCTCCAGACTTCAGGAGCAGGCCAGTAATCTGTTCCTTTGAGCATTTCCAGCACTTCCATACAGCCTCCGATCAAGCGTCCCTGTACACGAGTATTTCCTCTTATAAAATTCCAGTTATCAACAGGTGATAAGGTTCTCTTTACATCCTGCAGAGTAATATCAAACCAGTCCAGAAATTCGGTAGTCCAGCCTTCATTATTTGGAATAATTTGTCCAATGGCTACAGGGGAAAATAATGTTTTCCTGATATCATTGATCTGGTAATCATGCATAGCCTGATTTTCTGCAAAACCGACTAACAGCGATGTACCATAGAACGAACTTAAACCGGCTTTAAGACAGATAAAATGAGTAATGGTACTGTCTGAAAATCCCAGAAATATCTTAGGATTGTTTTTAATAATATTCAGATCGATATACTTTAGCATCCGTACACTGTCATCTCCGCCAATATTGGAGATAACAGCCTTGATAGAAGAGTCTGAAAAGGCTTCCATTAAATCGTTAGCCCGGGCTTCCGGATTATTATAGATCCATTCTGCAGAATGTAGCGCATGTCTGGTTTCAGTGACCTCAAGATTAAAAATTTGGCTCAGGCGTTCCTTTCCTTTCAGATAGCGGTATGGTAATTCGCCGGCAGCACCCCACGACATAGAAATAGTGGCAACTTTATCTCCTTTTGACAACGCTTTCGGAACAATTAGTTCAATAAGATCTGTATTATTAAGCATACAACATGAAATTTGCAGGTGATGAACGGTAAAGTTACTATAATTTAAGCGCAAGAGATTGCCCAAAATTAGTTTTCAATCCTTTTAGTGATCTGTGTAACTATGCGAATTCACCAGTACCTCATCCGTATCTGTTAGCAGTTGGCGGGGACGCCAACCGACGCAGGCTATGTGATATTCTTTTAGCTTAGTCTATTCTATACCCTAGCGCAAGCTTTAGCGTAGCGGTGCTGTGCTTTTCCTTGAGATCACAAGCGGATACTTGTCCCAAAGAGGGCAAACTTCAGCTAACCTCTCAGTTATCCTTACGATCTTCGACTACAGGTTGTGCTTTTATTAGTCTCTCGATGGAATAAATGTAAATCTCTTTTTCAACCGCAGAAAAGGTTTTTCAAAGAACCTGTACGAGAGAGCAGCAATTGTTACCGTAACAATAAAAGCAACGATTGCACCCACATTATTTTTCCATTCCGGCAAACCTATCCTTTCACTAAAAAAAACAAGTTCATCTTTGAATATAGTATAGGTAATCCAATAGACAGTAATATGAAAGACATACATTCCGTAGGAGATCCTCCCCAGATACACGAATAGCTTGGGCATGAATCTGGGAGAAGCACCGTACAAGGAAAAGAAAAAACACATAACACCAGTCAATATCAGTAACCAGCCGGTTATCGATTCCGAAACGGTTGTCAGATGCGGTGCATCTGCTGTGACCTTGCAGGCCATGGATGCGGTCAACCAACAAGCATATCCTGCAATAAATAATCCGATTCTGGGAATGAAACCCCAATCGGGTTGCCAGCCTTTTAAATAAACAGATAAAAGAATGCCGGCCGCAAAGAATTGAAATTGTACAAAGCTGTTAGTCCACTGACCGTTAAACCCCTCTGTTGGTTGCAAAGCATAATAAACAATGGTCGCATAAGCTCCTGCCAGTGCTACATAAGAGCCTGCCTTAAGTCCATTCCTGCCGGTAAAGAACAAAACCAAAGGAAGCAAAATATAGAGCTGCTCTTCGACAGATACACTCCATAAGGGGTTAATGCAATAGGATTGCCATTCGTTAAAAGTAATATACCAATTTCCTGAGAAAAATGTAAATGCCAACTGTGCATCCGAAGGAATCTTTGCACCAAACTGATCCGTTGTCGATGTCAATAAAACCATTCCGAAAAAAAATGTGAAATAGAGTGGCCAGATACGTAAAATACGCCGCATATAAAATGATCTGACATTGATTTTTCCAAATTGCTGCTGCTCTCTTGTCAGTAATTCGGTAATTAAAAACGCACTTAGAAAGAAGAATAAAGGTACTCCGTAATTACCTACGAGGCTAAGGTGATATCCCCAGTAATATTTTTCAGGATCTACAGGCGCCAGATCTAATCTGTGAACAAAGAATACAGAAAGAAATGCAAAAAAACGAAGTACATCTAATTCGGGTTTGTAATAACGATTTATGCTGGCCATACAAAAGGTTGATTATTTTGAAAGTATATAACACTGAAAATTAATTATTTAAAACCAACCCACCAAATGACAATATAGTCTTTATCCCATTAATATGTTTATGTTACAAGCGGACACTTGCTCCTAAGAGTAGAGGATGAAGGCAAATGCGCTAGCTGCGTATGTTGCTGCCCACTTCTAGCGCAAGCATTAGCATAGCGGTGCTTGTGCTTTTCCTTGGAATCACAACTGGATACTTGTCCCAAAGAGGATTTAGCGTCTTCCTAAAGATTATTGTTATAGTGCAAGCATTAGCATAGCTTATGATTTTATGGTCAGAGGTCACAAGCGGACGCTTGCGCCAGACAAGAGTTTGCCTTCTCATCCGCCTCTTATAGCGCAAGCTTTAGCATAGCGGAGCTTGTGCTTGTGCTTTTATTTTTAGGTCACAAACGAACGTCAGTGCTGCAGAGCTTAACTGCATAAAATTTTCAGTTGCCGGTAAAACTCTTTTATGTTTGTCTTGTCCGGAAGTCCTGCTACTTGTCCATCTCCAAGTTCTATGATTATGAATTTTCCATTTTTTTGCCGGGCAATGTCCATACTAAAAAAATTACTTCTAATTTGTTTTGCAATTTTTTCAAATTCCACAGTATCTGGCCTTTCAAGTTTGTATTCCCCTTCCTCCCAATAATCGTAACTGCCGATAAGTTTGTTGTTGCAGAAAAACAATCGATATTCTTCGGTCAAAGGCATTCCGCTTTTTGAGTGAAGTATTAAGCTGTTAAGTTCGATAAATTCTCTCACAACAATTCCTTCGTTTAAATATTTATCACGAAGTTCTACAAGCTTAAGTATAGACTTTTTTAATTTGTCTTCGTCAGAAGCATCTGCCACATAACAAGCAGTTTCCCAATTGTGTTTTTCGGATTTAACATAATCTTTTAGAATTACAGGGTTTTGTCCGAAAACTTTTGATTTTTCTATGAGTTTGTCAATACTATTCTTATTGTCAAATTTTTCAAAAACAGTTTTTGCGGTACTGTTTTCAATGAATTTTAAACTGTCTGGTAAATAATGACAATTCTGATATTCTTTGACAGAATTAATAAGTCTAAAGTTTTTTGATAGTAATTCATTATAGAGAATAGAATATTGCTGAGGTGTCAGCATCCAGCCTCTGTAAATTATATTTACTAATTTTTTATTATGCCTTATTCCTTCCGTCGAAATAGAAAACCGGTCTGTAGACGTCAGATCTTCAAAGTTGAACAATAGCGTTTCAAATCCATTCTCTCTTGCAGAAATAAATTCATCTTCAAAATCCTGATCAACTTTGTTCCGTTCAAAGGGGTCTTTACAAAATAATATATAATGCTGTTCTTTCATTTTGTTTGCAGTATTCATTTCACTTACCTAACAGACAGTTTTTAAAACGTATTTTTCTTTTCAATTTCAGGTAACGCTTCATCAATCCTTTTTGCAAGTTCAGGAAGTTTAATCGTTGGAACCGCAGGAAACAGATGATGTTCTAAATGATAAAACATACTGAATGTCAGCTTATTTTTCCACCAGCTTCTCTGGGTTCTTGCATATTCCGGGCTTTCGTGTGTATCATGGTGTACAGTCCAAACAGCAAAAAATGCCATTAAAAATTCTCCGATTAGCATCACGATAATATGATAAATCAAGAAATCTATCTTGAAATAGAAAACAATGCAAACAAAAACAGCTATAGAAATAAGTTCCAAAACCATATTTCTTCGGTAACTATTGTTTCCTAATTGCCAGGTTACTTTATGAATCAAAAACATATGAACCGGTCCGTATAAAATGGCTCCATACCAGGTCATATTTGCAGACTTGCCTTCATAATCGTCTTCCGACAAGCAATATTTATGATGTCTTATATGATTAAATTTCACTGCATGAATAGAAACCAACATTAAAATACTGTTAATATACAGAGATAACCAGGTCAGAAATTTGTTTGTACCGAGTGAGTTGTGAAATCCATTATGAACTTGCCTTAATCCTGTTAAAAAGAAAAAGGCTGAAAAAGGGAGAGCTAAAATGTAACTACCAGAATAAGCGAGGGCAATTGAGATGACAAACCATGGAATTGTCAAATTGTTTTCGATTATCATTTCTCTCCATGTTAACATTTTCAAGTCTTTCCATTCGACTTTTTTTAATAGTTCCTGATGTGTCATAATAAAATGATTTTTCGTTAACAGAATAGACAACTATAGTTATTTAGACGAAACTAATATATTTATTTTCCTCAACAGTATTTCTATATATGAATTTAATTTTCTTCAATATTTCATTATATGTAATGAAATAACTACACCCACTAAGCCTTTGGCTTCTTATAGCACAAGCATGAACATAGCACTAATTGTGCTTTATACCATTGTGTCACAAGCGGACGCTTGCGACAGACAAGATTTACCTTCTCATCCGGCCGTAAATAGAAAAGCCCTGACTTTTGTCAGGGCTTTTAAGCTGAGATATGTTTACTTTATTTATTTCGTAACCTTAACGACGACATCATCAATAAAAATACGGTTTACAGTTGATGGCCAGTTACCGGAACGCTGGTCAAAAGCTCCTCCTAAAAGCCAAAATTGGGTTTCAGAAGTCGCTCCTGTAATCACAAAGGAATAGGTCGCTTCCGGAGCTTGCCATGAAGCCCGGCAGGATTCCAGATTAGAATTTGTAGCAGCTAAATTATTGATTTTAAACTCACTTACACTCACTTTTCCCGGCCCTTTGACACCTACGGTAAGAAGATTATGATCACCGCTGGCATAGCGGACAGCTTTAAAGGTAACCAAAAGGTTTTTGGTACGTTGTACATTAGCAAGTTTCGGAGAAATAAGATCCCCTCCGTAATTAGTCCTGCCCAATTTTATAAAACCCGGACGTGCATAAATAGAAGCATAACTTCCTCCTCCTTCGGTCGTATTGATAGTACTTGTCCAGCCTTTAGCTACTTCAGCTGAAGTCCAGGAGCCAATCCTTGTTTCACCGGTGGTTACACTAAAAATTTCACTTCCATACGTTAACCAGGAGAAGTTCTCATTCAAAACAACGTCACCCTCGACCTGCAGCTTCACTCCTTTTTGATAAATCGTCAGCGGAGCAGTTTGCTGTACCTCATCCAGAAACAAGAGCAGATTTGCGGTACGCTCAATATCCGTATTCTTATTAACCTTGATCGTGACAGGCGTATCACCGGACCCCTCTGATGGAGAGATGCTCACCCAGTCTGTGTCTTCTCCGGGAGCTATTCTCCATTTCCCTGTAGCACGAAGAATATAATTACCTGTAAGACCAGCTTCAGGGACATCTAATTTTTCCGAAATGCCGTCAATTTTCAGATACGGATCCTTTTGCTGTTCTCCGTTTGTAGCTGCAGCCTGCTCAATCTTCAGTACGTTACTTTGCAACTGTCCGTTGACGGTAAAAAATAAAGTCATCGCACGCGCTTGCTGATCTGTGTTTTTGGTCACTGTAACGGTGAACGTTCCTTCGCCGTTACCTTCTGCTGGATCGATCTTAAACCAGTGCTCTTTACGCAAAGGCTGAACTTTCCAACTTCCGGCAGACTGTACAGTAAAGGTTTGGAACGAACCGTCTGCAACAGATTCCATCTTCGAAGGATTATCCTTAAGGGTTAAGGAATCGTTTATTTCATTTTCATCCTTACAGGACGAAAAAAATATAGTTAAGGTAAGACAAAAGGCAAATATTGCTTTTGGCAGAGCCTGTAATGTATAATAATAGGTCGTTTTCATGGATTTCATAATTTATTTTACCTGCATCTCTACACGTTCTTTCATTATTGTCGTGACATTACCTATGGTATATTGGTAAGACAACAGGAACACATTGGTTCGCATACCAAAAGCCTCCTCTACTTTGAATTTATTAGGATAAGCCGGATCGTTATCCAATTGTACAATCTTGATGTCTTTGTAAGGCTTTATCGTTATATTATTGAAATCATCCATCTCCAGTATAAGGCAATTTTTCTCAATATTAGGGACCTTGGACACGAAGGTTTCACTTCCGGCGACCATGCGCACACTATTAGTGGTCAGCGGAAACAATTGCTTATTTGCTGCTGTAGCCAGACCGTTTGCAAAGCCGACCATCGAATACATCGAATTTTTTGCCTGCGATGCAAACTCATTCTCAATAATAACCTGATACAACATGGTACTTTTAGTAGGTTTAATTTCAACACCGGAAGCATTGGTTGCTTTTAGTCCTATAAAGTAGGTAGAATCCGGCGATAATCCATCCGGACGTAGTTTTATCATGGTGCGTCCGGTCAGCTCCCCAGCTTTGATCACGATTTTATTATCCATGATCTCATATTTTTCCTTAGGCAGTAATTTAGCATACAGATCCTCTGCATTGTCATACACTGCAAAATTATATTTTGTTAAGGGTGCCGTATCTTCTTCCAGTCCGATGATCAGGTCTTTGGTAGGTGCATGAGTCCCTCCCGAAGAAGCCGCTACATATCCAATCACCTCCTCACCGGTCAGCTGAACAACTTCTTTAAAAGTATTGTGATAATCAGAACTGATCAGCGCCACCTCATTTTTATACATTTCCTTTTCGAATATTTCATTGTCTTTACAGGAAGTAAATACGGTAGAAATTGCGAGTATTGCTATCAAACTTTGTTTCATAAATTTCATATTATGGTCTTCCGTCGTCCATAAGGCTCCCGGAAGACCTTACATTTTCTTCTGTTGCTTAATCCTAATTATATCCCGGATTCTGATCCACCGAAGGCAATCTTCGCATCTCTGCACGTGGTATAGGTACCCAGATCAATTTTTTATCCACCTGACGAGTCAGGAACGAGGAAGTTCCCGGAGAAACCCTTCTGTAGAAAGACTCGCGGGTTGCACCGTCCGGATTCATTCCGCGGATAGGTTCCCGTTCTGTCTCTTCATACATACCCCAGCGGCGCACATCGTAAAAACGTCTGTTTTCCCATAAAAATTCGACCATACGCTCACGCTCAATCTGTTTTTGTACCTCCGCTTTACTGGAAAGCTGAGCAGATGATAATCCCGGTAAACCGGCACGGTAGCGTACAGTATTAAATGAGGTTTTGATTTCATTCTCATCCCGGCTAATCGTATAGCTTTGAGTCCCCATCTGTACGGTATGACTTCCGGTAAGATTATTTATTGCCTCTGCATATGACAGTAACATTTCCGCATACCGGATAATCGGATATGCCTTCGGCATCATCCGGGCACCTGTACCGGTAAGAGCATCAAAAGCATGGTTCCATTTTTTTATCACATATCCTGTAAGCGGATAGTTAGGTGAAGATGCCGATACCCCGCCACGACCATCTGACTCCTGATAGAAGTATTTGGCCGTATGGTTATTCAGTGTCGTGCTGGATAAAGCCTGCCAGACAGCGCCGTTGAATCCTACCGAAGCATAAAAACGCATCTCCCGGTTAGCATACATCTTAAATATTCCTGCATTCAGAGGATAACCGGAAAAGTTACGAGACTGACTTGTAAAAAGATCCGCAAATGTCCCTCCTGCCGGAAGATCAGCAACCGCTTCAAAATACGTATCACCACGAGCCTCTTCTCTGGTACGTCCGTCATCCATCAGGTAGGCATCCACCACTTTTTGAGTTACGGAGAAACGTCCCCAGCCACCTAATGTCGGAGGAAATGCACCCTGGTTTAAATTGGTATTGAGATAAGCTGTATTTCTTCCCCAGATATATTCCGGGTTGATAGAGGCAACAGCTTCTCCGGTAAATACATCAGAATAAGATCTGAATGCATCGATTCCCTGAGCTCCGTTCGGATAGGCGCCATAGAAATTAGGATCAGAAGTAACACCAGCAGGAAGCACAGGAGTTCTTTCGTCAGCCGGCACCGCATACAATTTGTACCTTCCCATATCCATCACTCGTTTAGCTGCAGCAGCGGCCACAGCCCAGCGTTTTTCATCGTATTGCTGAGATACATAATGTACCCCGTCAGTCTTACGCACCCAACTACCATAATAGGAGTTAGCTGCTGCTCCACCGTTAAACAACGGACTGGCATGGATCAACCGCAGACGCGCGATCAAAGCAAATGCAGCACCTTTGGTTGGTTTACCAAAATCCAGTAAGCTGACATCCAGAGGCAACTGTACCGCAGCCTTTTCAAATTCGCCGCAGATGTATTCCATAGCCTCATCATATGTCGCTCTCGGACGGTCGTAATATTCAATCGTCTCATTGGTACTCACGATATCATCTCCCAACAAAATCGGAGGACCAAAATCTATGATCAGATTGTAATATGCATAAGCACGTATAAAACGGGTATATCCTTCAATCCGGTTACGATCGGTATATGTCATATCTCTTGGCACATCGAGATTCTTCAATATCGTATTTGCCTTACGGATAATTTTATAATATTTTCCCCACTGATTAAGGCCGCCGTAAAAATCAGGAGTGATATTTCCGGTAACAAAATCCATCCCATAGTAAATATTGGTAGTTCCCGTACCGGTAAGTCCGTTTATTGCTTCATCAGTTGCCATCGGGCCGGGGGTATAATTACTGCGGATGGTATTGGACTCATCCGGAAACATAGCTGCTGCACCCCACATGTAAGCTTCTATATAACGCGTGTTTGTAAATGCCGAATCGATATTAAATTCGTCATCAAAATAATTGTCGATATTAAGATAATCTTTACAGGAAGTTGCCATAAACAACAGCTGTACAGCCAGTGCGACTTTCGTTATTCTTTTTATGATTACTGACGTTTTCATGTCTTTCATTTCTATATGTGCTACTAAAAATTAATATAGGCCTGTACCGAGTAAGTCGATGGTATAGGATATTTACGTCCGCCCCAGGCAGCCTGTTCCGGATCAAATATTTTGACATTATCCCAGATATACAGGTTGTTTCCGACAAACTGAAGATCCATAGATTTCACACCTACACGTTTAAGGAAGTTCGGACTCACATTATAACTCAGTGTGACCTCCTGTAAGCGGATATACCGTGCATCACCCTGCCAGAATGTAGATAGCTGGCTGTTGTTGCTGTTATTGCCGTATTGCATACGCGGGAAACGGGCGTTTGGATTTTCCGCCAGTGATAAATCTATACCGTGTTCCAAAGCGTAATCTCTGGGAATCCATCTGTTGGCAGGATCATTGACCAGAGAGATCAGGTTTCCTTCGGTTCCACCAAAGAAAGGCATATAACCCATACCTGTGTTTTCAATCACTCCTTTATAGTTCATCGGTTGACCGACATAGAAGAAAGAAGTTTTACCTGTTCCCTTGAAAAGTACGCCCAGAGAAAGATTTTTATAACGGAACTCTCCCCCAAAGCCATACATCGTCAACGGGTAATTACTGTGGGTCAATGGCACTTTATCTAAAGAGTTAATCACACCGTCCCCATTTACATCCTTATACTTGATATCTCCGGGCAAAACCGCTCCAAAACTCTGGGTAGGACTATATTTGATATCATCCTCATCCTTGAACAAACCCAAAGACTGATATCCGCGGATAGAGTTGTACGGATAACCGTTATACTCCAGATAAGAGTATTCCAGATAAGCCTGTTCCCAGTTTTGCACCACGTTTTTAGAATATGTAAAATTACCGCGAAGGGTCAGCGTCATATCGTTATTGATCTTAGTGGTATAGGTGATGTTTCCATCCGCTCCGGAGCTTTTCATACGGCCGACATTTGCATAAGGATTGGAAATGACCCCTACATAATCCGGCACCTGTACACGTGGCTGGAAAATACCATTACGCTGATCCTGGAAAAAATCAATCACAAAATCGATCTTGTTATTGAAAAGCTTTCCTTCTATACCGACGTTAGATTTGATAGCACGCTCCCAGGCCAGGTTATCAGCACCGATACGGGTTTCCGTAATGGTTTCAATACCTCCGACTCCCCAGACATTGCTTTCGTAGATATCAGCCTTTGTCAGATACGGAAAACGTACGGCATTAGTAATACGGTCATTACCCACTGTACCGTAAGAAGCTCTGATTTTAAAGTAATCTAGCCATGGCGCAGCTTCCTGTACAAATTTGTATCCTGTAGGCACCCATCCCAATGCAATGGATGGAAAGAAACCGTACTGGCGACCCGGCTGAAAGTTTTCTGAACCGGTATAACCAAAGTTAACATCTAACAAATAGGTATCTCTGAAACCATAAGTAAACCTGCTTGACACCCCCTGATAACGCACCGGGATTGCCGTAAGATTATTCGTAGCATCATCTGTATCTTTGGCATCGCTCAGGTAATAATAAAGCAATGCTGAGGTACGATGATCCTCCCCGAATTTCCGGTCGTAATTTAAAGTAGACTCAAAATGGTATTTACGGTACTGTCTCAATCCTTTCAGGTAAGCAGCAGGTCTTTCCTGTACTTTTTGAGCCATTATTAATGAACCATCCAGATTACGTCCTGTCGCTTCATACAGTGCAGGCTGTGTCCATCTGCGCTCTGCAAAATAACTGTGAATATCATAAGCTCCCTGTGCACGTACTTTCAATCCTTCCAGCAGGCTTTTTAAATCCTGATCAAGTGCAAGTGTTACCTTTCCTTTGTAAATCTGCTGATTGTAACTTCCTGTACGATTGATCATCACATATGGAGAAGAGCGCTCACCGCTACCTATCCCCGGTAATAACCCGTTGGAATATTGAATCGGAATAGAAACAGGTGTAAGTGTGGACTGCGTTTTCCAGATAAAATCTGTATCTGCTATACCCGGCTCTTTCTTATCGGATAAAAATCCATCTGAACCTAAAAATACTTTAGTCGTCTTTGTCAGGTTAAGGTCTAGATTAAGACGGTAATTGTATGTATTGTAACCGACATTGGAACTATAAATAGAATTTTTGTCCACTTTATAAGCTGCCGTTTCTGTATTTCCACCCAGACTCAGAAAATACCGTGCAACTTCAGATCCTCCTCGGCCGGAAGCATAATAGCTCTGACGCCAGAAATTTTTATTCAGGATTTCATCCTGCCAGCTGATGTCCGGATACATATCGGGATCCAGATTATTCTTTATAATACCTAATTCCGTATCGTTAAATAGTGGTTCACTACCACGTACTGCAGAAGCCTCATTTGCCAGCTGGGCGTAATCGTATGCACGAAGATATTCGGGCAGACGGCTAAGGCGTGACATCGTCGAATTGACACGTCCTGTTATCTGAATACGGTCTACAGTACCCCGCTTTGTCGTTACTAAAACGACTCCGTTGGCTCCCCTTACCCCGTATACCGCAGTGGCAGATGCATCTTTCAGAATCGAGAAGCTCTCCACATCTGCCGGGTCAATGGTATTTAAATCCCCTTCAAGACCGTCTATCAGGACAAGTGCTTTCGCATTTGCCCCGAAAGTACCGATACCCCGTACCCAGAAGTCTGCGATATTCGCACCGGGTTCACCGGAGGTCTGCATTGAAATAACACCCGCAGCACGTCCGCCTAATAAGTTGGCGATAGAGGGTGCCGGACTCTGCAATTGTTTCACATCTACAGTAGTAATGGCTCCAACGGAACTGATTTTCCGCTGCTGAGCGCCCAGACCAACGACCACGACTTCATCTATATTGGTACTCTTTTCCGGTAAGGTAATAGTTAGATTGGCTGTAGACTCTACCACCAGATGTTCTACCGTTTCATACCCTACACTGGTAAATACAAGCCTGTCCCCGTAAATAGCTTTAATATTAAATTTACCTTTTGCGTCTGTCGAAGTCGTCCCGGTTGGTTTATCCTTGACATAAATCGATACGCTGGATACGGGCTGTCCCTTGTCATCAACGACATTCCCCGCAATCGTTAGCTGTTCTTGTTCTTGTGTTTGTTGTGCATACGTAACCGAAAAACACAGGTATAGCGGTAGCATACACAAAAAGTGAATGATCTTCATGATATTGTAATAGGTTAATTATTCGATAACTAGTTTACGGATGCGTGCATTGTTCCAATCGGCGATATAAATATCTCCCTGATCATTCACTGCTACTCCCCAGGGTTGATTAAACTGAGATTCGACAGGGCCGCCATCTTTATAGCCGGCTTTTGTAGGTTGCCCGGCTACTGTAGAAACTATACCATCGGCAGATAACATCCGGATACAATGATTACCATAGTCAGCAATAAACATATTTCCGGCTTTATCAAATTTGATGTCTTTCGGAAAGTTGAATATCGCGTCTGATACCGGACCATCCCTGAATCCCGAACCACCTGGTGCATTTACACGTTTAAAGCCTCCTGTACCGTTCGGATCCCGGAGATCCAAAACCGAAATGCCCTGAGCAAACGTATTCGGACTGGCGTTGGAATGCAGTGTGATATAAAGTTCCCAGGGTTTAGCCGGATTGATCGCCTGTCCGTACTGAGAACCGTAAGGCCCCTGATGTACAATAGTCGCCGCATAAGTAACCGGATTTATTTTCGCAACTTTCCCGTCACGAAAACGGGTATACAGATGTCCGTCATACGGACAGAAGGTCACGAAGTTAGCATAGCGGTCAGCCTGCACTATAGATCCGTAATCAGCAGCAGAGAATTGTGCATTACGCTGACGCAGTATCCAGGCTTCCCGGGGATCAAAGGAGAAGAATACCTCGGCTACAGATTCATGCGAAACGGTCATAATACCTGTCGCACGATCTACAGTCACTCCATTGGCATACGGATTAGGCGAAGAGGCGGCAGAATATAAAGGTGTCACAATATTCTCCTTCTCATTGATACGTGCAATACCAAATGAACCTCCGTCACGCCAGGTCATAAATAAGTTGCCCTGCGCATCCATATCCAGGTACTTGCCATATACGTGAGCCTGGTCAAGCGGTCCGGCTAAAAAGTTCTTGTCACCTGTCCCGGTGACTGTACTGACCTGCGCCTGAATATGATAAGTAAAGGAGTTGTTGTACACAACTGAATCTTTACCGATAACAACAGAGATTTTAGGATCATCTCCCGGCAACCTCGGTACAATGGCATAAATACGATCTCCACTGGAAGAAATAACGGAAGCCTGTGCATTGTTAAAATACACTTTGATCTTACCCGGATCCGACCCGAAGTTTTCACCATCCAACAGAATTTTGTCCTTTGCCCCACCTTCCAGAGGATAAAAACTTGTCAGGACGACAGGTTTATTCGGGTCATGAGCTTTTTGCTCAAGCTCACTTTTACTTTCACAGCTGCTCAAAAACAGGGCAACTACAAAAGAATAAGCGGTTAATAGGTAGCAGTTCATTACATAAATAGTTTAGGTTGAGTATATGTTCTTTTTCAGGGGCAATATTAGGGATGTACTGTTTTCTTAAGGTTAACAGCATATTATTATAATATAAGGATTTAACCTTTTTTAACAGGATAATTCACTAACTCTTAACATAAGACGCAGAGCGATATCCGGATCAATAGCAATGGGGAGTGCTAATTTTAAGCAAAGATTTTAGGAAGGTATCTGCACCCAAGTGTCCTTATCTAAATAAAGACAGCGGATGACTACACAAGATTTTGAGATGAAACGGAAGAGTTGAGGAAGGAAGAGAAAGGCTATACACAACAGTTTATACTGAAGAGCCGTAAGTTTCGGGGAACTAAAATTTAATAAAGTCAGGCAATGCAGAATAGCAGCATTTAGGAATAATTGCTTAGGTAATAGCGAAGGAATAGAAAAAGAATCACAACTTGTCTCAACGCTTCGGAATCACTTTGCCTGACACCAAAAGACAAAGTGCTCACCAAAGGCAGACTTTATTCCATTAAACGTATCCTGCTTTTTTTAATGCATTTGAAAAATCCAACCGAAACTTTGAAGCATCAAAACCATCTAATTTTTTCTGCTTATCCGCTAAAATCTGAGTTGACTGATACAGCAATTCAAATACATAGGAACATATCTCTTCCTCTGACACTAGCGACTTTAGCTTTTCGAAATCGGGCCGGACACTGTAATGCCCCACATTGTAAGAATAAAACTCGGTATATGAGGTGGGATTCCCAACTCTTTTCTGAAAGCGGAATGGATAAGACTTGTGACTTTCTACAAGCTCTAAATCTATCCAAAGCTGCTCCAGATTACCCCCGTAATCCTTGTGCAAGGCTTTTTCAATAGATTCAAAATGTTTCGTTACAGCATCCGAAACATGATAAGTACTATCATCGACAATATTTGCATGAAATGCCACCTTCAAAAGATTTCCATCTGGCTTTGGACGACTTTCCGGAAAATCTCTTATCATTCCAATCTTAAAGGTGCCGTAGGAATTGAAAAATATCATTTTTGTAAATGAAAGATCCATTAGCCCTATTTCTTTCTTGTGCAGAACCTTCCCGATTTCGTCGGCAACAGCGGACTTATGCACTAATGAACTGTTACCGGAGGAAATACAGAGATAGATTTCATCATCCGTAAAAATGTCATTTATCGTTTGACCCACAAATTCAGTCTTAAAATCTTCGTTAACCCCGCAATAATGCCATTTTACCTCTCCCTCACTTTGAGCTAAATCCGCATTTTCATTAAACCAGTTGCTGAGGTGAAATTTACTATGGAAAAATCTGAATAATTGTTTTGAGTCCATTGGATTAAGTGTTATCTGATTACTTCAGCCAGGGTTATTTTACATCTCTCACAACAGTCCGCAGCCTGTCAGGACCATTCCAACACCGGAACTTCAGAATCAGTCCATCCGATGCAGACGGTGAGGCTCGCACTTTTATATCGTTTAGTTCATAATTGTAATGATTGCCTCTTTATTTTTTGTAGCCTCTGCAAAAACATTTTGTAATGTCAAAAATCCATCAGCCAGATAATCAAAAGCATCATCCCCTTCGTCCCAAATGATCGGATAAATTTCTAATTCGTTCATTTTTTCAGGGTTGAATCTTTGTTTTAAATCAGCAATTGTAATTGCCGAAATTTCACCATTTAATTCAGCAACCTGCTCTGCTGTCAAATAATGAGCGGGACCATAACCTAAATCCTGCTCTTCGTCAATAATTTGCCCGCTGAATAGAATTCTTACCAGATTGTGTTTTGCAGTAGCCAGACTTTGTCCGGTTAGTAAAAATATAATTCCATCCCAGGACTTGTCAATATCAACCAGATTTTCCGTGTCTTCTTCATCATTATAAATGCTGTCTTCTAATAATGAACTATCTTTTAAATACGCTTCAAGTTCAGACGTTGTCACTCGAAGCAAATTTGCTATCATACCCATAAGTCAATTATCTTTGTTTAAAAATCTAAAATTTCTTTTTTATCACTACGATTTTATGTTTATTTTTTTTGATAGCTTATCATTTCAAATTCATAATTTTTGAAAATCCAACTATTTGCTAAATCTATTGCAACTTGTTCACTTATTCTTACTGCTGGATTTATTTCTTCTATGTCATCAATATTATGAGCTTTAAATCTTAAAGGTTTTGTTATGCTTTTTATATAGGAAACTACTTGCAGGTATAAGGGATATGATTTTGGTGAATGTAATTGTATGTCTTCGTATACAAAATACTTACCCTTTTCATCTTCTTTGTCTACACTTACGCCTTTTTGTAATGTAATTTGTACAGCCCAACCCTGAATTCGTACAGCTTCTCTGTAGTGTGTCCAGTGCACCATATTTGCAGGATTGATTATAAAACCTATTGCGTCTTTAACATTCAAACTACATACAAAACTATTTACAGTAATATGAGAAATACTACCTTGTTTCAAATAGTTTTTAGGCTGTTTGTCTGATGTTAATGAGTTGTAAAATTTTGTATATTCTTCTTGTATATCTTCGCCTCTTTGATGGTTAAATTCAATTTCTAATTCTCTACAATATTTTACAAAATCTCTAAATTCATTCGGACATAATATAAAACTTAACTTCCAAAAACCGTTTTTAATTGTTCCCATATTTTTCTTCGTCAGATTTGTTTTGTATTACCCATAACGTTTCGGGGCTTGGTGATAGTGCGTGATTTCAGAAAACTAAACTGTCAACCAACACGAATTTACAATAGAAGCAGGAAGTTTCAATTAACGAAGTCAGCTCTATTGCACCAGACGTGTATTACCGCCAGTTATTTTTTTTCGCATCTGTTCTCAATTACGTTTAATAGTCTGTCTTGAAAGTCCGTTAGTATTATGCCGCCCCAAAATTTTCCATAAAAATTGATTGTTGAAGTCAACTGATAACTTGAAGAAAGAGTCAATTTTACTCGCCCATTTTTTAATTCGGTCAGTTCGTAGGTTGCGTCAACAAAGTTGAAATAGTTACCATTTAGTACATGTTGGTCAAATACTTTTTGTCGAACCGTTAAAGGATCAATTTTTATGTCGAAGGAAACTTTCTTATTCTCTTCAAATTTCGTGATTGTTTCAATGAACATTAAGCCACCTTCAAAATTCCCTATTCTTTGTCCGCCAAGTCTTTTTTTGTCTACAGTTGCACTTATTGGTCGGGGAATTCCGATTGAATTGAAAAATCCTGAATTATATTCTTTCCGATCAATTGTCTGAACTTCTACAATATTATTCCAAATTTTTTCAGGTGTTGCATCAATAATAACTTCACTTTTTACATTGTAAATTTTAGTAGGACTTTTTATGTATTCTTCAATTGGTGCAAATAGAAAGGGTAGTAAAACCAAGGTCAATAGTTTTCCTTTACTTTTTTGTCTGTTAATTTGAAATATCCTATAAATCAATGCTCCAATTGTTCCTAAAATAAAAAAAGGTGCTGCCAGAACCAACAAGCAAATGAAGTCTTCAATACCAAATAAGAACATTGTCAAAAAGAAAGTCGAAACTGTCAGCCAAGGAATAAAAATAATGTTCTTGTACGATTTGAGTTTGTCATTGTCAGCAAACATTAAAGGAATAATTCCCAAAATTGTCGGAATGATAAACAGATAAGTCACCGAAGCTAAAGTTGCTTTTTGTCCGAACACCAACCTTGTCACGAGTCCATATGCGATACCGAGAGTAATCCCTGTAATTAGTAGTCCATATCTTTGTTTCAGTCGTGTCATTTTACAATTAGTGGTAAATGGCCGCATAGTGGCGAATTAGAATATAAAAACTTTCAATTTTGCACTAACCTAAGCAACGGCCTTTTACTATTTTCTAAATTTATGAAAAAAGGAGAAACTTTCAATTTCTCCCTTAAACCGCCATTTTATGAAATCCTCATAATTAGCAGTAGCGTTTCAGAGTCTGTTTTGCAGTTCTTCAATTTCCAGCGTTAGCCATTCATTATACCAGGCGTCAAATTTTTGTCTGTTCCCGTTTTTATCTAAAACGGGAGCAACTCCTCCCCAATTATCGCGAAAATCAATCCAGATCTCACCTTTACAATTTCCGGATATTACAATGAAATAGTATTCTCCGCAACCAATTCCACAAATGGGTAAAACTCCATTTACTTCAATTTTTTCATAGTATTCATTTCGGGGATTCTCTCCGTTTATGGCTATAAATTTTTCAAATTCCTCGTTAGTTGGCTCCCTTAGTTGAAAAAGATCATTTTTAAACTCGCTGGTATACTTTTCAAACCAGTTGGTGAATTTCTTATACAAATATTCCCAGTTTTCTACGTTATATTCCTCTTCAAATTGAAATGTATTTTCCAGGTCTGTTATGGTGTCATCAAAAATAAAACAATGTTCTTTGTCAAATGTCACTTTTAAAATTCCGAGATCCGGCCCAATTCCGGCATCATCCCAAGTGCTTCCGGTTCCATTTCCAATTTCAGTAAGAAAAAGTTTATATTCAACCGGTAGCTGCACATTATTGTTGTGCTCGAAGTCACTAATTATATCTTCGTCAAGAGGCGGGTTTAGAGACTTAAAAATTGCATTCTTTTGTTCAGCAGATAATTGATTTTTATCAACAAACTTTTCAATTAGTTCATGATAACGTCTTAAGTTAGATTTAATTTCTTCAATCAATATTTTACTATGATTTTTCTGCATATTGCGTAAAACAGGGCGTGTATTGGTGATAGTGACGGATTAGAAAGTGAAAACTTTCAATCTTGAACTAACCTAAAAAAACAACCTTTTATTATTTTTTAAATTTATAAAAAAAGAGAAACCTTCAATTTCTACATTATCCCTCCATTTCGCCAATACGATGTTATGTAAAGGCTTTTTTAGCACTATCTTCTTGATATTATGTTACTTTTATGAGCATAATATAAGTATGAAAATGGAGATTTTCTACTTTCAGCCATTCTTTGTTTCTATTTTCAACATTTTTTTTAACGAAGGTAATATACAAAACATTTCGCCAACCTTTCTTTATAGATGTATTTCACCCTACTGCCCCCAATATTATACAACGAACTACATTTTAACAGCTTACAATAAATACCATAAGCTAAAATGAAACAATCGCTACAAATAAATTATTATCCGTATATGGATAACGAAACACACTGAAAACATTTGAAAAAAGTTGATATTATGAATGATTTTTCATACACTTAGTTACGACAAGTGAAAGATAATTCTAGCTGAATTAAACAACTCTATGGTATAAGCTTTACTGAATTGTACATTTTAATTAAACTGATGTGTTTTTCAGCATAACATAATTTAATAAAAACATCACAACAATATTTAATAAATTTGTCACGTCTACATTTAATAAAAATAACACAACAGTGTTTAATAAATTTATAAGGATATGGCAACACCACGCGAACGATTTGTAGAAGCTCTAAAATTCTTACAGGATTTACAGGACAAAGGTATTACAGGTATTCATACTGATGATATGCCAAATCGGAAATATCGTGAGATACTTTCGAAAAATGGCTTTATAAGAGAAGTAGCAAAAGGATGGTATATATCCACTAGTCCGGAAGAAAAGGATGGGGAAACGACTGCCTGGTATAGCTCTTATTGGGATTTTATTACTGTATTTCTGGAAAGAAGGTATGGTAATAATTGGTGTCTCTCCGCCGATCAGTCGCTATTATTACATGCAGGAAATCAGTCGGTACCACAGCAATTGCTTGTCCGTTCGCCTAAAGGAAACAATAACCCTACATCATTCCCGCATAACACTTCATTGTTCAATATACGTGGAGAACTACCATCGACAGATCAGCTCATTGTAACTCCAAATGGTATCCGGATATACACCCTACAATCAGCATTGATCTACAGTTCTCCCATTACATATACCCGTTACGCCATTGATGCTCGTACAGCACTGTCACTTATCCGGGATGCTTCTGAGGTTTTACCTATACTGCTAGAGAAGGGGCATACTACTTTGGCCGGACGACTTGCTGGAGCTTTCCGGAATATTGACAGAGAAAAGATAGCTGATCAAATCATGGATACCTTTAAGCAGGCGGACTATGATATCCGCGAAGAAGATCCTTTTGAGAGCAAACTGGACCTCAAGTTACCTGTCCGCGAGCGCTCGCCTTATGCCAATCGTATACGTCTGATGTGGATACAAATGCGTGAAATTGTGATCAAACACTTTCCTCCTTTACCTGGCATTCCTGCCGACCACGATACGTTTATAAAAAACATAGATGACATCTATATGACAGATGCCTACCATTCATTATCGATTGAGCGTTACCTCGTAACGCCCGAACTTATTGCCAAGGTCAGTTCAGGAGAATGGAGTGTTAAGGAAAATGAAGAAGACCGCAAACAACGTGATGCGATGGCTGCCAGAGGTTATTATCAGGCTTTTCTATCGGTAAAAGAGAGTATAAAAGCTATATTACTAGGAAAAAATGCCGGCAGACAGGTAGATATGGATCATTCAAAATGGTACAGAGAATTGTTTGACCCAAGTGTAACTGCCGGACTCCTCACAGCCTCTGATCTGGCTGGATATCGTAACCATCAGGTATATATAGGAAATTCCAAACATGTACCGCTTAACGTAGATGCGATGAGAGATGCAATGCCCATATTATTTGAATTGCTGGAAGAAGAACCCGAAGCTTCAGTAAGAGCCCTTTTAGGGCATTTCATATTTGTATTCATTCATCCTTACATGGACGGCAATGGACGTATAGGACGGTTCATGATGAATGTTATGCTGGCTTCTGGCGGTTATCCATGGACAGTGATACCCGTCGAACGGAGAGATGAATATATGCAAGCACTTGAAAAAGCAAGTGTAGAGCAGGATATTACTCCATTTGCCGTTTTAGTTGGCTACTTGGTGAATGAGGCAATGAAAGGAAAAGCTGTAGCTAAGTTACCAGTATAGTTTTTTATGTTAGCCAAAGCTTCTGTGTTAAACAGAAGCTTTGGCTAACAGGAAAAAGGATTGACGATATTGTCCTTCCTTTTTGCATGTCTAACTTTGTATTAAATGTTTTAGATCCGAATCCTTATTAATCTGTTCCAGTTTTCTTAAAAAGGTCACCGTCGAACAAACAATTGAGACATTGGAACATTAAAGTATCCTTGTGAACTATGGAGAAGCAGTTCTCAGACACAATATCCTCCAACAATTCGGTATGATCCTTTTTTTGTTTTCAAATCTGTCTAAAGCAAGCTTGACAAATTCTGAAAACAAAAAAAGCTCTCCGTTAAACAGAGAGCTTCGATTTTATTGTCGGGGTGGCAGGATTGGCTCAGCCCCTCTCGCCCCAAACACAATCCCTGAGCCTCCTGCGGATCGAACCAACGGTTCTCATCCCGCCGAAAACAAAAAAAAGCCCTGACTTTCGTCAGAGCTTTTCAGTCGGGGTGGCAGGATTCGAACCTACGACCTCCACATCCCAAATGTGGCGCGATACCGGGCTACGCTACACCCCGAAAAGGTATCACCTTTATTTTCTGTGGCACAAATATACGGCGAAAAACCATTTTGTCAAATATTTTTTGACTTCTCGGCCAAATATATCTGTAACCCACTCATAACGAACTTTATTAAATATTATTTACATCTTATATAATACCCGCAAAATTGTGTACTTTTGTATCCGAAATACAAGAACTCAACTTTTTGAAAAAAGTATTTTTGAAATTGAAAAAAAAGCTGTAATATTGCATTCCGATTTTTACAGGACAAAATCGTTATTAATTACTCGAAATCATGGATTTAGTAAAATTTGTAGAAGAACAAGCGGTTACGAAAAACGAAATTCCCGCTTTCAAAGCAGGAGATACCATCAGCGTTCATTATAAAATTCGCGAAGGAAACAAAGAGCGTGTGCAAGTGTACCAAGGTGTGGTGATCCAATTAAACAGCGAAGGTACTAATGCAACTTTCACCGTACGTAAAATCTCTAACGGTATTGGTGTTGAGCGTATTTTCCCTGTAAATTCCCCTAACATTGACCAAATTGTAGTAAATAGCTACGGTAAAGTTCGTCGTGCGAAATTATTTTATTTACGCGATCGTACTGGTAAAGCTGCTCGTATCAAAACAAGACGAGTATAATTATTTACTCAACGAACATAAAAAAGGCTTTGAAGATACTTCAAAGCCTTTTTTATGTTTACTTTACTGTACCCGGATTAATATTCGGATACAAATGGCTTGGTCTGCATAATATCGTCGATCTGCGTTAACACCTCCGGTGTCAGTAACGGCAATACCTCCAGTGCTTTCAGATTTTCCAGCAACTGACTCTCCTTGGTCGCACCTAAGATAGCCGTAGTGACATTTGGATTGCGGACACACCAGGCAATCGCCAATGTAGGCAACGACACACCCAACTGCACCGCCAGTTTACCCAACTCCTCTACCCTGTTCAGTTTATCCTGTGCCAGTGCTCTGTCTTTAAGCCAGCCATAGCCTTCCAGTGCCAGACGCGAATCTTCCGGTATACCGTTATTATACTTTCCGGTTAGCAAACCCGAAGCCAGCGGACTCCAGATCGTAGTTCCCATACCCAGATTCTTAAAGATAGTCAGGTAATCCGCCTCCATCTTCTGGCGGTTAAACAAGTTATACTCCGGTTGTTCGACGGCAGGAGCTTCCAGTCCCAGTCTACCTGCTGCAGCATGTGCTTCTACAATCTCCGCAGCAGACCACTCACTCGTACCCCAATACAGAATCTTACCCTGCTGAATCAGCGTATTCATAGTACGCACCACCTCTTCAATCGGCACATTCTTATCCGGACGATGGCAATAATACAAATCCAGATACTCCACCTGCAGGCGTGTCAGCGCCTCATGGCAGGCCTCCGTAAGATGCTTACGGCTCAATCCATGCTGATTAGGTTTTTTATCCGCACCCTTCCAGCCAAAAAAAGCCTTGCTGGATACGACATAAGATGAACGGTCCCAATCCTTCTGCTTCAGGATACGTCCCATCATCTCCTCCGACAAGCCGTTGGAATAAACCTCTGCATTATCAAAAAAATTGATCCCCGCATCATAAGCCACAGACATAAGGCGATCATTCTGCTGATCATCCGTCTGACGGGCAAAAGTCACCCAGGATCCGAAGGAAAGCACACTCAGTTGGAGCCCCGTCTTTCCCATTCTTCTATATTCCATAAAAACTATCTAATTTATATACGTACTAAAGTTATACTTTCAGACTGATATTTGGGAAAAAGAGTTCTAAAATTTAGTTGCAACATTTCTTTTACAGAATGGCCAGAATTTCGTTGCTAAAACAATTTACTTTAACTTCAACATTTATTATTAGCCCTATACATGAAAAACATTCTGCTATCGACTATTTGTACACTGTTATTGGTTTCCCCCTGTTCCGGTCAACAAAATACAGCCCAGTTCGAGGCCTTGCAAAGCATACCTCAGACCTATGCTGTAGTAAAAACGGAAAAGCCGGTAGAAATTGACGGAAAAGCCAGCGAACAAGACTGGCAGAATACAGCCTGGACAAATCTTTTTGTCGATATACAGGGAAAACAGCTTCCGGATCCGACCTATAAGACACAGGTCAAGATGCTCTGGGATGACGAATACCTGTATGTATATGCACAGATGGAAGAGCCGCACATATGGGGTAATCTCGAGAAGCATGACGAGATTATATACCACAACAATGACTTTGAGATCTTTATCAAACCTAATATCCACCAAAGTGAATATTATGAAATAGAGGTCAATGTACTCAATACCATCTTTGACCTGTTGCTATCGAAGCCCTACCGTTTTGGCGGAAATGCACTCGTACACTGGGATGTTAAAGGATTGCGTTCGGCTGTCCACAACGAAGGAACAGTCAATAATCCGGATAATACAGACAAGTACTGGGCCGTAGAAATGGCTATTCCGTTTGAATCCTTACGGGCTTACGGGCCGGGCAATGCCCCTAAGCCAAAAGATTACTGGCAGATCAATTTTTCACGTGTGCAGTGGCAACATGAAATCCAGAACGGAAAATACAGCAGAAAATTAAAAAACAATAAACGCATAGAAGAAGACAACTGGGTATGGTCTCCGATAGGAGTCATCAATATGCACTATCCGGAACGCTGGGGCTATATCCAGTTTGTAACCGAGCAACAGGATACCGTACCGGAACTGCCTCCTTATTATGCGATATCCAAACTGAGCTGGAATATCCATTATTTACAAAAACTGTATTTTGACAAGAATAAGGTCTATACGTCCAAACTAAGTCATCTGCCCTCCTATACGACACATATTCAGCCGTATCTGAAAACCTATGACGTTGAACTGTTGACGAATTCGCAAAAAAACTATTATAGCCTGCTCCTGCGCAGCAAGTCCAATCCCAGACAGACTGCTACAGTAGACAGCAAGGGAAATTTTGATACTAATCCATAAACCTCATGAGTAACAGAAGAAATTTTTTAAAACTGGCTGCCGGAAGTGTTGCAGCGCTAAGTCTCAAACCTGCGGATGTGATAGCCGGAATATCGTCACAGCATTCTTTCAATTTTGATTATTGGTTCTGGGTAAGACCCAATGAAAAAGATACCTCTGCCACATTAAAAGAAAGATATAAGTCATGGAAAGATGCAGGAGTAGTCGGACTGCTTTTCGAGAATTATTCAGAAAAACATTTTGCCATAGCGAAAGAGCAGGGACTGCAGACCCATCGCTGGATGTGGACCATGAACAGAGGAGAGAAAGAATTACTGCAGGCTCATCCCGAATGGTACGCAGTTTCCAGATCGGGGAAATCATGCGCTACAGACCCTGCTTATGTCAATTACTACCGCTTCCTCTGCCCCTCCCATCCGGATGTTCCCAAATACCTGGAGGACAAGGCCAGGGAGCAACTGGAGAAAAAAGATGTAGACGGTCTGCACCTGGACTATATCCGCTATCCGGATGTGGTACTGCCGGTCAACCTTTGGCAGAACTATAAACTGGATCAAAGCAGCGAACTGCCGGACTATGACTTCTGTTACAGCAAATTCAGCAAAGATGCTTTCAAAAAAGAAACAGGAATCGACATCGATAAACTGGAATATCCGGCACAAAGCCTTTCCTGGCGCAGCTTTCGTTACCGCCAGATCAATAATGTCGTAAACCGTATCGCTGAAGTCGCTAAAGAATACCATAAACCCCTGACTGCAGCCGTATTCCCTACCCCGGACTTGGCCAAACGCATCGTGCGTCAGGACTGGACCAACTGGAATCTGTCTGCTGTCTTTCCGATGATCTATCACGGATTTTACAGGGAGCCGGTATCTTGGATCGGCGAAGCTGTATCAGAAGGTGTCCATACACTGCATAAAAAGTTTCCGCTGTATGCAGGTCTCTATTTACCGGATTTCAAAGATGTACACGAACTGGAAACCGCTATTCAGCTGGCGAAAGAAAACGGTGCCGCAGGAGTGTCCTTATTCGGTGAATCCGAAATTAATGCCGACGTACTCAAAGCCATTAAAAAAATAAAATTCGGGTAATATATACCCATTAAAAACCTGTAGGCTAATCTCATCGGCAGAAGGAGATATATCCTACAGGTTTAATAGCCATTTTTTATTTTCCGGAGATTGCAGAAACATTTTACTTTTTCAGACAGGAAAAAACACGACATCCAGAAAAAATTTCTATCTTTGTATCCCGTACATAAAGCTGATGAATGGGGACCAATCCCCCCATATTTTTTAGTTCGAAATCCAAAATTGCTATGACTAAATATATTTTTGTTACGGGCGGCGTTACTTCGTCGTTAGGGAAAGGCATTATTGCAGCTTCTCTTGCCAAGCTTCTCCAGGCACGTGGCTATAAGGTTACCATCCAGAAATTTGACCCTTACATTAACATCGATCCGGGAACATTGAATCCGTACGAACATGGGGAATGTTATGTTACCGAAGACGGTGCAGAAACAGATCTTGACCTCGGACACTACGAGCGTTTTCTGAATGTAGCAACTTCTCAGGCTAACAACGTCACGACTGGTAGAATATATCAGCATGTCATTCAAAAAGAACGTGAAGGCGCCTATCTGGGTAAAACCGTACAGGTAATCCCGCATATCACCGATGAGATCAAACGCCGTATGCAACTGTTGGGTGAAACCGGTGAATACGATATCGTGATCACAGAGCTGGGCGGAACTGTAGGTGATATCGAATCGCTTCCGTTTATTGAAGCTGTACGTCAGTTAAGATGGGAATTGGGCAATAACGATTCTCTCGTCATCCACCTGACACTGGTACCTTACCTTGCTGCAGCAGGTGAGCTTAAAACAAAACCAACACAACACTCGGTAAAAACATTATTGGAATATGGGGTACAACCTGATATTCTGGTATGCCGTACAGAACATACTCTTTCACAGGATATCCGTAAGAAACTGGCCTTGTTCTGTAATGTAAATATCAATGCCGTAGTCGAATCGATCGACGCATCTACAATCTATGATGTACCGTTATTGATGCTGAAAGAACAGCTGGATAAAACTGTATTGACCAAATTGAAACTTTCTACCAAAAATGATCCGGATCTGACGAACTGGAAAACATTCCTTGGTAAACTGAAAAATCCTACAAACGAAGTGAATATTGCGCTGGTAGGTAAATATATTGAATTGCCGGACGCATATAAATCCATTTCGGAAGCCTTTATCCATGCCGGTGCAAGCAATGAATGCAAAGTAAAAGTACACTATATCGCTGCTGAAAGTGTCGCTCCTGAAAATGTGAAGGACAAACTAAAAGCTATGGATGGCGTATTAGTTGCTCCGGGATTCGGAGAACGCGGACTGGAAGGTAAGCTGACAACGATTCAGTATGTGAGAGAAAATAACATTCCTTTCTTCGGAATCTGTCTGGGTATGCAATGCTCAGTAATTGAATTCGGACGCAATGTATTGGGTCTGAAAGGTGCAAACAGCTTTGAAATGGACGAAAGCACGCCTTATCCGGTGATCAACCTGATGGAAGAACAGAAAAACATCAAAAATATGGGTGGAACCATGAGATTAGGTGCATATGACTGTGAAATCAAAAAAGGAACAAAAGCATTCGGTATCTACGGGAAAGCAAAAATATCAGAAAGACACCGTCACCGTTACGAATTCAATAATGCGTATCTGGAGCAATATGAAAAAGCCGGAATGATCGCGTCAGGCTTTAATCCGAAGACAGGTCTTGTAGAAATAGTCGAGCTGAAAAACCATCCATTTTTCGTAGCCGGACAATTTCATCCAGAATTAAAGTCAACTGTTGCAAATCCTCACCCACTTTTTGTTAGCTTTGTAGCCGCTTCTTTGGCAGGCAAAAAAGCGAAAGCAACAAAATAAGCAGTTGCGGATAATATTGAATAGAAATTAATAATTAAAGATGGATAGAAATACCCTAATTGGTTTAATCCTAATCTTCGCCATCTTAGGTGGATCATTTTATTTAATGAAACCCTCAGAATCGGAGATTAAACAAGAACAAAGACTGCAAGACTCTCTGAAAAGAGTCAAAGAAGGCTTACCTCCGGTAGCTGACACAACAAAAACACCAGCGAAAACTGCTGTTAATACCAATCAGGTAGATTCAGCCGAACTGAAAAAACCTTTCGGAGCTGCAAAATACGGTGAAGAAAAAATTATCACCCTGCAAAACGAAAAGATCATTGCAAAGATCACTTCTAAAGGTGGTCGTGTAAAATCTGTTGAGCTGAAAAACGAAAAGAATTTCGACGGATCTCCGTTAATCCTGTTTGACGGGAATAACAACAGATTTGGTCTGATGTTCAACGCTGCCGGTCAGAATATCTCCACCAACAATCTTAATTTCCAGACGACAGATGCTGATGTATCGGTAAGCAAAGGAGATTCAAAGACAGTGAAATTCAGACTGAGCTATAATGATGCGCAATATATCGAGTACACCTATACCTTGAAAGGCGATGATTACAATCTGGGACTGGATGTCAATGCAGTAGGTTTACAGAACCTGATCCCTCAGGATCAAAAAACAATCCTTCTGGATTGGGGAGCTGTATTGTACCAGAAAGAGAAAAATGTAAAAGGAGAGCGTGATAAGTCCTCTATCTATTACAAAACTGCAGAAAACAATGTAGATCACTTAAAAGAATCAGGTGATGATGATGATCAGCTGGACAAAAGATTAACATGGATCGCATTCAAGCAACATTATTTTTCAAGTATTCTGACCAGCAAGACAGGTTTTGCTTCTGCTGATCTGGATGTGAAGACCGCTGCTGAAGCAGATATCGTAAAATTATACAGTGCTAAAGCAAAACTTGATTTTTCAAACCAGAAAGACAACCAGTATTCTTTTAATTTCTTCTTTGGTCCGAACAAATACAATATCCTGAAAGCACAGAACGACGGTTCAAACAGTATCATCAATATGGGCTGGGGTCCGATGCGCTGGATCAACCAGTGGATCACGGTTCCGGTATTCAACTTCCTGGACGGATTCCACATGAGCTATGGTATTGTGATCCTGATTCTGACGATCCTGTTAAAAGGTGTCTTATTCCCGCTGACCTACAAGTCGTACCAGTCTATGGCCAAAATGCGCGTGTTGAAGCCTCAACTGGATGAAATAAAAGCTAAAGTAGGTGAAGATAATGCCGTATTGTTACAACAGGAGCAGATGAAATTATATAAACAGGCCGGTGTAAATCCACTGGGAGGATGTCTCCCGCTGGTACTGCAGATGCCGTTTACCATCGCCTTTTTCTACTTCTTCCCGAACCTGTTCGAATTAAGAGGAGAGAGCTTCCTGTGGGTAAAAGATTTGTCAACCTACGATTCGCCAATCACATTCCCGGCAATCTTCGGTATCGATCACATCTCTTTAATGTGTGTGCTTATGACATTGACAACTCTACTGACTACCTGGTATAATAATGCAACATCCGGAGCAACCGGACAAATGAAATATATCGGATACTTTATGCCGTTGATTTTCTTCTTTGTCCTGAACAGTTTCCCGGCAGGTCTTAACTACTACTACTTCTTAGGTGCGGTATTTACATTCCTGACGCAATTATTGATTCGTTCATTCGTAGATGATGACAAAATTCTGGCGAAGATCGAACAGAATAAAAAAAGACCGGAGTCTGAAAAGAAAAAATCATCTTTCCAATCTAAAATGGAAGAAATGATGAGACAACAACAGGCACAGAAAAATAAAAAATAGAACCTCGGTTCTGATCATATAAAAAGTGGCGGTTTCCATATGGAAACCGCCACTTTTTTATTTATAACGGATAATTTCTGTTATTCAGGCTTTTTAAAGCCTTCCTTTTCCGCCTTTTTAGACATAGTCTCTACACGCTTAGGTGTATCCGGATGAGAAGACATCAGTTTTTGAGTTGCACTTTGCTTCTCCCCTCCTGACATTTCATTCAGTTTTTCGAAAGCTTTAGCCATATACCATGGATTGGATTTCTGTTTTTTCAGGAACTCGTATCCATAATCATCGGCAAGTGATTCCTGTTTGCGGGAAAAACTTGAGTTTGCGATCTGCTCACTCAAAGCCCCAAGTTGTGAATCAGAAAGAGCTGCTGCAGTACCTCCCTGTGAAGATACACCGTCTTTCAATGCCGAAGTCAGCAAAGCTGTACGGAAAGCATCTTTAGAATCTTCATTCTTCACGTGACCGATCTCATGACCGATAACGCCTAATACTTCCTCATCAGTCATCGCCTGCATCAATCCGGCACATACTCTGACACTGCCATCAGCACAGGCAAATGCATTCACATCACGTACCAGATATACTTTAAAATTCAGGTCAAGTCCGTCATAGTTACTCAAACCCGAAGTCAATTTTTTCAAACGGATAGCCAGTTCATCATTATCCGGAGCGACCGGATTGTTCTCATCCATCCATTTGATATACTCTTTCGTATATTTTACTACATCTTCATTGCTCAGGGTCACTGCTTTGACCGCTTTAGTCGCAGAACCAACGGTCTTTGAATTCAGCTTAAACTGTCCATAACTTACTGATGACAACAAGGCCACAGCACAAGAGGTTAATAAAATCTTTTTGATCATAACTAAATAATATAAAGTAACTATTCATTGAAATGCCGTACAGCATTTCAGATTATCACTTTTTCGTTACAATTATCGTGCTAAACAAATGCACTGAACCCTGTAATACTTCTTCCGACGATCAGAGAATTGATCTCTTTGGTACCCTCATACGAATAAATAGCCTCAGCATCAGCCAGAAAACGAGCCACATTATATTCTAATAAAATACCATTTCCTCCCATGACTTCCCGGGCCTTGGATACGATATCGCGCGTCCGCAGCGAACAGAAGACTTTTGCCAGAGAAGCATGTTCATCTTTTAGCTGTCCGGCATCCTGTAATTCAGACAACCGGAATACAAGTGTCTGCATCGCGGTGAGATTGGACAACATTTCTACCAGATGGTTCTGAATAAGCTGAAATGCGGCAATAGGTTTACCAAACTGCTTACGCTGACGGGTATAGTCCAGCGCATTTTCATATGCACCACGCGCACAACCTACAGCCATCCAGGCCACACCAGCACGTGTCATCTGCAACACCTTGGCCGTATCTTTAAAAGAGTTGGCATTCTGCAAACGGTCAGCTTCTGCTACCACACAGTTTGTCATCGTAATCAAGCCATTCTGCACGATACGCAGAGCCATTTTACCCTTTATCTTCTCTACTTCAAATCCGGGTGTATCCTTCCGTACAATAAATCCTTTGACTTCTCCGTCATCCAGATCACGGGCCCACACAATCGTAATATCCGAAAAGGTAGAATTACCGATCCACTTTTTCTGCCCGTTGAGTACCCAGCCCTGTTCTGTCTTCTGGCAGGTTGTAGTCAGACCACCTGCAGCTCCCGACCCTACTTCCGGCTCCGTCAGGCCAAAAGCACCGATCACCTCCATCTTCTGCATCTTCGGCAGCCATTCCTGTTTCTGTTCCTCTGAACCACAGATATAAATTGATCCCATTGCCAGACCACTCTGCACCCCGAAAAAAGTAGCGATAGAAGCATCTACCCGCGCGATCTCAGCTGCAACAACACCTTCCATAAGGGAAGTTCCTCCTGCACAGCCATATCCTTCATATGTATATCCGGCGATATTCAGAGCGGCAAACTTGGGAATGATCTCAAAAGGAAATTCATCTCTTAACCAGTAATTGTTGACGATTGGCTTGATCTCCGTCTCCATAAAAGAGCGCACTTTCAGCTGAAGTGCACGATCCTCCGGACCTAATTTGGCATCAATATCATAAAAATCCCCATTGATCGGCGGAAGCTCCTTCTTCTTACCTCCTCCGGTCAGCATTTTGGTTACAGCCTGCAATTGCTTATCATCCATTTTAGAGATAGCCTCCATTACCTGTTTCAGATCTATCTTCTTTGATATTTTTTCAATTTGTTCCAGATCGATAGACTTCATCAGGCCCATCATATTTTTTATTTTATCAAACATAACTGTATCGGTTTAAACCTCTTTAACAACAAAGAGCCTTTTAATTTAGTTTTTATTATTGAAAAATAATAGGACTACTTTTCACAGTCACCTGAGAAGTAGCTGCCACACAATATCAGGTACATCAGTTCACGTCCTTGCTAACCGTACAGCATAACCACCTTTTTACTGACTAAGAAGAATAAGGTAAATAGAAGATGATGCGTCAATTGCTGTCCCACCAATTCTTTTAAAACAAAGTAAATCAGTCAATTAAAAAGTACATCAGTTCACATCCTTGCCAACTGTATAGCATACCCACCTTTTACTGACTAAGAAGAATAAGGTAAATAGAAGATGATGCGTCAATTGCTGTCCCCACCAATTCTTTTAAAACAAAGTAAATCAGTCAATTAAAAAGTGCGTCAGTTGGTGTCACCGCCAACTGTATAGCATAACCACCTTTTACCGACTAAGAAGAATAAGGTAAATAGAAGATGATGCGTCAATTGGTGTCCCCACTAATTCTTTTAAAACAAAGCAAATCAGCCAATTAAAAGATCCGTTAGTTGGCATCCCCGTTAACTTCATATTCTTTGCAATGAAATATAAATAACTGATTATAAGTTATTTACAATAATTACATGAAAATAAACACATTAATTAAAATAAAAGTCTTGACAACGTCATATTAATATCCCATATTTGCGCCATATTTAAACGATTATTTGTTTTTCAAGTCGCTTTAAAAATAAAAAATAATATTTTTTAAAACTTTAAAACACAGAAAAACAGCAGTTTAAATAAAAAAATTAAAAAAAATAAAATATTCGGGGTTACCTTTTTAGGTTACGGGTATTAAAGATAAATAAACAAATTTGTTTCAATTAAAATAGAAAATTAAAAATGAAAAACTTATTCAAATTCGGATTTTTAGGTTTAGCTTTAACTTTAGCTTTCGCTTCATGTGGTAACTCATCTACTAAAACTGCTGAAACTGCAGATTCATTAGGTGATTCAATCCAAGCTACTACTGACTCTATCGCTGATTCATTGAACAACGTAGCTGATTCAGTAAAAGCTAAAGGTGATTCTATCGCTGATTCAGTAAAAGCTGCTCACTAATCTCCGATTGAGAGCATAAAAAACTCATTAAAGACCGGTACAAATTTGTACCGGTCTTTTTGTTTTTACCACTCTAAATTGGGAATACGTGCTCGTTTTGCTATTTTTGTCAAAATAAATTGACAAACATGGCTTTATCTTCTTTAACAGCGGTGTCTCCTGTAGACGGCCGTTACTATAATGCTACCAACGAACTATCTGCATATTTTTCTGAATTTGCACTGATCAAATACCGTGTACTGGTAGAAATCGAATACTTTATTGCATTGACGGGTTCCGGCATTCCACAATTACAACATTTTGACGGATCATTAAATGAAAAATTAAGAGCGTTATACCTCAACTTCACGCCGGAAGATGCGCAGTGGATCAAGGATAAAGAAAAGATCACTAACCATGACGTCAAAGCTGTAGAATACTTTATTAAAGACAAATTTGAGCAGTTCGGTCTGCACGATTCTCTTGAGTTTATTCACTTTGGGCTGACTTCTCAGGACATTAATAATACCGCCATTCCATATTCTTGGAAAGAAGCAATCGAGAAAAGCTATACTCCTGCTATTCAGGAATTGGTAAATGAACTGACAGCTCTATCGAAAGAATGGACAGCTATTCCGATGCTGGCACGTACGCACGGACAACCGGCCTCTCCAACCAAATTGGGAAAAGAGATCAAAGTATTCGTAGAGCGTATAGAAAAACAACTTCAGTTATTAAATGCGGTGCCATATTCAGCTAAATTCGGAGGTGCTACCGGTAATTTCAACGCACACCAGATTGCTTATCCTAACCAAAACTGGGTGGACTTCGGAAATAATTTTGTAAACAATATCTTAGGATTAGACCGTTCACAAACCACTACACAAATTGAGCATTATGACAATTTTGCGGCAAGCTGTGATGCCTTGAAACGCATCAATAATATTATCATCGATCTGTGCAGAGATATCTGGACATATATTTCGATGGAATATTTCAAACAAAAGATTACTGCAGGACAAATTGGTTCATCGGCTATGCCTCATAAAGTAAATCCTATTGACTTTGAAAATGCAGAAGGTAATCTGGGTATGGCTAATGCCATTTTTGAACATCTGGCGGCGAAACTTCCTGTTTCACGTCTGCAACGCGACCTGACAGATTCTACGGTATTACGTAATATCGGAGTTCCGTTTGCACATACACTTATCGCAATCAAATCTACATTGAGAGGTTTACGTAAACTTATCTTAAATGAGAAAGCATTACAGGATGACCTTAACAACAACTGGGCTGTAGTCGCCGAAGCGATACAGACTGTACTGCGCCGTGAAGGATATCCGCAGCCATACGAAGCACTGAAGGATCTGACCCGTACAAATACACATGTCACACAAGACACTATTGCTGTATTTGTGGAGAACCTGAATGTCAGTGAAGCTGTAAAAGCAGAGTTAAAAGCAATTTCGCCATCTAACTATACCGGAGTAGAACTGTAACCTTTGACGCTTTGATGACGGGCAGGCATAAGTAAAACTCCTATATTTGTCATCATATAACTAGAGAGAAAACTATGGCAACCATAAACGTATATACAGAAAGTACTCCTAATCCAGCAACTATGAAGTTTTTGGTCAATAAATTATTGATCAACGGCAGTCTGGATTATCCCAATAAAGAGAAAGCGCAGGAATCTCCATTTGCATTTGAACTCTTCAAGTTCAACTTCGTAACCGGAGTATTTTTTGCAAGCAACTTCGTGACTATCACCAAATCGGACGATGTGGAATGGAGTGATATTGAAGCTATTCTTAAAGATTTTGTAAAAGGAGCAGTAGAATCCGAACTTGCCGTAAAAGAAGTTCATCACGACGAGGACACTAATTTTGAAGGAACAGAAGTAGAAGTCAAGATCCAGCAGGTATTGCACGACTATGTACGTCCTGCAGTAGAACAGGATGGTGGAGCTATTCACTACAAATCGTTTGATAACGGAATTGTAACCGTAGAATTGCGCGGATCCTGCAGTGGCTGCCCGTCTTCTACTATCACACTAAAATCTGGTATTGAAGGCCTTCTGAAAAGAATGGTTCCGGAAGTAGAAGAAGTGGTTGCTGAAGCTATGTAATAACACGTATATCGTAAATATAGAAAACGGGAGTATAACACAATACTCCCGTTTTTTTGTGCTATCTTTAGATAACCTCTGTGCAAATAACAGCTTAACATTATGAAAAAGTACCTGATAATTCTATTATTTCTGTTTACCGGATCGATGCTGCAGGCCCAGGTGAGCCTTATCACGGTAAACAAAGACAATATAGACCGAAACAGAATTCCATATAGCGGAACGCGTATTATGATGGCAGATGCTGTAGAAACAAACGGCCCGACCCGCATGTATATTTTTTCAAAAAATGAAAAAGGAACGGATACAGACTCTTTGTATGCAGAAGAATTTCTGAAAGAGAATAATAAATGGATCCTTCAAAGTAAGAAGGACTTTTGCTTCCCCAATGAAATCCTGATGACCTGGTCCAACCGGAAAGCATTCTTTGACAGCGATAAAGATCATTATCCTGAAAGCCTGTTTATCTTTTCCAAAAATGCAGCAAGCAATATAGATCAGCAACATGCTGTCATTCTGCTACTCTTCCATAAAAAACAGTTCTATACAATAGAAGCAAAAGCGACAGACAGTTATAAAAAGGATTATTTTTCAGCTAATTTTGAGCAGTTACCAGACTCCGTCAAAGATAAGGTATTGGCTTACTGGCAAAGTCTGGATAAAGAGGACTGATTATACCGTTTATAACCTCACATCGAAGCCAATTCCCCGCACGGAGTTAATCTGTAATTCGGGATCATGGCTCAGATATTTACGCAGGCGGCTGATAAATACATCCATACTTCTCCCTGTAAAAAAATCCGTAGTCCCCCACACCTGTTCCAGTATCTGATCCCGCGTCACTAATTGTTTGTTTTGGCTCCATAGATACAGGAGCAGATTCACTTCGCGTTCGGTCAGCCGGAAAGTTTCCTTCGGATGAATCAACAGAAAATTAGACCGGTCAAATATGTAGGTTCCGATTTTTATTTCCGCAACAGGCAATATCGGCTGGCTGCGGCGGACAATATTCTGAATACGCAGCACAAGCTCCTCCGGATCGCAGGGCTTGGTAATATAATCATCGGCTCCGATTTTAAGTCCTGTAAGTTTATCTATCTTCTGATCCTTGGCGGTCAGAAAGATAAACGGAAATCCCGGATACCGGCTAAGAATCTTTTGTGCGAGTGTAAAGCCGCTCATATAAGGCATCATGACATCCAGAATAGCCAGGTGAAAGGTAAAATCCTGATCCAGCAAAGCCTCTGCTTCCTGTGGATGAGCAATGAGCCTTACTTCCAGACCGGAAAGTTCCAGATACTGCTTCAGCATAAAGCCAAAGTCTTCATCGTCCTCGACTAATAAAATATTATACTTCATAAGGTAATGATATACGGAATGCCGCACCTTTGCTAAGTTCACTGAAGACGGTCACCTCTCCTTTATACTTACTGACAATCTGCTTTACAATATACAGCCCCAGCCCCAGCCCTTTGGTATCATGTATATTATCTTTCTGGATACGGTAAAATTTCTCAAAAATATAAGGCTGCTCCACTTTGTCAATCCCCACTCCATCATCTTTTACAATAATCCGGACCAGTCCTTCGTTCAGCTCAAAAGATAAAGACACAGACTTCGCTCCATATTTTATACTGTTACTCAAAAGATTAGTGAGAATAGTTTCGATATCATATTTATCCAACTTAAGATCATGATCAAAAAGTTGTTCTACCTCTAATGTAATCATCGGATGTGCCAACTGAAAATCACTCAGAAAAGCCTTCGCATCAGCACTTGTCCAATACGTCAATTCATCCCCCCTCTCCTGCTGCATAATCGGCTGCAACATATTTTCAAGACGATCAACCTGACGTCCGATAACCTTTACAACTTCCGGGTCGGTATTGTGCTCCAGTGTTTTTGATGCAATCTTGAGGGTGGCAATAGGCGTTTTGAGTTCATGGGAAATATTGTCCATCATATCATGGAGAACGTCTATCTGCTTTCGCTGACGCAACAGATTTTTGTAGGTCAGATAGAATAAAATCAATACTGCCATCAGAATCAATACTGATGTGATAATCAAAAACAACAAGTCTTTAAAAACAATCCATTGCAGATTATTGATCTCAAAATACGTCTTACGTACCACATGATAGCTGTATTTTCTTTGAGATGATATCTTTGTTTTTTTATCGTCAGTAGTTGTCGTAGAGTTATAACTGGTTTCCCATTTACCAGATGTCAGCAGATATTTTTTTGAAACCGGTGTACTGGTTCTGTAGAGCAGAAGAGGATGCTGAATAAGGGGCTGATTGGTACTGCGTGAAATCACAGTCACGAATTCTTTCATCACCCCGACCTTATATCCCTTCTCTGCAAAAGTACTATCCACATACCGGGTCAGTTTCCCTTCTACAGATTTAGCCTTACGGGCATATAAACCTCGTAAATCATTTTCTGTCCACTGTTTTTTCTCAACTTTCCAGAAAGACTCCTGCGCTTCATCATCCTTCATCAGATTAGCGTCAAAGATATCTACATCATCCTCCAGTGAAGACAGACTCTGCTTCACCCCTTCGATAATCTCTCTGCGTTTGAGCTGATACGAATTAGAGATAAAATAAACCTGTATCCCGATCAGCACAATAAAGAGTATTGAAAATGTAAGAATTAACCTTGAAAGCTTTCCATTCATAAAACAAATATAATCAGTAGATCCGATCTTAAACAGACCTTAACCCATCATTAACGCTTCATTAACCGAGTCTGTAAAACTGAATAGACACTTTTGCCCTATCAGATACGATCTTCAAATATGAAACACATTCTAATACTCTTTCTTTTTCCGTCTCTTTTATGGGCGCAGCAAAAACAGATGCAAGGTAAAGTAATCAACGATAAAAATGAAACACTGGCAAATGTTACGGTAGTGCTCATGGACAGCTTATACAAGACAATCTATGAAACACAGACAGATGCATCCGGAAAATTTACGCTCTCCCTTGACCACAAAACCAATTACTATATCAGTGCTAAGGATCTTAATTATCAGACCTACGAAGAATTTGTTCAGCCCGACACCATACAAAATCAGTTCCTGATCCGTCTGGCAGCAAAGACAAACCAATTGGAAGAGGTAACTGTAGAAGGCAAACGTCCTCGTGTAACCCGAAAAGTAGATCGTCTTGAATTTAATGTACAAAACAGTAATATCTCTGCACTGAGCAGCTGGGAAATACTGAAACGTACGCCACTGGTCAAAGTCCTCGGTTCGGACATCAGTATCAAAGGAAGTCGCAATATACTGGTTATGATCAATGATAAACCGGTCACTCTTACCGGAGAGGAATTGAAAAACCTGTTAGAGAACAGTTCGGGAACTGATGTACAGGCGGTGGAAGTCATTACGAATCCTCCTGCCAAATATGAAGCCTCCGGAACGGCTATTATTAATATCAAAATGAAACAGAATCAACTGTATGGCTACAGAGGTGTACTATTAGCGAAGGTGGAACAAAGTAACTACGGCAAACAAATTTTCGGACTTACCAACTATTTCAAAACGGAAAAGTTCAATTTCAAAGGAATCTACAATTTCGGAAGAGGAACTTATGCTCGCTACGGCACCGATTATGTGCAATATGCAAGTGATAATACGACTTGGATCAGCAAAATGGACCGTATCGATGAAAATAAAAATCAACAAACCTACGTGTTTACAGCAGATTATAATCCGGATAGTACATTAACACTATCTTTTGGCTGGAATGGATTTTACAGTCCCAATTCAGAAGGAATATACCGTGTACCTACACTTATCTATAATCAGCAGCAGCAGGTAGAATCCAACTATCTGACAACCAATGATCATTACAGAAGCACAAAAAACAACAACCTGTTTCTGCAACTGGTCAAAAAATTCTCTACCGCTAATACCTTAGACTGGGCCACTTATTACACCACGAATAACAGGGTTAATTATCAGGACATCCTTACAGAGCTTAATTTTAAAGATCAGGCTCCGTCCACTTCACATTTTACCAGTGACAACGACAATAAGACCAGGCTTTTTTCCACACAAGTAGATTTCAGCCACAAAGGAAAGCAACTGGAACTGGAATTTGGAGGAAAATACAGCTACGTAAGCACATTCAGTAAACTGATATTTGCAGACAATGAAAATGGGGAATTAGCTTTCAGACCGGAAAAAAGCAGTGATTTTGATTATCAGGAACATAATGTCGCCGGATATGGATCAGCATCCTATCAATGGAAAAAGTGGAGTCTCAAAGCCGGCCTGCGTGCTGAATACACAAACTTAACCGGAACCGTATCGCAACCATCCGATATCAACAAAACCGATTACCTGACACTGTTTCCTACTTTCTATGCACAATACGAGACGAATGATAAGTCACAGATCGGTTTTTCCTATGGTAAACGTATCAGCAGACCTTCTTACTCCTGGCTCAATCCGACCAAATCCTATTACAATCTCTTCTCCTATTTTCAGGGAGATGCACGTCTTCGCGCAACCATTGTACATAACCTGAACCTGACTTATACCCGAAATAACTGGAATATTGATTTGTTCTACCGTTATGAGAAATGGCCTTCTATGGAAATTTCCTATCAGGATGATGCCACTCACAACCTGATCTATCACTACACCAATATCGAAAAGGGACAAGGCGCAGGAATAGATATAAGCAAGAATCTGGATATCAAACCCTGGTGGTCTATAAATGGAATGCTTTCGGCAATGTACAATGAAAATTATTTTGAAGGTGTAGATAAACTGATTCATAAAAATGATGTGTACCAGCTTAATACAACACTCAGTACCAGCTTTATCCTTAATAAAAAAACAGACTGGAATGTAGAAGTTGGCAATTCTTATTACTCCCCCTCTATACAGGGACCGTTCAGAATTTCCGGATTTTCATCCACCTACTTTGTTATGAATCGTAAGTTTATGCATAAAAAATTAGAACTGAGTCTCTATTTTCTGGACATTTTCAAATCGGAAAAAGTGAAAGTTGCAACCAACTATGCGAATCAGAACAATTATTTCCTGGATTATCAGGACACCCGGAAAATAAGTGCAACATTGCGCTTTAACTTTGGAAATCAGACGATCAGAAACAATAAAACTATAAGGAAAACAGATGAACAGAATCGTCTGTAAACATCTTATCAGTCAATAATTTAATTCAGACATTAAAATAACTTTTTATCGGGCTACTCTATGAAAAATAACTAACTTTGCGGGAGTTGTGAAAACCAAATATTAAAATGAGTGCAGATATAAACAAACTAGAACAAATCGCATCGCAAGTAAGACGTGACATCGTACGCATGGTACACGCCTGTCAGTCAGGACACCCTGGAGGATCATTAGGTTGTACCGATTATTTTGTGGCGCTTTATTTCAACGCTATGAAACGCAATCCGTCATTCCATATGGACGGAATCGGAGAAGATCTCTTCTTCTTGTCAAATGGTCACATTTCTCCTGTTTTCTACAGTACACTGGCAAGAGCGGGTTATTTTGAAGTAAGTGAATTAGCTACTTTCAGAAAGATCAACTCCCGTCTGCAGGGACACCCGACGACACACGAAGGTCTTCCGGGAATCCGTATTGCTTCCGGATCTTTGGGTCAGGGACTTTCTGTAGCGATCGGTGCTGCACAAGCAAAAAAATTAAACAAAGACAATAATCTGGTGTACGTCCTGATGGGCGACGGTGAGCTTCAGGAAGGACAGGTGTGGGAAGCTGCGATGTATGCACCTCATAACAAAATAGACAATCTGATTGCAACCGTTGACTACAACAAAGCACAGATTGACGGTTCTACAGATCAGGTACTTTCACTGGGAGATCTCCGTGCTAAATGGGAAGCTTTCGGATGGGATGTACTTGAAATTGCAAAAGGTAACGATATGACTGCTGTTGTAGCAGGTCTTGAAGAAGCAAAATCACATACCGGAAAAGGAAAACCGGTTGTTATCCTGATGCATACAGAAATGGGTAATGGTGTTGACTTTATGATGGGATCTCACAAATGGCATGGTGTAGCACCGAATGATGACCAGTTAACATCTGCATTAGGTCAGTTACAACAAACTTTAGGAGATTATTAATCAGATATTAGATTTTAGTAATTTGTATTTAGAAAAAATCTGAAGACTAAATACCAACTACTCCATACTAAAAGAATGAAAAAATATACATACACAGAATCAAAAGATACACGTTCGGGTTTCGGAGCTGGATTACTGGAAGCTGGTAAGCAGGACGAAAATGTCGTGGCCTTATGTGCTGACTTGATCGGTTCATTGAAAATGAACGATTTCATAAAAGAATTTCCGGAGCGTTTTTTCCAGATTGGTATTGCAGAAGCAAACATGATGGGTATCGCAGCGGGTCTGACAATAGGCGGTAAAGTTCCATTCACAGGTACATTTGCCAATTTCTCTACAGGTCGTGTTTATGACCAGATACGTCAATCTATCGCCTATTCGGACAAAAATGTAAAGATTGCTGCTTCACACGCAGGTCTTACACTGGGAGAAGACGGTGCTACGCACCAGATCCTGGAAGATATCGGTCTGATGAAAATGTTACCTGGAATGACAGTAATCAACCCATGTGATTTCAACCAGACCAAAGCAGCTACTATTGCTGTTGCCAAACACCACGGTCCTGTATACTTACGTTTCGGACGTCCTGTAGTACCTAACTTTACTCCTGCAGATCAGGAGTTCGTCATCGGTAAAGCTATCCTGTTGAATGAGGGTACTGACGTAACGATCATCGCTACAGGTCACCTGGTATGGGAAGCAATCCAGGCCGGAGAAAAACTGGCAGAACTAGGTATCAGTGCAGAAATCATCAACATTCATACAATTAAACCTCTGGATGAAGAAGCTGTATTGAAATCTGTTGGTAAAACAAAATGTGTAGTTACAGCTGAAGAACACAACCGTCTGGGTGGTCTGGGCGACAGTGTGGCACAGGTTTTGGCGAAACATTTGCCTACTCCACAAGAGTATGTTGCTGTAAACGACAGTTTCGGTGAATCCGGAACTCCGGCCCAGTTAATGGAGAAATACGGTTTGAATGCAGAAGCAATCGTTGCTGCAGCTCAGAAAGTAATTAAGAGAAAATAATAAAGACCACAACGTCAATATATGGAAGATACTTTAATAATTTCGAAATTTGCGGACGAAGCCACGCGCGAGGAAGCATTCGGATTATTGTTGAAGAAATATCAGCAAAAAATTTATTGGCATGTGAGAAGGATGGTAATCGATCATGACGATGCCGATGATGTGGTACAGGATATCTTTATCAAGGTATGGCGCAATCTGGGCAACTTCCGTGAAGACTCTCAGTTGTACACCTGGCTATATCGTATCGCGACGAATGAATGTATTACCTTTCTGAATAAGAAAAAACAGAAGCAGAATGTGTCGTTGGATGACGACACATCTGCCTATCTGGCCGAATCCCTTTCGGATGGCAGCTATTTTAACGGAGATAAAGCTCAGTTGAAATTGCAACAGGCACTGTTAACACTACCGGAAAAGCAAAAACTGGTATTCAACATGAAATACTTCGATGATATGAAGTATGAAGAGATATCAGATGTATTGGGGACAAGTGTAGGAGCATTAAAAGCCTCTTATCATCTGGCTGTGAAAAAAATTGAGCACTTTTTTCACACGCACGATTAAACCTTTTATGCTTAGTGTATTCTATACTACTTACTATGAAGGAAAATAACACATATCATGATCATAACGAAGATAATAATCTTCCCGAATCATTGCGTGTAAACCCTTTTGCCGTACCTAAAGATTATTTTGAAAATCTCGAATCCGGTCTTTGCTCACAGATCAGACTTTTGAATACCGCTCCCTCCGAAGAAGAATCCTTTAGTACTCCTGAAAATTATTTCAATGATCTTCACTCCCGCCTGATGACAGCGGTAAAAATGGATCAGCTGAAAACCAATACAGAAGAAAACGGATTTACAGTTCCTTCTAACTATTTTGATCAGCTTCAACAACAGATCACTGCAAATATCACTGCAGACCGATGGAAAGATCAGATAAAAGAAGAAGGTTTTGCCGTACCGGAAGATTACTTCAATACATTAGAAGATTCCATTTTTGCAGGTATTGCTACAGATCGATTGAAAGCAGAAGTAAAAGAAGACGGTTATACTGTTCCTTCAAATTACTTTGATCAGTTGTCTGCAGACATACAGGCTAAAGCATTTGAAAAAGAACAACCAAAAATTGTCCCTATCGGAGGTCTGAAACGTCGTAACTGGATGCGATATGCAGCTGCGGCCTCAGTTACCCTGATACTGGGATTGGGTGCTTATTTCGGTATTCAACAAGAAGAAACAGCTACAACTGATCTACATTCAGAACTGGCAAATGTATCTGATGCTGAAATTATAAACTATCTTGCTGCCACGAACAGTGGCGATAATATGGTCTATTTCACACAATATATTTATGAACCTGAGGAGTCGGCTGGCGTAGGAA